>CAVCMI010000023.1:0-163515 GCA_963603365.1 Oscillospiraceae bacterium
CAAAGATACAATTATTTTTAGTTTTATACAATATTTAGATGTTACAATGTACTAGGAATTGTTGAATTAGGAATTAGGAATGAGGAATGAGGAATGAGGAATGAGGAATGAGGAATGAGGGATTTGCGTGATGCCTCTAAGCTCTATAATCTAAGTATTAAGCTCTGACTTTTTTTTGTGTATTTTTGCGCTCCCAAAAAGATGCCAGGTTTGAATACGTTACAGTTGATGCTATACGAGATGAAGATGATTTGGAGTGTTGTGCGGGGCAAAGCTTTGTTTGTGGCAATGTTGTTTTTGAGTTGCGGCACTCTTGGAGCGCAAAGTGAGACGCTCCGTCTGTGGAAAGGCGTTCCCGGCATGGCTGGCAAACCGGCCCGCCTCTTCGTCTATCCCGCCCCGGATTCGCTCAACACAGGCGTGTCGGTGCTGGTTTGCCCAGGCGGAAGCTATGCCCACACGATGGGCATCCCTACCGAGGGCTTTTCGGTGGCAGAGTGGCTCAACAGCCAAGGCATCAACGCTTTTGTTCTGAAGTATCGGGTGGGCATGCAGGGCTACCACAATCCGGCCATGATGGAAGATGTGCAATATGCGATCCGCTTTATCCGGCAGCATGCGGCGGACTATCATCTGGATCCCGACAAACTTGGCACGATGGGCTTTTCCGCCGGCGGCCATCTGGTCACGATGTCAGGGGCCTTTGCCTCCGAAAACAGCCTGAAGCCCTTAGGCATAGACGACGACTGCTCTCTGCGGCCCGACTTTGTAGTGCCGGTGTATCCTGTAGTTTCCATGCAGGACACCATCGTGCACCGCCGTTCGCGCCGCAACCTGCTGACCCGCAGATATACGGAGGCGCAGAAGAAGAAGTTCTCGATGGAACTGAATATCCCGAAAGAAATGCCGCCCGTGTTTCTTGTCGCTGCCAAGGACGACCCCAAGGTGGACTACCGCAACAGCGAACGCCTCGACCAGTCGTTGACGCGCGCCGGCGTGCCGCACCGCTTTCTGCTCTATGAGACGGGAGGCCACGGCTACGGCATGAGCGAAAAGCGCGCCCCCGAGGCCGGAAAATGGAAATACGAGTTCGTCGGCTGGCTGAAAAACATAGGCATCCTGCCGACAGATTAAAAGAGAATAAGATTGAACGACAGATTATTGATTATTAGAGAAGTATGAACTTTGAGCCGGAAATAGAATTTCAGCCCGCCGAGGCAATCAAGGCTTTTCAGGAGGAGAAACTGCGCGGGCAATTGCAATATCTTGACGAGTACTCCCCCTATTACCATCAGATGTTTGTTGAACACGGCATTGACATCCGCAAGATACAGACAATCGAGGACTTGCAGCAGATCCCTTTCACCGGCAAGCGCGACCTTCAGCTTCACAACGAGGCGTTTCTCTGCGTTCCGCGCCACAAGATTATCGATTACATCACCACATCGGGAACACTTGGCGACCCGGTGACCTTTGCTTGCACCGACCGCGACTTGGACCGGCTGGCCTACAACGAGGCGGTGTCGTTCACATGCGCCGGCTTGACCGACAGGAGCGTGCTGCAGCTGATGACCACTCTCGACAAGCGCTTTATGGCCGGAATGGCCTATTTTCTGGGGCTTCGCAAGATGGGCGCGGGCATCGTGCGCGTGGGCAACGGCATCCCCGAACTGCAATGGGATACGATAGCCCGTATAAAGCCCGATTCCCTGATGTGCATACCCTCGTTCATACTCAAACTCATCGAATATGCCGAAAACCACGGCATCGACTACCGCAACTCGTCCGTCAAGCGCATCATCGGCATCGGCGAGGGGCTGCGCGACCAGAACTTCAACCTTAATGCACTTGGCACGAAAATCAAGGAGAAGTGGGATGTGGATCTGTTTGCCACGTACTCTTCCACGGAGATGTCGGCCACATTCTCGGAATGTCAATGCGGCTGCGGCAGCCATCATCATCCCGAACTCATCATTGTTGAGATAATCGGTGACGATGACCGTCCGGCGCCAGCGGGCTCCGTGGGCGAGGTGGTGGTCACAACCCTTGGCGTGGAGGGCATGCCGCTGCTGCGCTTCCGCACCGGCGATATGGCTTGTGTCCATACTGAACCCTGCCGCTGCGGACGCCACACGTTCCGGATCAGCCCTATCGTCGGACGCAAAAACCACATGGTCAAGTACAAGGGCACAACCCTCTATCCGCCCGCCCTCTCCGACGTGCTGAACAATACCGGCTATGTGGAGAACTATTATGTAGTACTGAGCACAAGCGATGCCGGAACCGACGAGGTGTCCGTTACGGTAGGCCTGCGCGAAACGCCTCCGTTCGATGTGGTGAAGGACCTGAAAGACCGGTTCCGCGCCAAAATACGCGTGGCTCCGAAAATTGCCGTTGACACGGTGGAGCATGTGCGCAAGGTGAACTTCCCGGACACGAGTCGCAAGCCGGTGCTGATTTTCGACAACCGGAAAACATCTTTAACCTGACAAACATGAACTTCGATACCATTCGCCCTTACGACAACAGCGAGATACCGGCTGCCGCCGCCCGTGTGGCGGAACACCCCTATTTGAAGCAGGCTGTCCGCTACCTTTTCCCCGAAACTGACCCCGAACAGTTTAAAACTGAACTCTTGCGGCTGAAGAGCGCCGACCAGTTCCAGGACGGAATGATGCTGAAAGCATTCCGCCGCATACTGGAACTTACCTCCACGTCGTTTCTGTCTAAGGGCATCGATCGGATCACCCCTGAACAACGCTATACATTTGTAGCCAACCACCGTGATATCGTGCTGGACGCAGTCCTGCTGCAGATGATGCTCAAACAAAACGGCATTGAAACCGCCGAGGTCACTTTCGGCAGCAACCTGATGCAGGACAAGTTTATCGCCGACATCGGCAAGATGAACAAGATGTTCCGGCTCGTCAGGGCAAACGAAATGCACGACATCCGCGACTTTTACCGCAACTCGCTGGAGGTTTCCTCCTATATGCGCTATGCCCTGCTTGAAAAACGCCAGTCGATCTGGATTGCACAACGCAACGGCAGGACCAAAGACGGCAATGACCATACGGAAAGCGCCTTGCTGAAGATGTTGTCCCTCGGCAGCGGCAAGCCGTTTGTGGAGAACATGGCGGAACTGAAAATCGCGCCCGTCGCCGTGTCGTACGAGTACGAACCTTGTGATTTCCTCAAAGTGCAGGAACGTTATCTGTCTTTGTTTGGCCATTATGAGAAAAAACGCGAAGAGGATTTCCACAGCATTGTCAGCGGAATCACACGCCCCAAAGGCGGTATCAGCATAGAGATAACGCCACCGGTGACATTGTCGGAACTGCATCAGTGCGATTCCTTAGGCCGGAGCCGGAAGTTCGAGGCTTTGGCACGCCTCATTGACCGCCGCATCTACAGAGGCTACCGGCTGTGGAGAACCAACTTCATTGCCGCCGACTTGCGGAACGGCAACGGACAGTACCATACGATGTATTCCCAAACAGACAAGGAGACCTTTGAACGATATATGTACGAAGGACTGCGGCAACTGCAAGGAGAACAGGCACAGCTGAGGCGGCTGTTTCTCGACATTTACGCCAACCCCGTCGGCAATTGCCACGAAAATGCCGCACAACAGCAACTATTGTAGAACAACGCTTAAAGAAACAGAATGAATTATGGGAGAAGAACAATTTATAGATTTTGTCAAAATATTCTGCCGTTCCGGAAACGGCGGCGGCGGCTCGGCACATCTGGCCCGAACGGCGCGCAACCCCAAGGCAGGCCCTGACGGCGGCGACGGCGGCAAGGGCGGCAGTGTCGTGGTGAGAGGAAACCGTAACCTCTGGACGCTCCTCCACTTGAGATATACCAAACATGTCTTCGCCGAAGACGGCAGCAACGGACAGAAAAACCAGTGCTTCGGCAAAAACGGCGCCGATGCCTTGATTGAAGTCCCCCTTGGCACCGTCATCAAGATGACCGATACAGGCGAGACTGTCGGAGAGGTGCTCAATGACGGCGAGGAACTGGTCGTCATGAAAGGCGGGCGGGGCGGACTCGGCAATGTACACTTCAAAAGCCCGACAATGCAGACGCCGAGGTTCGCGCAACCCGGCGAGAACGGCACAGAAGGCTGGGTCTCCCTCGAACTCAAAGTGCTGGCCGATGTGGGACTGGTCGGCTTCCCCAATGCCGGCAAGTCAACGCTCATCAGCCGGATTTCCAATGCACGCCCTAAAATCGCCGACTATCCGTTCACAACCCTCAAGCCAAACTTGGGAATGGTGGCGTACCGCGACTACCAGTCGTTCGTCATTGCCGACATTCCCGGAATTATCGAGGGGGCTTCGGAGGGCAAGGGCATAGGACTGCGTTTCCTGCGGCACATAGAGCGGAACGCCGTGCTGCTCTATATGGTGGCCGCCGCCGGCGAGGAGGGCGTCCGCACCAATGAGCAAGTCTTGGCAGAATACCATATCCTTAAGCACGAACTCGAAACCTTTAACCGCGAACTGCTCGACAAGGCAAGCATGCTCGCCATTACCAAATGCGACCTTCTGCCCGAAGAGGAACTGCGCCGTTTTGCCGAACTAAAAGCAGACAACCTGCCCGTAGTATGCATCTCTTCCGCCACCGAATACAACCTGATGCTTCTCAAAGATATGCTTTGGCATCTTTTGAGCGAAGATGTTGATAAAAATAAATAATTGACTGTCAACAAGATGAAGTCAACGAAACATTTTTTATGAAAAAAAACACGGAGGAAGATGCGGAGAATGTCAGAAAAAATGTACCTTTGCGCCGTCAAACGAAGTAAGGAATTTATTTAAGGTTAACAGAAAAATGGCAAAGAAAACGAAGGAAGCCCGTCAGCAAGTGATTTTGGAATGTACGGAGCAAAAAGCAAGCGGCGTGCCGGGTATGTCAAGATACATCACGACAAAGAACAGAAAGAACACGCCAGACAGACTGGAACTGATGAAGTACAATCCGTACTTGAAGAAAATGACATTGCACAAAGAAGTTAAATAGAAAAAAACGAATAAGAGATGGCAAAGAAGGTTGTTGCAACATTGAAAAGAGAGGGTGGCGTGACCTATACCCGGGTGGTAAAAATGGAGCGTTCCCCCAAAACTGGAGCCTACACGTTCAAAGAAACGGTGATTGACTCCTCCACGGTTAAAGACTTTTTGGCTAAAAAGTAATATTTTGTTTTCATGGTTGAAAGAAGGTGGTACGTTGTACCGCCTTTTTTCGTTTGCGGACGCTGAAACCCCAAAAAGAGCACGTAGCTGCGGTGTTCCATTGAAACGCTATTATTTGTTATATTTGCCGCCTCAAACCAGATTTTAACATTATGGGATTTTTTTCGATATTTTCAAAAGAGAAGAAAACTGAGCTCAATGAAGGCCTACAGAAGTCAAAGGAGAGTTTTTTCGCGAAACTTGCCAAAACGGTCGTCGGAAAGTCCAAGGTTGACGACGATGTGCTCGACCGGCTTGAGGAGGTGCTTGTGACCTCCGACGTGGGCGTGGAAACAACCCTCAAGATCATCGAACGCATCGAGGCCCGCGTCTCTCGCGACAAGTACATCGGCACCGAACAGCTCAACACGATACTCAAAGAGGAGATTGTGAGCCTGCTGCTGGAAAACGACATCGAAAAAGCCAACGACTTTGTCATCCCGGAGAGGGAAACCCCATACGTGGTGCTGGTTGTCGGGGTGAACGGGGTAGGCAAGACGACGACTATAGGCAAACTCGCCTACCAGTTCAAAAACAACGGCTATTCGGTGATGCTGGGCGCCGCTGACACGTTCCGTGCCGCCGCCATCGACCAGCTTAAGGTCTGGGCCGAACGCGCCGGCGTGCCTGTCGTGACACAGAAAATGGGCTCTGACCCCGCTGCCGTGGCCTACGACACGGTGGCCTCCGCCATCGCCCGCAAAAGCGATGTGGTGCTGATCGACACCGCCGGCCGCCTCCACAACAAGACGAACCTGATGAACGAACTCGTCAAAATAAAGAACGTGGTCCGAAAGCTGATCCCCGACGGCCCCCATGAGGTGATGCTTGTGCTCGACGGGTCAACCGGACAGAACGCTTTTGAACAGGCCCGCCAGTTCAGCGCCGCCACCGAAGTCAACTCCTTGGCCGTGACGAAACTCGACGGCACCGCAAAAGGCGGCGTGGTCATCGGCATCTCCGACCAGTTCAAGATCCCGATCAAGTATATCGGCGTGGGCGAGAAAATCAACCAACTCCAGGTGTTCAACCGCGCCGAATTTGTCGATTCGCTCTTCCCGGACAATTGGTAGAACTGCCTCTTGCTGACAAAACTGCAATGAATGTCTCTATAGACGAAAAGTCAGGGTGCTGCTTCGGCGTGATCAATGCTATACAGACTGCTGAAGACTACCTTGCCCTCCATGGTCACCTCTATTGCCTGGGCGACATTGTGCACAACAGCGAAGAGGTGGAACGCCTTACCGGATTGGGACTGCAAGTGATAAGCTATGAACAGTTTGCAGACCTGCACGACACGGTGGTGCTTATACGCGCGCACGGCGAGCCTCCATCCATATACAAACAGGCCGAGAAAAACAACATCCACCTTATTGATGCAACATGCCCCGTGGTGCTGAAACTGCAGCAGCGTATCCGTGACTTTTACCGAAACGAAGAAAACCGCCAGAAACAGATCCTCATCTTCGGCAAGAAAGGACACGCAGAGGTGGCCGGGCTGATGGGGCAGGCCGACAACAATGTCATCGTGCTTTCCTCTTTTGACGAGGTCGACAAGATCGACTTCAACCGCTCGTCGATGCTCTATTCACAGACAACGCAAGGGCTGCAGCAGTATTACCGCCTCATCGACATAATCCGGAGCCGGTACCGTGCCCAAGGCAAAGAACACCTTTTTGAATACTCGGACACCATCTGCCGGAAGGTCTCTAACCGTGCGGCGGAAATCGCCGAGTTCTCCAGAAACCACGACGCTGTCATCTTCGTGTCTGGTGAGAAGAGTTCCAACGGACTCTATCTCTTCGAGATCTGCAAGGCCAACAATGCCAACAGCTTCTTCATCTCCAAGAAAGAACAGATTGCCGGCATCGATTTTTCGCCATACCGAAGTGTCGGCATCTGCGGCGCCACATCCACCCCGATGTGGTTGATGGAAGCATGCGCCCGGTGTGTGGAGCGTTGAAACATTACGGGATTTTTTATACTTTTGCAATCATTCTAAAATCAGAAAAATGAAAGACTATTACACCCTTAAACAAGAAACCCGTAACGAACTGCGCGGTTTCTGGACACAGCCCGTACTTGCCACTTTGGTGCTTATGCTCATCTCCAGTTTCTGTTCGGCATTCAACTACATCGGAATCGAATTCAGCCACTTTGGGGTCGGATACAACCACTTCGGAATCGGATTCGTGCTGTTGCTGCTGGTTTTCGTTCCGTTGGAACTCGGCTACACCGTTGCAATGTACGACTTTATGCACGGCTCCAAACTTGACACCATAGAGCGGATGTTCAGCTGCTTCAAACAGTATGGACGCACGCTGGCCTTGTCTCTGCTGAAATACGTTTATATCTTTCTCTGGACGCTGCTGCTGATAGTGCCGGGAATTGTGAAGTACTACTCCTATGCTATGGCCTATTACATATCCAAGGAGAACCCTGACATGCGCCCCGAAGAGTGCATCAACGCCAGCATGAGGATGATGCACGGCTATAAAGGCAGGCTTTTCCTGCTCGACTTGAGCTTTATAGGCTGGTTCCTTTTGTCCATACTCACCTTCGGCATTCTGTTTCTTTGGGTTATGCCGTGGGTGTGGGCCACACACGCCAAGTTCTATGAGGAACTGAAAGCCATGAACGCAACCGACAACAATGCCGCTAGCGGCTGGTACACGACAAATACGAATGTGAACTGATCGAATAGACACTATATAAACACTGTAAAAAAGATGAAGAGAGCAATTATCAGCGTCAGCGACAAGACAGGACTTGTGCCTTTTGTGGCAGGACTTATTGAGCAGGGATATGAAATTATTTCTACCGGCGGAACGAAGAAGATGCTGGAAGATGCCGGTCTGAAGCCCATCGGCATAAGTGAGGTCACGGGTTTCCCCGAAATCATGGACGGTCGCGTGAAGACGCTGCATCCGAAGGTGCACGGCGGCCTGCTCTCGGTACGCGACAATGATGTTCACCGCAAAGAAATGGAAGAAAACGGCATAGCGCCTGTCGATATGGTTGTCGTTAACTTGTACCCCTTTAAGCAGACAGTCGAGAAGCCGGGCGTTTCTTTTGAAGAAGCGATTGAGAACATAGACATCGGCGGACCCTCGATGCTGCGCAGTGCTGCCAAAAACCACCGCTATGTCACAGCCGTGACAGACAGCGCAGACTATGATGCTGTGCTGGAGGAGATAAGAACGCACGGCGACACGACATATGAGACCCGCCGGCGGCTTGCTGCCAAAGTGTTCCGCCATACTGCCGCATACGACACCTATATCTCGACTTATCTCACCGAACAGGCTGGCGAAAAAGAGCCCGAAAGCTTGACCATGACGTTTACGCGCAAGCAGAGTCTCCGTTATGGCGAGAACCCGCATCAGCAGGCCACGTTCTATGCCGGCAAAAAACAGGGATATTCTATTGCTTGGGCAAACCAACTGCATGGCAAAGAACTGTCATACAACAATATTCAGGATGCAGATGCTACTTTGCAGTTGCTGCGCGAGTTTAAGGAGCCTACGGTAGTGGCCGTCAAGCACAAGAACCCTTGCGGTGTCGGTGTCGGACAGAATGTGCTGCAGGCCTGGCAGCGCGCCTACGAAGCAGACCCCGTTTCGATTTTCGGCGGTATCGTGGCCTCCAACAGGCCAATCGACAAGGTTACGGCAGAGGCTATGAAGCCCGTGTTCCTCGAGATTATCCTCGCTCCCGGCTTTTCACAAGAAGCCCTCGACTGCCTATCAACCAAAAAGAATATCCGGCTGATGACCTTCGACGCCGACCCCTCCTCCTGCATAGATGACACGATGTTTGTCAGCGTACGTGGCGGTATGTTGCGGCAGACCGTTGACAATAAGTCGCCCGAAGATTATACGCTCAATGTGGTTACGGAGAAACAGCCAACAGAAAAAGAGTTGAATGACTTGTTTCTCGCGATGAAAATCTGCAAGCATGTGCGTTCCAATGCCATCACGGTGGCGGCAGACGGCAAGATTGCCGGAATCGGCGCCGGACAGATGAACCGCGTGGGCGCAGCACATATCGCACTCGAAGAGGCTAAAGGCAAAGGCGTCGCGTCAGGGCTCTGCCTCGCATCAGATGCTTTCTTCCCCTTTGACGATGTGGTGAAGATGGCGGCTCAATACGGCGTCACAGCAATCATTCAGCCCGGAGGGTCCGTAAGAGACGCAGACTCTGTCAAAGCCTGCAACGATCTGGGCATCGCAATGGTCTTCACTGGCGTGCGTCATTTCAGACACTAAAAACCGCCTTGCGACGGCATCCGGCTATGGCAGTCAACCCTCAAATTGAAGAGTCTTGGAAAACGGTGCTTTGGGATCAGTTCCAAGCCCCCTATTTCTCGGACCTGAAGGCTTTCCTGACGGAAGAGAAGATGCATTACCGCATATTTCCGCCCGGAAACTGCATCTTCAACGCTTTCGATTCTACCCCTTTCGATGAGGTGAAGGTTGTCATCATCGGACAAGACCCTTATCATGAATTGGGACAGGCGCACGGACTCTGTTTCTCGGTTCAGGATGGCGTGCCTTTCCCAAAGTCGCTGCTCAATATCTTCAAGGAGCTTTCGGACGATACCGGCTTTGCTATGCCCCGCAGCGGCAATCTCCAGAAGTGGGCTCAGCAAGGCGTACTGCTGCTTAATGCGACCCTCACCGTGCGTGAACATGCGGCCGGCTCCCATCAGGGACGCGGCTGGGAAACGTTCACCGACTGTGCCATACAGCGGCTGTCACAGCAGAAAACCGGTCTGGTGTTCCTGCTGTGGGGCAACTATGCCATTGACAAGCGCACACTCATAGACGCTCAAAGGCATTATGTGCTCACCGCCGCGCACCCCTCGCCGCTTTCGGCCTATAGGGGGTTCTTCGGCTGCCGGCATTTCTCCAAAACCAACGATCTGCTGAAAAGCATGGGTAAGGCCACTATCGACTGGCAACTGTGAACCCGCATAAGAGTGCAGCAGTCTTTTCATCTTTTGACAGTTACAGAATAAAAGAAGAATACTAACAATGTATAATGGTTCTAAAACAAAGAAGAAAGAGACCCGGAACGGCAAACATAAAGCCAGCAGTGAAAGATCGCGCTATATAAAGCCGTTCTGGATTGTATATGCCTCGCTGGTTGGAGTTACGGCACTGGTGTTCCTGTTCATCTCGTTGGGCTGGATGGGGTATATGCCGTCGTTCTCTGAACTGGAGAACCCCTCGTCGAACCTCGCTTCGGAGGTCATTGCCGAGGATGGGGAACTGTTGGGCACCTATTACCGCGAGAACCGGTCAAACTGCAAGTATGAAGACCTATCGCAACCGCTTAAGGATGCCTTGATTGCTACGGAGGACTCCCGTTTCTATAGACATTCAGGCGTGGACGTGAAAGCCCTGTTCCGCGTGGCAAGCGGCGTGATTACGTTTCACCGCAAGGGCGGCGGCAGTACCATTACGCAGCAGCTGGCCAAGAACCTCTTTCCCCGTACTTCCGGCGACAGCAAAATAAAACTGGTGCTTACCAAACTCAAAGAGTGGGTGGTGGCCGCCAAACTGGAGAGAGCGTACTCTAAAGATGAAATCATTGCCATGTATTTCAATACGGTCGATTTCGGCAATCAGGCCGTTGGCATCAAGTCGGCGGCACGAACCTATTTCGACAAACGCCCCGATGAGATCGGCACCGAAGAGGCCGCCTTGCTGGTGGGCATGCTGAAGGCTCCCTCAAAGTACAGCCCTCGCCGTCATTATCAAGCATCGATGAACCGCAGGAACACGGTGCTCGGCCAAATGAAGAAATACGGCTACATTTCCCACGATGATTTCGATTCTTTGAGATTGTTGCCTATAGACATGTCGAAATTCCGCTCCCAAGTGCATTATGCCGGCAAAGCAACCTATTTCAGAGAGTATTTGCGCCTTGTCCTGAAAGAGTGGTGCGACAAGAATCCCAAGAAAGACGGATCGCATTATGACCTCTACTGCGATGGGCTGAAAATTTACACGACAATAGATTCACGTATGCAGCAGCACGCCGAAGATGCAGTGAAAGAACATGTCTGTAACTATTTGCAGCCTATCTTCTTTGCGCAGAACAAAGGGGTTAAGAACGCTCCGTTTGTCAATCTGTCTAAAGAGCAGACCAATACGATAATATGGAATGCGGTGAAGCGCTCGGAAAGATATGAGGCGATGAAAGATGCCGGCAAAAGCGATGAGCAAGTCAAAGAGGCTTTCAGCAAGCCCGTGAAGATGAAAGTCTTTTCCTACTCGGGCATGAGAGACACGGTGATGTCGCCATACGACTCTATACGCTATTACAAGTCGTTCCTGCAATGCGGCCTGATGTGCATGGAGGTGAACAGCGGCCATGTGAAAGCATACGTGGGCGGTACCGATTACGAGCATTTCCAGTTCGACCACGTCAAACTCTCCAGACGGCAGGTAGGTTCCACGTTCAAGCCCTACGTCTATACCGTGGCAATGCAGAGCGGCGAGTTTGACCCTTGCACTATGGTGCCCAATGTGCCCGTCACCATAGAGGTGCCGGGCGGCACGTGGACACCCCGCAACTCCGGCAACTACAAGGAGGGGCAAATGATGCCGCTGCGCGAAGCGCTGGCGCACTCCCTGAACCAGGTGTCGGCATATTTGATGAAACGCTACGGCCCCGAAGCCGTCATTAACCTTGTCCGCAATATGGGCATGACTTCTGACATCCCCTCAGTGCCGGCAATCTGCCTCGGCGCATGCGAACTTACACTCTATGAACAAGTCGGCGCCATCAACTGTTTCCCGAATCACGGTGTCTATGTGGAACCGATTTTCATAACCAAAATCTGCGACAGAGACGGGAATGTCATCTATACCAAAGTCCCCAAAACGAACGAGGCCATCAACCAGATTACAGCATTCAAGACGGTAAGACTGATGCAGGGGGTTGTAGACTACGGCACAAGCGGACGACTCAGAAGCCAGTATAAACTCGATTTCCCTGTGGGCGGCAAGACCGGCACGACAGACAACCAGTCTGACGGCTGGTTTGTTGGCTATACACCGTTGCTGACTTGCGGTGTTTGGGTGGGTTGCGAGGACCGCGCCGCACATTTCAGAAGCATGGCATACGGGCAGGGAGCACGCACCGCAATGCCTGTGTTCGGTCTTTTTATGCGGAAAGTGTATGACGATGAAGCCTTGCCCTACTACTATGTGGTCAGAGGCGACAATAAATATTCCAACAAAGGCTATGACTTCCTGATTCCGGAAGCCTACACGGGTGACCCCTCCGGCTGCAACGAGGTGAAGAAGAAGGGGACAGAACTTAATTTCGACTAATGCGTTTTTACGATACGCAGCGTTGTCAATTTCTTCCCTTGGGTTGCCTTGACGATGTACAGACCTGCCGGCCAACCCGATGTCGGGACAGTCAAGGTTTCATAATTCCCGTCAATGACATATACCCGCTGTCCTAAAGCGTTGTAAACCTCGGCTTTGGTGATTCTGTTCGACTGCCCGCAGATGGTGAAAGTGTTGCCCTGCATCGGGTTAGGATAGAGGAGGATGCTTTCGCTGTCGTGATTTGTCACGGCAGACGTCCCCTCACTTTCTATCCGGACAGTCCACTCGCGGGTGTCGTGGTGCGGTGTGGAAACGCTGTACCGGAGCGTCCTGATGCTCTGTTCCGGAGTGTTGTCAACTATATCTTCAAGCAGGGAGTCGGTTGCGCCGAACGGCAAATCCAAGACTATTATAAGGTCACTCAAAGGAGTTGAGAGTTGCGGTACGGCTATCGTAAAGGTGGACGAGTCTGCCGCTGTGAGAATGCCGTCGTAATGCGTGTCCGAATCGGCTTCTTCAAAGGCATAGCACGACAACACAATGGGGTCGATGGTCATGATCGGTTGGTAGAAGACTTGCCCGAGGGTCGCATAGTCGGTTTTATGGAAAATGACTGTTTCGGCCTCGGTGTCGCTGTTAGTCCCCCAATAGTTGGAAACTGCATAGAAGTCGAGGCTGCTGTTGTTGTACAGGGCGTAGGTTATGCCGCTGTTCCCGTTGTCAAAGATGACATTCCCGCCCGGGTCTTCCGCAGTGCCCATATCAATGGTTGGTGCGCCGATGACGGTGACCCCCCAAAGGTTGCCGTAGATGAGGTTGTGCCGGATGCGGGCCGTGCAGGTGTTGCTGTATCCCGTAATGCTGATGCCGCTCCCGCCGTTGTTGGGACTTGGCTCAAGATCGTTTTCGGCAAAGGTGTTGCCTTCAATCTCTGTATGGATGTCGTAGCCGATTTGGGTGTAGCCGTAGCGGTTGTGCACGATGGTGTTGTCGCGCACTATCATGTTTGTAGTGCCCGTAGTGGTGAGCAAGTTGGAGATGCCGATGCCGCCCGACTGGTAGCTGGCCACCCCCTCGATGTGGTTTCCGGCAATGATGATCGTGTCGGCAGCGCCAGGCCCGAGGTTGATCTGGGCACGGTTGCTGTTGTTCAGCACATTGTTGAAGAAACGGCTGTTCAGGATTCTCGGCGACCCCATCAGGTTTACCGCAGAGCCGATAGCCGAAGACTCGTTGTGGTGAAAATAGCAGTTCTGAATCGTGGGGTTGCATGAGAGGTATTTGACGGCGATGTCAGTGAAGTTGCTGAACTCGCAATTGTCGAAAGTCAAGTTGCTGTTTGACAAGGTTATGCTTTTGCAGCGATTGAACCATAGTCCGGACAGTCCGGCGGTTTGTGTGCTGTCAAACCGGAATGTCACGTAGTCTTGCAGCGAGTCGGCGCGCATGCCCGTAATTTGCAGCAGGCTGTCGCGGGTGGCGCAGACTATAACTCCTCTGACAGTTACGGTAGTGTTGCCGTCAAAGGAGATTCTGGTGACACTTGGGTCCAGCACTAACGTGTCGTTGCCAGAGAGCGTAAGGCTTTGGTGTACGGCGTAGCATCCGGGCTGTGTTGAGGTTACAAAACCTGACGGGTCGGAAAGCATGTCCGCAAATGTGTATCTTTCTCCGGTTCCGGGGGTTATGATTTGAGCATGACAGATAATCATGCTCATTAAAATGAAATAAGAAAACAGTAATGCTTTTTTCATTGCTTAAATTATTGGTTGAATGAAATAGACAATCCCACTTTCACGGCCGTGAAAGTGGGATTGTGTTGAGGTCAAAGGTAGAACAGGTAGTCGCAAAGCACATAGATGCCCGCACCGGCGAGGTAGCCGACCAAAGCCAGTGGCGTTATGCGTTTGAGATACCATATAAAGTCGATCTTCTCCATGCCCATGACAGCCACACCGGCGGCAGAGCCGATGATGAGGATGCTGCCGCCCGTTCCGGCACAGTAGGAGAGGAATATCCAGAAAGTGTCATCCATCGGGAAGTTGTACATGCCCATAGCGCCGGCCACCAACGGAACGTTGTCCACGATGGAGGAGAGAATACCTATGACGATGTCGATGAGATGATAGTTGCCGTTGAATGCGGTGTCCATACTGCCGGCAAGCATAGAGAGATGCCCGGCGCTCTGAAGACCAGCCACGGCAAGCAAGATGCCGAGGAAGAAAAGAATGCTTGACATGTCGATCTTAGCGAGGATGTCGGTGATGCGCAGACGGTATTTATGTTCTGTGTCTTTGCGGTAGATGATTTCTGTCGTGATCCAGAGCACGGCAAGTCCCAGCATGATGCCCATATAGGGTTTCAGATGGGTGAGCATTTTGAAGACGGGGACGAAAATGAGTGCGCCGATGCCCATCCAGAAGATGAGGTTGCGCTGCCACGTCGGGATTTCAGCTTTGTCGTCCTTGTTCTCTAAAGTCTGCCTTGGCGGGATTTCGCCTTTCTCGAAGAAAGAGACGATGAAGAGCGGGATAATCATAGAAACCACGCTCGGGAGGAAGCAGCGGGTGATGACTGCACCCGTAGAGATATTGCCGGCAATCCAGAGCATGATGGTGGTCACGTCGCCGATAGGCGACCATGCGCCGCCGGCATTAGCCGCCAAGATGATCATGCCGCCGAAGAACCAACGGTCTTTCTGGTCGGTAATTAATTTGCGCAGCAAGGCAATCATTACGATGGCGGTGGTGAGGTTGTCAAGCAAAGCCGACAGTATGAAGGTAAGGAAAGAGAGCGACCAGAGCAGTTTAACCTTGCTTTTGGTTTTGATGTGGTCGGTGATGATGTTGAAGCCGCCGTGAGAGTCAATCAATTCCACTACAGTCATGGCTCCCATCAGGTAGAAGAGGATCTCGGCGATGTCGCCAAGATGCTCGATGAGTTCGCTTTTGGTGATGAAATCCACAAAAGTGCCCCCTTCGTGCGTGGCCAGATAGTTCTGGTAACCTTGCCCGAAACCGGAGACTGTGAAGATGTCGGGGCCGGCCAGGATGTAACAGAGCCATATCAAGACACCTAACAGCAGGGCGAAAGCGGATTTGTTCACTTTCAACGGATGTTCGAGGGCAATGCATGCATAGCCGACGACAAACAGGATAATCATTAAGTAAAACATAACAATAGGCGTAATTTGGGTTAGAAATAAAATACGGTTAGAAGATGCTCAGCGAGACACCTACAGACATAGGATAGATCTTGGGACCCTTTCCGGTGCTGAAGAGCGGTGTAAGCTGGAAACTGTAATAGACATCTACAAATTTCCATCCGATTCTGGTGTAAACGTCCACATTGTATTTCATCTTGTTTTCCATTCTCAGGTTCTTGAACATAAGGGTGTCGGCAGCGGTTGACGGGTCCTGCCCCTTGTATTTCTGCGTGACGTTGCATATAAGTCCCGCCCGCGCACCTATCGTGAACTTGAACCCGCTCTCGTGGCGGTAGCGGAACTCCAACGGGATGTTCACATTCAGATAGTTCATCTTTACGGTGTTGAACTTTACTTGGCTCGGCAGCACGAGATAGCGCATGATTTCTTTGTCCTCGTCGTACTGCAACAGGGCGTTGCTGTATTGTGTATAGTAGGAGATGCCAACGCCGAGACCGAACGCGACGGGTTTCTTGTTGGTGTTGAAGTCCCAGATGGCGGACACGGTGAAGCCGGGGTCAAATTTGGCGTGGTTCACCTCCGCGGGCATGCCCATCCAGAATGTGTGGTAGATGTCCATGATCAAGCGGTCACGGAAGATGACAGGTTTGGGGTCGTTTTTGTCTTGCAGCGTAGGATTGGGGATGCCGCTTTCTGTCTGACTATAGGTTATCTGTATGAGTGAGAGGCACAAGATAGCCAACGGAATGATTTTTCTGGTCATAACAACTTTTTAAGGCGGCAAAGATAACAAAAAAAACAAAGGGGTCGAATTATGTGAATCCGTCCCCTTTGTTCCTTAGTCGGAATGTGATTTCCACGTTATTTGGCGCAGGAGCAGCAGTTGCTCTTTTCTGACAAGATGGCAGCCTGGGCTGCGGCCAGACGGGCAACCGGCACGCGGAACGGAGAACATGACACATAGTTCATGCCGCAGTTGTAGAAGAACGCAGCTGCGGAGGGATCGCCGCCGTGCTCGCCGCAAACGCCGCACTTGAGGTCGCTGCGGGTGGAACGTCCGCGCTCCACGCCGATCTTGACCAGCTCGCCGACACATTCGCTGTCGAACGTGTTGAACGGGTCTGCCGGGATGATCTTGTCCTCTACATATTTATGGACGATGGCGTTGACGTCGTCGCGGGAGAAACCGAAGGTCATCTGCGTAAGGTCGTTGGTGCCGAAACTGAAGAAGTCGGCAACTTCGGCGATCTTGTTGGCCACGAGCGCAGCACGCGGGATCTCGATCATCGTGCCGAAGCGGTATTCGATCGTGACGTTATGTTTGGCTTCAACCTCTGTCTTGACTTTGGTGGCGATGGCCTTCTGGTTGCGCAGTTCGGCGGCGTTGATGGTCAGCGGGACCATGATCTCGAGGCGCGGGTCAAAGCCTTCGTTCATCAGTTCGGCAGTGGCGGTGAAGAGCGCCCTGAACTGGGTTTCCGTGATTTCAGGATAGATGATGCCGAGACGGACGCCGCGTAGACCCATCATAGGGTTCACTTCGTGCAGAGACTCGATGCGTTTGTGTATTCTCTCGTAGTCAAGCCCGCGTTCTTTGGCCACTTCGCGCTGTTTCTCTTCGGACTGCGGGACAAATTCGTGCAACGGAGGGTCCATCAGACGGAAAGTCAGCGGTTTGCCGTCCATGACCTTCAGTGTGCCTTTGGCGGCCTCTTTGATATAAGGTTCAAGTTCGTTGAGGGCTGCGATCCTGTCTTCTGCTGTGTCTGCAAGGATCATCTTGCGCAGTTTCTCGAGCGGTTTTTCACTGTTTTTGCCATAGAACATGTGTTCGATGCGGAACAGGCCGATTCCTTCTGCCCCGAAGTTGATGGCGTTCTGGGCGTCTTCCGGTGTGTCGGCATTGGTGCGTACGCCCATCTTGCGGTATTTGTCCACCAGCTTCATGAATTCCTGGAAGAGCGGGTTCTCAGTGGCGTCAATCATCTCGACGGTGTCGGCATAGACCCAACCCTTGGAACCGTTGAGGCTCAGGGTGTCGCCCTCCTTGAAAGTTTTCCCGTTGATGGTGACGGTGCGGCTTGCCATGTCGATCTTGACGGCGTCGCAGCCTACGATGCAGCATTTGCCCCAGCCGCGTGCCACAAGGGCAGCGTGTGAGGTCATGCCGCCGCGTGCGGTCAGGATGCCGGTGGCAGAACGCATGCCTTCTACGTCTTCCGGGTTGGTTTCCTCGCGGACGAGGATGTTCTTTTTGTTCTCGGCCGTATAAGCCATCGACTTTTCACTGTCGAGGGCGATTATGCCGACAGCGCCGCCGGGACCTGCGGGAAGTCCCTTGGCCAGCACGTCGTGTTTTTTCTCGTCCGAAGCGTCCAGAATGGGGTGCAGCAACTCGTCGAGTTGGGAGGGGGAGACACGCATCACTACCTCTTTCTCGTCGATGAGCCCCTCGTGCAGCATGTCGAGCGCCATCGTCAGTGCGGCCACGCCTGTGCGTTTGCCCACACGGCACTGAAGCATATACAGCCTGCCTTCTTGAATGGTGAACTCGATATCGAGCATGTCATGGAAATTCTTTTCGAGAATCTCACGAATGTCGCAGAGCTCTTTATAGGTGTCAGGCATCAACTCCTGCATAGAGTGCATCATCCTGTTCTGTTCGTTCTTTGTATCGTCGTTCAGCGGGTTAGGGGTGCGGATGCCGGCCACGACGTCTTCGCCTTGGGCGTTGATGAGCCATTCGCCATAGAACTGGTTGTCGCCCGTGGCAGGGTTGCGGGTGAACGCCACGCCGGTGGCTGAACTGTCGCCCATGTTGCCGAATACCATAGCCTGTACGTTTACGGCTGTGCCCCAATCGTCAGGAATGCCTTCAATGCGGCGGTAGGAGATGGCTTTCTTGCCGTTCCAGCTCTTGAACACGGCCTTGATGCCGCCTTCCAACTGGTCTTTGGCATTGTCAGGGAACTCTTCGCCAAGCGCTTCCTTGATTTTGGCCTTGAACTCGTTGGCAAGCTGAAGCAACTCCTCTGCCGTAATCTCGGTGTCGCTTTTGTAACCTTTCAGCGCCTTGAACTCATCGAGTTTGTCATCAAGGATTTTGCGGATTCCCTTGCCCTCGGCAGGCTCACGGCCTTCGGCTTTCTCCATGACCACGTCGGCATACATCATAATCAGACGCCGGTAAGAGTCATAAACGAAACGCGGGTTGTTGGTTTTCTTGATAAGGCCGGGAAGTGTCTTTGAACTGAGACCGATGTTCAGTACGGTATCCATCATGCCAGGCATGGAACTGCGTGCACCAGAACGGCATGATACCAGCAGCGGGTTCTCTGCATCGTCGTATTTCAGCCCCATTATTTTCTCTACATTGGAAATCCCTTTCCACACATCCTCCATCAAACCTTCCGGAAGCTGGCAGTTGTTGGCATAATAGGCCGTGCAACATTCGGTCGTAATGGTGAGGCCTGCGGGAACGGGAAGCCCGAGAAGGCACATTTCGGCAAGGTTCGCTCCTTTGCCACCGAGCAGATTCTTCATGTCTGCTTTACCTTCGGCGGTTTTCCCTCCAAAGGTATAAACGTACTTTACATTACTCATATTCAATGATTTAAATTTATAGTTTTCAACTTCGTTTTTGAGAGCGCAAAAATAGCAAATATTACTGTTCTACAGACTTGTTTTTATAATCTTTTTGCGTGATGTGTGATTGATCTCGATGATGTAGATGCCGTTTTCAAGATCGCTGAGGTCGATTTGCGTGCCGTATGCCAGTCTTAACCTTCTCCCCAAAAGGTCCAGAACGTCAATGTGGACTGCCCTGTTGCCGCTTTCTTCCAGATCTATGCGAAGCATTCCGCTTGTCGGATTAGGATATATGCGCGGTTCCGTCTCTTTTCCCTCCGTCGCGCTTACGTTGACGGGCCGTGCAGCCGGCGTGCGTCCTTTGAACAAACATACTCCGCCGGCATAGTTGCCGGTTATGAGGTCCGGGAAGTCCCCGCCGCAGAGTTTTGCTGCCGCAACTCCCGAACGGATACCGTCCTTGACGGTGTGTGTGCATGACAGGCATACGCTGTCCTCCGCCTCTGAAACGCTCCCTGCCAACCGGAACGTGTCGTCAAGGTGTCCGTCTATACGATTATAGTAGAAGATTTTGCCCTGTTCGCTGCCACAGAAGAGCACCGTTCCGTGCAGACTGTCGCGATAAAGGCAAGGCACACTGTAGCCGAAATAGGACTGTTCGTGGTCGCGCACGTCTACGTTGCCCAAATTGTCGGTGACTTTCTCGAAAGAGGGGTTGCCGGCAGTGCCGCAGTTCCGCCAATAGCCGAGTGTGCCGTGCCGGTTCCCGATGATGAGGTCGTTGCGGCCGTCTCCGTCGATGTCGAAGAAGTACGGCGTGCTGAACTTGTCACAAGTGATGCTATGGTATGCTTTTGTTACCGTATCGTTGCCGCCGCAGAGCCGTCCGTGCGGCACCAACAAGAGCGATCCGTCTTGCATTCCGCACAACATGTCAGTCAGGCCGTCGCCGTCAAAGTCGCCGAATGTGGGGTGCAGAGCCTTGAAGTTCATGGCTCTCAGATTCCCGAAGTCATCGGTCTGCAGCCGGAATGCGGGTGCGTCAGGTGTTCCGGTGTTTTTGTAGTAACGGACTGACGAGGAGAAGTGCGAAACGGGCAGTCCGTTGCCGGTCGTCACGCTGTCGAAACTGCCGTAGTTGGCAATGAACAGATCCACCAGCCCGTCGCCGTCAAAGTCATACAACACCGGCCTGCTGCCGCTGCCCACGTCCACCATCTCTTCTTGCAGGAATGCCGTGTTCGTTAAGGTGTATTGTTGGAGCAGCGAGTCGTAGTCGTATTGCCAAACGCTGTTGCAATCGAGCGATTTTGTGAGTGAGGGGTCTGAAGGGGATACTATCAGCGACGGGCTCTCGTGTCCGGGCAAGGTGACGAACGAAGGCGCGGGCATCGAGAACAAGTCAATGGGCGTTTGTGCCGGGAAGGCGGTGTCTTGCCGGGTCATGCGTGCTTCGGCCGCCGTTCCGTGGTTGTATAACAGGATAAGGTGCGGCGAGTCAATGTCGCCGACTAACAGGTCCTGAAGCCCGTTGCCGTCAAAGTCGTGCAGCAGCATAGAGGAACCGGTGTGGCGTGTGGTCTCCATAGTGTTGCCGTCCTTGCCGGAACAGTCGGAGAACAGGGTGATCCGGTTGTTGTCGGCCGCCTCGGCGAAGTGCCCCCAACATTCGCTCTCGAGCCTGAAGTCGAATGCTTCTGAGTTGTTGCCGCAGTTGCGCAAAAAGTGTACGTATTTGCCGAGAACCCAGAAGTTGAGAATGTCAATCCGCCCGTCCCCGTCAATGTCTTCGATGACAGGATAGTCGTTGGGGGAGGCGAAGATGTTGACGTAGCCGTTGTAATAGTAAGCGTCAAGCTGGTCGGTCACGAGGGAAAAGGAGAGCGAATCGTTGTGCGAAGTGTTCTTGAACACGCGAATGCCGGCCAGCCCGTATGTGAAAATGTCGGGTTTCCCGTCTCCGTTGTAGTCTTTGAGTATGGCCCAGTCGTGCAGTTCCGGAAACTGCCGGGCATATTGGGGGGCGAACACAAAGCGGTTGTTCTGCCGCAGGAAAGTTAGGATGCGGTTGCCGTGTTTTTCAAAAGCGAACAAATCGTTGATTCCGTCGCCGTTGAGGTCGATTTCGGAGAATCTGACGGCGTTCATGCCGCCGCACCAGGGTTGCGGCAAGGTGTCTTGGCCGTGGATTACGGGTATAGAAGTGTTGCGGGAGAAGCTGAAGTCTTCGAGGTCTCCTTGTCCCAAGGCCGGCCATGCAGACAGAATGAGGCAGAATGCGAGGCAGAGGGCAGCGGGGGTCGCTCTCATGGTTACCTTACGCGAAGCCGTTGTCCTTCGCGGATGAAATCGCTTCTGAGCCGGTTGAGTTTTTTCAGCTTTGATACGGAAGTGTGGTATTTGATGGCGATTTTTCCGAGGTTGTCGCCTTTGCGTACCTTGTAGTAGGCTGTCGTGGACTGGGTTTTTGTGGCAGCCAGCTGTGACGGGTCCGTTTGGGGCGGCGTCGGGGTGGAAACGTTGTAGCCGGAGACGTACATTGTATCGTACTTCAGGCAAAAGTTGTTGAAGTCAACGAGTCTGTTGGGGTTGATGTCAATGCCGAGGTAGCGGATCTCGAAGTGGAGATGGGAGCCGTAGGAGCGTCCCGTGTTGCCGCCCAGTCCGATGATGTCGCCGGCATGAACCACTTGTCCAGGGTTCACGAGGCGGCGGGACAAGTGGGCGTAATAGGTTTCAAGGCCGTTGTCGTGCCGAATGACGATAAGGTTGCCGTATCCGCCGGTGTTGCTGCCTTTGGAAATGCGGACCATGCCGTCCCAGGCGGCTGCTACGGGGGTGCCGGTAGGATAGCCGAGGTCGACGCCGCGGTGCATGCGCCGCCGCCGCCAACCGTAGTTGGAGGTTATTTTGTAGTTGGCAGGATGATGATAGCCGGCAAGGCTGAGGGTGTCTTTTGCCGCCGAGCCGATGTGCCGGTAATGGATGCGCACAATGTCAAAATTCTGGTAGAGGTTGGCTCCAGGCATCCACTTGAAATAGGTGAAGAGCATTCCGTCGCCGTGGTCGACATTGTCAAACAGAGCCTGGTCTTCGTCAATTTGCATCATGTCGCCTAAGGTGTCTTCCGGCACGTCCGCCTCGACATGGGCGGTGTCGTTGACGACATGGAACTGGATGTGGTTGTCCTGCTGCGCTTGCGTTGTCCCGTGAAAGGTGAGGCAGGTTATGAAAAGGGTTAAGGTGCCTATTGCGGAAAATGTTCTTTTCATGCGGTTCTGTTCGGTTTAGGGATTATGCCTTTTCCTGGCGCTGTTCTTCTTGATGTAGTAAGTGGTAGTCTGCGAGGTGGTGGCATTCCATTTGGGCTGATGACGGGTTCTCTTTTTGATGTAGGCGGCTTTGTGTTTCGTGTTTGACCGCGACGCGCTGCATGAGGAAAACGACACACAAAGAAATGCAGATGCCGTAAGCAGCAGAATCTGACAGAAAGAAAATCTTCTACCCATTATTTTCCATTTTTTTAGGGCGCAAATATACACTTTATTTTTTAAACCCGGTTGTTTTTTTTGGAGACTGTCCACGCACCAAACGCCAGATTCCCATTGCCGGCAGTCAGGATTTACAATATATATTTATTAGGATGTCTGTTTATTCTGCTGAATAATTCAAGAATGAAAGGAACGGCATCCTTGTACATGAATACGTTTATGCAAAAAAAACGGTCTGTATGTATGACATACACTTTTGTTTTGTATTTTTGCGCTCTTAAACTAAAAAAAATTGAAAAGGCAAGAGATTCAGAGAGCCAGAGACATCCTGCAGGCTGTGCATAAGATAGCGGTTGTCTTCCATTTCAATCCTGACGGAGACGCCGTAGGCTGTGCTTTGGCGCTATATCACTATTTCAAAGATGACGGATACGAGGTTTCTGTTGTCTCGCCAAACGCTTTTCCTGATTTTCTGGGTTGGATGGACGGCAGCGAGCATATCATTGTGGCACAAGAGAACCCGGTAAAGGCCCAAGAGGCTATCCGTGACGCGGAACTGCTGTTTGTTGTTGACATGAACGCACCCCACCGCGCCGGCGATTTGGCAGACTGCATCAAGAAATTCAAAGGGGCTAAAATACTGATTGACCATCATCTGCAACCCGACATTCACTGTGACGTGATGTATTCGACCCCCCAAACCAGTTCGGCTTGCGAGTTGGTGTATAATTTCCTGTACCGCTATTTGACCCCCGGACGCCCGTTTACGAAAGCTATCGCCGAAGCGCTCTATGTGGGCATCATCACCGATACAGGGTCTGTGTCGTATGCCTGCGACTGCCCGAACACGTACCAAGTGCTGAAGAAACTGATCACTTCCGGCATCGACGGAGAGGCGATCCACCGGAAAGTCTATGACAACTATTCCGAAAGCCGCATCAGACTGCTCGGTCTCGCTTTGTCTCAGCGTCTGACCGTCTTGCCGGAATACGGCGTTTCTTACATCTATCTGACGAAAAAAGATTTGCTCGACAACAATTTCCAGATTGGCGACACGGAGGGTTTTGTCAATTATGGTCTCTCTATAAAGTCTGTCGAGTTTACGGCGTTTTTCACCGAACGCGACAACCGCATACGCGTCTCTTTCCGGTCTAAAGGTGACTTTGACGTCAATGTCTTTGCGCGCCGCCATTTCAATGGCGGCGGTCACCGTAATGCCGCCGGCGCTTTCTATAACGGCACCGTCCAGGAGGCTGTCGCACACTTTGAGGCGGCGGTGAAGACAGAAAGAGCAGGATGCAACGTCAATGCTGATGTCAATAAGGTCTGAACAGAACAAACCGGAGATGAGACCGCCAACGTTGCTGAAATGCAGTGTCCCCCTGCTGGCAATGCTCATGCTGGCAGCTTGCCATAACAAGCCTACGGGCATTGTTGTGGCAGACAGCCATGCCCCGAAGGATGACAAGGAAGCCCCTTTCGTGGAAGGCAACAAACGCATTATCCAGTTGGAAAACGAGGAGATGAGCCTTTTCATAAAACGATACCGCTGGAATATGCAACAGACCGGCTCCGGACTCTATATCGAAATCCTCGACGATGGCAAAGGCGACCTTTTTCAAGAGGGCGATGAGATTACGATGTCGTACAAGACTTTTTTGCTCGACGGCGAACAGATTTATGACTCGGAACACGACGGCTTGAAACAGTTCAAGGTGGCGAAATCGCCGGAAATGGAAGCCTTGCACGAAGCGGTGCGTATGCTCCGCCCCGGCGCGTCCGCACGGATTGTCACGCCTTCGTATCTGGCCTACGGCGTGGCCGGCGACGGCAACAAGGTGAACGGACGCATGCCTTTGGCTGTCATTTTCAAGATTGAAACCCCATCTTGACATTTTTGAAAAAGAATTTTTAATAATCAATACAAAAAAGACTTATGGAAGAAATCAACGAAAAGAATGTCCCCTCTTGCGGAGAGGCACCTGAAACGGGACAGACTGAAAATCAAAAAGAACAGAAACAGAACGGCACGTCACGCCGTAAACTCTGGATAGCCGTGATATGCGTGGCTGTGGTGTTGTGCATCGCTGCCGTGGTGGCATTGTGCCTTACTAAAGGGTGCGGGAAATACAAAGGTTATAAGAAAGACCGCACAACGGGCATCTATTACAAATTCCACGGAGATGTGAACGATACGGCAGTGATGCCTAAGACCGGCGACCTTGTGGGCATCCTTTTCTCGCTCAGCGCCGGCGACTCGTTGCTCTTTCCGATGACTCCCAACGAACTGCAGATGGACTCTCTCTATGAGGGCGACCTCTATGCCGCCATCCGTATGATGCATGTGGGCGATTCCGCCTCCTTTATACTCGACGGCCCGGAGTTTTTCCGTCATTTTATGCAAGACACAGTCTATCCTTTCGGAAAAGACCCGCTTTATTTGAATGTCAAGCTCTATGCCCAGATGCCTGCCGCGCAGTTCCAACAGATGCGCGCCCAGTATGAGGAGATGCTTCGCGACAAGAAAAACGAGGAACTACAGAACATCCAGACCTACGCGGCAGAACATTTCAAGGGCGTTGCGCCTAACGAACAGGGTCTCTATGTCAAGACGCTGAAGAAAGGCACAGGCGCACAACCGAAACAAGGACAGACCGTGACGGTGCATTATACCGGCAAATTCCTCGACGGCAAGTCTTTCGACAGCTCCGTTGACCGCAACGAGCCTTTCAAATTCATGCTCGGCATCGGTCAGGTGATTCCCGGCTGGGACATCACAGTGGCCGGCATGCACGTAGGCGAGAAACTCACCGTGCTCATTCCTTCTGACTATGCTTACGGCGAACGAGGAAACTACGCCATCCCGCCGTTCTCCCCGCTCGTGTTCGACATAGAACTGCTCGGTATCGATGACGGAACAGAGGCCGCTGTTGCACAATAACAATGCGGTCAAATACCGTTGCATCGCGCGACATGTAGCCGTTGCTTTCATCTGTCTGGCACTTGTCTGCTTCGCAGGCTGCCGCAAGAAGAACGGAAAGGCTCCGTTCAACAAAAATGAGGAAACGGAAACACAGACGCAGACAGTAACGGTAACCGAAGACAATCCTTTCGAGTTCAGCACGCTGAACTTGGACGGTTGCTATTGCGGCAACATAGCCGGAACTCACTGCTTTGTAGAGATTGACAGGCAAAACAACGACAGCATTGAGGGGCGCTGCTATCCCGTCGGGCAAACGGCATGGACGGAAGCAGTGCCTTTCTGCATTTACCGCAACGGGAACGACTGTTTTTACAAGGACAAAGAACGGGAACGGGAAATCCGGTTTGAAGTCAAGGTAGATTCGACCTCCCTGAATGGCCAATTCCGATTCAACCGTTCTCTTTTTTCAAATGACCTTTCTCTGGAACGTTACTATGCCCCCGAGGTGCACACATATCCGGTGTCCCGACTGATGAAGCCGCAGTTCGAGGTGACTAAACACACTGATGTGGAGTATGCCAAGGCCCGTGGCTATTGGTCGTCATACCCGCTTCGTGACTCGCGTTACATGAAGATGATAAGCGAAACGATGACCAAGACAATAGTTCCTAAGGAAATCCCGCTGACAATGGACCTCTATTGTCCGCAACACGATACGCTCAAAAAGCACCCTTTGATACTGTTTATCCATGGAGGAGCGTTCTATTTCGGCGATAAAGGATCTGAGGCGATGAGCGGTTGGTGCCGCCATTTTGCCAGTCTGGGGTATGTTACGGCATCGATCAACTACCGCATAGGCTTCCGTTTGTCGGGCAAGTCGATACACCAGTGCGAGTACAATGCCATACAAGATGCGCATGCCGCCCTCCGTTTTTTGACGGCACATGCCAACGAGTACGGCATTGACACCTCGGCCCTTTTTGTGGCAGGCACGAGCGCCGGCGCCATCATGGCCCTTAATGTTGCCTATCTGTCGTCTGCAACAGAAATCCCGTTTGTTCGTCAGACAAATATGATAAATAAAAACGGGAAACTGGACGGCTCTGGCAATTCGCACAAAACCAAATTCCACATACGCGGCGTGGCGAACATGTGGGGTGCAGTATTCGATACGGACGTGCTGGAAAACAGAAGCATCCCGGTCGTCTCATTCCATGGCACGGCTGACGACATTGTGCCCTACGAGGAGGGATACCCGATGTCGAACCTGAAGCTGAATCCCAGCGAGGCTCTTCTCGAAAAAATGTACGGTTCGGCCTCTATCCACAAGAAACTGGATGAACGGCAGGTTTATAACGAGTTTTATCCCATAGAGGGAGGTCACCATGCACCATACCAGACCCGCGACGGAAGCATAAACCAGTATTACTATTTCATTCAAGACAAAATGCAGCGTTTCTTTTACCGGATTTTAGACGACCCCGGCCCTGTCGTGCGAGTCAAGGGCGAGCCCAGGGTCTATGAAATCAACGATAGGCGCGTGGCGTGCATAGACTGGAAAGCGACAGGAGGCTTCATTCTGAACCAAGAGGGGGCGCGCGTTGAGGTAATCTGGCGTAAAGACGCACCGGTGCATACGCTTTCTGCTGTCGGGATGCTGTCTTCCGGAATCCCTTTCAACACCTCCATTGATGTCAAAGAAGAGGCGGAACAATGAAACCGTTGTTTTTTTTGACTCGTCGTTTGCCATTGTCCCTGATCGTTGCCGTTTATGTGCTGCCGTTGGCGGCAGGCTGTTCCGGATTGTCTCTCAAAGAGCCTAAGCCGCAATGGTTCAAAGGCTACATTTTTTATGACAACCGGGCATACGAGGCCTATTTCAGACAGAGAATTGCCGAAATGCCCGACGACACGCTGCCCGATTGGACATGGGTGCTCTCGTACTACCGCGACAAGGGAAAGCCGGAGTGGACGGCACATGGTTTCCAGACGCAC
Source organism: Oscillospiraceae bacterium (assembly GCA_963603365.1). GTDB lineage: Bacteria > Bacteroidota > Bacteroidia > Bacteroidales > WCHB1-69 > F23-D06. The sequence goes on from CAVCMI010000023.1 coordinate 27,756, forward strand.
CGGATTGATACGCTGCTCGGCAGCCTTGCCACAGTCCATGAACATGGCCTTTCGGCTGTTTTTTTCAACGAATCATACCTTACAGCGCAGATCGGAGCATTGAAACGCTACGAGCCGACAGATGCCCGCAGCCTCTATGACGCATTGTTCCGGCTGGAAATGTCTATGACGGAGACATTTGTCCGCTATGCCGAGGCCTTGCAGTACGGTGCCGTCAGTCCTGATGTGGCCAACGGCGGAAAATGGCTATACGAGACCGAAAAACCGGATTCTCTTTTTGTTACGTCGTTGATGAGAAACATGCACCGCCTTCCCGCACTCTTGAAAGATCTTCAGCCTACAGACACTTCCTATTTGATTCTGCAGGACGAATTGCGCATGCTCTATCCTTTTAAAGATACTGTGCTGCAACAGATACCGCACTTGTCTTTAACGTTGAACCAAAAAAACGATGCGGTGAAGGCTATCTGCGGCAGGCTCTCTCTTACGGGCGAACTGCCCGATGGCTGCGAAACAGACGTGTTGACCGAAGAAGTGATGGCCGCCGTGAATCTGTTCAGGGAAAACAACGCACTTCCCCAAAGCGATATGCTTGACAAAGAAACCATAGACTGCCTGAACCGTCCGGTATCCTATTATGTTGATAAACTATCCGTAAACCTCGAACGGCTGCGCTGGAAAACAGTGGCAAAAAAAACGGACACATTCATAGCGGTAAATATACCGGATTTCAGTTTGAGTGCCTACTGTGATGGCAAATGTGTGTTTAATACACGCGTCTGCTGCGGCAAAGGCAAGAGCCCCAACAGAGCCCTTTCCTCTATGCATGACGGTATGGAGCAGGCGTTCAAGTCTGAAACGCCGCTGCTGTACGGCGAAATATCCAGCGTGGTGCTCAACCCGGAATGGAATATCCCCTACAACATCTTACGCGACGAATACTACCCGAAATTATGCCGCGACAATCTGCAGCTGATCCAAAAAGAGCATCTGCTGGTGCGCGACATACGCAGCGGGAAGCTGGTTGCGCCCGAAACGATCGACTGGACGAACGTCAATCCTAAGAATATCCCGTACCGGCTGTTTCAACAGTCCGGAAACTTCAATGCTTTAGGGCGCATAAAGTTCGATTTTCAGAACGGGGAATCTGTATATCTGCACGACACAAACAACAAAGGGGCTTTCAAACGGCGCAACAGAGCATTGAGCCACGGATGCGTCAGGGTGGAGAATCCTTTTGAATTAGCTGAATTGCTGTACGAGATGAACGGGTTTGACAGCCTGAAAAGAGAACGGTTCGACATTCTACTGGGCAAGGAACCTACGACGGAAGAGGGTGCAGAATATGCTGAAAAAATCCGCAAGAGCGATTCGGTGCGCTATGCGCGGCTTGACGAGCAAGACAAAAGGTTCTACCGCCGTCTGATTCCTACCCGCGTGAATCTGGAATGTAAAATGCCGCTTTTTATCGAATACCTGACCTGTTTCGTCGGCAATAACGGCTATGTGCAGTATCGTAAGGATGTTTACGGTAAAGACGGGAATATCCTCCGGTTGCTTGCATCTCATTGCGCAACCCCACAACGGAAGAGAAAGTGACAGCCCCGTGTTTTTTTATGAATTGCCACACAACAAATAATCATTGTCAGCGTTGAATGCTATCAAATGAAAGTATTGATTATGAAACAGATGAATATTATTGTAACGCTTCTTTGCAGCATGCTTGTCTTTTCTTCAAGTGCACAGGATACCGACGGCGGGGCAACAGAATTGCTGAAAAAGGTGTCCGACAAGTATCAGTCATACAGTTCGATGCAGTTCCGCTATACGCTGAAAGCAACAAAAGACAGCAAAACACTGCAATCAACGACGGGCGATTTTGCCATCAAAGGCAGCAAATACAGGACGGTCTTTAACGGACAGAATTTTTTCTGTGACGGCACTACAATATGGAATTACCAGAAAGCAACTAATGAGGTCTCCATTTATGACTATGACCCCGAGGATGATGACAATATGATGAATCCGCAACGCATTCTGAAAAACTGGAATGCACATTTCCGGGCTAAGTACATCCGCGACGAGTATATTGGCGGAAAGTCTGTCGCCTTGATAGACCTGACCCCAAAGACGGCACAATCCTATTACAGGATACGTCTGCATGTGGACAAGGGCAGCAATCGCATCATGCGTATTTCTGTTTATGACAAGGATAATACCGTTTATGCGTACTATATTGAGCAGTTCAAGGCAAATGTTATATTGTCAGACAGTTACTTTGTTTTCGACAAGAGCAAATATCCCGATGTTGAGGTGAATGACATGAGATAGGAAAACGCCCGCTTATAGCATTGATATACAAAGGGATAAAGCAAAAAAAGAGTCTGGAACTTTGATTGCCTGTTTGGGGAGTGGGTCGTATTGGAGTTGAACCAATGACCTCTGCCGTGTGAAAGCAGCGCTCTAAACCACTGAGCTAACGACCCTGAAAAGGCGGTGCAAAGATACACTTTTTTGGATATGGTTGGCACTTGACCAAAAAATCTTTTCTCGTCCTGTCAAGGCTGTCCGAAAAGTCCCAGTCAAAAGCGGGGAAGCAGAACATGAAATGACAGTCACAAATTCCAGATTCGGCTATTGTTGTTACGGAAAGCAAAGCTTTTTTAATGGATTGTCTGTCGTTTTGTTTGTTGTATATGTTTTAGAAATATTTGATAATAAAAGAGATAAAACAAAAATCCAAAAAAGGTGTCAAGGGGTTGTGAATGTTGAAAAAAAATGTAATTTTGCCGCCGATAAGTTTTAAGGGTAATAATGGTACGGGGTGTAGCGCAGTTGGTAGCGCGCTACGTTCGGGACGTAGAGGCCGGAAGTTCGAGTCTTCTCACCCCGACCAAAAAGAAAGAGATGCCGACAGGTGTTTCTTTTTTTTATTGCTTTACGGAAAAAGTTTATTTTTGCGCCCCCGTCAAAGGATGTGCCAAACCGCTTTCTTATGATTCGGGACTAATTGTAAACAAATGATTTGAATATGAAGGAAATAATAGAACAAATATGGGACAATCAAGAGCTTTTGAAGATAAAGGAGCAAAGGGATGCCGTTTTGGAAGTGGTATCCTTGCTTGACAAAGGATTGCTTAGGGTGGCAGAACCCGTTGACGGCAGGTGGCAAGTGAACGAATGGGTGAAAAAAGCTATTCTCCTTTACTTCTCCGTCCGCCCGATGGAAGCCTATAAGGTCGGTCCGTTTGAGTATTATGACAAAATCCCGTTGAAGTCGGGTTTTGAGGACAGCAAAGTTAGGGTGGTGCCCAATGCTGTAGCACGATATGGTTCATATCAGGCTCCTGGTGTGGTCTGCATGCCATCGTATTTGAACATAGGATCATACGTTGACCGTGGCACTATGGTGGACACTTGGGCCACCGTGGGGTCTTGTGCGCAGATTGGCAAGAATGTGCATCTGAGCGGCGGAGTGGGCATTGGCGGCGTATTAGAGCCGCTGCAGTCCTTGCCCGTCATCATCGAAGACCATTGTTTCATAGGTTCCCGCGCCATAGTGGTGGAAGGCGTCCACGTGAGACGCGGCGCCGTGCTTGCCGCCAATGTGGTACTTACAGCCTCTACTAAAATCATTGATGTCACAGGCAAAGAACCCAAAGAGTACAAGTCGGAAGTGCCTGAAAATGCCGTGGTGATTCCCGGCACCCGCCCCAAACGGTTTCCCGCAGGCACTTTTGAGGTGGCCTGTGCTCTCATCATAGGGAAACGCAAGGAGAGCACCGACACTAAAACTTCTCTTAATGAAGCATTAAGGCTTCTGTAATCTTGTTTTTCCGGTTGTTTTGATATGAAAAGAAGCATTACAGTTCATTAATCTATACTTTTTAACTAAAACCATCTTGTCATGAAAAATCTGAAATTAGCCGTTCTCGCCCTTGCAATGGTTATGGGCATTTCGTTCACCGCCCAGGCACAGGCCCCCTACAAACACAGCATCGGAGCAACCGTCGGCTCTATGCAAGCCTTCTCTTGGAAGACTTTCTGCAACAATCATTTCGCCATCCAAGTTGATGCCGGCTCCAAATTCACCATAGGTGCTTTCAGAAATGCTTCCTATTCTGTTTATACCGCCGAAGCCAATGCCAACTTCATGTATCAAGAACATTTGTCAAAAAAACTCTATGGTTTTGTCGGCGGCGGCCCGAGCCTTGGCTACTGCTGGAACCAAAGTTGGGAAGGTTGGTACTATCGCCACGACATCGGCAAGTTCGGCATCAATGCTATCTTCGGCCTGGAACTCAAAATCAGCGCCCCCGTCACTTTCCAGTTTGACTTCCGCCCCGGTTATGGCATGCTATTCAACGATAATTGGACAGGACACTATTTCGACTGGGGCCTGAACCTCGGCGTCCGCTATACTTTCTGATAATTTCAACAACTAAATCCCCCTTCCTCTTATGAAAGAATGAATATCAGTCACATTCTTTTGCAAACTGTCCACTGAATAAAACCAATGACTATGACCTTTGGAAAACTGTATCTGATTCCGACACCGCTCGGCGAGGGTGACTTTCAGCACTTCTTTCCCGCGCTCAATGCGGAAATCATCAACAAAATAGAGATTTACATTGTAGAGGAGGTGCGCACGGCACGCCGCTTTCTGCGCTACGCCGGCATACAGCGCCCCATCGACGACTTGCAGTTCTTCGTCTTGAACGAACATACCCAAGGCAGCGACTTGAACGAGTATCTGCAGCCTTGCCTTGAGGGTAAGGACGTAGGTTTGATGTCGGAGGCCGGCGTGCCGTGTGTGGCCGACCCCGGCAACAAGGTCGTGGCCAAGGCGCACCAGCTCAACATTGACGTGGTGCCGCTCATTGGACCCAGTTCCATTATCCTCTCGCTGATGGGCAGCGGGCTCAACGGCCAAAATTTCACGTTCGACGGTTATCTGCCTGTTAACCAGCACGACCGCGAACAGCAGATAAAAGCCATAGAAACGGACGCACTCCGCAAAAACCGGACGCACATTTTCATAGAGACCCCTTACCGCAACCAGCGGATGATAGCCTCCATCTGCAGTATATGCCAACCTGCCACAAGACTTTGCATCGCGGCCGGACTTACAGCCCCCGATTCGTTTCTGAAAACCATGTCAGTGTCCAAATGGCGCAAGCATTTTGAGAAAACAAAAAACCAACTCGGCAAAGTTCCGGCAATATTCTTGATAGGAAGATAAAAAAACACGGAGAATCCATCACTCGCGTTTTTTTTGTATTTTTGCAGCCTCAAAAAAAAGCAGGCCTGCAATGGTCGTTCTTTGAAAAGCCGAAGTGGTGGAATGGTAGACACGAGGGACTTAAAATCCCTTGCTCATTGCGAGCGTGTGGGTTCAAGTCCCACCTTCGGTACCAATAAAAGCAGTCATTATTCTGAAGGTATCATAACAAAAGTTGTTTATCTCTCAAATTTCCAGTTTGATTCATCATATTCAACAAGATCTGGCAGCGTCTCCACGGCTTGCATTCTTCCCACAGCCTTTAATCTAAAAGGACATTCATCAAATCGAGAATGCTCAAAAGAGCAACTGTATATCTCTGGCATCAACATAGATTCAAATAGCAAAGCCCCAAAAAAGCTTTAACATAAAGATAAAAATGGCAAAAGCAAAACCATTCGTCAAGCGGGTTGGCGGAAAAGGTCTCAATTAAAAAAGAATGAATTATGGCAAAGATAATCGCCCAGGACACCTCCGTAACAATAACAAAGGTAGGTACACAAGATTATATTTCTCTGACAGATATGGCTGGGCAAAGAGAGACGGCTACAGAGCCGCTGACATAATCAAGAACTGGATCCGTAACCGTAGTACACACGAATTCCCTGGTACTTGGGAGATTATACATAATACAAATTTCAAAGTTGTCGAATTCGACCACTTTACTTACAACTATACAGTATCTTAGCGAATAGGAGATGCTATACAACCATAGTTGTAATTGCACCGAATTCGATACAATTAGAAATGCTGTTGGCAGTAACCAACTTGGGGACACCGGCAACGGAAACGGAAACCTTTTGAAGTAAACAAACGGCTATAAGGCCGACAACCATAGGCTTCCGTCAACCGTTAATGATGAAATCCGTGCCAGTGGGTCAAACGTACCTGTCCCTATTGATTCTTGTCAAAAAAACGCCATATCTTTGGCGGTTCTCCGAAAAATCGTACTTTTGCACAAATAACCTTTAGAGGCTATTGAGAACCGAAATATGAATTCAAAAGCAAAACCATTCGTCAAATGGGTTGGCGGCAAAGGTCAACTCATTGAACAACTGGAGCAAAAGCTTCCAGCTGACTTTGATAATTGGGACAATGCGACATACATAGAACCATTCGTTGGCGGTGGTGCTATGTTGTTTTATATGCTGCAACAGCATCCAAATATCAAACGTGCAGTAATCAACGACATCAATTCTGACTTGATTACTTGTTACCGAACTGTACGTGACAATGTGGAGCTACTGATACCTGCACTGCATGACATACAAGCAGAATATTACGCTTTGCCAGACATGGAAGCTAAACGTGAGATGTTTATGACTGTACGCCAACGTTACAATGAAAAGAATCTTGACCCGATAGAGAATACCACAAAATTCTTCTTCCTCAACCGCACTTGCTTCAATGGCTTGTATCGTGTGAACAAGAAAGGGCTGTTCAACGTGCCTTGCGGAAAGTACTTGCAGCCACAGATTTGTGACGAAGATACACTTAGGGCAGACAGCGAGTTGCTGAAACGTGTAGAAATTTTGGAAGGGGATTTTGAAGGAACGTTGGATTATGCACAGGGCAATACCCTGTTCTATTTTGACCCACCTTATCGACCTCTAAGTGACACGTCAAGTTTCAACGACTACACGAAAGATGCATTTAATGACGATTCCCAAGTCAGGCTAAAAGAGTTTTGCGACAAGGTCGTTGCTGCTGGGCATAGTTTTATGCTCAGCAATTCTGATTGCAAAGGTAAAAACGAAGCAGACAACTTCTTTGACGTTTTATATGCAGACTATTTTGTAGACAGAGTGATGGCTTCTCGTAATGTAAATGCAAATGGAGCCAAGAGGGGTAAAATCTCAGAACTTCTGGTTCATAGCTATCATAATACAAAAGACTGGCATCTGAACAATATCATTGAAAACTGTCCACATCATGAAACTGCAAAGCAACAGATTTATGCATAAAGACTTTGACAAATTCTTGTCTCAACTCAAAGAGACCAACCAGACATTGGACTTCTTTTGTGACTTTGACAAAATCTCACAGAACGTTGAAGATATAAAGTTGAGCCTATGTATGCTCAACAGCCTCATTGGAGCAAGCGATTTGCGTAAAAGCGTTGAGACTATATGGAACAGAGACAGGAAGGCCTTTTCCGTTATGGATATTCTTATTGCCGTACGTGCCCGCGACAAGAAGAATATTCTGGATTCCGTGGGCAACTGCATTCCACTTGAAAGTATGTTCACCTCTGTTGTGTCCGTCATGACTTTCCTGACGGACACAGGACTTGGTGCTGTTCTTCAAAACCAACAGGTGAAGAATCTTGTGGACTATGTCTTTGGCATTGAAACCGGATTGGATACAAATGCAAGAAAGAACAGAAGCGGACACGTTATGGAGAATACTGTCGCCAGCATTTTCAAAAACGCTGGTGTACAATTCAGACAAGAAGTCTATTCAAGAGAATGGGCTGCTATTACAGAAGTCTTAGGGGATGATGAAAAGCGTTTTGACTTCGTTGTCGAGACTCCATCAAAAGTTTATCTGATAGAAGTCAACTTCTATAGTGGCGGTGGTTCGAAACTTAATGAGGTGGCACGCTCTTATTCTGATATTGCGCCGAAGATTAACTCCGTGGAAGGCTTCGAGTTCGTTTGGATTACTGACGGTATCGGCTGGAAGTCGGCAAAGAACAAGCTGCAGGAAGCATATGGGATCATACCAAGTGTGTACAACTTGACATCAATACATGAATTTATAAAAGGACTATATATATGAAAGAGGGCGGAACTGGTGGTGGGAATACCATAACAGGATTAATTTATGAAGGAAAAGTAGATTTAACTACGTTCATAAATCAGCAAAAGGACTATTCTGTTATAGGGAACGATGTTTTCTATAAGGGCAAGTGTGTTGCATATGTTTTCAAAAAACATGGATTCTATAAATTTCTAGAAACAAAAGGTATTGATTGGAAAAGACATCTGTCAAAACAATTGTTGCCAGACAATGCTATATATGTAGTTGTAAACAACACTATGTTTATCATAGAAGTCAAGACACAAAATGTAGCTGGCAGTGTGGACGAGAAACTTCAAACGTGTGATTTCAAAAAGAAGCAGTATAAAAAACTTCTTTCTCAGCTAAACATGGAAGTAGAGTATATTTATATACTTGACGAATGGTTCCGCAAACCAGCTTACAAGGATGTTCTTGACTACATTATAAGTGTCGGATGCCAATATTACTTCAATTATATACCTTTATACAAATTAGGCTTGCCAGTTCCAGAGAATGATTGATGCACTCTACACTTCGTCTAATCACGACTTTACCCTTGCCCAGGGCGATTGTTTCAAACTTATGTCAGACTTCGATTTCAAGTTTGACATGATATTTGCAGACCCTCCTTATTTTCTTTCAGGTGGCGGCATATCCATGCAGAGTGGCAAGGTGGTATGCGTGGATAAAGGCGAGTGGGACAAGCCTAAGTCACTTGAAGATATGATGGAATGGAACCGAACGTGGCTTAGTCTCTGCCGTGAGAAACTCAAGGACAACGGCACAATATGGATAAGCGGCACATACCACAACATATTTTCTGTGGCTAACTGTCTGACAGAGTTGGGGTACAAGATACTAAATGTCATCACGTGGCAGAAAGCCAATCCGCCAGCCAACATCTCTTGCCGTTTCTTCACATACTCCACCGAGTTTGTCATTTGGGCGAGGAAATGTAAGAAAGTTCCGCATAAATTCAACTATGAACTGATGAAGCAAATCAATGGTGACAAGCAGATGACAGACGTTTGGCGACTTCCTGCCATCGGGAAGTGGGAGAAATCGTGCGGCAAGCACCCCACGCAAAAGCCCCTGCGCCTACTCGTCCGCATGATTCTGGCCTCCACCAGCCAGTGCGACTGGATTCTCGACCCATTCAGCGGCAGTTCAACGACTGGCATCGCCGCCAATCTCTGCGGACGAAGATTTGCAGGAATAGAACAGGATGAAGAGTTTTGTCAACTGAGTAAGGCAAGGCGCCTGGAAATAGAAGGCGCAGAGGAACGCAGCTGCTTGGTTAACCATATTGACGATTTGCGCTTTATACCGGGATGTAGCTTCGTGTCAGAAGATGGTGCGTATTGCTGCAAATTACCATTTGAGAATGTCAATGAAAGCCAAAGGTAAATGAACAAGCCTATGCGGTCACCTCAGGCCACGTTCATCCGCACCAAAAGAACATCTTAACAATAAATCAAGAACTTTTGCCGTCCGACCAACAACAAAAAAACAACGGAGGCAGAAGTCTTCTTTGCGAACACGTTGCCCCCGTGTTTTTTGCTCCTACATATCAGAAGATCCGGAATACTCCTCTTCGGAGTAGGATTTCTGTTGCCTGTTTTTGTAGTTGTTGAGTTTGTACGTCAAGTTGAGTGAAATGTTAAAGCCTTCGTGTTCTCTGAGGCTGTAGGAATAGTATCCGGTACTGCCCGCATTGGGCTCATAATAGTCATCATAAACGGCGCAGTTCTGCCAAGACTGTACCTGCATTTGGCGCACTTTTGGAATGAAATAGAGGATGTTGCGGATGTTGAGGCTAACCACAAGCGAGTTGTCGAGGAAGCCTTTCTTTGCACCCATATTCAGCCAATAGGTGGCTGAGCGTCTGCCCTGGCCAACGCCTCCGGTGCCCCAGCCCATACTGCCGGATGTCAGCGAGGATGACCGGTAACGGAAGTCAAGCTGCAGGTCAAAATTCTTGCCCACGGTGAATGTCTGGTTCACCCCTATATTCCAGGCCCAGTCGCGTGAGAGGTTCTCGTCAAGCAGGTTGTCGCTGTCGATGAGGTTGCGGTAGAAACTGCCCGTGACGTTCACGCGCCACACTTTTTTCACTCTTTGGCTGAAGAAGAACTCCACACCCATGTTCTGGCTCTTGTTGTAGTTCATGTAAGTGGTCATAGTGTAGGGGTTTCCAAGACTGTCCCATTTCATCTCGGTGTTTCGCGTGATGAGGTTCGTCCTCCGGCGGTAAAAGCCCGTCAGCGTGACGGCTGTTTTGTTTTTGACGTACATGTAGCCTAATTCAAAGGAGTTGGCAAATTCAGGCTCCAGTTCCGGGTTCCCGCACGAGAGGTTCTCTTTGTCTGAATAGTTGACAAACGGGTTGAGTTGATGGATGCGGGGACGTTGCACTCGCCGCGAGAAGCTGAACTGAAGCGAATGCTCCGGCGTAAACTCGTACTTGAGGTGGATGGTAGGGTAGAAGAAGTTCTTGGCAAAGTGGTTGTAGTTCCAATAGCTATAAACGGTGTCCAGCGACTTGAGGTCGGAAACAGTATAGGACACTTCGCCCCTCAGTCCTAATTGCATCTGAAGCTTGCTCCAGAATGTGTTGGAGTAGATGAAGTAGAGGGCGTTGATGTATTCGGAATAGTTGAAGTCGTTGCGCTGTGTAAGGTCTTCAACGGTGTCATCTTCGGAAATGCCGGAATAGAGGTGATAGTCCTGCCCTACGCCGCGGTAGGAGAACTTGTATCCGGTCTCTATACGTCCGCCGTTGCCGACACCTGTCACAAAGTCGAGCTGCGCTGATGCGTCACGGTTCCGTTCTATGGTTGTGCTTGTCTGGTAATAGTTGTCTCTTTCGTCGTTTCTATGTTGCTGGAAGAGAATGTCTGTAGCGTTTCCGTTACGGCTGGTGAAGAAAACGTCCGCAGTGAGTTCGCGACCGGGGACGGCAAAGGTCTTCTTGTAGTTGAGCGAGGCATCAACAGCATTGAATTTGCGAATATTGTCGCCATTCTGGTCATACTCGTTGAGGGTGCTGTAGATGGTGTCATCCGTGCTGACGATTCTCCTTTGTGTCCGAGACCAGAGATCGTTGTTGCGCTGCATTTTCCCGAAGTGCCCTCTGACGTTGAATGAAAGCGTGTTGTACTTGTTGATGTAATAGTCGAGGGAGAGAGAGCCGTTCTGGAATCTGTCGCTGTGCGTGCCGGTGTTCTCCTGGCTCATAATGTCGGTGTACAAGGTGTCCCACGACTCCCGGAACAAGGTTCCGCCGTTGCGGTGCGAGTGGTTGCGGTAGCCGTAACTGGCGAACAGGTTGATTTTGTTGTAACGGTAGTTGAAACTGACGCTGCCGTTGTAGCCGTTGAGGAAGATGTTGTGCTTGTCGTTCTGATAGACGCAAGCGGTGGAGCCGCCCACATTGACCATTCCGTTGAAGCCAGATTCTTTTTTCTTCTTCAGCACCACATTCAAGATGCCGGCCATGCCGTCGGGTTCAAGCCGGGCTGACGGGTTTGTGATGACCTCAATGCTTTCAATCATGTCGGCGGGAATTTGGTCCATTGTCAGGTTGGTGGCGCGTCCGTCCACAAGAATGGTTACGTTTTCGCTTCCCCTGAGGCTTACGTTGCCTTCCAAGTCAACTGAAACGGAAGGGATCTCTTCCAGGACTTCAGCAGCGGTTTGCCCTGTCGCATTGATGCTGGACTCGACATTGAAGACGGTCTTGTCAAGGTTGGTCTGAAGCATGTCTTTCTTGGCTTGGATCACTACGGCTTCCAGTTCTGTGTTTTTGTCTGTCATCTTGTATTTCGGAATCCGGAATACCGCATTGTTCTTGGAAATGGTGAATTTGCCGGAGGTCGATTTTTGGTATCCTATATATTGTATTTCCACAAAATATTCTCCAAACGGGATATTCTCCAATGTGAATTTGCCGTCGCTGTCGGTGATGCCGTATTGCACGGTTGTGGAGTCGGTTGTTTTTTTAACATTCACGGAGGCATATTCCAATGGAATGCCAGTGGCATCTACAATTGAACCCGTGACGACACCTGACGAATAGTTTGTTCTGGAGGTCTGTAGCATCTCTGGCTGGGCCATTGCCATAAAGCCTGACAGGAGGATGGTTGCAGAGACGGCAAGTCTTTTTATAATACTCATAAGTAGTTTTTTGCGATTATAGAGTGAAATGCAATAAAAAAAGTTCAGTAAGGATATGTCCGCGACGGATAAGTTTAATCCCTACTGAACTTTTTGTTGTTCTTTTAAGATATGCTATTTCTGGTAGAAACGGCAGCGGTTGTCTATGACTTTAGTTTGGTTGATAAGGTGGTTGACGATGGTTATCTCGCTGCGTTCGCGGCCGATCACCTCGTTGCGGAGCATGCTCTTTTCGAGCATCAGCTGCTGGCTGGCGGGATTCTCGGTTTTGGATTTCACATTTACCACATATACCATATTCTTGCCTGCAACGGCTGCGGCTTTGTTCTCCTCAAGGCTGAAAATCTTGCCGATGGCGCTGCCATCCACGCCGCGGTTGCGGTAGAGGTCGCCGGTAAAGTTCAGCGTTACGCTGTCCATCATGCGGGTATTGTACTGCTGAGCCAACGCTTGGAGGTCAGCATTGGACGCCAAGGACTTTGCGACCTGTTCGGCCACCATTTCCGTTTTCTTTTCCATCTCGAGCTGTGCCTTGATGTCGTCTTTTACGGTTTTCAGTTTCTGTACGCCTTCATCGTGTACGTTTCTCACGGCTGCGACAGCGAAAAACATCTTTTCAACATTGAAGACATCGGAAATGTCGTCTTTCTTCACGTCATCTGAAAAAGCCCAGCTGACGATATCGCGGCAGTTAGGGAGCTGGTCAATGACGGAAGCCATAGAGAGGATGTTGGAGCCTTTCACGGTCTGGATGCCTTTGGAGGCTGCGGTCGAGGCCAGTTCATCTGCGCTGTTCACTGAAGCGGCAAAGGCGTTGGCTTGCGATTTCAAAGAAGCAAGCGTTGCGTCAGAAGCGGATATGCTGTAGTCATACAGAACAAACTGTCTTTTAGAAATCGGCGTAGTGCGCGACATCAACTGGAATACGATGTATCCGTTGGGGGCGGCATACACATAAACATTGCCGTCGGCGGTGCCGGCGAGGCTGTTGTACAGAGCCGGCAGCGTTCCTCTCTCAGGAAGCCAGATGACGGTGTCTGTCTGGTCGCGCCCGTCGAGGAAAGAAGGCTGCAGGGCGAATATGGTGGATTCTTTGCTCTCAATTACGTTTTTCAGACTGTCAGCCAAATTCTTGGCCTCGGTCTTGGAGTATTTGGCAGAAGCGTTTTGGGCGGTTTTGAAAGGAAGTTCGATGAGGGCTACCTGTACGGAGTCGGGACGGGCAGATTCGCCGAACACTTTTCCGAAATACCATTTCTGGTTTTCGTAGTTGTAAGGCTCGATGAAAGAGCCGACAGCGCATTTGAAGATGAGGCTGTCGAGTGCGGGGATGTTGATGTCCTCGGATTTGTAATAGGTGCTGTCCACAACGCCGTTGCCTCTTTCTGCGCTGTAGTCTGCCAACGATGTCACGGCCGTGAATGCCTGGAAGTCGGCGCGCACGCTGTCTTCAATGGCTTTCAAGTCGGCAGCCGTAGGGTTGATGGGGAATACCGCCACGTCAATGTCGCGGGTTTTCTCATAAACCGTAAAGAGGTCTTTTTTGTGTTTGTTGTAAAAGTCCTTGACTTCCTTGTCGCTGACCGTTGCCGCTACGTTGTTGAATGTTGCAGCCTGCGGGTTTACGGTTATCAGGGAAACCATAGCGTCGGCGTTGTCTTTGGCAAGCTGTTTTGCGAGCGGGTCAGAGAAATACACCGTGTTTTGGGCGAGGGCAAAGTAGCGTGCCGACTTTTCTCCGGAGATGGCGAAGCGTACGATGGCTTTGTATGCGTTGTAAAGTTCTTTGGTCTGGTCGTTGTTGGCGTACTCGTCGATGTTGGAAATGATGGCCATCGCGTTTTCGGGGCCGTACAACTGGGCAAGAGCATTGGCGAACTGGGCCATGTACTGGTTAGGACGTTCCGTGTTGAGGCTGGCAATCATCTCTGCCTTGAAATCCTCTTCCATCTGGGAAGTGAACGAAAGGCCGAGCGACTTGAGTTGGCCGTCCAAAATGGCATCCTGCAGCATCTGCCGCCAGGTCATCTCGTGAATCTGGTATGTTTCGTTCTCGTCGAATGAGGACTTGTTCTGCATAAGCCGCATCAGCGAGGTGTTCTCTTCGAATTGTTCGCTGTATGCCTTGTCCATTTTTTTGCCATCGACCTTGGCCATGACATTTTTGTTGGAAAATGTACGGGTTACCTGCGAAAGGTCGCCCAGAATAAACGCAAGCATTGCAATTCCGATGATGACCATCAGTGCTACGCCATGTTTACGAATCGAGCCAATTGCTGCCATATTCAATTACTGTTTTTTTATAGTTGTACAATGTTTTTCAAAAAAGCGTGCAAAAATAGCATTTTTTTCTTTCGGGTCTTTGTTTTGCCGCTTATTTTTCGTCTTTGGTGCATGTGCGCACCGGAAACGGGAGATGCCCTGTTCAGAAACTGCTGCGTATGTCACTCGGACGCTCAGTCACGGATGCGAAGTCCGAGTTCTTGCAAGAAGGGCCGGAGAACAGGGTTCTGCTCTTCGAGATTCTTGAACTTGTCTTCTGCACTGATGATGATTTTCTTTTTTTCAAGATGTGTGTTCGTCACAATGACAATGTCGTCCGCCTTGAGGGAGAAATGTTCCCGCCAGTATTCCAGCAGTGCTGCTTTCTTGGATTCATATTCATCTTTCTGAAAGTCGTTCAGCACTTCAACGTGTATGATGCCGTCTTTGTATTCGGGCAATCTGTCTTTCATGGAATGGAAGATCATCGGGATGCGCGAGAAGATGTCGTTGAACAGCTTGTTCCAGCAGTCGGCGAATGTTTCAGGTTCTCGGGCTGTTTCAGGGTTGTCCGGACCAGGGCAGTTGTTTGCCGTGTCAGTTTTGGCCGGCACTGGGGATGTCTGTCCGGACGGTTTTGTGTTGCTTGCCGTCGTGCCGCCGTCCTCCATCAAGTTGCGGATAGAGGGAATCTGCCGGACAGGCGACGCCCCCGGGAGTTTGAAGTCCAGGTTTGATATTCTCGGCTTGTCGGAAAAGGCTGCGGCTGCCGCTGTCTCTCCGGTGGTGGAGGCCGTTCCACCCTCTGGGTTATTTACGCTCCTGCGATTGCCTGGCTTTTTTGAACAGGTAGTTCGCGTTAATCTGCATCAGGCAGAGTTCAACCGACAGTCGCTTGTTGTTGGACATCTTGTAGTTGAAGTCGCACTGGTTGGCCAGTTCCATGGCTCTGAGCAGCAGAGCCCGGTCAGCGGTCTGCGCCTGCCGCACCAGCCGCTCTCGGATGTTGTCGGAGGTTTCCAGCAGTCTTGACGTGGCGGGGTCGCGGGCGATCAGGAGATTCCGGAAATGGGAGGCCAGCCCCGAGACGAAGTTCTGGGCGTCGAACCCGCGGGTCAGGATGTCGTCAAAGAGCAGCAGAGCCTGCGCTATGTCTTCGCTGAACAGATGGTCCGTCACTTTGAAATAATTGTCCACGTCCAGCACGTTGAGGTTCTCGATGGCGTCAGCATAGGTGATTGTTTTCCCGGAGAAACTCACCAGACGGTCGAAGATGGACAGGGCGTCGCGGAGTGCGCCGTCGGCCTTTTCGGCAATGACGCGCAAGGCATCCTCCCCGGCATCAACCCCCTCTTTTGAAGCCACATACTGGAGGTGCTTTATGATGTCGCGCTCTTCAATTCGTTTGAAGTCATATACCTGACACCTCGAAAGGATGGTCGGGATGATCTTGTGCTTTTCGGTGGTCGCCATGATGAATTTGGCGTATGCCGGCGGCTCCTCGAGGGTTTTGAGGAATGCGTTGAAGGCCGCTCCCGAGAGCATGTGTACCTCGTCGATGATGTAAACTTTGTATTTGGCGCCTTGCGGCGGAATGTGAACCTGCTCTACTAACGAGCGGATGTCTTCGACGGAATTGTTGGATGCCGCGTCGAGCTCGAACACGTTGAACGAAGCCGAATTGTTGAAAGACCGGCACGATTCACACGCATTGCAGGGCTCGAAAGAGTCGGTGAGATTCTGGCAGTTGAGCGCCTTGGCGAAAATGCGCGCGCAGGTGGTCTTGCCAACGCCGCGCGGGCCGCAGAACAGGAAAGCCTGAGCGACCTGGCCGGTGCGGATGGCATTCTTCAATGTTGTGGTTATGGCATCCTGCCCGACAACAGAGTTGAAAGTCGTTGGCCTGTACTTGCGGGCAGATACAATAAAATTATCCATAATTGTCTTTCTGTTGTTGTGTTTAAACGAGCGGCAAATATACGAAAAACCAAAACACGGCAATTTTGAATCTATCATATCCACTTGCGAATTTTTTATATCTTTGCACGTTTTACTTATTATGACCAAGAAGATTGTTAACTTGTTGATAATAACGTTGTTGGTGACATCTGCGCCATGTTTGGCGCACGCTGTCCCGTGCCTTGTGCTCCCGGCAGACACGCCGGCAGTGCCTGCCAAGACCGTTGGAGACACCGTGACAGCCGCAGCCAAGGCAAGCAAGAAGCCCAAGAGAGTGCGCAGTCAAGGCAAGAAGGTTACGTTTGAGAATTTTGACCAGCAGTATGCCCGGGCACTCCGCTATTACAACAACGGCCAATATCTTTCCGCAGCCGGTTTGTTCGAGAATCTTTACCCGCTTTCGTTAGGAACAGAGAAAGCAGATACCATTCTATATCTTTTTGCCCACAGCTATTATAAGAACGGCGACTACGATATGGCGGCATTCCATTTCAGAGACTATGCCAGACGTTATCCCAACACCCCGCGCACCGAAGATGCTTTCTACTACGGCATCTGCGCCATATACAATGCAAGCCCCGACTATTCGCTGGACCAGAGCAATACGGAGTTCGCGATAGAACAGATCAAGGCTTTCTTGCAGGCATATCCTAACAGTTCACACATTGAGGAGTGTAACGTGATGTTGGATGCCATGCGCACAAAGCTGGCAAGGAAAGACTTGGAGATCATGATTCTTTATTACGACACGGATCATTACGAGGCTTGCCAGATCGCGGCCAGGAATTTCTTCAACGATTATTCGTATTCGCCGTTGATGCCAGAAGCCATCTATTATCTTGTGCTGAACAATCTTGAATATGCCAAGAGAAGTGTGGAAAGCAAGAAAAAGGAACGCTACACGGCCTGTCTTGACGCGTGCAACAGACTTCTCCTGAACTATCCCGAGAACAAGTACACGGCCGAAGTGAGCAAAATCGCGCTTGAGGTGCAGAAACAATTGAACGGAAAATAAATTCAAATTCGCGAAACATAACAATAAATGAAAGCTGCAGATTACAAAAAACTTAAGACAGATCTTTTTGCCAAAACCAAAGACATCAGACAATATGACAAGGAGACAGGCAATTACTATAAGAGCATTGTCGTCATGTCGAAAAGGGCAGACCAGATAGCCGCTGACTTGAAACAGGAGTTCATAGAGAGTTCGCAGCAGTACGCCGCCGGCAATGACACGTTGGATGAGGTCACGGAGAACCGCGAGCAGATAGAACTCTCCAGGTTCTATGAACAGTTGCCGAAACCGACGCAACTTGCCCTCTACGAATTCGAGCACGATATGATCTACTTCAAGGATTCGGACAACAACCAATAACCCAAGAGCATGCCGGAAAGAAAACATGTCGTTATCGGGATTACAGGAGGTATTGCCGCATACAAGTCGCTGTTTTTGATCCGTTTGTTCAGAAAACAAGGGTATGAGGTTCAGGTGGTGGCAACGGCGAACGCGCTTCAGTTTGTGACACCGCTGTCCATAGAGACCCTTTCGCAGAACCGGCTGTATGCCGACACTTTTGAGCGGACCTCCGATTGGGATGTCCGGCATGTGAGCGTAGCCCAATGGGCCGATTGCATAGTGGTGGCGCCGGCTACTGCCAACATTATCGGCAAATATGCGAACGGCATAGCAGACGACGCTCTCTCTACGCTGCTTCTGGCTACAAAGCGCCCGGTCTTTATGGCTCCGGCCATGAATGACAATATGTTTTCCCATCCTGCCGTGCAGCAGAATCTGCAGACACTCCAACAGAGAGGCTGCCACATAATATCCCCGCAATCCGGATTCCTTGCTTGCGGCAGCAATGGCACCGGAAGAATGGAGGATCCCGAAAGAATATTCGATACCGTAAGCCGCTTTTTGGATGAGTTGACACCCCGTTCCATTGAAAAAACTGTGGATCCGTTTTTTGATGTTCCAAAATCCAATCATCTGAAAACATGTCTTACCGGGAAAAAGGTGATGATAACTGCTGGTCCCACATACGAACCCATTGACCCTGTGCGCTTCGTGGGCAACCACTCTTCCGGACTGATGGGCTTCTGTTTGGCAGAGTCGGCAGCCGAGCGAGGCGCGGAGGTCACGCTGGTGACGGGCCCCACCTGCCTCAAGACCGCCCACCCCAACATTAAAAGAATTGACGTGGTGACCGCCGGGGAGATGTACCGCTGCTGCATGGACATTTTCAAGAACCAAGACCTGATGGTGATGGCTGCGGCCGTGGCTGACTACACGCCCGTTAATGTGGCAAGCGAGAAAATCAAAAAACAGTCTGATACCATACAACTCTCGCTGAAGAAAACTCCCGACATCCTCTATTCTGTCGGGCAGATGAAAGGCAAAAGTCAAACGCTTGTCGGATTTGCTCTCGAAACAGAAAATGAGATTGACAATGCTTTGCATAAACTGCATACTAAAAATGCAGATTACATCGTTCTCAATTCACTTCGCGACAAGGATGCCGGCTTCCGGACCACCACAAACAAAGTGCGCATCATATCCAAGGACGGCCATATCGTAGAAAGTGAACTGAAAGACAAAAAGTCCATCGCAGATGACATTATCGATTTCGTGACCAACAATATTAAATAAACCATAATGAAAAGACTCTTCACGTTGATTCTTCTGTCTTGTTTCGTCGGAATGGCCTCGGCACAGGACTTCCAATGTCAGGTGTCCGTAAATGCGACACAGGTGACCGGAGGGTCGAACCCACAACGCTTCAACGACCTGCAGCAGAAGCTGTATCAGTTCATACACGACCGCAAATGGTGTCAATATAACCTCAAGACGAACGAGCGCATAGAGTGCGCCCTCCAGATCAACCTGACCGAAATATCCGGCGATGTTATGAAAGGCACTATGACAATCCTGCTCCAACGTCCTGTATATAAGGCAAGTTATAAGACCACGCTGCTCAACTTCCAGGACAAGAAAGTGGAGTTTACGTACGCTGAAGGCGACCAGCTTGAGTATGCCGACAATGTTAACCTTTCACAGTTCACCTCCCTGATTGCCTATTACCTGAACCTTTTCCTCGCCGTTGAGTTTGATTCTTTTTCCTTGAATGGCGGTTCTGCATATTATACTAAATGCCAGTCGATCGTTAATTTGAACTCGTCGGCAAAAGAGGCCGGCTGGGGAGTGGCAGACAAAGGGCAGAACAACCGCTATTGGATTACGGAGAATTTTACGAACAGCACTTACAGCAAACTGCACGACTTCTATTATCAGTACCACCGCCTCGGACTTGACGTCATGAGTGAGACCCCGGACGCCGGCCGCGCCGTCATTCTTGAAAGTCTCCGCCTTTTGCAGCAAGTTTATTCCCAAAAGTCGGGGCTCGCTATGGTAAAGGTCATCACTTCCACCAAATGCGACGAGATCGTCAACATTTTCAAAGAGGGTATGCCCAGCGAGAAGACGCAGGTTGTCAACATCATGAAGCAGATAGACCCGACAAACTCTTCAAAATATGATGCCATAAACTCGTCAAGCAGCAATTAGACGGCATGTTACAGTCTCTGCAGATCAAGAATTACGCCCTGATACGGTCGCTCAGCATAACGTTTGACCGTGGCTTTACCGTCATCACGGGCGAGACCGGCGCAGGCAAGTCAATCCTGCTCGGCGCCTTGTCTCTGCTGCTCGGCAAAAGGGCTGAAACGGATGTGCTTTATGACAAGACGCAGAAGTGCATCGTGGAGGGCGCTTTTGACATTGTGTTATATGGGCTGCAGGACTTTTTCACGACGCACGACCTCGACTATCAGGACGTGACCGTCATCCGGCGCGAAATCAATGAAAGAGGAAAGTCGCGGGCCTTTGTCAACGACACCCCCGTGAACCTTGCCGTCCTCAAGGAACTGGCATCCGGGCTGATAGACATTCATTCGCAGCACCAGAACTTGTTTCTGCAAGATTCCGGCTTCCGTTTGCAGTTGCTCGACCGTTTCGCCCGCAACGAGACCGCTTTGTCGGCCTATCGGGAATCGTTCGCGCTTCTGAAAAAAACAGACTATGAATACGGCATCCTGAAAGCAAGGCACAGCGAGGCAACCTTGCAGCAGGAGTTCAACAATTATACTATACAGGAACTGGAAAAGGCGTCGCTGCGGCCCGGTGAGCAGGAGGAGGCAGAGAGGACAGTCTATATGCTCAATCACGCCGAACAGATTAAAACGCACCTCTACAAAGCCGCAATGCAGCTTTCGGAGCAGGACGGAGAAACCGTGCTCGCCCGGCTCAAGGCGATACAGTATGAATGCGAGTCGCTGAAAGAGATTGGAACTGAATATGTTGACCTTTGCAATAGACTCAATTCTGCCATTCTTGAACTGACGGACATCTCTTACGACATTGCCCGCAAAGAGCAAGATGTTAATGTAGATCCGGCAGAACTGAACCGCCTCAACGAACGGCTTGACCTGATTTATTCGTTAGAGCACAAATATCAGGTGGACACCGTTGAAGACTTGCTGGCCATTGCGGAACGGCTGAAAAAAGAGTCGGATGCTTACGTTGACGGCGGGGCGCAAATAGAGGCCTTGAAAGCAGAACGGCAGCGGCTGCAAGACCAAACGGCACAGCTTGCCGCACGGCTTTCGGAAATCCGCCGGCAGGCAATGCCGCAACTGGAGTCAGAAATCATGAAGCAGCTTTCACTGCTGTCTCTGCCGGACAGCCGCTTTGAAATCAAGATGGAACAAACAGGTGATTTACAGGAAAACGGCGCCGACAGCGTGGTGTTCCTGTTTTCGGCCAATAAGGGCATACCGCCTTCAGACCTCGGCAAGGTGGCTTCCGGCGGCGAAATGTCGCGCGTGATGTTGGCGCTGAAGTCTGTGATTTCAGACTCGGTGTTTCTTCCTACCGTAATCTTTGATGAAATAGACACCGGCATATCCGGCGAGACGGCCAACAAGGTGGCTGCAGCCATGGAACAGCTTGCCGAACGGCATCAGGTCATAGCCATTACGCACCTCCCGCAGATTGCAGCCAAAGGGACCCGCCACTATTGCGTGTTCAAGGAGGAACATGACGGCGTAGTTGCCACGGGACTCAAGGTGCTTGGCGAGGCAGAACGTGTAAAAGCGATTGCCGCACTCATTGGCGGCAGCCAGGCAGCAGAAGCCACATCGAACGCCGCCCGCGAACTTCTTTACGGAAACAAAGCCGACAACAACCAACTGCCATCATGAACCAACTACCGCATGAAATAATGAAAAAGACAATACTGTTCATTCTCGTGTTCATGACCTTCGCCTGTTCTTTGCAGGCGCAGCGCAAACAGCAAGGCAGACGCTTTGTGTATATGACTTCTATAGGCTGCACCGGCGGATTTGGGCATGTTGACCTAATGGACGACAACGGCGCCGCATTCAAACGCATCAACAACGACCAGACCACCTTCCAGGTCAACCAGTTGTTTGCCTACCGTTTTAATCCATACTTGATGTTGGGGCTTGGCGCCGGATTTGACATCTGGCGCACCACGGCGTTCATCCCCGTTTATGCCAACCTCACCGTTGACTTCTGCGACACCCGCATAGCCCCATTGTGTTATGTCAATGCGGGCGCCAGTGGAAAGTGGTACATACAGTCCAAACCCCAGACCAACGACCGGATAGTCCACGGAATGAAATGGGGTCCGACGTGCGAAACCGGTCTCGGCTTACGCATAAAGTTCAACGACCGGCTTTCGTTGCTGCTTGCCGCCTGCTACAGGCTGCAACGTTCGGTGATAGGCTATTCGTACGACAATGACCAGTTCTCAGAATACTATACAAACCGCAGCCTGCCCGTGAATTATCACTTCGTTGGAGCCAGGATCGGAATCTCTTATTAAAAACAGCCAATAATGGACAAAGAAATATCTTATACAGAAGCTTTCAAGAAACTGCAGGACATTGTGCAGCAGATGGAAAATGCGGACATATCCATTGACGACTTGACCGAGAATGTCAAAGAGGCCTCGCGCCTGATAAGGATCTGCAAGGACAAACTGACGAAGACGGAAGAAGAAGTGAACAAAACCATTTCAGAACTCTCCTGATGTCAACGTTTGACCTGATAGATGCCGGCACAGAAGCCTATTGCGAATCGCATACCACTCCGGAAAGCGACCTCCTCTTCCGTCTTGGACGCGAGACGTACCTGCAGACCATCAATCCCCGTATGGCTTCGGGGCAGATGCAGGGGCTGCTGCTTTCGTTCATCGCCAAGATGCTGCGCCCGGCAAGTGTTTTGGAAATAGGCGCCTTTACAGGCTATTCGGCCCTGTGCCTCGCCGAGGGGCTTGCTCCAAAAGGCGAATTGCATACTGTAGAGGTCAATGATGAATACGAAGACCGCATACGACGCTTTTTCAGCCAGTCGCCGCTCAACGACCGCATATTTCTCCATATTGGAGATGCGCGCGAGGTAGTGCCGGCGATGCCAAACGTTTGGGACTTGGTTTTCATTGATGCCGACAAGGAGAACTATACGCTTTATTATGATTTAGTGTTCCCGCATGTGAAAGAAGGCGGCTTTATTTTGGCTGACAATGTGCTGTGGAACGGAAAAGTGACGGAAGTAGAGCCCGCCCACGACAAAGATACCCGCGCCATTATGGCTTTCAACGACAAAGTTCAGCAGGACAGCCGCGTGCGGAACCTCCTCTTGCCGTTCCGCGACGGAATAATGATGATAGAAAAACTACAGCAAAATGCGCATTGACATACTTACGCTTTTCCCTGAAATGTTCAAGGGGGTGTTCGGGAACTCTATTCTCAAAAGGGCCGTTGACAAAGGCTACGTTTCGCTGCATACCCACGACATCCGGGACTATACCACCGACAAGCACCACAAAGCCGACGACTATCCCTTTGGCGGCGGCGCCGGCATGGTGATGATGATTGAACCTATTGCCCGGTGTATAGAGCAACTGAAGCAGGAACGCCCCTACGACGCGGTTTGCCTTATGGCGCCGGACGGCAAAGTTTTCAACCAGCGCAAAGCCAACGAGATGTCGTTGCTCAATAACGTCATCTTGCTGTGCGGGCATTATAAGGGAGTTGACGAAAGAGTCAGAGAACTCTACGTGACCGAAGAACTGAGCATCGGTGACTATGTGCTCTCCGGAGGCGAACTTGCCGCTATGGTCATTGCCGACGCCATCGCACGCGTCATACCCGGAGTCATTGGCGATGCAGAGTCGGCACTGTCAGATTCGTTCCAAGACGGATTGCTTTCTGCCCCTGTCTATACTCGTCCCGCAAACTACAATGGTCATTGTGTCCCCGAAGTGCTGCTTTCCGGCAACGACCGGCTCATCTCAGAGTGGAAATTGGAACAGCAACTGCTAAGAACCAGACAACGTCGCCCCGACCTGCTTGAAAAACGCCCATGAACGGAACCGCAGACACAGATGTGAACAGACAGCGCCGAAAAGAGCCTCTCTTTACGGGAAATTGGCATTTTGACGCCTTTTATGTTCTGCTGTTGCTGGCTATGGCATCATTGCCGTTTACCAACTGGCTGATGCTACCTATTGCAGTTCTGATGTTTGTCAACTGGATTGTGGCGTGTAACTGGAAAGAAAAAATCCGGAATCTGAAAGAGAATGTTTCGCCCGCCGCCGGTATCATCCTCTTCTCTCTCTACGCAACGGTGATTTATGGTTTTTTTCTCTCCTCCAATAAAGGTCACGCATTGGCGGCATTCGACTGCAACCTCTGGTTTTTGGCTGCGCCACTCTTTACTCTGGCATATAGCCGCAAAGAACTCAGCCGAAACCGGATACGCATTGCCTTGCTGGTCTTTGCCCTGTTCACCTTTCTGCATCTCTGTGTCATATTTGGCATTGCTGTCACTAAATATATTCAGACGAGCGACAGTTACAGCCTGTTTTACATACATTTGTCCTTGTTGAGGCATCCTTCATACCTCGCTATGTATGTTACATTCTCGTTCTGCATCGTTCTTGATTTTTTCTCCAAAGAAAAAGAACGGCTTTCTTCCTTCGCAGAAGTTCTTGTCATCTTCGTTTTATCGGCTTTTGTTGTGAGTGTCTTCTTCCTGCAGTCAAAAGCAGGCATCTTGGTGTTTCTGTTGATTGGTGTGTTGTGGATGGTGAACCTTTGGATAACACGCACCGTAACCATTGCCGCGGTGCTTGGCATTCTGGTCTGCATAGGCAGTGTTGTCGTGGTTTTGAACGAAACCGGCGATTTGCCGATCCGTCGGTTCCAGGCTTCGGTTGAGGACATCGAGCTGTTCCGTAACCAAGAACTTGGCGACGGAAGTACCGAAATTCGCCTTACGGTTTGGAAGTCGGCCTTAGAGATCAGCCGGAAAAACATGCCTTGGGGTGTGGGCACCGGCGACGCGACGGACGAACTCTGTCTGAATGCCGTCCACAAGAACTATAAAAACCTGATAGGACATCACTTCAATGCACACAGCCAATACCTGCAAACCTTGCTCACCGTTGGGATACCGGGGATGTTGGCGCTGCTCTGCTATTGCGGCCTCCCGTTTGTGGTCAGTTTCAAGCGAAAGGATTTCCTGTATCTCTCCTTTGCCGTCATTGTGGTGCTGAATCTGGCGGCCGAATCGATGTTTGAGACGCGCGCCGGGGTCGATTTCATTGCCCTGATGAACGTGTTGCTGTTTTTGAAATCCAAATCAGTCTGAGATAAACGAGATTTAGTGGTTCCTTGTGGAAAAAGTTATAAAAAAACATACGTTGGAGACTCGAAATAAAAGCACTTCCCGTGGTCTCGCCTTTTTGTCTTTTTATACTATCTTTGCGGCCAAGTTAAAAAGATGTTGAAATGTAAAAAACGCTTAAAATGAGTAGTTTAAAGAATTTTGTCCTGCTTTTGACCGTAATGTTCTCCGTCATTTCATCTGTTTTTTCACAGAATGAAAAGGTTCGTTTTACGATATTAACCGCTTCGGAAAAGGAGATTGTGGTACGCGCCGATTTCCCCGATTACAGAATCTCTTCATTAGAGGTGAACGGTGAGACGATGCAAACGTTGTTTATGCGTGATGCCAGTCCCTTGCTGAATGCGGGCGAGCCGGAGCTTCTCCAGAAAACCGTTTCGCTGATTGTGCCCGAACATAGCCGTCCTGTTGTTGAAGTTATGTCTTCGGAGTACGAAACGGTGCCGGAGGTGAACCTTGTCCCGTCAAAAGGAAAATTATACCGCAATGTCAACCCGTCTGACATTCCTTACAAAAAAGGTGCAGTCTACCGGAAAGACTGTTTCCTATATGAGGATTCCGTTGAATTTCAGCGGCCATACGTGCTGCGTGACTATTCAGGAATGTCGCTGCGGTTTTTCCCCTTTGCCTACAATCCGGTGCGCCAACAGCTGAGAGTCTGCAAAAGCATTACGATAAAGGTTGCCTATAACAGCAAAAAGCAAATAAAACCCGTGCCGGTTGTCTCTGCGGTTTTTGATGCGGTATATCAAGAGCAATTCCTGAATTACGAAACGGTCAGAACCGGCAGTATAACCGAGAACGGGGAGATACTCATCGTGTCGCCGGAGGAGTTCCTTGACGCTCTGCAGCCGTATGTGCAATGGAAAACCCGCTGCGGCTATAAGGTCACCGCCGTCTCGCTCGAAACGGTTGGCGCCACGGCGAATGCTGTCAAAACCTACATTTTGAATTATTACAACCAACACCGGCCGGCATTCCTGCTGCTGGTGGGCGATGACACCAAGTTTCCCGTGCTGACTGTCGGCGGCAACACGAGCGACAACAACTACGGCGAGCTTGCGGGCGACGATGTCTATGCGGATGTCATTGTGGGCAAGATCTCTGCAACTACGGCAGACCATGTGCGCACACAAGTGGAACGTTTCGTGGATTACGAGCGCAACCCGTCAGACACGGCACACTTTTCCGTGTTCTGCGGCATTGCCTCATCAGAAGGACCCGGCGACAACAACGAGTACGACTATGACCATATCCGCAATATCGGCAATGTGCTGTCTGCTTTCACATATACCTCAGGATATGAACTCTTTGACGGAAGTCATGGCGGTATGGATGCCTCAGGCGACCCTACTCCCGCACAAGTGACAACGGCGCTCAACAGCGGGGCAGGCATTATCAACTACTGCGGACATGGTATCTATACAGGCTGGAGCACTTCAGGATTCGGTTCCTCCCATGTCAGGCAGTTGGACAATGCCGGAAAGCTGCCTTTCATCATTTCTGTGGCTTGTCAGAACGGCGATTATGTGGGCAGAACCTGCTTTGCCGAGGAATGGCTGCGCGCCGAGAGGAACGGCCAGCCCACAGGCGCAGTGGGCGCGTTGATGTCCACGATAAACCAGCCGTGGATTTCGCCAATGTATGCACAAGACCGTATGATGCAACACCTGACCGGCACGAACGGGAGCCCGCAGTCCAAAACCCTGGGCGGCATCATCTTTAACGGCATCGCAGATATGCTCGACACGTACAACGACTATGAAGTTTCCCGCACCTGGGTACTCTTTGGCGACCCGACGTTGCAAGTGCGCACTTCCGCCCCGCAAGCGCTCGTGGTGACGCACGCAAGCCAGATACCCGCCGGTCTGTCTGTCGTTGACTTCACTTCGCCGGTGGAGGACGCAAGAGTCTCTGTGCTCAAAGGCGATGAACTCGTGGCCACGGGTATGGTGCAAGGCGGAAACGTGACGCTCGACATCTCTGCACTCCCCGTTGAGATAGACACGTTGGATGTGATGGCAGTTGCCTCGGGCTATTTGCCCTACGAGGGGAAAATCAGCAGAATGTCGGTGCAAGGCCCCTATGTGTTCTGCTCCTCCCTTGAACCCGACAGCTCTCAGATGGCGGTTTATGGCACTACGGTTGCCATGAAAGCAACTTTCCGCAATATAGGCAACGATGGCGCAACCCGTATCCGGGCGCACCTGAGCACTGAAGATCCTTACCTGACAGTCGTTGACAGTTCGTTGATGCTGCTAAGGCTTGACTCTGGCAGCACATTGGAAAGGCACGCCGCCTATACCATCAGCGTTGCTCCGGATGTGCCGGCCGCCCATACGGCTAAACTAAAAGTAAGAACGGCTTTTGAGGGGACGGTTGTGGAACGCACATTCACGGTGACACTTTACGCACCCGAGCTGACTGTCAAGTCGTGTACTTTCAATGACGCCGCTTCGGAAAACCCGAACGGACGTTTCGATTTCGGAGAGACGGGGCAATTGCAGATTTCCCTCGTCAACCAAGGCAACTATGAGGCCCCGGCAGGCAATGTGCGCATCATCTCGCTGGATGGCAAGGTGATGTTGACAGAGCAGGACTTTCCTGTCGCAATTATGGGGGTGGGGGAGGAACGCCTTGTTGAGGTTACGGCAACCGCTTCCCCGGAGGTCACAACTCCAACATACGCCAGACTTAAGGCGGTTTATACCGCAGGGAACTTTACATCCGAAAAGGTCTTTCCCGTCAGGGTGGGCGCCTTGGTGGAGAACTGGGAGTCGGGCGATTTTTCAGCTTTCAACTGGAACACAACCGGCAGCAGGGCCTGGACTGTTACAGACCGGAATGTCTATGAGGGCAATTATGCTGTTCGTTCGGCCGCCATTGGCCACAATGCTGCCAGCAGTCTCTCTATCACAGTCAGCAACAATGCGCCCGACACACTCTCATTTTATTATTTGGTGTCGTCAGAGGAGGATTACGACTTCCTGATCTTCAAGGTTGACGGAGAGGAGAAGGGGAAATGGAGCGGCAATACCGGATGGCAACGCTTTGCATGTGTCTTGCCCGCCGGCCAGCATTTGCTCAAATGGACCTATGACAAGGATGACTATTATTCAGAAGGCTCTGATATGGCGATGCTTGATATGATCGAGTTTCCGATCCCGGATGCGGCCACTGAAGTCACGCAAAACAGTGTGGGACTCTTCTGCTTGTCGCCGAACCCGGCAACAGGTATCACATACCTCTGTGCAGACAGTTCTGTCCCTTTGAATGGATGCGGATACAGGCTGTTTGATGTCGGCGGACGCTTGTTGTTGCAAGGTGTCGTTGAAAGCACGCGGCAGACAATCGCACTCGATGGACTGAAAAGCGGGATTTACTTGTTAGAGGTGACGGACCATAATAAAAACACTCAGATTCTCAAGTTGATTAAACAGTAAAAGATGCATAATAAACCGTTGATATTAGTAGTGAATGACGATGGCTATGAAGCCAAGGGCCTTGAGGCGATGGTACAGATTGCCAAAACGTTTGGCGAAGTGGTTGTCGTCTCGCCCGACAGGGTGCGTTCAGCATCGGGTCACTCCATCACAATGCACGAGCCGCTCCATGTTACCCATTACAAGACCGAGGACGGCATTCCCTATTGGCGCACGAACGGCACGCCAGTTGATTGTGTGAAATTGGGACAAAAGGTTGTCCTGTGCGGGCGCAAGATCGACATCGTGCTGTCGGGGATCAACCATGGTTCAAACTCCTCTGTCAGCATCATCTATTCCGGCACGATGGGGGCCGCCATAGAGGCTTCATTTGAAACGATGGCCGTGGGCATCTCTGTTCTCGACTACTCTAAAGACCCTGATTTCACGGCATCTATACATTACGGGAAAATAATTGTGGAAAAGGTTCTCCAGAACGGACTTCCGCCCAGAATATGCCTTAATGTGAATGTCCCCAAATTGCCGTTGAGCGAAATCAAAGGCATGAAAGTGACCCGGCAGACCGAGGGCTATTGGGAAGAAGACCTGGAAGAACGTACGGATCCGCAAGGACGCAAATACTATTGGCTGGCAGGACATTTGGTCGATACAGACCATAAAGAAGACTCGTGCGAGTGGGCGCTCCATCACCAGTATGTTTCTATACAGCCTGTTCAGTATGACCTTACCGCCTATAAATTCATGAATGAAGTCAAATACCTTGAATTAGAAGAAAATGGAAAATAGATTTTTCAACTTTTTGCGTAAAGATTCTATCGGCTTGGGAGTTGTGACAGGCATTGTGGTGCCGGCAGTTCTCTTTGGTGTTCTTTTTGCCATATTCGCCATACTGGTGAAGACGAACCCTGAAATGCTGGTCAACAGCCCCTCGTTGGAGCGTACCATCATCCCGAAACTGATTCTGATCAGCCTCATTCCGTCGCTGCTGATCCTTCGCCACTATCTGCTGAAGCTGAAATACGACAGGACAGGACGCGGCATCATCATATCCACTTTTGTCTTAGGCCTGGTGTTTGTTATCGTTCAGTTTTCCCTGTAGAAATAACATTTTGGGATTCCCGGAAAAGGCACAACAGTTTGTATAGGTCGAGTGCGTGTATGCAGTAGCGTCGGAGGATGAGCCTTTTCAGTAAGTTGCGGTTGATGTTCAGGAATAATGCTGCCGGTTTTGACAGATGCCAGTCTGACAGTTTCAGAAAGGCACGCAACAGCCGGTTCTCGCTGATGAAGTCCGGAGTGGCTTTCTGATTGTTCAGCATTATTGCCAGATTGGCAACCGCAGTTTCGGTTTTTGACAGAAACTCTTCGTTCCGGTCAAGTCCCTCGTGGTAAATCCCATTGTCGATATGCTCTACGGGAATGCCGTTCGTTCTCAATTGTTCTCCAAAAAAGACATCTTCAAAGCCGTAAGTCTTGAACGACTCGTCGAAGCGGCAAGTGTTGAACACAGTTTTTGAGACGAGCATGTTGAAAGGCGTAAATGACCGGTAGGGGTGCCGGAGGCGTTTAGCCGCGCTTTTCTGTTCGCGGCTGATGCCGTAGCGCCAACGGAGACGGAATTGTTTCTCTGGCGGCGTGTCATGGTATGAAACGCCGCCTAATGCCACAAAGGGTTCGGCATTGTCGGGATGCCGGTTGCGGGCATATTGTACATATTGTTCCAGATAACGGGAACTTTTCATGCCTGCATCTCCGTCAATGAAGAGCAGATAGGGGTATTGTGCGGCTTCGGCAAGGCGGTTGCGGGTGAAGGCCCGCCCTCGGTTTGTTTTGTTGCGGAGAAAAGTAATTTCAGGATTCCCGGTCAAGCTTTCGTTTTCAAGGATGGTTTGCCTGTCGGTGGAGGCATCGTCTAAAATCAGGATTTCAAAAGGGATGGAAAGCCGGCGTGCTTGTTCAAGCAGGGAAGAGGCGAGCGGCTTTGCAGAGATGTTGTGGACAGGTAGCAGAATGGAGAGCATCAGAATCCCGAATCTATCAACTGGCCGTTTTCTATGCAGATGGTTCTGGACGGGAACCTGTCAATCATTGAGAAGTTGTGCGTAGCCATCAGGATGGTCGTCCCCGTCTTGTTGATGTTGTGGAATACGCTGAAGATCTCTTCCGAAGTCAAAGGGTCAAGATTGCCGGTAGGTTCGTCTGCCAAGATCACGTCGGGGCGATTGAGCAGGGCGCGGGCGATACAAACGCGTTGTTGCTCGCCGCCGGAGAGTTGCGAGGGCAGTTTGAAGTCCTTGGTTTTAAGGTCTACGGCATCAAGCACCTCTTCGCAGCGGTTGAGCATAGCGTTCTTGTCTTTCCATCGTGTGGCCTTGAGCACAAACATCAGGTTCTCAATGACAGTCTTGTCCGAAAGCAACTGGTAGTCTTGGAACACCATGCCGATTTTCTTGCGGAGTGCCGGTATTTTTTTCTGTTTGAGGTTGAGGAGGTCGTAACCTAATATTTCGGCGCTTTCGCCCTGCGGTTTGATGTCGGCGATTAAAGTTTTCAGGATAGAAGACTTGCCGCTGCCGGTTCGTCCGATGAGGTAAACGAACTCGCCTTCTTTTACGGAAAAGGAGACCTTGGGGAGCACTAAAATCTTTTTCTGGTAGATGTCCACGTTACGCAGCGAAATCACCATATTGGGCACGTCTTCGGCGACCGCTGCTTCGGGCGCAGCAGATTGAGGGGCGGTGTCCGTTTCGGGCTGTTGTGCCGCAGGGCTGTTGTCAGGCGCAGTTGTTCCTTTTTTTTCCGGGGTGTCAGGCATCGATGTTTGCATAGGTGGCGTTTTTTTCAATGAATTCACGGCGCGGCGGCACGTCGTCGCCCATCAGCATGGAGAACACGCGGTCGGCTTCGGCTGCGTTCTCAATGGTTACCTGCCTTAGCGTGCGGTGCTCCGGATCCATAGTGGTTGACCAAAGCTGTTCTTCGTTCATTTCGCCGAGACCTTTATAGCGTTGCACGTGAACCTTTGCGTCTTCGTTGTCTCCGGCGGCTTCGGCAATGTATTGTTTGCGCTGGTCTTCCGTCCATGCGTATTTCTGGTATTTCCCTTTTTTCACGAGGTAGAGCGGCGGGGTGGCGATATAGACATGGCCTTGTTCTATCAGCGTGCGCATGTGCCGGAAGAAGAATGTCAGGATGAGGGCGGCAATGTGGCTGCCGTCCACGTCGGCATCGGTCATGATGATGACTTTATGGTAGCGGAGTTTGGAGATGTTGAGCGCCATCTTGTCTTCCTCGGTGCCGATAGTCACGCCTAATGCGGTGTATATGTTCTTGATTTCCACGCTGTCCCAGATGCGGTGCGGCATGGCTTTCTCCACGTTCAGGATCTTGCCTCGCAACGGCAGGATGGCCTGGAAATGGCTGTCGCGGCCTTGCTTCGCCGTTCCGCCTGCGGAGTCGCCCTCCACGAGGAACAGCTCGCATTTGGTGGCGTCTTTGGAGGAGCAGTCGGAGAGTTTGCCCGGCAGTCCGGAGCCGCTGAAAGCGGTTTTGCGCTGTACCATCTCGCGGGCCTTGCGGGCGGCATGACGCGCGCGGGCGGCAGTGACCACTTTGTCAACAATGTCTTTTGCGTCTTTCGGATTCTCCTCCAGATAGTTGGTCAGCATTTCGCCTACCATCTGGTTTACGATGCCGGCCACTTCGCTGTTCCCGAGTTTTGTTTTCGTTTGTCCCTCAAACTGCGGGTCCGCCACTTTCACAGAAATGATGGCGGTGAGTCCTTCGCGGAAATCGTCACCCGAAATCTCCACATTCTCCTTGCTGAGTTTGTCCAGCATCTTGTTGTCGTCTGCATATTTCTTCAGGGTGCGGGTCAGCGCCGAGCGGAAGCCGGCAAGGTGCGTGCCGCCTTCTATCGTGTTGATGTTGTTGACGTACGAGTGGATGTTCTCCGAGTAGGAGTCGTTGTACTGCATGGCAACCTCAACGGGCACGTTCTGCCGTTCGCCCTCAATGTAAATCGGCTTCGATGTGATTTTGACGCGGTTCTGGTCTAAATAGTCGATGAAGTCGCGCAACCCGTTTTCAGAGTAGTACTCATGTTTCGGATGGTTGCCCTGCTCGTCTGTTGACCGTAGGTCTTCGATGGAGATGTGGATGCCTTTGTTAAGAAAAGCCAGCTCGCGAAGACGGTCTGACAGCCTTTCAAAATCGTATGTGGTGGTGTAGAATATTGAATTGTCGGGAGTGAACGTGATCTTGGTGCCGCGGTAATCGCTGTCGCCCACAACTTTCACGGGGTAGAGCGGTTTTCCGCAAGCGTATTCCTGAACGAAATGTTTGCCTTCGCGGAAGACCTCTGCGGTCATGTGCTTGGAGAGCGCGTTCACGCAGGATACGCCTACGCCGTGCAGACCGCCGGAGACCTTGTACGTGTCCTTGTTGAACTTGCCGCCGGCATGGAGTACGGTCATCACGACTTCCAGGGCGGAGCGGTGCTCCTTGGCATGCATGCCGGTAGGGATGCCCCGGCCGTTGTCCAGCACGCTGATTGAGTTGTCTTCCAGGATGGTGACTTCTATATTGTTGCAGAATCCTGCCAACGCTTCATCGATGCTGTTGTCCACCACCTCGTTGACCAGATGGTGAAGTCCGCGCTCGTTGATGTCGCCGATGTACATGGCAGGCCGCTTGCGTACGGCTTCCAGCCCCTCAAGTACTTGGATGTTGTCGGCGCCGTAAGATTCCTCGGCAGGATTGATATTGTCTATTTCGCTCATTTACAAATGGTTTTATTTAAAATTCAAAGAATGCAAAGATACAAAAAAAACGTTGGAAGTACGATGAAAAACACAGATTCAAGCATTCAGTTTTTCACCCAGGTTAGCCTCTCCCATATCCAACGTGGCATCAGCCGCCACCAGAACACCAGGACACGGAATCTCCAGCCGACAGTATGAATGCGCTTTCTCCTTCGGATTGTCTTCATCACCTCGTCAGCGGCTTTCCCCTTGCTCATCAGCATCGGGTATCTCTTGCCCGGATCGAGTATGTCAGCGGCGACGAGTCTGGGACGGTCCCGTGTTGGAGGATAGTGGCAAAAAAAAGGAAAAGGCGGCTTTTTAAGCCGCCTTTTTGTGGATGGCAAGACCGGGATTACCGGGTCTCTTCGATGGCTTGTTTGATGAGCTGGAAAGTGCGTTCCGGGTCGTTGTCGAGGCCGACAGAGAAGCGGATGAGGCCTTCGCTCATGCCCATTTCTTTCTGGATGTCCTCAGGGACTTCCGAAGAGGTGGACTTTCCGGAGTTGCTGAAGAGGGTCTTGAAGTAGCCGAGGCTGACGGCAAGGTAGCCTACGCCCAGTTCCTGCATTTTCTCCATAATGGCGCTGGCTCTTTCGGCCGTGCCCATATCGATGGAGATCATGCCGCCGTAGCCGTAGCCTTCATTCATCATTTCGGTGAACAGCTTATGGTCAGGATGCTCTTCGAGGCCGGGATAGTTGTACTTGATGCCGGTCTCTTTGAAACGTTTGGCAAGATACATGGCGTTTTCGCCGTGCTTCTTCATGCGGATATGCAGCGTGTGCAGGTTCTTCTGTATGCTGGAGGAGCGGAAAGTGTCCAATACCGGACCGAGCAGCATTGCGGTGCCGTTGTTCACGTCAATCAGAGAGTTGATGTACTCGGCAGTCCCGCAGATGGCGCCTGCAACACAGTCGTTCATTCCGTTCACGTATTTGGTCATGCTGTAGATGACGACATCGGCGCCGAGACGGTACGGGGAGAAAATCATCGGTGTGAAAGTGTTGTCCACAAGCAATTTGGCGCCGGCGGCGTGGGCAATCTTGGAAATCTCAGGGATGTTGGCGATACGGAGCAGCGGATTGTTCATCGTTTCCGTATAAAGAACCTTGGTGTTGGGTCTGATGGCTTTCTTGACGGCTTCCAGGTCCTGCATGTTGACGAAAGTGACCTCGACATTGAATTTCTTGAGGTAGTTGTTCAGAAATGCGAACGTTCCGCCGTAAGTGGTCATGCTGGATACGATATGGTCGCCGGCCTTCACTTCGTGGAGCAGCGCCACCGTTATGGCAGCCATTCCGGAACCGGTAGCCCAGGCCGCTTCGGTGCCTTCCATGGCGGCCAATGACTGTGCCAATGCCAGCGTACTCGGATTCCAATGTCTGGAGTAGAGGAAATAACCCTCCGTTTCGCCATGGAATGTGTCGGTCATGGTCTTGGCGTGTTCAAACATAAATGTGGCACTGTCGCAGATGGCAGGGTTGACGCCGCGGTAAGCGTCTTTTTTGTCCAACTTCTCGATGTTGGTTGCGGGATCAAATTTTCTCATGTTGTTTATCAGTTATTTAGATGATATTAGATGTTGTGCTTGACAGTTTTCGCCTAAAAGCGTGCAAAGATATGTTTTTTATCGTAACATCTTTTTTTGTTTGTATATGGATTACGGCGGCCGCACGAATAATAATCCCAACCGCTTAGGGAATTATTGAATGAGGAATGAGGAATGAGCGTTTTTGTGCAGCAAAGCGGAACAACTTGTGATTTCAATAGTTCCGATTCGTGGGTTATCTTATCTCCAATTGAGCAAAGCATCAAGAGAAAGATAGAGGCAGTAGGCACTCCTTTGAAGGATTGGGATATACAAATCAATTATGGCATCAAGACAGGCTACAATGATGCGTTCATAATAAAAAGTAAACGGACATTTTCGCTTCTTTGTTCGGCGCAAACAAAACGTCAGCGTGCTCGCCTTTCGGGAGAAACCGTCAAAAGTGTGTTGTGCAACGGAACCTCCATGAATTATTCAGGCTAAAAGCCTTTTAACAGATCTGCCACAAAAACGCCGAATGAAATTCAGCAAAAACACAGATTAAAAGCCACAAAAGACAGTAACTGGCTATCGCAAAAGTTAGTTGCCACATAGCACAATTATTAGTATCAAAAAACCACAAATATTAGTTTTTTTTACTTGCATATATGGATGAACATCACTATTTTTGCACATAAATTGAAAACGACTGAAATATGAACTACTCACATAGAATTGCGGACATTCAACTGGCAGAGCGTCTGGATGCTTTTGGGGCTGTACTGATAGAGGGTCCTAAATGGTGCGGAAAGACAACGACAGCAGAGCAGATGAGTAAAAGTGTCATCAAAATGCAGGATACAGAGATGCAGGAAGAATACGCTGCAACCGCTGCTTCAAAACCATCCTTGCTGTTGATGGGAGAAACGCCTCGTCTTATAGATGAGTGGCAGGATGCTCCTGTGCTTTGGGATGCTGTGCGTACTATGGTAGACGATCGTCAAGTTCCGGGACAGTTCATTCTTACTGGGTCTACTGTTGTTGACAGAAGCACAATCCATCATTCAGGAACGGGCAGGATATCGCGAATGAAGATGTTGCCAATGAGTTTATGGGAGTCGGGAGAGTCTAACGGGAATATTTCCTTAAAGGAATTGTTCGACAATCAGAATTTGGACATAGACGGCATTACTTCAGACATGAAAATTGAGGACTTGATTTATGCTGCTTGTCGCGGCGGATGGCCTGCATTTATCAACATGAAGAGTGATAAGTCAAAGTTGCTTATTGCGCGTAACTATGTTGATGCAATCTGCCGTGATGATATCTCCAGAGTGGATGGTGTGAAGAGGGACGAACGAACTACTCGTGCTATATTGCGTTCGTATGCCCGAAACATATCTACATTGGCAAAGAACACCGCCATCTTAGCTGACGTGACAGCCTCTGGCGAGGTGACACTCTCAATGAGTACGTTTGAGGATTATGTAACCTCCCTCAACAGATTGTTTGTTATTGACAATATCGACGCATGGTGTCCTGCCGTTCGAAGTAAAACTGCTATCCGATGTGGCATAAAACGTGCTTTTGTAGACCCTTCCATAGCTGTAGCCGCTCTTGGATTTTCGCCGGAAGCATTGATGACCCAGTTGAAAACATTCGGTTTTATCTTTGAACAAATGTGTGCGAGAGACCTTCGGGCTTACACCTCAGGCTTTGGCAATCATTTGTCTTACTATCGCGACCGATACGGCTTGGAAGCTGATTTGGTGCTTCACCTTGACGATGGACGCTACGCTCTCATAGAATGTAAGCTTGGCAGTCGTGAGATAGAAGAAGGTGCAAAACACCTTTTGGAGATAAAACGTCTCATTAAAGTGTATAATGAAACGGAAAAGCAGGTACCGCTACGCGAGCCCGACTTGATGATTGTCATGACTGGTGGCTATATGGCTTACACACGCCCTGACGGAGTAAAAGTCATACCGCTTGCCTGTTTGAAAGATTAAAAAAACAGACCATGAATGATATTAGTAAAGACAAGGGCTATCAAGAATTCTTTGCTGGAATAAATGAATTGGCAAAGGAACTAATGCAGATTCGCGAGAGAGCGGCCATAGAGTATGCTCCCATTGTTGATGAATTCTGTGCGAGAAAACATGCAACGGCAAACGAGGTCGGACGTATGCTTGACAATCTGTTTGAGTTTGCTGATGACGAACGCATATTGCTTATGTATAAGAAAATATGTCGTAGATTCGTCTATGAATATCCCGAAACGATAAGTTATTATATCATGGAGTACAGAAAGGAATACGACCGTGAAAGTCTTGTCGGAACAGAATATGAATACCTTCTTCATGAAGACGATGGTTTAGTATATGACACCAAACAATAAAGAAGAAAAAGATGGCGGTGCTTGAAGATACAGTTGGGAAACTTGAACAGGAACATGCATCCGCAATGTCGCAAGCCGCAGATGAAGAGCAGCAGCACAAAGTGCAAGAAGCTCTCGATGGGTTTGCTACAAAAATGAGCGTGTTCAGCAAAGAGGAGCAAGATGCAATCAACGCATGCGCCATTGCCTTTGCCGATCGTGACCAGATAGTTGTACCACACTCCGTGACAACTATCGCCCCCAAGTGTAGCCAAGCCGACCCTAATGGCCTATGTCAGTTCCGCTTTTTTCAAGATTGCCAAGAAGTGCAAAGACATTGCTAAGTTCCTCAGTATCGTGTTTGAGGCATACTTCCATGGAGGCGAAGGCTTCGTGCATAAGAGAATGCCAGGGGGCGAAAGATAGCGTGAAATAGAATTTCCCAATGTCATCACGAAGTTTTTGCCTATCTTTGCTACGTAAAAAAATAGTCATAAATGTCAGATATTTTAGATAGCGTATGTATATAGCACGAAATCAATATCTTGAAAAGCTGAAAGCAGCAAGGGGAAACGGTCTCGTCAAGATTGTGACCGGATTGCGGCGGTGTGGGAAGTCCTATCTTCTGTTCAAGATATTCAGGAAATTCCTGATTGAAGACGGAGTCAGAGAAGACCACATCATCGGACATCGCCACCGACTTCCGGGGCAGGGGCTATGTCATCAATCTGCATCCCCTTTCCTTTTCAGAATATGTCACCGTCTTTGACGGCGGCCTCGATGAAGCCTGGGAGGAATACTACACCTACGGAGGCCTTCCACTCGTGCTGTCGCTTGAGGGAGACACCGCCAAGGGCGACTATCTGTCCGATCTTTACCGCACGGTGTATCTCTCAGACATCAGGGAGCGTCACGACATACGGCACGGCGCTGACTTTTCTGATCTTGCGTCCGTACTCGCATCCTCTGTCGGCTCGCCGGTGAATCCGCTCAAACTTGCCAATACATTCAAGAGTACCAAGCAGTCAAGCATTTCCAGCGCGACTGTTTCCAGATACATTGACTATCTCTGCGATGCGTTCATCGCCGAGAAGGCAGTCCGCTTCGACCTCAAGGGAAAGCGGTATATCGGCTCGCTGTCGAAGTACTATTTCACCGACATCGGCATCCGCAATGCGATACTCGGATTCCGCCAGCAGGAGGAAAGCCACATTATGGAGAACATCATCTTCAATGAATTGCGAATAAGAGGTTTCCGTGTGGATGTGGGCAATCTCATAATCCGGACCACGGACAGGCAGGGCAAGACGGTGCGTAAATCGCTCGAAGTGGATTTCGTCGCCAACAGCGGGAATAATCGCTATTACATCCAGTCGGCGCTCGATATGCCGACCAGAGAGAAAATCGAGCAGGAGACACGTTCTCTCCGAAGCATAGGCGACTCTTTCAGGAAGGTTATCATCGTCAAGGACAGAATCAAACCCCGCCGGGACGAGCACGGCATCCTCACCCTCGGCCTTTTCGATTTCCTGCTGCATCCGGAAAGTCTGGACTTGTAGCGGCCGGCTCTTGACGAGAGATGGCGGAGGATTTTTCTAAGCCAAAGGTGATGTATCCCAACATGACAAAGTACATGCCATTTGTTATATTACTCCCTATTATTCGATATCGAATAATAGGGAGTAATATAGATGTTCTGAATCGGGAGAGGCATCCTTGACTGCCTCTGCATATCGTTCGGAGACAGAAAAGTCGATGTTATTCCAGTCCGCGGTTCTTAAGCAGCGGTTTGATGGAGGGTTCGTGTCCGCGGAAAGCCGTGTAGAGTTTCATGCACTCATCGGTGTTGCCCTTTTCCAGAATGTTGATGCGGAAAGCAGCGGCAGTTTCCTGGTCAAAGATGCCGTGTTCGCGGAAGGCTTCGAAAGCGTCGTTGTCGAGAACGGCTGCCCAGGTGTAGCTGTAATAGCCTGCGCCGTAGCCTCCGGAGAAGATGTGCTGGAAGTAGGGGCTCTTGTATCTCGACACAATGGACGATATCAGTCCGATCTGAGCCATTTGGCGGTTCTCGTAGTCCGGAAGGACGATGCCGGTTTTTTTTGTGATGGTGTGATAGTCCATGTCGAGCAGCGAGGCGGCCAGCAGTTCGGTGTTGATGAAGCCCTGCCCGTAAGTCTTGGAGGCCTGTATCTTCTTGATCAGTTCGTCAGGGATGACTTGCCCGGTGCTGTAATGTTTGGCGTACATTTTGAGCACTTCCGGCTCGAATGCGAAATGCTCCATGAACTGCGAGGGCATCTCTACATAGTCGCGGGGCACGTTGGTGCCGGAAAGAGAACGGTAGTGGCAGCGCGAGAGCATACTGTGCAACCCGTGGCCGAACTCGTGGAAGAGGGTTTCCACCTGGTCGATGTTGAGCAACGCCGGACGGCT
Source organism: Oscillospiraceae bacterium (assembly GCA_963603365.1). Taxonomy (GTDB): domain Bacteria; phylum Bacteroidota; class Bacteroidia; order Bacteroidales; family WCHB1-69; genus F23-D06. The sequence goes on from CAVCMI010000023.1 coordinate 67,577, forward strand.
GCCTGACGGTTTGGTGAAGTTGAAGACTAACGATACGACAGGAATGACGTTCTTGCCGTCGCGCGTGTAGTACTGCTCCCTGAAATTGGTCATCCAAGCGCCGCTTCTTTTCGACTCCCGCGGGAAGAAGTCCATATAGACGATGGCAATGACTTCGTTGCGGTCGATGACCTCGTATGCTTTCACGTCTTTGTGGTAAACAGGGATGTTGCTGTTTTCGCGGAAAGTGAGCCCGTACAGTTTGTTGCAGACCATAAAGAGTCCATTCTGTGCGGTGTCAAGGGAGAAATAAGGTCTGATGGCTTCTTCGTCCACGTCATATTTGGCTTTCCGTTCTTTTTCACAGTAGTAGCGCCAGTCGCACGGTTCCAGTTGGAATCCGCCTTTTTCTTTGTCGATCATTTTCTGGTAGGATGCGGCCTCTTCTTTGGCTTTGGCAAGCGCGGGTTTCCAAACCTGCATAAGCAGGTCATACACGTTCTTGTCGTTCTTGGCCATGCAGTCGTCCAGCACATAGTTGGCGTAATTGTCGAAGCCGAGGATGTTGGCCTTTTCCAGCCGCAGGTTCACGATCTCGTTGATGATAGCGGCATTGTCAAAGTCGCCGCCGAGGCAGCGGTTCGTATAGGCCGTCCAGATCTCCTTGCGGAGGCTGCGGTCTTGGCAGTACATAAGGAATGGCTCTAATGTGGGCATGTCCAAGGTGAACACGTATTTGCCTTCGGTGTCCTTGTTGGCGTTTCTGGCCTCAAGGGCGGCGTGGAGCAGGGAGGACGGGAGTCCGGCCAGTTTTGCGGAGTCGGCGACTGCCAGTTTGTAGTCGTTGGTTGCGCCCAGCACGTTGTTGCCGAATTTCAGGGTCAGTGTTGAAAGCCGGCTGTTTATTTCACGGAAACGTTCTTGATTCTCTTTTGGGATGTTTGCGCCGCCCCGCACAAAGCTTTTGTAAGTCTCTTCAAGCAGGCGCAGTTGCTCGTTGTTCAGATTCTCGGCCTCCCGGTTGTCGTAAACTTGCTTCACTCTGGCAAACAGCTTTTCGTTCAGCATGATGTCGTCGCTGTGCTGCGAGAGGACGGGGAATATGGTATCGGCTATGGCCTCCATCTCTTCGTCGTTGCAACATTCTGCCAAGTTCATGAATACAGAACTGACCTTGTTGAGCAGTTCGTCGCTGTATTCCAACGGGATGATGGTATTGGCGAACGTGGGCTTTTCCTTGCTGCCGCAGATGTTGTCGATGGCTTCTTTCTGCTGCCGCATGCCTTCTTCGAATGCCGGCAAATAATGAACGGTCTTGATTTCATCGAACGGAGGCACCCCGTAAGGAGTCTCCCAATTTTGCATGAAAGGATTGTCTGAAAGGTCTGTCTTGCTTTTCTTGCCGCATGCACCGCCGATAAGGCCGGCAGTAACGATGCCCATGATTACGAGATTGTGCTTCATAAATGTGTCGGTATATTTTTTTGTGGCAAAAATACAAAAAAGGATTTGTCTTTGCTTCGGTGACGAAAAGGCCTGACAATAGTAAAAAAATGCGAAAAACGTTCACTGCCGTTAAAGAAGAATTGTAAAAATAATGTTTAAGATAAAACCAACCTTTTCATTGTCAATAAAATAAAAAAGAATCAAAACCTCTTGACAAACGTAAAGCAGAGACTGTATCTTTGTGGTGTTGATTTTATGCAGGGGCTGGCATCCCCGCTTGAAGTTTTCAAAAGGCATCCGGAAACGGGTCAAGGACAATATGATAAATAATTAGAACAAGAAAATGCCGTATCAGAACAGAAAACAACTGAAGTGCCGCTGTCCGGCTCTGAGGCGAAGATTGGATTGAACTCCTCCTGCGTAAGTGGAAAAAATTAAATAAAAATCAATAAATAAAAAACAAAAAACCATGAAAAAATTATTATTGTTAGCAAGCATTTGTTTAATCGGCATCAGCGCCTCTTTCGCAGAAGGCGATCCCGCACTCATTGTCCGCAAATACAACGGCGGATGGTGGGCCTGGCTTAATTTGTATAACGTAATCGAATACACGCCATCCCAAAACGGCGGTCCCGCACTTCTTGAATGCAGCGGAAAAGGCTTCAGTTTCTGTCGCGTCCCGTCTTCTGCATTCAGCTGTACCGTTGGTTCAACCAACAACGGGTCTGTCGGCCTGACCCCGCAGGTCAATTCAAGGCTTGCGGATGCTGTCAACCAGTTGATTGAACAGAGCGAGAACAGCAGTTCAAAAGGGGTGAATTCCGGAACAGCAACCAAAAAGATTGCCGTGCAGAGTTCATCCAAGAAGGTGGATACTTATGTCGTCAAGGGGAAATGGTCCTACAACCAATACGGCGAAGGCACCGTGGAGATCTACATCGACAAGTTGAACCTGTTGCAAAGACAATAATCCGCCTGAAATAGCGAAGGATATTCAAAAAACAATATAGAAATGAAAAAGACAGGAATTATTATGCTCTGCCTCACATGGTTTTTCAGTGGGGGAACGTGCTTCGGCCAAGACTGGATAGGTTCTCAATTCGCACTTGACACAGTCGTTGAGATGAAAGGCAACTATGACGGGTACAACGTGAACAAGCTGGTGTGCTGCATCTGCGACGGGGTGTTCTACTTTACCGAATTGCAAGCGTTCCAACATCCAGACAAAGGCTACGCCGCCACGGTTCATGCACTCTCCCTGAAAGACTATACCCAGTTTGAGCTGACTTTTCAGCTGCCGGCGTCTTTCCCGAAGAAATATGCGGTGAAAAGCAGCTTCTGGGTATATGACTTCAGAATCTATGAAGACCGGGCTGTGATTTCTGTCCAGGACTATATTCTCCTGTACCGCCGGGATGAGGGTTCGGCGTTCCAGTTCGATACGATGTTTCATCGCCCTGTAAGTATGGCCGTGTTCCTGAAAGACAACAAACTGCATTATTTCACGGAAGACCACGACAAGGGCTATCGTTGGAATTGCCTGGACCTCCAGACCGGTAAGGACAAGGTGCTGACGGAACTGAAATATGAGGCGCCACATGTGGTGCAGGCTAATCCTAACCGCTATCTCTTTCACGATGAAAACAATGTTTACTTTTTGAGTACAAGGTATCCCGTTTTGTATAAATATGACCAGGATGGCCGCCGGGTGGACGAAATTACGTTCAGCCTGCCCGGCTGGCATCCTTTTGAGGACGAATATATCAAACGCAGCCTCTCATACGAATACGGGGCCGCTCGAATATATGCCACGATGGATAAGATTTTCAATTATTCGTATCCTAAACTGGTGTTCCCGATAGGCGGCAGCTACCTGATGTACTACACTCAGTACGATACGGCCACCGGAAAGTCTGCTCCGATGTATGCCTTGTCAACCAAAGGCGATTCCGTCAAGATGTTTGGCTGCCAAGATTTGCAGAACGAGCCTTATGTGGCAGGCAGGTTCCCGTTCAATCTGCTGTTCATGCTCGAAGACAAAGCCCGGACAAGCTGGGGCGACCTGCTTGTGGAGGTCTCCGCCGGTATCAGCAAGTCGTGGAACGGGCTGACTCCGGCAGAATATGAGCAGGAAAAGGAGAGTTTCTTCCGGAAAAACGACCCGGTCTTGCAGATCAGGGTGATGCGCTTCACGAACAGCAGCCCGGCAGACCAGGTCTTCTTTTATGACGAAGATGACAAACCACATTCACTGAACGACTTGAATGTTGACAAACAGGTGCTGTTGCTGCACCAGTCGTTGGAGTGCTCGGCCTGCAACAGCCAGATCCTGCGCATTATGAATACGATTGACACGGCAGATGTCCGTATCGGAATGATGTATGCCAAATATCGTGGGGCTTTGAGCGAAAGAGAAACACGCTATGATGCAGCACAATACATTGACAAACACTATGACCTCTATTACCTGCTTCCGGTCTTGGACGAACAATATCCCCGGTTCTTTGCCCGGAATCCTCGCAGTTATCCCTTAGTGTGCCTGTATGAGCGCGGCAAAGCCCCCGTTTTGTTCTCTGTAAATGAGATATTCACCGACAATGAATATACGCTTCAGTTTTCAGACGGTTTTTTGGCGGCATGGCGGAAGTTTCTGTCAAAGTGAACGGCCGCTTGAGTTGAAAATAGTCTTGTAAAAACGCTATTTTTGCAGCCCGAAAACACAAAAAAGATGCCATATACGATAGACCTGACGAAAATAACGCAATACGACAACATTGAATTTGTCGCCAAGCAAGTGGTTGAAGGTTTCATAACCGGGATACACAAGAGCCCGATGCACGGCTTTTCAGTGGAGTTCGCAGAACACCGCCAATACAATACCGGCGAGCCGGTAAGGCATATTGACTGGAAACTGTATGCCCGTACGGACAAACTTTTCGTCAAGCAGTATGAAGAGGAGACGAACCTTCGCTGTCATTTGGTTATCGACAACTCTGCTTCTATGTATTTTCCTGTACGCAAGCAGTACTCATTGGCAGAACCGAACAAGATATTCTTTTCCGTGTATGCGGCGGCTGTGTTGATGCAGATCTTCAAGAGTCAGCGCGATGCCGTCGGGTTGAGCCTCTTTTCTGACAAACTGGAACTGCACACCGCCGCACGCGGCGGCGATGCCCACAGCAAAATGATTTACCGGGAACTGGAGAAAGTGTTGCAGCCCATCGGAACAGATGTAAAAAAAGGCTCGATGGTGGCAGACACGCTGCACCGGATCGCGGAACAGATACATAGAAGGTCGCTGGTCATCATCTTCAGCGATATGTTTGAAAGCCAAAAGAATGTCGAAGACCTGATGCTCGCCCTTGGCCATCTGCGCCACAATAAACATGAGGTCGTGCTGTTCCATACGTTCGACAAGAGCCTGGAATATGATTTCGCTTTCGAGAACCGCCTCTATCGTTTTGTGGACATGGAAACCGGCAATGAAATCAAAGTACATGCCAACAACATCCGGGAGTTCTATCAACACGAAGTGCATGCGTTGTTCCATGAAATCAAGGTGAAATGCGGCCAGTACCAGGTTGATGTCGTTCCGGTTGACATCACGCAAGGATTCGACCAGGTTTTGCTGCCATACCTGCTGAAGCGTTCACATACGGTTTGATGAAAAAGGAGACCAGAGCGTCCGGACTATCAATTGCCGACTGGAACAAGCAGGACCGACCTCGCGAGAAATATATGGAGAAAGGCATCTCCTCACTTTCGGATGCAGAACTGATTGCCATCTTGCTGCGAACAGGCACAGCCTCTGAAAATGCCGTGGATTTGGCCCGGAGAGTGCTTGCAGGATGTGGAAATCAGCTACATACATTGGCAGCATGTTCTCTGAAGACGCTCCTTGAAACCAAAGGCATCGGGGTTGCCAAGGCTGTGACGCTGCATGCGGCATTCGAAATCGGGAACCGCATCCGGGCTGAAAAGGTGATGGAAGCGAAACGCATTAACAGCATCCTTGATGTGGTGGAACTGATGCAGGACAAACTCGCCAATCTCCAACATGAGGAGTTCTGGGCCGTCTATCTCAACCAAGCAGGCCGCATCCTCGACGTGAAGCAGATCGGGAAAGGCAGCCTTACAGACACCTTGGTGGACATCCGCACACTCGTCCAGCATGCTCTCGACCAAAGGGCAACCAGTATGATCGTCTGCCATAATCATCCTTCAGGAGCCTTGCGCCCAAGTCAGGCCGACATCCGGCTTACACATCAGATACAAGATGCCTCCAGGCTTTTCAAAATCGCACTCGTTGACCATGTTATCCTGCATAAGGACGCCTATTTCAGCTTTGCTGACGAGGGACTCCTTCCAGTGTGACCGGCCGGCTTCGTAATTCATGCCCCCCCGACGGACGTTGTATAGGAGCAACTGCCCCGCTTTTTTTGTAGTTTTGCACGTTTTTTTTCATAGGTCTTAATTATGCGTAAGAATTTCAAGATCCCTCACACTTTTACTATCGTGTTTGTCCTGATTGTTGTGTGTGCTTTGCTCACTTGGATTGTGCCAGGCGGCGAGTTTGACCGGCAGAACGTTATGGTTGATGGTCACCAAAAGAGCGTTGTCGTGGCAGATTCCTATCATCAAGCCGAAAACAATCCCCAAACTTGGCAGATATTCACCGCCCTCTTCAAGGGCTTTAACCGGACTTCCGACATTATTGTGTTCATCTTGATGATTGGCGGCGCTTTTTGGGTGATGAACGAGACGAAGGCCATCAACAAAGGCATCTATTTCTTCCTGGATAAAACAGATAAGATACAGCAACTCCCATTCTTTCGGAAAGTCGGGGTGAATAATATAGTAATAGTTGCTATAATGTTGCTGTTCAGTGTTTTCGGATCAGTGTTCGGCATGAGCGAAGAGACGATAGCCTTTATCGTGATTTTCATACCGCTGGCAATATCCATGGGGTATGATTCTATTGTCGGGGTGCTGATGTGCTATGTGGCTGCCCATGTGGGCTTTGCAGGTGCTACGCTCAACCCGTTCACCATAGGCATAGCGCAGGGGCTTTCAGGGTTGCCCGCATTCTCCGGAATCGGATACCGCTTTTTCTGTTGGACAATCCTGACGCTCGCAGCCATTGTCTTCACGCTGCTTTATGCCCGAAGAGTGAAGAAGAACCCAAAGAAGTCAGTGATGTACGAACTGGACCGGTATTGGCGCGACCGCAGCGAGCGGGTCAGCGTTGACCAGTCCGTTGAGCGGTCGGCGCTTCCGGCGTATATCGTTTATGGCATTGTTGCCGCAGTGTTGGTTTACTGTGCGTTTGCACTGCCGGAGACATCCTTAAAGGTGGGTTCCGATTCTCACAGCGTCGTGCTCTTTCCCGTTCTTGCCGCATGCTTTATCGTGCTGGGCTTTTTTGCCATACGCAAGTCGGTACACCACTTCATCCTTGTATTGCTTCTGTTCACGGTACTTGTCTTGGTGACCGGCGTGCTGGGTTATGGCTGGTATGTGATGGAAATTGCCGGGCTTTTCTTTGCGATGGGACTGGCTTCCGGACTGGCATACGGCTTCCCTCTCGACAAGGTGTCCCGGCTTTTTCTGGACGGCTGCAAGGATATTCTGGCGGCGGCGCTGATTGTCGGCTTGGCCGGCGGAATCATTGTGATATTGGAAGACGGGAAGATTATCGACCCTATTCTCTATGCAGTTTCTCAATGTTTTGGCGATTCGGGCAAGATTGGCGCCACGGGTGTGATGTATGCGATGCAGAACCTGCTTAACCTCATCATCCCGTCTGGCTCTGCCAAGGCCGCATTGACGATACCTATGATGGCCGAATGGTCAGACCTTATGGGTGTGTCACGGCAACTTACCGTTTTGGCGTTCCAGTTCGGTGACGGCTTTACGAACATGATTACCCCAACGTCGGGCGTGCTTGTCGGCGTGCTGGGCGTTGCCAGAATCCCGTATTCCACATGGTTCAAGTTTATTTGGCCTTTTATTGTGGCATTGATTGTTGTAGGGTTCTTCTTGCTTCTGCCCCCATTGTTTATGTCGTTCGTGGGGTTTTAGCGACTGTTCTTGTATTCTTCGGCATAGCGGTAGAACTTCCGCGCCATTTCCATATTATGCCTGCGTTCGGCCTCACGTGCAATGGACAGGTATGATTCATATACCCCTTCGCGGGAACGGAGTATGCCTCGGTAATAGTCGTCGTTGCAGTAACCTGTCGGCATGTTGGAGCAGAATTGCTCTAAGGCAAGAAATACCTCCAACGCATCTGTCGAACGGTTGCACCGGGCCAGGGAGTCACCGACATGGTAAAGCTTGTCGTAAAGTTCTATGGTGAAGTCGGACACGTCTCGCTCTTGTCGCTCTGTCAATGCCGGCAGGATGTATATGTCGTGGATGAGCGCGACGCTCTCTTTGTAGTAGCCCAAAGCAAGATTCAGCCGGGCTTTCAGCAGGAGCGCCTCTGGATTGCCCGGATTGTACTGTAGTGCGCGGTCTATGTTGTATAACGCAGACAATGTGTCGTGGAACCGAATCCCATCCACGGCACGTTCATAGAAAATGCCGTCCACGTGTGCTTTCAGCGCTGACAGCCGCTGCTCCGCCCGGTCTGCCTTGAACGCAATCTTCAGGAATGCGGACTTGGCCTCGTAATAGTCAAGATGCAGGCATTTGTGCAAGTAGGGAAGTTCCGAGTTCCGGAACCGGTCAATTTCTTTGCGGATGTCTTGCAGGAAGAGGTAGTGCAGGCTTATCAGCTCGGGATTTTCATAGTTGAGTTTGTCGAGACGTTTATCCCACCGGCGGAATGCCGAGTATGCACTGTCGCACGTGTGCTGTGCATGCAGGCTCGACAAAATGATGCATAATCCGGCTAAAATCAGGTGTCTTTTCAACGGCTATTCGCTGAGGAAATCGTCAAAGGTTTTTTTCAGTTCAGGTTGAGAAACAAGGCCGACCATCTTTTTCGGTTGGCTTGTCCGGTTGAAAAACAGCAGTGTAGGGATGCTGCTAATGCCAAAGGCCTGACAAACGTCCGAGGCTTTGTCCACATTGACAGAATAGACGATAATTCTGCCCTTGTATTCTTTGGCGAGGCTCTCCAGAATCGGCTTGAGTTTCATGCAAGGCCCGCACCAGCCGGCATAGAAGTCCACGACGCAAGGTGTGTACCCCTTGTATCTGAAGCCTTTTGGATCGTTGATTTCGGTGACAAATTTTGTGAAATCGTCTGAAGAGAGGGGAATGACGTTTCCCGAAAGGTCTTCTTTTAACAGTTGCTGGTCAGCATTGTCGGAATCGGGTTCCGGAAGTTGCGGCCGTGTCTTGGCGGCTGTTTCTGTTTTTGTTTCTGTTTCTGTTGAACTGTTCACGTTTCCGTTCTCCCGTGCGGTTTTGCCAACACAGGCCACGAGAAGAAGCGCCGAGAAGAAGAAAACAAGGATGGGAAAAGGATTTGTTTTACGCATAATGTGATGATTTTTCTTGGATGTATTGTTTGAAGATCCGTCCGCGCTCCTCAAAGTTCTTGAATTGGTCGTAAGAGGCTGCGGCGGGCGACAAAAGGACGATTCTGTTCGGGGCTGTCTTTTCGAAAGCATAGTCGATGATTCTCCGGAAGTCGTCTTCTATGATGTAGTCGTCCGGGACGGGAAACTGTGCATTCCACTCTTTGAATATGCGTCTTCCTGCCGGCCCGGTGAAAGCGATGTGGGCTATAGGATTCTGATGCAGGAAGAGCACGAGTTTCCGGTAGTCGATCCCACGGTCGAATCCCCCTAAGATGAGGGTGTCAACCTTGCGCAAGGTCTCAACAGCGGCCATGGTGGCTTCCGGAATGGTGGAAATGCTGTCGTTGTAGAAACGTATGCCGTTGAACGTGCCCACGAACTCTATGCGGTTAGGAAGCCCGCGGAATGTCTGCAACCCTGCCATGATTTCCGCATGGGACACCCCCTCGTGCCGGCAAACCGCCACGGCCGCCATGATGTTGTAGAAGTTGTGCGTGCCAGGAAGGTTGTGGTATTTGCGAAGGTCATATTCGTCGAGCAGCGTGCCGCTGTCAGAGAAACGGACAATGCCGTTCTGACAGCAGGCGGTCAACCCGTTGTATCTCCGTGCCCCGAATATGCAACGCGTGCGGTTGAAGTCAAAACGCTTCATCAACTCGGGAATGTGTTCGTCATCGCCGTTATAGACGAGGAAGTTTTCGTACGACTGGAATTTGGTGATGTTCATCTTTGCCAGCTGGTAATCGTTGAACGAGATGAAATGGTCAAGATGTTCCTGAAACAGGTTGAGCAGCACTGCGGTGTCTGGCGAGCAGTGTACAAATTCCAGCTGGTGCGCCGACAGTTCAGCCACTATTGCCGTGTCATGGTTGATATTGTCGATGATGTCAAAGAATGGCACGCCGATGTTGCCGGCCAGCAAGGTGTCGCGCCCTGCGCTTTTGAGCAGATGATAGATGAGTGAGGCGGTCGTGCTTTTGCCTTTGGTGCCCGTGATGCCTATGACTTGCCGGTGAAAGGCTTTCAGGAAAAGGTTTGTCTGCGAGGTTATGCGCGCCGTTTCTACAAGATACCCCAGCTTGTTGAAATTGACACCGGGGGTCTTGAAGATGAGGTCGTAATCGTTGAGGTTCCGGTCGTAGCCCTCGCCTTTGATGAAGCGGACGTGACGGTCTTGGATCTCGTTAGTGTTTAGGTTGGCGTTGCCGTCGGCGATGACCAGCGGCATGTCCGGAAAATGCTTCCGGATGAAACGGTAGGTGGAGACGCCTTCCTTGCCAAATCCAAGGATGATGATTCTCTTATTGTCTATCTGCTGCAGAATGTAGTCGGGCGATGCCATGGCGTGAAGTGCATGTTTGTTGTGCAGGCGGCAAAGATACTGTTTTTTTACTTTAACGGCCTGTCATATTGTCTACGTGCTTGCCAGTTAATGCGTTTGACATTTAAGGCTCCCGTCGCTTCTCCGGGCTGACCATAAATGGCAAGAATTATACCGATTGTGTTATGAAAAAAAGCTTCACTTCCCTGCGTAAACGGCAGTTTGAATTCTAATGGGTCTTATGAGAGGTTGCCTCATGTTTCGTCTTCGGGTTGCGGGCTTCTATTTGTATAACATGACCAAACTACCGGCCGTTATCAGCAAGGCGCCGATGATGACTTTGGCATTGACAGGTTCTTTGAGAAACAGAAAGGAAAGGCAGATGGTGATGACGACGCTGAGCTTGTCTATCGGAGCTACACGGGACACATCGCCTGCCTGCAGTGCCTTGAAGTAGAACAGCCATGACAAACCTGTTGCGCAACCTGACAGAATGAGAAATGTCCACGTATGGCCGCTGATGGTCTTCACTTCAGCTTGATGGTTGCCCACTATCACAATGCCCCATGTTATCAGGAGGATGACAGTGGTACGGATGGCTGTCGCCAAATCAGAGTTCACGTCTTTCACCCCCACTTTGGCGAAGATGGCCGTCAATGCGGCAAAGAAGGCGGACAATAAAGCGTAGTACTTCCACATATTATCAGAAATCAATTGTGTTTTTCAGAGATTGAATGGTCTTTGCCAGAATGGAGGTCTTTTACGAAAGTCACGGCAAACCCCAACGATGCAAAGGCGACGCCAACGAGACATACGCCCGTCCATCCCAAAAAGTTCCACGCCACTCCGGCGCTCAATGTGCCGAGACTGCCGCCGACAAAAAGATGGCACATAAACACCGTGTTGCAGCGGTTGGTGGCTTCGGGGACCAGGGCGAGGCATCCGCTCTGGTTGCTGAGCTGGTGACATTGCGCACCCACGTCAACGAGGATGATGGCCAGAATGAGACCGACATAAGAGTCTGACAAACAGAATGCAAAGACCCATGCGATGAGTTGAAGGGCAGTGCCGGCATGACAGAAGCGCTCGATGCCGAAACGCGGTATGTATTTGCCGATGCCGCTTGCTGCCATGGCCCCGCCGAGTCCGCAGAGCCCCAACAGTCCGACAGCGTCGCTCCCCGCATGAAACGGCTCGCCGGCCAGATGGAACGCCATGCACGACCAGATGGCCATCATGCTTCCGAAACTCAGGCCGCCCCGCAGCGCATAGATGCGGATGGACGGATAGTCGCGGTAGATGCGTACAACAGACTTCATCAGCTTGCCATACGACCCCGTGAAACTTGATGCCATAGCCGGCAAAGTCCGCAGTATGACGGCAAGACACACTGCCATTATCACGGCAGCAATGCCGAACATGGTGCGCCAGCCGGCCCATTCCCCCACGTAGCCGCTCAACACCCGCGCCCCAAGCACACCGCTCAACAGTCCGGTAAGTACGATGCCCATGTTGCGCGACTTGTTTTCGGGTTTGGAGAAATGGTTTGCCACGGGGATGAACATCTGCGGCACCACGCTGTTGCAGCCCAAGATGATGGATGCGCCCCACACCGTCCAGATGCTGCGGGACAGGGCGATGGCGATGCAGCAAGCCACAGCCACGCTCATGTTAATGGACACAATCTTCCGGCGTGACACCTTGTCGGCTAAGGGGACTATGAAGACGAGCCCGAGCGCATAGCCTAATTGGGTGACAAATGTGATAAGGTTGGCCTGCAGTTCTGTGGCGTCAAGACTGTGGCGCATGGTTTCAAGCAGAGGCTGGTTGTAATACAGATTGGCAACGGTAAGTCCGCCAGTCACCGCCATCACAAAGAGTATGCTGCGGGGAATGCCTCCGTCAGGCACAAGTTCTTTCATCTTTTAATCCTCCTGCATTATTCGTATATCGTTGCTGTTATTGTCCGTTCTGACCACTTGACGCATTGCCGATGACGGGCATCAGGCTTGTTCCACAAACCGTTTGCGACAATATGCTTGATGGTCTTGCCGAAACTGCTCTCCACGGCTTCCTTTCGTGCAGAATAAAGCCCGGGAACCATCTCCATGATGTCCTCTTTCTCCATCGGCTGCAACATTTTCTTAATCGTTGACTTTGACATCGTTTGCTTTGTTCTTGAATTGTTCTCTATTATGCTGTTCCTCAAGATTCTGAATGCAATCTGTTGTTTTGATGCCGGCATATTTAACGCCGCAAAAATAAAACTTTCACCCCACATCACATAATTATTCTGTCTTGTTGAAATACAGCCACAAGCAAGGGATGCAGCATCAACAACATCTTTCCTCCACAAGACTTGACTTGCCAATGCGTCGTGGTGATATGAGAAGGAGGCGGCCCCATCCTTCTTTTTAACATCATTTGCTTAAAAAAGATATGGAGCGTAATGGTATATTAGTATATTTGCAAGGTAATAAGACATAGGGCGATAATCATAGTTTATGTCTGATACAGAGTGAAATAACTACAATAATAACTAAAAACAAAAACATTATGACTAAGAACAGGGAAATCTACCGCTGCACAATATGCGGCAATGTAGTGGAAGTCGTGAACCCGGGGGCCGAGCTCAGTTGTTGCGGTCAACCGATGAAACTGATGAAAGAGAACACAACAGATGGCGCCAAGGAGAAGCACGTGCCGGTTATAGAGCCTGTCGAGGGTGGCTATCGTGTGAAAGTGGGAAGCGTGGACCATCCGATGATTCCGGAGCATTATATTCAGTGGATAGAGTTGCTCACTCCTGCCGACGTCCTTCGCCATGAACTAAAGCCGGGCGAGAAGCCAGAGGCTGTTTTCTTGACAAATGCTGATGCCAATGAGGTGACAGCCCGTGAATATTGCAACCTCCACGGGTTGTGGAAAGGATAAGGCATAAAGCCACAACATCTTAAAAGGTGCCGCAACCTCACGATAAAAGCGAGGTTGCGGCAACCTTTAACTTGATGTGCTAATTACTGAACGGGATACAGAAACAAGGTGAGTTCATGAAGTCAACCGTCTCAAGGGGTACTTTTGGGCGGAGCTGCACAAGTGAGCGAGGGAGGAATACCTTTGATTGGCGATTGTCTGCGAAAGATTCTTGTTTTCAAAATCCTTTAATAAATCGGGGACGAAAGACTTTGATACGCCGACTACTATTTGCCCTGCCACGATTGGAAAAAATTTGCTTCCAATGGCAATGTCATCAACTTTATGGGTGTGGCGTGAGCCGTATAAAAAGTACTTAAAACAGGGGCGTTGATAATCAACGAGCCAGTTTTTTTACAGTATGCTCACGCTGAAGATTATCTTCGGCAAAAGCGTCTTTTGTATCTAATGGAGTTGTATCAGTATCGGAATTATCGGGCGTAATGGTATCGCTACTATTATCGTCCAAAGAGGTTTTCTTTGTACTGTAACAAAGAAAAATGCTTGCATTGTTGTTTTCGATATACTGCAGTATTGTCCCCATAAAGTCCGCAAAGATGCACTTTTCCCCAAGTAGAACTTCTGCTAACAATAAAAAAGCAGCAACACATTGTGTTGCTGCTTTTTTATCTATTTATACTTCATGTGTCCTTTTGAGGATTACTTCACCTCCTCAAAATCCACATCCTGGACTTCGCCGTCGCCGGGGTTTGGGTTGGTGTTGGCATTGCCGCAGTTGCCTCCTGAACAGTTGCCTTGTGTGCCGGCATTAGCATTTGCGCCGTTCTGCTGGTACATCTGGGCAGAGGCGGCCTGCCAAGCGTTCTGCAGTTCTGTGGTGGCGGCATCGATGCCGGCAAAATCCTTGTTGTCGTGGGCGGTCTTCAGTTTGGCGGCGGCAGCCTCGATTTTGCTTCTGTCGTCAGCCGGCACCTTGTCGCCGAACTCCTTGAGTTGCTTTTCGGTGTTGAACACCAATGAGTCAGCAGCGTTCAGCTTGTCGATTTCCTCTTTGGCTTTCTTGTCGGCGTCGGCATTGGCTTCTGCCTCGGCTTTCATACGTTTGATTTCGTCGTCGCTCAAGCCGGAAGAGGCTTCGATTCTGATTTTCTGCTCCTTGCCGGAGGCTTTGTCGCGAGCGGTAACATTGAGGATGCCGTTAGAGTCGATGTCGAACGTGACCTCAATTTGCGGGATGCCGCGTTGAGCTGCGGGGATGCCGTCGAGGTGGAAGCGGCCGATGCTCTTGTTCTGCGCTGCCATAGGACGCTCGCCTTGCAGCACATGGATCTCAACAGAGGTCTGGTTGTCAACAGCAGTAGTGAAAACCTCCGTCTTCTTGGTCGGGATCGTCGTGTTGGACTCAATCAGCTTCGTCATCACACCGCCAAGCGTTTCAAGGCCCAGTGACAGCGGGGTGACGTCGAGCAGCAGAATGTCTTTCACGTCGCCGCAGAGCACTCCGCCTTGGATAGCAGCGCCGATGGCCACCACCTCATCAGGGTTGACGCCCTTGGACGGGGTTTTGTGGAAGAACTGCTCCACAATCTGCTGGATGGCGGGGATACGGGTAGAGCCGCCCACGAGGATGACCTCGTCAATGTCATTGGTCGTATAGCCGGCATCTGCAAGCGCTTTCTTGCAAGGCTCGATAGTGGCGCGGATCAAGTCGTCGCACAGTTGCTCAAACTGTGAACGGGTGAGCGTGCGCACAAGGTGTTGAGGCACACCGTCGATGGGCATAATGTACGGCAAGTTGATTTCCGTGGAGTTGGAGCTTGAAAGCTCAATCTTGGCTTTCTCGGCAGCCTCTTTCAGACGTTGCAGCGCCATAGCATCCTTTCTCAAGTCAACATGATAGTCTTTCATGAATTCCTCGGCCAGCCAGTCAATGATCTTGTGGTCGAAGTCGTCGCCGCCCAGATGGGTGTCGCCGTTCGTTGACTTCACTTCGAAGACGCCGTCGCCGAGCTCAAGGATCGAGATGTCGAACGTGCCGCCGCCCAAGTCGAAGACAGCCACCTTGGAGTCGGCTTTCTTCTTGTCGAGTCCGTATGCCAAAGCGGCAGCCGTAGGTTCATTGATGATACGTTTAACGGTAAGACCTGCAATTTCGCCCGCCTCCTTGGTGGCCTGACGCTGCGAGTCGCTGAAATATGCCGGCACCGTGATGACGGCCTCGGTCACCTCCTGGCCAAGATAATCTTCGGCGGTCTTCTTCATTTTCTGAAGCACCATTGCCGAGATTTCCTGGGCCGTATAGGAACGGTCGTCAATCTTGACTTTCGGCATATTGTTGGATGCCCTTTCAACCGTGTAGGGCACGCGTTCTATTTCCTTTGTGACACGGTCGTAGGTTTCGCCCATGAATCTCTTGATGGAGAAGATGGTCTTGGTGGGGTTGGTGATGGCCTGACGTTTTGCAGGGTCGCCGACCTTACGTTCATTGTTGCCCACAAAAGCCACGATAGAAGGGGTTGTCCTTCTGCCTTCGCTGTTGGGGATCACTACCGGCTCGTTGCCTTCCATTACTGCTACGCAAGAGTTTGTAGTTCCTAAGTCTATTCCAATAATTTTTCCCATGATGATTGTTATTTTTTCGTTGTTTACTCAGTTTTTTGTCTTGTCTGCTTTCGTTTCCTGAACACAGACGACCGAAACAAAACAACAATTGTGCCAAAAAAGAGACAAAATGCAAATATGACAAATTGTCAGTTGCTTATGCCGCTGTTTCGCCCGGCGCAGGGCAAAATGATACCATTATATACAATTGTACAATTGTTCAGCCGGGAATCCCGGACAGACGGATTCCGTTTTTATGCCGACAACTTGGCACATATTTTGCAATAAAATATACACTCTGCTGACAACAAGCAGGATTTAACAGAACAGAACTAACAAACCAAAACTGATACAATGCAAAAAGGTAACATTAACGTCAAAACGGAAAACATTTTCCCCGTAATCAAGAAATTCCTGTATTCAGACCACGAGATATTCCTCCGCGAAATCATTTCCAACGCCGTAGATGCCACGCAGAAGATGAAGACTTTGGCCTCGCTTGGCAAGGCAGACGGCGAGTTGGGCGACCTTACCATTGAGGTAAAGGCAGACAAAGAGGGCAAGTGCATCCGCATCATCGACCGGGGCATTGGCATGACAGCCGACGAGGTGGACAAATACATCAACCAGATTGCCTTTTCGGGAGCCGAGGATTTCCTTTCCAAGTACAAAGGGCAAGACGCGACCAGCATCATCGGTCATTTCGGACTGGGCTTCTACTCGTCGTTTATGGTTTCTGACCGGGTAGACATCATCACCAAGTCATACTTGCCGGACACCAAGGCCGTGAAATGGAGTTGCGACGGCTCTACCGAGTTCACGATGGAAGAGGCAGACAAGGCAGACCGCGGAACAGAGATCGTGCTGCACATCTCTGACGATGCGCAGCAATTCCTCGAAGAGAACAGAATAGTGGAACTGCTGAACAAATACTGCCGTTTCCTGCCCGTCCCGATCCGATGCGGCAACAAGACGGAATGGCGCAAGCCGGAACCGAAACCCGAAGAGGAGAACAAAGCCGGTGACGAGAACGGCGAAGAGAAAAAAGAAGAGCCCAAAGAGGTGGCCGTTGAGGTGCCGCGCATCATCAACGACACAGACCCGCTTTGGCAGAAAACCCCATCGACGCTGACAGACGAAGACTACCGCAAGTTTTACCACGAACTCTACCCGATGTCAATGGAAGAACCCCTGTTCCAGATACATCTCAACGTGGACTATCCTTTCAACCTGACGGGCATCCTCTATTTCCCGAAAGTCAAAAACCAGCTCGACCTCAAGAAAAACCGCGTTCAACTCTACTGCAACCAGGTCTATATCACCGACGAACTGGAGGGCATCATCCCGGAATTCATGACCCTGCTCCACGGTGTCATCGACTCGCCCGACATTCCGCTGAACGTGTCGCGCTCCTACCTGCAGTCTGATGCCAACGTCAAAAAAATATCCACATACATCAGCAAGAAAGTGGCAGAGAAACTCGAGTCGATGTTCAAGGAAGACCGCGGGAACTTCGAGAAAAAGTGGGACGAGCTGAAAGTGTTCCTGGAATACGGCTCCCTGACCGACGAGAAGTTCTACGACAAGATCAAGGATATCTACTTGCTGAAGAACACAGACGGCAAGTATTTCACCATCGAAGAATACCGAAACACCGTCAGCGCGCTGCAAACCAACAAAGACGATACCGTAATCTTCCTTTATGCTGCCAGCAAAGACGATCAGAACATATACATCTCGGCTGCCAAGGAGAAGGGATACGATGTGCTGCTTATGGACGGTTTCCTGGATGCGCACATCATCAACATGCTGGAACAGAAGCATGAAAAAATCCGCTTCACCCGTGTTGATGCCGACACCATCGACAAGCTTGTCGAGAAGAAAGACGAACCGAATCTCGCCAAAATGAACGACGACCAGCAGAAGAAACTCAAAGAGTACTTCGACAAGAACATCGACAGCAAGACATTCACGGTGCAAGTCGAGAACCTGAGCGAGACAGACCTGCCGGTCATGATCACGCAAAACGAATTTATGCGGCGTTTCAAGGATATGGAGAAGGTGTCGGGCCAGCAAGGCTTCTACGGGGGCTTTGAGCATTACAACCTTGTCGTCAACGGCAACCATCCGCTTGCCATGCGCGTGGTGGGCGAAGAGGACGAGGGGAAACGCACCAAACTGGTTCAGCAGATGATTGACCTTGCCCTTCTCTCACAGAACATCCTCACGGGCGAGAAACTTACGGACTTTGTGAAAAGAAGCTACGACATCCTATAACGCCAGTAGTTTCATCCTTACAGACCTGCCATATAATATTGGACAACATACAACGGGGAGCATTCCTCATGATGGGTTCATCTTGCAACAACGCTGTGTCTGAAGGACGGATAGATGCCAGATGTAGTGTTTGTGCTATCTTTGCTCCGTTTTTAAACTAAGGACACGATGAAAGCAGACAGACCATACGCACTGGTCACGGGCGCAAGTTCAGGCATCGGCTTCCAGTATGCTCGCCTGTTGGCGCAGAAAGGCTACAACCTTTTGATTGTCAGCAACGAGGCTGAGGCCTTATCTGACAAAAGGCAGCAGTTGGAACAAGATTATCCGGTGGAGGTCATAGCCTTGTGCCGCGACCTCGGCACTGCCGGTTCGGCACAAGAACTGTACCGGTGGTGTCAGGAGCGCCAAATGGAAGTGGAGGTGCTTGTCAACAATGCAGGCGTTTACCATGACCGCGATTTCCTGGAAGAATCTCCATCTTTCAACGAGCTGACAATCAACCTGCATGTGTTGACACCGGCGATGTTGGCCTACTGTTTTGCCCAAGACATGGTGAGCCGGCACAAGGGCTATATTCTGAACATGAGTTCCATCACTTCTGAAATCGCTGTGCAGCGGCTTGCGCTCTACAGCGCAACCAAGAGTTTCCTAAAGAATTTTTCACGCAGTCTCCATATCGAAGTGTACCATAAGGGTGTCTATGTCACGGCAGTGCGTCCCGGCGCGGTGGACACCGGACTCTATTCGCTCAGCCGAAAGGCCACAAAGGCCGGTCTGCTGCTCGGCTACATCGTGACCCCCGGAAAGCTGGCGCGCAAAGGGCTTCGAGCCCTCTTCCGGGGCAAGGCGCAGGTCACTCCCGGCATACTTAACCACGTCCTGATTTTCATCGTGTCGCTCTTGCCGACGGGACTGTTGAGATTCATTCGCCGCCTTGACCTTTTTTAACGTTTTTTTTTTATTAAGTTCAGGGGAGACAAGAACAGTATTTATAGCATTTTCTTATTTTTGCACGTTATAAAAATAAAAGTAAAAATATTATGAGTCAGATTGTTAAAGTATTAGGACGTGAAATCCTCGATTCGAGGGGAAATCCTACAGTTGAAGTGGATGTTTATACCGCCGCCGGCGCCATGGGGCGCGCAGCAGTTCCTTCGGGTGCGTCCACGGGCGTGCACGAGGCCGTAGAACTCCGGGACGGACAGCCAGAGCGCTTTATGGGAAAGGGGGTTATGAAGGCCGTTCAGAATGTAAACAATGTGATGGCTGAACAGATTGAGGGTATGGAGGTTAGCGACCAGGCTGAGATCGATGCCCGTATGATTTCCATCGACGGCACAGACAACAAGGGCAATATGGGCGCCAACGCTATCCTCGGCATATCGCTTGCCGCAGCCAAAGCCGCAGCCCAGGAAACCGGCCAAGACCTATTCCGCTATGTGGGCGGCTGCAACGCTACCGTGCTGCCCGTCCCGATGATGAATATCCTCAACGGTGGTTCACATGCCGATAATTGTGTTGACTTTCAAGAATTTATGATTATGCCTGTTGGCGCGCCTACGTTCCGCGAGGCTGTCAGAATGGGTTCCGAAATTTTCCATAATCTGAAGAAAGTGCTGAAAGGAAAAGGATATTCCACCAATGTGGGCGACGAGGGCGGCTTTGCCCCCGACCTCAAGTCCAACGAGGAGGCCGTCGAGGTCATCCTCCAAGCAATTGAGAACGCCGGATACAAGCCTTACGACGAGGTCTGCATCGCACTCGACCCGGCCGCATCCGAGTTTTATGACACCGAGAAGAAGATCTATAAACTGAAGTGGTCAACGGGCGAGGAGTTCACCCCGAAGCAGATGGCCGACTACTGGAAAGCCTGGACGGAGAAGTACCCGATTGTTTCCATCGAGGACGGCATGGCCGAAGACGACTGGGACGGCTGGAAATTGCTTACGGATTCCATCGGCAGCAAGGTGCAACTGGTGGGCGACGACCTGTTTGTGACCAACGTGAAGCGTCTGTCCCAAGGTCTTGAGAAAGGTGTGGCCAATTCCATACTTATCAAGGTGAACCAGATCGGCACGTTGACGGAGACGATACAGGCTGTTTCGTTGGCACAGCGCAACCGCTATACGGCAGTTATGTCGCACCGCTCCGGCGAAACCGAAGACACGACCATCGCTGACCTTGCAGTGGCGCTCGGCACAGGCCAAATCAAGACCGGATCGGCAAGCCGTACCGACCGTATCTGCAAATACAACCAACTGATGAGAATCGAGGAGATGCTCGGCTCACAGGCTATCTTTCCGGGGAAGGGTTTCCCGTTCAGAGGATAATAACCGACCCCACAATGCCGTTATCAACAAGCTTAATTAAAAACGATTATGGAACCAGTTAAAATTTTGTTTGCAGAAGACGATGTGAACCTTGGCAAGGTGCTCACAGCCTACCTTACGGGAAAGGGTTTTGAAGTGATGCACGCAAACAACGGCGAAATCGCTTACGAGATGTTCTGTACCGGCACTTTCGACATCTGTGTCATTGATGTGATGATGCCTTTGATGGACGGCTTTACGCTGGCACAGGAAATCCGAAAACGGGACAAGAAAATACCGATTATCTTCCTCACGGCAAAGAATCTTCAGGAAGACATGATCAAGGGCTTGTCGATAGGCGGCGATGACTATATTACCAAACCGTTTTCAATAGACGTGCTGCTTGCTCGCATTCAGGCGCTGCTCCGCCGTACAGCGAACCAAGAACCTGTTGACGAGATTGTGAAAATGGGCAGCAGCATCACGTTCGACAAAAAGCGGCAGATTCTGACGATTGACGGAGAGGAGAAGAAAATCACGACCCGAGAGGCAGAACTTCTCCAGATGCTGCTCGACAACAAGAACGATGTGCTTGAACGCGGATACGCGCTGAAGAAAATCTGGGGCGACGACAGTTACTACAATGCACGGAACATGGATGTGTATATCACCAAACTGCGCAAGTATCTGAAAAGCGACCCGAACGTGCAGATCATCAATGTCCACGGCATCGGCTTCAAACTGGTGATGTAGCCGTCGCTAACGAGCACTCTTAAAGGGAAGGTAAACCATAAAGGTGCTCCCTTTCCCCTCTTCGCTTTGAACTTCAACATGGCCATGGTGCAGGGATACGATCTTCTTGACGTACCCTAATCCAAGGCCATATCCTTTTACGTCGTGGACGTTGCCCTTTGGCACACGGTAGAAGTTGTCGAAGATGTTGGCAATGGCTTTCTTTGGAATGCCGATGCCCTTGTCCGTCACCGAAACCATAAAGTATTTCTTGTCCGACAGGGTGTTGATGAGTATCTCCGGCTTTCCGTCCGAGTACTTGATCCCGTTTTCTATCAGATTGATGATGACATTCTCAAGATGTCCGCGGTCACCGAACAGTTTGTACTCATCGGCATTGAGCGCCAGATTCAGTACGCCGTTTGCGGAAGCTATCTGCAAGGCAATACTGTCAGTAACCTTGTGGATGATTTCGTGCATGTCGAGCAGTTCCAAGTTCATCTTAATCTGCCCTTTCTTCAGTTGCGCTATCTGCAAGATGTTGGTTACCATATTCTTCAGTCTGTCGTTCTCATCGCGGATGATGCTAATGTAGGTCTCCCGCATGACGGCATCGTTGTGGAGGCTCGGGTCTGACAAGGCCTCGCAGGAGAGCGAGATGGTGGAAATCGGCGTCTTGAACTCGTGCGTCATGTTGTTGATGAACTCGTTGGTGACTTCCGAAAGCTTTTTCTGCCGGTAAAGGGCATACAGGGAAACAATGGTGACAGAGAAGGTGACGATAAGCAGGCAGATGATAAGGCCGACAATGGTGCCCATACGTTGCAGGAAGATTCTGCGCTCGGCGGGGAAGTATAGGATGAGATAGTTGGGCGAGGCTATCTTGTCATTGTACTTGAGCCGGAACACATACTCGCTGTGCAACATGGTCTCTATGCCGGTAAAACGCGGCAATACGACAAAGTCGGTGGTGAATGCGTTGTAGATGGCAAAGTCGAACCGTGCGTTGATGTTCTCTTCCAGCAGACAAGACCGGATGATGTTTTCCAGTCCGCAGTTCTCGAGCAGCGCGACCGTGGAGCTGTCCAATTGCACAAGGTTGGCGTCAAGGCTGGAAAGCAGTTGGTTGGCGCCGCTCTTGGCGTCTTTGATGGACCAGGGGTCGTTGTTGACCGGAAACAAGTCGCGGTAGGCCTTGCTGAAGAATTCGGTGTCGTTGTCCACGACCCGCGAGTTGTTCTCTTTCAAAAAAGTGATGGTCTGGATGATTCCGATGGGCTGATATTCGATGCTGTCGAGCAGAAAGCGGCGCGACCGTTGCACGGAAACGACAGCTGTGGTGTCCGGCAAGGGGTTGTTGACAGTGTCAATGGTCGCCATTGCCGCCATTGACACTGTGTCGTTTTTGATGAGGGCATCGATTTTCTCAACAGTCTTGTCTCCGGCCGTCAGCACTTCGTTCACGAAGATGCTCCGTTGCACTTTTTCGGCTTCTTTGTAGAGTTTGAAAATGGAAAGCACCAGCAGAATGGAGGTGATGCCGATTACGAAGAACAGAGAGATGATGATGCGCTTTTTCATAATTCTTTGCAGATCTGTTGGACGATTCCGCGGATTGTCTCTTCCGGGAAACGGCGGATGACGCCGCTTTCTTCAAAATGCTTGACAATGGCGTGCGCTTCTTCAATGTCTTGCTTGGCTATGGCATAAACCTCGCTGGCGGTGCGCTGTTTGCGGGCTACCCCGTCTTGGATGGCCTGCATGGCCACGTCGGCGGCCACATACGGAAAGAGGTCGTTGTCCATCATGGTCGGCATGATGCAGTCGGCAGATATGCCTTTCTTTTCGGCAAATCCGGCTATGGAGTGTGCCGCACGGATGGCCATAGAGTCGGTTATTTTGCGCGAGGACACGAGCAACGTGCCCTTCAGGATGGAGGGAAAACAGATGGAGTTGTTGACCTGGTTGGGGAAGTCGCCGCGCCCGGTGGCCACAATGTAAGCGCCTGCCTCTTTGGCCTGATACGGGTATATCTCAGGCACCGGGTTGGCACAGGTGAAGACGATGGACTTTTCGGCCATCAAGGATATCCACTCCGGCTTTATGGTGTCAGGACCTGGTTTGGAGAGGGCAATGAGCACGTCCGCATCTTTGAAAGCCTCCTCCTGTGTCTCTATGCAATGCGGATTGGTGGTGCGGCATAACTCCCACTGACGGTAGAAGCCGGCATTGTCTCTGTAGTCGTTCCTGTTCCGGTGCAAGGTGCCGTTGACGTCAAACATGATGATGTTTTCGGGCTTTGCTCCGTCTGCAATCAGGAACCGTGCTATGGTTGTGTTGGCGGCGCCGGCGCCATAGAGCACAATCTTTACGTTTGAGATGTGCTTGCCCGCCACTTTCAGGGCATTGACCAAGCCCGCCAGCGTCACACAGGCCGTGCCTTGAGCATCGTCGTGCCATACGGGAATGTCGCAGACTTCACGCAAGGTGTCCAATACGCGGTAACAGTTGGGCTGCGAGATGTCTTCGAGGTTGACGGCCCCGAAACTGTGCTGCACCATCTTCACAAAGTCGATGGTTTTTCCGGCCTGATGCACCCCGTTTTCGTCACGGCTGTCTATGCAGAGCGGCACCGCATCCACCCCTCCGAGGTATTTCATCAGCATGGCTTTCCCTTCCATGACGCCGAGACCGCCCGGAGGCGTGCAGTCGCCGTCGCCTAACACCCGGGTGCTGTCACTGACTACAGCCACCAGATTCGATCGGTTGCTCAGATAGAACGACTGGTCGTTGCTGTCACGTACCGTAGTGGAAACGGCCGACACGCCCGGCGTGTACCAGACGTTGAACCAGTTGAACCCGTAAACAGGGGCTTTAGGCAAGGTCTGCATTTTGCCGCCGTAGAAAAGATGAGCTTCTAATGCCATTCTCTTGTAGAAAAGAGTCTTGGCTTTCGCTTTCTGACTTTCGGAGAAATCAGCAGGGAATAACGCTTCAATATTGTCTAAACTGAGTATGTTGTCCATTTTTGTCTTAGATACGATGTTGTTCTTATGATGAATGAATAGTGTTTTCAGCGTCCTGCCAGCTGCCGGATCTTTTTTTGCGCCTGCTTCCAGATGAAGAAAAAGAAGACATAGAAGACTAAGTTCAGGAAAGCCGCTGTCAATATGTGGGTGGATTGGATGATTTCTTTGTACATAAGGATGAAGTCGTAAATGCCGTGCAGCAAGACGGGTACGATATAGGCGAGAAACAGGTAATAGTGTTTCTTCCAGGGCCTGAATTTGGCGAACGAGAAGAAGAATCCCATGCTGATGGCGAAGAAGAAATGCGCCGGAACAGCAAAAAAGGCACGCCCTACGGCAACGGAGAGCCCGTATTTTATCACGTATGTGACGTTTTCAAGTCCGGCGAACCCCAGTCCGACGAATGCGGCATATTCGATGCCGTCATAATACTCGTTGAAATCCCGGCTTTTCCATACGAACAGGTAAAGGAAGAACAATTTGCAGAACTCTTCGGGCAGCGCCGCCTGACAGAATGCTTGATGCAGGGCTTGCCTGAAACCGCTTGTTCCGTATGGCAAGTCGCCGGCTCCGAACAGAGAGAGCAGCACAATGTCCATCAATGCAGCCAAGATGCCGCCGGCAAAGGCTTTCGCCAAAAGACCGAACGGCTCTTTCCGGTACCGGTCTTTCCTGTAAATGTATATCATCAGGAAGAAGACAGGGGCAAGCGAGGCTGTGAGTATGATGAGTATGAAAAGCATGACGGTGCCGGTTTTTTCAGATAGCCATCCAACGGTCAAAGTCCTCGAGGCTCACCAGATTGAGTTCGGCGGCTGCCTCTTTCAGCGTCAGGCCGTGCGCCAAGGCATGCTGTGCGATCTTGGCGGAGTTGTAGTATCCTATGTGCGGGTTCAGTTTCGTCACTAACATCAGCGAGTTCTGCAAATGCATGGAGATGCGTTCCATATTAGGCTTTATGCCTTTGAGACAGTGGTCGTTGAAAGAGTCGATGACATCGCCGAGCAGACGGGCCGACTGCAGCAGGTTGCGCCCGATGAGCGGCATGAAGACATTGAGTTGAAGGTGCCCCTGCATGGCGCCGGTGCTGATGGCAATGTCGTTGCCTATGACTTGGCAGCATACCATAGAGAGCGCTTCGCATTGTGTGGGGTTCACCTTGCCGGGCATAATGGATGAGCCGGGCTCGTTGGCAGGCAAGACAATTTCGCCCAAACCGCAGCGCGGCCCGGAGTTGAGCAGCCTGAAGTCGTTGGCAATCTTCATCAGCGACAAGGCCAGACGCTTGAGTGCCCCCGACATCTCTGCCAAGGAGTCATGGGAACTCATGGCCTCGAATTTGTTGGGCGCGTTGGTGAAATCCAACCCCGTGAACTTGCAGATGTATTGCAGGGCAAGGCGGTCGTAGCCATCAGGGGTGTTGATGCCGTTGCCGACGGCAGTGCCCCCGATGGGGAGTTCCATCAGATGTGGCAGACTGTGCCGTATGGCCGCAAGCCCGTGCTCCACTTGCGACTGCTGCCCCGACAGTTCTTCGCCCAAGGTGAGCGGCGTGGCATCCATTAGGTGCGTGCGCCCGGTTTTCCGGATGTCCGAAAAGTCCTCAATCTTGGCAGTGTAGGTTGCAATAAGCCGCTCTATGGCAGGGATGGTGTGTCCGGACAACATTTTTGCTGCCGCAATGCGCATGCCCGTCGGGAAGATGTCGTTGGTGGACTGCGACTTGTTTGCGTCATCGTTGGGCGAGAGATAGAGCGGTTTGTCTGAAAGGGCGCCGCCGTGAAGTTGCTGTGCGCGGTGCGCAATCACCTCGTTGACGTTCATGTTGGTTTGGGTGCCTGAGCCGGTTTGCCAGACGTGCAGCGGGAACTGGTCGTCCCAACGGCCGGCAAGAATCTCGTCGCATACCTGGACTATAAGGTCTCGTTTGTCGGCAGGCAGCACACCGAGGTCACAGTTGGCACAGGCTGCTGCTTTCTTGGCGGTGACAATGCCGTAGATGATCTCAATGGGCATCTTCTTCTTCCCGATTATGAAATTCTCTTTGGCACGCTGTGTCTGCGCCCCCCAGAGTTTGTCGCTTTCAACGTTTATTTCGCCAAGTGTGTCTTGTTCAGTCCGATAGTCCATAGCTTATATTCAGTTTTTTTTGGAACGTGTCAATCATAGAATTTCCATACAATGCCTAACTGGAGATTTTGCCCTTGCATAGGGTAGGAGGGTGTGGTCAGATAGTTGTAACCGACAAAGCCCGCCAGCAGGTTTCCGCCTCTGATGAAGAATGAGATTCGTTCGATTTTGAAAGTGAGGTTCAGGTCAAAATAGATGAAATGTCCGGTCTTCGTGTCAGTCTGCCGGTAAAATTGGTGGATGACAGGATTGTATCCGTCGGCATAGTAACGCGTGTTGTACATCAGGTCGCCGCCGACTTCGATGTGCATACGGTTTTTGAAGATGCGGAAGCGGCCGGCGGCCTTGAGTTTCCCGGCAAACAGCGGCACGGCGATGGCGGCGTGCGTGGAGTGCTGCAGCGAGACGTTTGCTTCGACAGAAAAATACTTGAAGTGCAGCGGAGCCAACAGGTTGAGTTGTACCACATTGACGGTCTTGTCGCTGAGCACGGGCTTGAATCTTTCGTCTATGTAAAGGTATTGCCCCAACATAAAGTAACTGAAACTCGCCTTGCAGTCAAAGATGGTGTAGAACGCACTCAGCTTAAGGTTGTTCTGCTTGTCCCAAATGTTCTCCCAATGGTTGTTGTTGCCGAAGTAGCAGGTGTAGAAATAGTCGGGCGCTACCCGGTAGAAGTCGGCTTCAAGGCCGATGTAGTGACGCTGTTTGCGGTTGATGGCAAAGGTGGCGGCAGCATTGGCGATGGCGTCCAGATGGTTGTATCCGAAGAATGCGTAGGATATGCTGCCGTGCAGGTCCCAGAACTTGAAAAGCCGGATGCGGGTGCGTGCAAACAATGCCAAAGAGGTGCTGAAGAGACGGGGTTCGTGCGCATTGACGAACTCTAACCGCGCGCCGCCGGCAAAACGGAGAAAGTTGTTGCGGTCGCTGACTCTCTCATAGGGCTCGTAGTTGGACCATTGCAAGGTGTTGATGACATTGTAATACTGCAGCGTGTCGTGTGTGGTGTCGGTGTTGACGTAGTATTGGTTCTGGTAAAAGTCGTTGTTCAAGTTATAGTCGTAAAAGACACTTTTGGCACGTTTGAACTGGAAAGTGTGTGTGAAAGTGCCGAAATAGTGGTCTTTCTTGTCACGGATGCTTGCATATTGCAGAAACATTACGTCGTGGGTGTTGATGGTCGAGGTTGCGCGGTCAAACAGCACCTCAAAGCCGTTCAGCTTGTTGATGATGTTGGTGTCGCCTGCCCCGATGGCGGCAAAATCGTACTGGTTTTTCAGGCCGCCGTTCTCTGAAAGCTTTCCGTGGTTCAGGATGTAGGAGAGCGAAAGGCCATACACTTTCTTCGGGGAAGTGTAGCGGAAGATGCCGTCCAATACCAGCATGTTCGATTCCTGATGGATGAAATAGCCGTTGTTGCCATAGGCGAACATGTCAACGACAAGGTTGCAGTCGCCGATCTTCTGTGTGTGTGTGGCCGTGAAATTGTGCTCAGACTCGAGCCCGTAGGTGTAGGCAAGCTTCGTGTAGGATGTCTCAACATCGTAGAAATGCAGGTCGGACTGTTCTTTGAACAGGAGCGGATAGGGCAAGCGGATCATGGTGAACCCGGGCTCTTTCCGGTAGTCGAAAACCATGCTTTTGTGTGCCTGGGCATTGATGCCTAAGGACTGGTAAATGTTCCGGGTCGAGAGCAGCGGGTTAAAGTTAGCGTTGGCGAATGTTGCGGTGTCTGTCAGCCGGTAGGTGACCGGGCAGAAAAACGTGCCCGGCAGTTGCGTGCTGTAAACGGGCATATAGGCGGGCGATATGGCCATGGCCGAATCGATGGCGCGGTGCGCAGGGCTGTTCTCCTGGGCTTGCAGCACACCGGCGGCAAAAAGGAATGCCGGCAGTAAGAATGCTATGTATGTTTTTAATCTGCAAACCATTAGAACAAGACTGCGCTTTCTTGTTGAAGCGTGCAAATATAACATAAATGTTCCAATCCGCACTCTGTGGCAGATGGATAAACTACGATGTCCTTGCCGTCATTACAAAACGCCCAAGTCGCTATTGGTTGGATTGTTCGTGCGGTAGCCGTGTCGGACAAACAAAAAGGAGAAACTGAAATACAGGTTCAGTTTCTCCATAAAGATGTCAGAAACGGGGCAGCGCACTTATGCGGGTTTCACTTCGCCGCACGAGGAGGCTGCAACCGAGGTGTCGATGCGCTTGATGAGGTTCTGCAACGTTTCGCCCGGACCGAATTCAACAAAGTTATTGGCGCCGTCTGCAATCATGTTTTGCACGGTCTGTGTCCACAGCACCGGAGCGGTGAGTTGACGCAGCAGGTTTTCTTTGATGATGTCAGGGTCTGACGAGGGAGTTGCCGACACGTTTTGGTAGATAGGGCAGGCAGGTACGTGAAATGCACACCGATGTATGGCTTTGGCCAGTTCCTCCTGTGCAGGTTGCATTAACGGGGAGTGGAATGCTCCGCCCACGTTCAGCATCTTGACATGTTTTGCGCCAGCCTCTTTCAGCAATTGCGCGGCTTTCTCCAGTCCCGGCAACGAGCCCGAGATGACAGTCTGCAAGGGGCTGTTGAAATTGGCGGCCACTACGGTCTCGTCGGTGATGCTGTTGCACACTTTCTCGATGGTATCCGCATCAAATTTCAGCACAACGGCCATTCCGGACGGTGCTGTGCGGCAGGCCTCCTGCATGGCAACGGCACGATTTTCGACCAAACGCAAGGCATCGTCGAAGGCGAGAGCCCCATTGACGGCCAAGGCGGTATATTCCCCTAACGAATGTCCGGCTACCATGTCGGGTCTGACGTCGTTGCCCCAACAGAGGTAGGAGATGTAGGAGTGCAGGAACACGGCCGGTTGCGTGATGTCGGTCTTCTTGAGTTCCTCTTCCGTACCGTCAAACATTACTTCAGACAACGAGTAGCCTAAAATCTTGTCTGCGAGTGCGAAATGCTCCCGTGCAACAGGGAATTCGTCGTAAAGCGCTTTGCCCATGCCGGAGAACTGCGCTCCCTGTCCGGGGAAAACGTATGCGTTCTTCATACTTTAGGCCGTTTTGTTGAGGGCGTTCTCAAGGTATGAGATGGCGTCACCTACAGTCTTGATCTTCTCGGCGTCGGCTTCGGCGATGCTGATGCCAAAGTTGTTTTCCAACTCCATGATGATTTCTACCGTGTCAAGGGAGTCCGCGCCAAGGTCGTTCACAAAACTCTTGTCGGGCGTGATGGCATCTACATCAATGCTCAGTTTGTTGGCGATGATTTCTTTGGTTTTTTCTGCGATGTTTTCCATTTTTTTCTTTTTTTTGTATGATTTGATTGATAAATTATTGGCAGAAGCGGTGTTGTCAAAGGCTCAGTCCGCCGTCGCAGCAGATGACCTGTCCGCTGATGTACTGTGACAGGTCGGAGGCGAGGAACAGTGCGGTGCGGGCCACGTCGAGCGGAGTGCCGCCCCGGCGGAGCGGGATGTTCCGGATCCATGCTTCGCGCACTTTCTCGTCAAGCTTCTGTGTCATGTCGGTCTCGATGTAGCCAGGAGCCACGGCGTTGCAACGGATGTTCCGCGAGCCGATTTCCTTGGTCATGGATTTGGTAAAGCCGATGATGCCGGCCTTTGAGGCCGAATAGTTGCTCTGTCCGGCATTACCGTTGATGCCGACAATGGAACTGATGTTGATGATGGATCCGTTGCGCTGTTTCATCATGGCGGGCGTCAAGGCCTTGGTGTAATTGTACACCGACTTGAGGTTTGTGTTGATGACGGCATCCCAGTCGCTTGGCGACATGCGCAGGAGCAGGCAGTCGCGGGTGATGCCTGCATTGTTGACAAGAATGTCGATGGTCCCGTATATTTCCAGCGCTTTCGCCACCACGTCGGAAGCCTCCTCGAATGAGGTCGCGTCGGCGGCAAAGAAAGTGACCTTGGTGCCGTACTGTCTGAGTTCCTCAAGGGTGTTCCGGCTGCGCTCGTCGTCGCGGAGGTCGGTGAACACTATGTTGGCGCCGTTCTGCGCAAAAAGGGTGGCTATGCACTTGCCGATGCCTTGGGCTGCACCGGTGATCAGCGCGGTTTTGTTCTCTAAAAGATTCATAATGGTCGTTTTTTAGGATTGTTGTTTTGAAAACTGGAGATTGTCGTTGTCCACCAGCACGAAGGTCAGATTACCTTTGGTGCAGAGTTGCCCGCCGATGGTCATCGAGGCCTCAATGAAGAACATCAGGCCGCGCCTTTGGGTTATCTTTGCCTTTATTTCCAGCAAGTCGCCGGGGCGGGCTTGCTTTTTGAACCTTACGTTGTCGAAGCCGCCGTAGAAAGGCGTTCTTCCGATGAGTTCCTCTTTGATGAGCAGGCAGCACGACTGGGCCATGATTTCGCAAAGGATTACGCCGGGAACCACGGGGAAGCCCG
Source organism: Oscillospiraceae bacterium (assembly GCA_963603365.1). GTDB lineage: Bacteria > Bacteroidota > Bacteroidia > Bacteroidales > WCHB1-69 > F23-D06. The sequence continues at coordinate 98,300 of CAVCMI010000023.1, forward strand.
GAAAGTGTCCCTGAAGGAAGAACTCGTCGCCGCGTACGCGGTAGGTGGCATATACGTATTCGCCTTCCAGGTTGACCTCATCCACGAGCAGCATAGGCTCGCGGTGTGGCAGATATTGTTTTATTTCTTCTCTGTTCATTGTCAAAAGTGTTAAAAAGTGTAATTCCGGATGATTGATGGTAGTGTTATTGTTCAAATTTCCGAAGCACCACACAGCTGTTTTGTCCGCCGAATCCGAATGAGTTGGATATGGCGATGTTGACGTCGGCGCGGCGTGCCGTGTTGGGCACATAGTCGAGGTCACAGTCCGGGTCGGGTTCGTTGAGGTTTATGGTTGGCGGGATGACGCCGTTGTAGAGGGTGAGCGCCGTGGCAACAAGTTCCGCACCGCCGGCAGCGCCGAGCATGTGGCCGAGCATCGACTTGTTGGAGCTGACGGGCACTTTGTAGGCGTCGGTCGCGCCGAGGGAAATTTTGATGGCTTGGGTCTCCGACTTGTCGTTCAGCGGGGTGCCGGTGCCGTGTGCGTTGACGTACAGCGAGTCGCGGCTGCTGTCGTAGCCGGCCTCTTTCAGGGCCAGTTCCATGGCTCTGGCGGCGCACTTGCCGTCAGGGCGCGGAGCGGTGTAGTGGTAAGCGTCGCAGGTGTTGCCGAAGCCGACAACCTCAGCATAGACCTTGGCATGGCGCGCCATGGCATGCTCGTACTCTTCAAGGATCACCACGCCGGAGCCCTCGCCGATGACAAAGCCTTGTCTGCGCTTGTCAAACGGGAGCGAGGCGTTTTGCGGGTCGCTTTCGCGGGTCAGGGCCTTGCAGTTGAAGAAGCCGCCGATGGCGATAGGGGTGATGGCCGCTTCCGAGCCGCCGGCAATGATGGCATCGGCATAGCCGTTGCGGATGCAGTGGAAAGCCTCCCCGATGGAGTGCGTTCCGGTGGCGCAAGCCGTGACTATCGGGAGGCACGGGCCCTCCGCATGGTGCACGATGGCGATGTTGCCCGCCGCGATGTTGGATATCATCATCGGTATGAACAAGGGCGAAACACGCCCCGGACCTTCGGCAAGCATTCTGGTGTGCTCACTGTGGAAAGTCTGTATGCCGCCCACACCGGAGCCGAGGTAAACGCCTAACCTTTCAGGTTCTATAGTCAACTGGCTGTCCGCCATGGCCTGCTGCGCTGCGGCCAAAGCAAATTGCGCATAGCGGTCAGAACGGCGCGCAATGTCTTTCTGCACGCCATGGTCTTCCGCCTTGAAGTCTGTGACCTCGCCGCCGATCTTCACCGGCAGGTCATCAGTGGGGATGCGGGTAATCTCGTGGATGCCGCAGACCCCGTTGGTCAGATTGTTCCAAAAAGACGGAAGGTCTTTTCCGACAGGGGATATGATGCCCATGCCTGTAATTACTACTCTTCTCATTCTTCAGTATTTGAAATTTGTTATTGCAATTGTTGTTCTTTCCCCGTTAGATGTCATGCACGCTGCATGACGCATGCACCCGACACGAAACCGGCCCCGAAAGCGCTTAATACGAGTATGTCGCCCGTCTTGACATCCCCCTTTTTGTACAGCTCGTCAATGAGAATGGGAATGCTGGCCGACGAAGTGTTGCCGTAACGGTCGAGATTGAGAGGGAACTGCCCCTTCTCTGCCCCGATGTTGTGCTTTATGGACTCTATGATGCGGGCATTGGCCTGGTGCAGCAGGAACCAGTTCACGTCTTTAACATCGACATGGGCTTCGTCAAGCACTATCTGCACGTCTTGGGTAGAGGCCTTGACCGCCATCTTGAACACGTCGCGCCCCTTCATCACCAACGGGTTGTAGGCTTCCGTGTCTTCGTCGTAAGGGGTTTTCTCCATCTTGCGGCGGTAGTAGAGCACGTCGTATTTCGAGGAGGTGGTGAGCCGGATCGACTTCAGTTCGTTGCCGTGGGTCAGCACCACTGCGCCGGCGCCGTCGCCGAACAGCACGGAGGTGTCGCGCTCGTGCCAGTTGCAGAACTTGGTGGGTTCCTCGGCACACACAATCAGAATGCGGTCGGCTTTCTTGGTCTGGAGAAAAGACTCGGCAATCTCCAACGCATAAATGAAGCCCGCACAGGCACCGTTCAGGTCAATGCAGGGACACGTAGCGCCAATCTCGCCTTGCACGATGCAACTCATAGCCGGCGTGATGAAGTTGTTGGCCACGTTTGAGCAAATGATGAAGTCCAGCTCCGACGGCTCAATGCCGGCATCAGCTATCGCCGACTTGCACGACTTTACGGCAAGGTCAATCAGGTTTTCATTTGATATTATGCGCCTCTCGTGTATGCCCGTGCGTGTGGTAATCCACTCGTCGTTGGTATCCAGAATCTGCGAAAGCATTTCGTTGCTGATGACTTTCTGCGGCAGGGCGCTTCCTGTTCCTATAATTTTCATATATCTTTTATTTAGCGTGCAAAACAACAAAATTATTTTTTGGCGTGCAAAACAACAAATAATAGTCTTTTCAAGTGTCTGAAAGTGATTGATAATCATAATAATGTGGCGGACGTTCCTTATTGTTGGCGAAATTGCGGATAGTTGGCAGGCAGTCCGGACCGCATTTCCCCCATCTTTTTTTGTATTTTTGCCACCCGAATATTGAAACAGAAAGATAGAGATGAAAACCCCTGAATTCTTGACGAACAAAAAAAGGATTATTCAGTTTATCTGTTCTGTTGCCGTCTTTTCCACTCTGTTCATTCTTATATATAAACCTATCGGGGTTACGAGATTCTTCTCCTTGACTGACTCCCGGCTTTCGCTGATGACTTATACGGCCGTGATCGTGGTTATCGGTTTCGTGATTCTTATTGCAAGCCGTTTTCTGCTGTACCGCGTACTGCGCAGAAGACATGTGGATATTGACTATCTGATATTGTGGCTGATAGCAGAGATTTTCTTTCTTTCTCTCGCACTGACCTTTTTTTCCTATTATGTAAATGCAGAACACAACATCAAGTTTCTGGATTTGCTGGTCCGCATCAGCGCCAGCGTTGTTGGAATCCTCGTCATCCCGTATGTGATTTCTGTGATGGGATTTATGCTGAAAGAGAAAGAACGCGAACTGCAATATTATACAATGAAGAAAAACAATGCCGGAAACTCAGTTTCCGGCATTACGAATTTTCATGACAAAAGCGGGAAATTTGCTATTTCCATCAAGAACGAAGACCTGCTCTATCTGGAATCCGCAGACAATTATGTCAAGATCCATTATCTCAACAATGATGAGGTCTGCCAGTATCTTTTACGGAATACGCTCAAGAATGTGGAGGAAGAGTATGCTTCCGCCGGGCTGGTCAGGTGTCACCGTTTCTATCTGGTGAACATGCACAAGGTTAAGATTGTCAGAAAACTGAAAGGCATTCTGGTGCTGGAGTTCACCGACTTGGCCAAGTCGGTGCCCGTTTCCAAAACTTACATCAGTTCGATAATCGACATCTTGGCCAAGTCGGACTTGCATAACGAGAGCTCCAATTAGTTTCCGGTTTTGTACGAAAGCAGCAGTTCTTCGCTGAAATTGCGGATGTATTCCAGATTCTTGGTGATTTCGCATATGCCAGTCTGAATCATCAGTTTGCAGGAGTTCAGATATTTCCCGTCTCTTCCGGCATCGGTCAGGAGGAGGTAGCCCATAATGACGTATCCCACTGACTCTACCAAACGGCGTGCGTTGAAGTCGTATGCTTCACTATGAAGTCCGGCGGCGGCCTGCTGCATTTCGAGACAGCGTTCCGTCATGGCTTTCAGTTCGTTGCGCAGCGGTTCGAGTTCTGCATTCAGCGGCATGGCTTCATATTCGCGGATTCGGTTCATGAATATCTCGCTTCCAATGCCACGTATGGCAGCCACAACTTGCAACTGTGAGGTGCCCTCGTAGATGGAGAGGATGCGGGCGTCGCGGTATAACCTTTCGCAGGCATACTCTTTCATAAAGCCGGAACCGCCGTGGACCTGAATGCAGTCGTATGCGATGCGGTTGGCATATTCGCTGGAGAAGAGCTTCAGCAGCGGTGTGAACATGTCAGCGTATTTCTGGTTCTTTTTGAGTTCAGAGCGCTCTTCGGAGGTCAGCGTACGCTCTTTTGAAATCTGTTCCAAGGCCTTGCAGACATCCACAAAACGGGCGGTCTCGTATAGCAGCGACCGTATGGCATCGGTCTTTGCGCGCATGTCAGCAAGCATCTCATAAACTTGCGGAAACTCTGCGATAGGTTTACCGAACTGTTCGCGCTCGTGGGCATAGCTGAACGCTTCGCGGCAGGCGGCCTCTGCCAGTCCCACCGACTGCGCGCCGACACCCAAGCGTGCGCCGTTCATCAACGACATAACGTATTTGATAAGCCCGAATTTGCGGCTCCCGACAAGCTGAGCAGGCGCATTGTTGAACACCAACTCTGCGGTAGGCGAACCCTTGATACCCAGTTTGTTTTCTATTCGTCTGATAGTTACGGCCTTGTCTTTTCTGTCGTAGAGAAAGTAGGAGAGGCCGCGGGCATCTTCTGTGTCCTCTTCCGAGCGTGCCAGCACCAGCTTGATGTCTGCGTCGCCGTTGGTGATGAACCGTTTCACGCCGTTCAGACGCCAACAGTTGGATGCCTCGTCAAAACTGGCTTTCAGGCGCACCGACTGCAGGTCAGAGCCGGCATCGGGTTCAGTCAGGTCCATGGAACAGGTGTAGCCCTTGTAGATCAGAGGAAGGTATTGCGCTTTCTGCTCTTCACTGCCGAATTCGAGAATCGTTTCAGCGCAGTCCTGCAGTCCCCAGATGTTTGCGAATCCGGCATCGGCCCGAGACACGATTTCGGCAGCCATCACGTAGGGCACATAAGGGAAATTGAGGCCGTCATATTTACGAGGCAGAGACAGCCCATACAGCCCGGCGTCGCGCAGCGCTTCGTGGTTCTGCTGTGTGCCTTTGGCATAGACAATGGCGTTGTTCTCGATGTGGGGGCCTTCCTGGTCCACCGACTCAGCGTTGTTGGCAATCACATCGCCGGCAATCTCGCCGATGATTTCCATCACCTTGCTGTAGTTCTCCATAGCCTCGTCAAAGCACGTCGGGGCATCTTCGCATTGTGCGCTTTCGGCATAGCCGCGCTCTTTCAGCTCCACGATGCGGCTCATAGCCGGGTGGTTGAGGTGAAATTTGAGATTATCGTTGTCTGTATAGTAATTTGACATTGTTCTGTTTTTTTTTATTTCTGGTTAGCAATATAACTGTTGATCAATTTCGGCAGCACTTCCGTCACGTCTCCGGTGATGTTGTAGTCGGCGATGGCGCAGATGGGCGCGCCGGGGTCTGTGTTGATGGATATAATCTTGGCAGACTCTTCCATGCCGGCACGGTGTTGCACGGCACCGGAGATGCCGCAGGCAATGTACAGTTTCGGTCGCACGGTAACGCCGGTTTGTCCGATTTGCCTTTCGGGTTCGGCAAATCCGGCATCCACGGCGGCACGGGTGGCGCCAACTTCGCCGCCTATCAGTTCGGCATAGCGGTGCAGCAGCTCGAAGTTCTCCTTAGAGCCCACACCGTATCCGCCAGCCACGATGATCTGTGCGTCCTTGATGTTGATTTTCTTCGTTTCAATCCTCCTCTCTACGATGCTTACGCGGAAGTCCTCCGGACTGAGGTATTTATCTACAGGCAGCATGACCAGTTTGCCCGTGCGGTTCTCTGCGCACTCTTTTTTCATGACGCCTTCGCGCACTGTGGCCATCTGCGGGCGGGTGTCGGGGTTGACAATCGTGGCTATGATGTTGCCGCCAAAGGCGGGACGTATCTGATGCAGTATGTCACGGTAAATCTTGTTCTGCCGGTTGTCGGCATAGTCGGAGATCTCGAGACTGGTGCAGTCGGCGGTGAGCCCGCAGCGCATGCGTGAAGCCAGTCGCGGAGCCAGGTCGCGCCCCGTGCAGGTGGCGCCGAAGAGGGCGATCTGCGGTTTCTGCTCCTCAAAGAGCTTCGACATTATGCTGAAATGGGGCAGCGTGCTGAACGGGAACAAACGCTCGTCGCAGGCGTAGAAAATCGTGTCCACACCAAACGGATAGAGCTGTTCTCCAAGGTTTTCGACCTTGTCGCACAAAACGGCTGCTTCCACCGCCACACCTAATGTGTCGGCCAGCTTCCTTGCTTTGGAGCATAATTCGAGACTGACATCCGCCACCTTGCGGGCTTCATTGATTTCACAATAAACGATGATATTATTCATTGAAAAAATGTTTGTCTTGTTTGGGTACTATAATAATATGTAACAATGATTTGGGCGGCATGAGTGGCGGCTATCCCAAGATGTGGGCATCCATCAGGGTGCGGGTCAGTTGAAACAAGCCCTCGTCTGTGGGAGGCACGGAGAGGCTCTCTTTCTTGGCAAGCACCACATTCTCGATGCCTTTCACGCGGGTTGGGGAGCCGGTCAGTCCGAGGCGTTCGCTGTCAGTCTTCAGGTCATCGCAGTTCCATTCAGTGATGTTGAGGTATGCCCTGCTTTCGGGTACGGGATTGAGGTTGCGCTCGCGGGTTTCTGTTGCGGAGCGGGCATTCTTGAACCTGACGGTGAGATGAGCGTGTCTGAAACGGCACGGGGCGGCGGAGCCTGAAACGGTAATCAATGCCGGCAGTGCGGCCTTCACGGTCTCAAAGCCGTTCTCCAGCCTCCGTTTTACGGTGATGGAATCGGCGGATACGGCCTCTATGGACTCGGCATAGGTAATTTGCGGCAAGTCGAGTTTCTCGGCAATTTGGGGCCCCACTTGGGCGGTGTCGCCGTCAATGGCCTGCCTTCCGCAGAAAACCAGGTCAACATTGCCCAATTTGCGCACGGCCATTGAAAGGGCGTAAGAGGTGGCCAAGGTGTCAGACCCGGCAAAACGCCGGTCGCTGACGACATAACCGTTGTCTGCACCGCGGTAGAGAGCTTCGCGGATAATGTCTGCGGCACGGGTCGGTCCCATTGTGATAACGCTGACCTCCACATCCTTGAGCCGGTCTTTCACCGACAGCGCCATCTCCAACGCATTCAGGTCTTCGGGGTTGAACACCGTGGGCAGGGCGGCTCTGTTGATGGTGCCGTTGGGCAGCATGGCATCTTTGCCGACATTGTGCGTGTCGGGCACCTGCTTGGCTAAAACTGCAATTTTCAAACGCATAATTATTCTTTTTTTTAAGCTGCGAAGAAACAAAAAATATAGGCTTGAAAAGGCATACGAAGTTAAACGTGGACAGAAAGCCGGAATGTGACGCATAATAATTCGATTTGTGGCGCACGGCGGCGATTTGTGGCAAAAAACATCCTATGTGGGGCGAATGTGTTCTTTTGAAGGCCCCGCCGGTGATACAACGCTTGCTTTGTTTCAGAGAGAAGGGCCGATTGGAAAGGAAAAAAACGAGCAACATTGCCGGTGTAAAAACAATACCTGCCGTTTTCTGTGAGGATACTGCCTCCGTCTCTTGTCCTGAAAAAAACGTCATCTTTGCCGGCATAGTTGACACTGGGCCCGGTTTTGAACCGGATGGCGGATAATGTCAGAAAATTTACTGCACACGACAAGGGCAAAACATTTACGACAATACGAAAGCATTTAGAAGCACTCGGGTATCACGTCTATGCAAAAGTGCTGTACGCACGGGATTATGGCGTTCCTCAAAAGAGAGAACGAATTATCCATTGTTGGATTCAAAGATGACGTATCTCTCTCTTCCGGGTTTGATGAAGATGTCGTAGATAATCCAGAGTTTTTACAAAGAGTTTTTGTATAATGTTGTAAAACAGAATGTTGTATTTTTTTTCGGGGGGGGGGGAGCATAGTTTTTTTTTTACTAATTTTGCGGCTGTAAAAGCTGAAAGTTCCGCTATTGCAACTCTTTAGAAACCAAAGCTAACTTTAAATAAAACGAGATAGACTTGAGAGGAACATTGCTTTATGTTGAAAGAGACTAAAATAAAAGAACTGAACATTATAAACATAAAAAAATGAAGAAAAATTGCTCCTTTTTGCTGTTGTTTGTGCTCATCTGCACATCATCTTATGCAAACCCCATTGATGTCAGAAAGGCCCAAAAGGCGGCAGTCAGCTATTTGTCGGCTGTAAAGAATGCCTCCTCGCCGCAGAGTCGCTGCAGTCTTGTCTATTCCAAGACAGATGCGGCAGACGAAGATCCGTTGCTTTATGTCTTTGCTGTGCAAAACGGCTTTGCGGTAGTGGCCGGCGATGACGCGGTGCGCCCGATACTCGGGTATTCCGTCAATACAACGCTCGAGCCGGGCAACTTGCCCTCCAATGTGGAAGCCTATCTGGAGGGATTGTCGCAGCAGATCAAAACCATACGCCAACAGCAAGGCATTGCCGACCGCCAGGTGCGTCAAGAATGGAAAGCGCTGCTCTCTGATACGGTCAATGTGCAGGCTTTCCGGCAAAACAGCACTCGTACGGCAGTGTCACCCCTGCTTTCCACCAAGTGGGGACAAGGGTACTACTTTAACCGGTATTGTCCGGAAGGTGAATCCGGCCGTGCGGTGACAGGCTGTGTGGCTACGGCGCTGGCGCAGATTGTCAGGTATTGGGAAAGTCCCGCAAACGGCTTCGGAAAACACACCTACAACTCGTTTTACGGAACACTGTCCGTTGATTTTGGGGCAGCAAATTACCAATACAGCTTGATGCCGGATTCACTGGACTACAATACACCGCAGGCGCAGATCAACGAAGTCAGCAAACTGATGTATCATCTGGGAGTGGCCTTGTCAGCAAACTATGGATACAATGCTACCTCTGGTTATGATGCTGCTGCGCGTGCGGCTGTGATTAACCATTTCGGCTTTAATCCTTATGCCGGATTGGCCAGAAGAGATCTATATACTGAAGCGCAATGGGTTTCTATGTTGAAAGGCGAAATAGACCTCGGCAGGCCTGTATATTACAGTGCCTCAGGAACTTCTGGAGGGCATGTTTTCGTGTGCGATGGCTATGACGCTTCAGACTATTTCCATATCAATTGGGGATGGCAAGGATATTGTGACGGTTATTTCACGCTCAACAACCTTTCTACAGGCGGTTATACTTTCGACACTCGGCATCATGCCATTTTTGGCCTCTGCCCCGTTTCTTCGCCTGAAAGGAGGATGGTCTGTAACATAGACGGCACTACAGAAATGAAAGTGGACTCTGTGGCATATATAGCCCATACGTTAGGGTACAACACTGGATATCAAAGTTCTAATTATTCTAACGTTTTCTTTAACAGAATGATTCTTACACCGCAAAATGCCGGACAAGGCATTATGATAGAGTTTTCACAAAAATCAAATCCCAATATGCGATTTACCGTATATGACGGCACGGATGATAGCGGAACGGAGTTGTTCAGCAACAATGACAACGCAGGGGGCAGTTATCTCTCATCCTCGGATACCATTACTATTGTATATAACGGCTATTGGAACCACACTGGTTTTTTGCTGAAAGCCACCACAGTAAGTTGCATTCCGGTGGTTCACAGTTTTGAATGTACGGAACGCACGGACACTTCGGCAACTTTGTCGTGGAGTATGCTGAATGACGAATCCGGCACGGCAAATCCGCGCCTATGGCAGCTGGAATACGGGCTGCGAGGCTTTGCACAAGGCAGCGGCACTATGCTGCACCCCGACGGCACGCCATTCACCTTGTACGGCCTGACGCAAGGCACGGAGTACGATGCATATCTGACTTATCAATGCAACGGCGGAAGTGTCAATACGGTAGGGCCTCTCCACTTCAAGACGAACCCGTATGTGGAGTGCTTCGATGCTATTGGAGATGATAACATAACAAACAACTATTATCCATTCTCGCCATGGCATACCTCTTACAGACTCACGCAGCAGCTGTTCACGGCCGAAGAATTGGCTGCCAGCGGCATTGTAGCAGGCACCTCGTTGTCATCCATCAGTTTTGAATGCTCCGTTTCCTGCGATCAAGTTCAGATGTTCGACAACATAACGCTCTATTTGGGCAACACCAACCTCTCATCCTATTCAAGCATTCAAGACTCAATCCCTAAGTCGGCGATGCAGCAGGTGTGGAGAGGCACCGTCAGATTGACCCCATCGGGACAGAAATACAAGTACACCATTTTCTTCGATACGGCGTTCGTCTATACGGGCAACAATATCGTGGTGGCTATGGAGAAGCCTGAAAACAACTTCGGTCGAGTCCAATGCATCTCCTTTTACGGACATTACACAACAGAAAACCGCGCTCTCAATTCCGGAGGATATGTCGATAATTTTTGCAACAGCATCAGTTTCTGCACGTCACCGTCGTGCCACAGGCCTCAACAGGTTCGCTATACGTTACTGTCAAGACATACGGTAAGGCTCGATTGGAACGCCGGCGACAGCCAAGCCTGGAATGTGGAGTACGGGCCGCAAGGCTTTGCGCAAGGCTCCGGCACAATGTTGCATACAGACACCAACTCGGTCCTGGTCACTCACTTGGTGTCAGGCTATTACGATTTCTATGTGCAGGCAAACTGCGCAACAGAACAGAGCCGTTGGACAAAATGTCGTGTGTTAGTCGTCATACCATCAGACGATACGTGCGGCACAGTCGACAAGTTTTATACGCAAACGGAAGGCAACATCACCTATGACATGGAAACGTATGAAGGAGATCTAACTTCAACGATTTTCCCGATGGGTTATTATGGTTCTTCTCGAAATACATATACACAGCAGCTTTATACGGAAAGCGACATCAACAAGGCAGGCGTATTTGTGGGCAATGCAATCACCGCCTTGTCGTTCCGGTATGGCGGCACCGCACAGACCAAGTCGCCCATAGAGGTCTATTTGGGCAATACCTCCTTGACGGAATTGCGCGGTTGGGTCAGTCCGTCCGACCTCTCACAGGTGTATTCGGGGCCGGTGACACTTGAGAACGGCTGGGTTACAATACGCTTCGATGTGCCGTTTGCCTATGCGGGCGAGTCTGTGGTAGTAGCCGTATTGAACAACAGCGGTACAGAAAACGGATCCTTCATCTCCTATATGCACGCCACCCAAGGGACTATGGCATTGGAAAGAACTTCATATTACCCCATTGATATGGAAAATCCTCAGGATATTTCACGTTATAGCAGACGAAATGATATGCAATTCTGTACATCAAGTTCTTATCGTATGCTGTCCAGAGACACTACGGTTTACATTACGGAGGGTGCGGTGTACGACTTTTACGGCACGCAACTCAGCCGTCAGGGCGTATACAGTCACCGATGGGTGGTTGACGACGACTGTGACAGCCTGGTGACCCTTACGCTGAAAGTGCGCAAAATCATCTATGTCACCACTACGGGCGCAGGACTCCGCGACGGCTCTTCATGGCAGAATGCTACCGACTTGCAGACCGCCCTCGACACGGCGAACACCTTTACAGATGTTTTACCATGCATTTATGTCAAGCGCGGCACCTACCCGGGCAACGTGACGGGCAAGAACAGTTTTGTCATAAAACCCAACGCACAAGTTTACGGCGGTTTTGCCGGCAACGAGCCCGCCGACTTCAACTTGGACAGTCGGGACATTGAGGGCAACCCGACCGTCCTGTTCGGTTCCAACGCCCGCCGAGTGTTGTATCAGGAGTCTGATTTTGCATCAGGCAAGGAGACGGTCATCGACGGTTTTACCATACGTGGAGGTGCGATAAACGACAGCGTCACCTCTGGCGGTGCAGTCTATATGAGAAAAGGTTGTATGCTCCGCAACTGTACAATAATGGCCAACAATGCGAATGTGACGAGCAGTCTCGCAACCGAAATCAGAGGCGTTGCAGTTCTCAATTACGGTGGCACGGTGAAAGACTGTACAATAAAAAACAACAGGGTGAACGTGGCCAGCACAGCAAGTACAAGATACGAAATCAACGGAATAGGGCTGTTTAATATGGGCGGCACTATACAGGGCTGCATCATACAGAACAATACGGTTGTATATGACGGCAACAACATCACCCCCTCGTATGGCGGCGGCATTTATTGCGATGGAGGGACTGTTGTGCTCAATTGTCAAATAACGCAAAACAGCGCCAATGAGGGCGGTGGCCTACATCTGAGCCAGGATGGTGGTCGGAACTATAATTTCGATAACAAAAATATTACGGTAAACGGCTGTACGATAAGCAATAATGTGGCTCGTACTTCGGGCGGCGGCGTATATACAAGGGAAATCAATTATGGCTGGGTTGTTTTTTCCATCACAATGTCGAATTGTCATATCGGCAATAACGTGTCAGGTTATGAGGGCGGCGGTGTGTACGTGAATAAAAATGGAACAATAAGGATGGTAAACTGCAATGTGGTGCGGAACACGGCAGCCAGCGGCGGCGGCGGTTTATATCTTTACAGCGCAAGAGGACGGGTGGAAGCCTACAACACCATCGTGTGGGGCAACAAGGTAGGCAGCAATGACAACCAGTTGAATGAAACGGCTTTGTTTATTGCCCAAGGCTGTGCTGTGCAGGGCGGATACAGTGGCGGCATTACCCTGAATGCCGAGAATGACGGCACCGGCTTCGGCTATCCCAGATTTGCCGCTCCTACTGCCGCCGCCGGGGTAGATGTGAACAATGCCATCGGCGACTGGTCGCTGTCGGCCGGATCTGCCTGTATCAATGCCGGCAAAAACAGCGCGGTGACAGATGATGTTGACTTGCAAGGAAATGTGCGCATACAGCAGGAGAAAGTGGATGTCGGGGCTTTTGAGTCGGCACTCCTCCCGCAGGGGTTGACACCGCAAGCGCAAAGTAACATCATCTATGTAACGCCTACGGGTGCAGGCTTGCAAGACGGCTCCTCATGGGGCAACGCAACCTCAAACCTGCCCTATGCCATGGAGACTGCCTGCGGCTGCGAGCCTGTGGCAACGGTGTGGGTTGCGCAAGGCGTATATCCGTTGTCCGCTTTCCTGCAGCCCGGTGTAGCCGTATATGGCGGACTGGCAGGCAATGAACCCGCCAATTACAATCTGGCACAGCGCAACTTCTCACAACACGCCTCCATCATCGACACGGCAGCATCTTATATCCTGCTTGCGCAAAGCTATCCGTTTGAGGAGGCATCGCGCGGTGTGCTCGACGGCTTTACGCTGCGCAACGGCGGCATTGCATCCAGTTCTTGGGACGAGGGCAAGTCTTCCGTGACCTTGTTGGGAAATATTTCTATGAAGAATGTTCTTTTCACCGGCAATTATAACAACACTGCCACTAATTGCGATTTCTCGTATTGCACATTCAGGCAGAACAAACGGAATGGCATTTATGCCAACAATTGCCGGCTGGATGATTGCATCTTTGAAGAAAACGCCTGGAATGGCGTATATGCCAAAGCTTCAGTATTGTCCCGCTGTACGGCACAGAACAACGGAAATGCTGGCAACTATGCCGGATTCTCACTCTCTAATTCATCGGTGATGTCAGAATGTGTCAGCAGCAACAACTATGGATACGGCATTTCCAGCACAAGTTCTACGGTATTTAATTCAACTGTCAACAACAATAACGGCCGCGGCTTGCATGCCACCGCCGGCCTGTACTACAATGTCAATGTCGCAAACAACTCAAACCAGAGTTGTGCAGGTATTTATGCCACAAACAATGCAAAATTCATCAATTGCAATGTCGTGAACAACAAGAGCCTGTCAACGAACTATTGTGGCGGCATTTACGGCAAAGACGGCTGCGAGTTCACCAATTGCATCGTATGGGGGAACAAGAACAATTCGGGTGTCAGCAACATAGAGGGTGGCGGCACCTACTCATACTGCGCCGTTGAGGGCGGCATTGAAGGCACCGCCAATATCAACCTCGCAGCTTCCAACACCGGAACCGGCACTGACCATGTGCGCTTCGCCGCTCCCTCCGATACCGCAGGCGTCACGACACAGCAAAACCGCGACTGGCGTCTTTCCGCCGGCTCGGCCTGCATCAATGCCGGCAATGCCGTCAATACGTCCCTCAATCTCCCGGATGTTGACCTCGCCGGCTCTCTGCGCGTGAAACAGCAGCGCATAGACATCGGCGCATACGAATACGGCGATGTCACCTACCAGACCGTCAACGATACCATCTGCCTCGGTTCCGACTTCTTCTTCGGCGACTATTACGTCTATCCCGAAACCGCCGGTCTGTTTGTGGACACCTTTACCTATTATGAGAACGGCATGGACTATATCGCCAACATCCGTCTAATGGTCGGCGATGTCTATCAGCACAACCTCACCGCCAGCATCTGCGAGGGCGAGTCATACCTGTTCCACGGCCGGCAACTGACCCAAACAGGTGTTTACGAGGCTTATCTGCAATCCGCAGAAGGCTGCGACAGCACCTTGACGCTGCAATTGACCGTTCTTCCGAAGTCTTACCACTCAATTACGGAAACCGCCTGCGAGACCTACACTTGGAACGGCATCACCTACAACGCCAGCGGCGACTATGTGCAGACCTTGACGGCAGCGAACGGCTGCGACAGCGTGGTGACGCTGCACCTGACCATCAACCGCACCGTGCGTACCGAGTGGAGCCAAACCGCCTGCGAGACCTACACTTGGAACGGCATCACCTACAACGCCAGCGGCGACTATGTGCAGACCTTGACGGCGGCGAACGGCTGCGACAGCGTGGTGACGCTGCACCTGACCATCAACCATAACGTCACGAGCGAATGGAATCACGCAACTTGTGGAGAAAGCTACATTTGGAACGGCATCACCTACCACGCCAGCGGCGACTATGTGCAGACCTTACAGACGGCGAACGGCTGCGACAGCGTGGTGACGCTGCACTTGACAATTGTGCCAGATACGATGCCACAGATACTTGTTAGCGGGCAGATTGTCTCTTGTACAGGCGGAACGGCCACTTTGTCGCTTGCGGCCCCTTACAGCAATTATGTTTGGTCAACGGGAGACACATCCGCAACGCTAAACGTAACAACTGCAGGCTATTATTGGGTGACGGTTACGGACCCGTATGGATGCGAGACGGTTTCTCAGTCTTTGCAGTTGGGTGAGAGCGCTTTGATAGAGGGAACGCCGTCGCTTTGTATGGTAGGCGTTGAAAATGGCCACAATCTCCTGATTTGGGAAGAAATGAGCGACACAGACGTGCAGTTCTACAAGATTTATCGCGAAAATGACCGGGCAAATGTTTTTGAACCCTTGGCTGTGGTGTCTTCTTCAGAAGCCAATGTGTATGAAGATAATACATCAGACCCGTCGGTGCGAGCCTACCGTTACAGAATTACAGCTATGGATGTCTGCCAAAGCGAGACCCCGCTGAGCACACTGCACAAGACCGTTCACCTTACCATCAACAGGGGCATCGGGAACAGCTGGAACTTGATATGGACACCTTACGAGGGGGCGGAGATTGTTTCTTGCAAACTCTACCGCGGCACTACGCCGTACAATATGCAGCAGATAGCCACAATGCCTGCCACCCTGACCTCCTATACCGACTACACTAACCAGAACGGCGCACTGTTTTACCAAATCGAGATGGTGATGGACGGAAACTGTGTCCGCAGAACCCGCGACGTGTCGTATGCCGGCGCACGCTCCAATGTGGTGCACAACGGAATGCCGGTACAGATAGAACAAACGCTTGCCGTGTGCGACAGCTTTGTTTGGAACGGAACAACGCTGACCGCCAGCGGCGACTATGTGGATACGGTTAACGTCAACAACGCATACGACAGCATAACAACCCTGCATCTTACAGTCAATGCGTCTGTGTATGCAGTGTTGGCTGATACGGTATGCTTCGGTTCCGACTATGCAGCCTATGGGTTTGAATGGATACAGCCCACATCCGGCATACATCGCGACACGCTGCTGCTCACTTCGGCGGCAGGCTGCGACTCGACGGTTTATTTCACGCTCACCGTACTTGACCTGCCGAGGGTGTCGATTTCTGGCAATCTTGAAGTGCAGCAGGGCGAATCAACGGTGCTGACCGCTTCGGGCGCAGAAGCATACATATGGTCAACAGGCGAAACCGCAAGTGCAGTGACGGTTGCGCCGTCAGAGACCACAACCTATAGCGTTACTGGGACCGACGGATACGGCTGCCGCAATGCTGACACGGCTGTTGTTACCGTAAACGTAGGCATTGCAGAACAAAACGAACTGCAGGTACGTTTGTGGCCCAATCCTGCCGGCAATGTGGTGTTCGTTGAGTGTCAAGGCTTGCAAAGGATTGAGATCTTCGCTGCCACGGGGCAGATGATGATGGCTTATACGTATCAGGATGCCGACAACGAGACTGTGCAAGTCAATACCGCACAGTACCCTAACGGAGTCTATCTTGTAAGGGTTACCGATGCCAAAGGCCGTCAGACAACGCACTCATTGGTGGTCGCACATTAAGAGGGAATTTTGGGGTTTACGTTCGGAATGAGGAATGAGGAATGAGGAATGAGGAATGAGGAATGAGGAATGAGGAATGAGTGCCTCTAACCGCTAAACCCTACGGTAAAGCCTTATGAGCGAGTCGGCTATGGCTTTGTCGGAGAAACGGGCGAGGTGCTCTTTCCCGAGTGTTTTCATGCGCTCCTGCAAGTTGCTGTCGCCCAGCACGCGCTCCAGCTGCATGGAGAGTTCTTCAGGGTCTGAAGGCGACACATAGACGCTCCCGGGGCCGCCGCTCTCTTCAAGGCAGCTGCCCGAGGCTGCAATCACGGGTACTCCGCTCGCCATTGCCTCAATGATGGGTATGCCGAACCCCTCGAACAGGGAAGGATACACAAAAAGCGAGGCAGCTTGATAGATGCACGACAATTCGTCTGACGAGATGCCGGGAATGATAACTACACGATGCTCTAAGCGGTGTTTCCTGATAATGCTATGCAGAGTTCCTGTATATCCTGTCTCAACCCCTACAATCACGATGGGTATGTCAATTTGCGCAAGTGCCGCCGCCTCGATGATCAGTTTCTGGTTCTTGCGCTCCTCAATTGCCCCCACATTCAGGATGAACTGCAATGGGAGACGGTATTTTTTTCGCACTAAGTCAATCTCTTCGCTGCTTTTCCTTACATAAAAAAGAGGGTTGCAACCTTGGTAGATCACCGTAATCTTATCCTCCGGCACGTCGGCCAGGTCGATGAGGTCGCGCCTGGTCTGCTCGCTCACGGCTACTATGGCATCGGCTATGCGGCAGCTATGCAGGTACTTGAGCCTGTACAGCTGCCGGTCAATCCAGGGATAGAGTTCCGGAAACTTCAGGAAGATGAGGTCGTGCATAGTCACGATGCTCCTTGCTTTGGTACGCTCGATGCCGACGGGCAATTCGTGGCTCAACCCGTGAAAGATGTCGGCATTGTCGCGGGCTGCCTCTTTTGGGGTCGCGAACGTGCGCCACAAGGCAGGCATCATGCGCCAACCTGCACCTTGTGGGCTGACCACGCTTGCGGATGCCGGAATTTGAAAATGTATATGTGGGTCGGTTCGGGGTGTATAGAGCAGATAATGGTTTTCAGGATAAAGAGTTCCCAATATCCGTATTACGCTGCGGCTGTAGTTGCCCAGTCCGCGGCGGTTGTTGAAAGCTCTTTTTGCGTCAAACCCGATTGTCATATATCTGCAATAAAGTGGCAATATCCCGGGTTATTGTTCGGCGGCCTGCGGTTCCGCCTCGTCGATTCTGTCCGGGATGAGGAGGTCGTCAATCCGGACTTTGGGTACATAATGGATGCCGTCTTTACGGTAGTATCCGTGGTTCTCGTCTGCGGCAATCTCTGTCATCCGTATGCTTTCGATGCTTTTGCCGATGGCTATGACCAGCAGCGGCTCGTAGGGGAGGTGCAGCCGGTCTGTCAGTTCGTTTTTGTTGAAAGCACCGATGATCAGTCCGTTGAGCCCTGATTCCACCGCTTTTAGCAGGATGCTCTGTGCGCAGATGCCCAGGTCTATGTCCACCATCTTGTTTTCGGGCACTGTCGAGCAGATGACGATGAACGCTTCGGGGGCAGTGCCTTCAAAGGGGAGGTGGAGTTCCGGAAGTCCGGCTCCCATTTTGACGTTATGCAGCACGATGTCGGCACCGTTCTCCCGGGTTACCAGTTTGAAGCGCAGTGCCTGTTGGTTGCGGGCAGAGGGCACTTTGGTGCAAACGGCTGCCAGCCGTTTCAGCATCTCGCGGTTTACGGGCACTGATGGGTCATATCCACGGCAGCTTCTGTTCTTGAGCAGCAGCAGGTCAAGCGGCTGTCCGGCGTTCTTTATGATGCGCTTGCCCTTGTTGGAATGCAGTTCCTCGAATTTGCCTTCCAGATAATTGTCGGCCATGGCAGTCCCGGTGTTTTGTTATTCTACAGATACGGACTTGGCCAGGTTTCGCGGTTTGTCCACATCGCAGCCGCGTAGCCGTGCCACATGATAGGCGAGCAGTTGCAGCGGCACGGAGGCCACCAGTGGCGAAAGGAACTCTTCGGTGCGCGGTACCTCAATGCAGTAGTCAGACATGGACTTTATTCTGGTGTCTCCCTCAGACACGACAGAGATGATGACTCCCTTGCGGGCTTTCACCTCCTGGATGTTGCTGACCAGTTTGTCGTAGGTTTCCTGTGCTGTGGCCACGAACAATACGGGCATGTTTTCGTCCACAAGGGCAATGGGCCCGTGTTTCATTTCGGCGGCGGGGTAGCCTTCTGCATGGATGTAGGAGATTTCTTTCAGTTTCAATGCGCCCTCAAGAGCCACGGGGTAGTTAATGCCGCGCCCCATATACAGGATGTCGTTGCGGGTAGCCACGTACTCGGCCACTTCCTTAACCTGTCCTTCGCTTTTCAGCACGGTCTCTATTTTATCGGGTATGGATTCCAGATCGCTGATTATCTGGTGGTAGCGAGAGAGGGCGATGGTGCCTTTCTTGCGGGCGAGGCTCAATGCCATTAGTGTCAACACGGTTACTTGCGAGGTGAATGCCTTGGTGGAGGCCACTCCGATTTCGGGTCCGGCATGGGTGTAGGAACCTGCCATCGTTTCGCGCGCTATTGTGGAGCCGACAACGTTGCAGATGCCGATGACGGTGGCCCCGCGCTTCTTGGCCAAGTCGATGGCGGCGATGGTGTCGGCCGTCTCGCCCGACTGTGACACGGCAATCAGCACGTCGTCTTCATTGAGTACGGGGTTGCGGTAGCGGAACTCGGATGCGTATTCCACCTCTACGGGAATGCGCACGAGGTTCTCGATAAGGTATTCTGCAGCCAGTCCGGCGTGCCACGATGTGCCGCAGGCGGCGATGATGAAACGCCGTGCGTTCAACATCTTGTGTTCGTACTCTATGATGCCGCCTAACGAAACCACGTCTTTGAGCAGGTTGATGCGGCCGCGCATGCTGTCGCGCACGGCTTTAGGCTGCTCATAGATCTCTTTCAGCATATAGGTGTCGAAACCTCCTTTCTCCATCTGCTCCAGACTCATCTCAAGTTGCTGGAAATTGGGGCGTTTCAGGAGATGCTGAGAATCGTGTATGTTCTTGATCCCAAGTTTTCGGTGAGGGTTCACAACGGCCACGTCGCCGTCTTCGAGATAGACTACCTTTTGGGTGTATTCCACTATCGGAGTGCCGTCGGAGGCGATGAAGTACTCGTCTTTGCCTACGCCGATCAGCAACGGGCTGCCTTTTTTAGCCACAATCAATTCATCGGGCGAGGCAGTAGAGAGGATGGCGATGGCGTAGGTTCCCTCCACTTTTGTGAGTGCCAGCAACACGGCGTCTGCCAGCGGAAGCGACTCCTCCTGCTGCACGAACTGTATGAAGTTCACCAGCACCTCGGTGTCTGTCTCGCTTTGGAACACATAGCCCACCGACTGCAGTTCTTTCTTGAGGCTGAGGTAGTTCTCGACGATGCCGTTGTGGATGAGCGCCAACGTGCCGTCGCCGGAAAGGTGCGGATGGGCGTTCTCTTCATTCGGCTCACCGTGCGTAGCCCAGCGGGTGTGGGCGATGCCTGTATGGGCTGATGTGTCTTTCGTGGCGCAATACTCTTCAAGTTCCGAGACTTTCCCTCTTTTCTTGTGCAGTACAATCTGTTTGTTCTGCTGCAAAGCGACACCGGCACTGTCGTAGCCGCGGTATTCCAGCCGTTTGAGTCCATTGATAAGGATAGGGTAGGCATCCCTGCTGCCTGTATAGGCGACAATTCCACACATGATTTTTGTTGTTTAAATGATTATTAGAGTGAAAAGGGACCGAAGCCCCGTATATTGCGTTTAATAGGTTGTGTACGAAAGCTCAAGCCGCAGCCTCCGGTCGTCTGTGCGTCCGGTGCCGCCAATGATCAGACGGTTGGCGCGGACACCGGCCCCCTTGACAACCAGATATACCGAATCGGCATACCCTGTTTTTCCGAGTATCAAGTCCTGCACATACTTCGTGATGCGGAAACGGTATTCTTTCTTGCTGGAATCGTAGGTGCCGCCAAAATAGCTTGTGCTGCTGTAGTACTCGTCGTCGGGCAGGTACGCAGTCTTGCCGGTTGCCGTGCTGATGCCTTGCAGGGAAAGCCCCGGCGGCTGCACAAGGTACTCCTCGTCAGGGTCAATGTTGCTGACCACCAGTTCGGCCTTGTTGACGACAACCCTGTTGTCCAGCGACTTGAACGCATCTTTTATGTTAGGGAAACGGACCACCGTCTTGATGCCGCCCGTGGCTTGTGCGAACAGCGTCTTTGCTCCTACGCTTTTGTCACCGTTGAGTATCTCCTGCACGAAATCGGCATTTGCAGAACTTTCGTAATTGTGTGTGAACCCCGTGAACCTCGCACAGCTTTTGTCGCACGGGAAAGTGTATTTTGCAGCAGTCCCGCCATTATGATAATATAGTGTGATGCCTGTGAGCGAACTGGTCATACTGCTGTACAGGATATAGCCGACAGTGCCCGTATGCGATACGGAAGCGATGCAAAGACCCTTCAGGATGCTCTGAAAAGCTGCGGTCCCGGTCATTTCCGACTGTTTCGAGAGCAGGAAAAGGCCGAAATCGTCCGACAGACGGATGCGGAGATGCGCATTGTAGATGCCCGTGTCAACCGTCACTTTGGTGTTCGGCTTTATGGAATAGCCGGTGAGACTGTAGTTGAGCGGTGCGCTCTCGTTGTAGGCAATGGTGCTGTTTTGGTAATAGCTGTCCGGAGACAGGTCTTCAGTGAGTTCATAAACCCGGATGTCTGCCTTTGAGGTCGTGTCCCCGTAATAGGAGGAGAGTTGGAGGGTCAGAACGACAGAGTCCAGTGTCGGGCTGTCGCCGAAGTTGACCGAGGCGCCAGACAGGGCGAACTGCGCATAGGTGGCGGCTTTCAAAGGGCCGAAGACAGGGTCTTCAATCTCCCCGACCAGATTGGAGGTCAGGGCGGAGGTGTTGAGGGAGTCCTCCCGTATCGAGTAGGCCGTTACCGTAGCAGTGTCATTGAAATCAGTGCCGACTTCATCAATCAAGTTGAGGCCGATCGAGGTCACATCGTCGTTGCATGACGACAAAAAGAGCGCGGCAATGGCGACAAGGCTGAATAGATGGATTGTTTTTTTCATGATGCCTTATTCGTTCTTCCGGGAAGCGGCAAGGATATGGTCGTAAAACTCATCGTACATGTCAACGTAATTGTCATCGTCAGGGTGCTGGAAAACGAATTTGCCCGACTGCTCCACGTAGGAGACGATCTTCTTCTTCATGTCTTTCGTGAGCGATACGCCGTCGGAATAGTCCACGGCCAATTGGGTAAGCTGCTCGTACCCGGGGCTCCGGAAATGGGCAAGACACTCTGCGGGGATGCCCGTAAGCTTCAGCTTTTTGGCGAAACCGGCGGAGAACTTCTCCGGGAAATAGTCGGGCATGACGGTATAGACTATCTTGGAGTCCTGGAAAAGGGGGTTGTCGCGGTATATAGTCTTGATGAAAAGCGGCACCAGCGCAGAAATCCATCCGTTGCAGTGGATGATGTCCGGCTCCCATCCCAGTTTCCTTACCGTCTCAATCACGCCCTTGGCGTAAAAGATGGCACGGGAGTCGTTGTCGGGGTAGAAAACACCCTCCTCATCGTAATAGGGGGTCTTCCTTTTGAAGAAGTCCTCACTGTCGATGAAGTAGATCTGCATCCTCACGTTCTGCAGCGACGCTACCTTGATGATGAGCGGATGGTCGGTGTCTTCTATGATGATGTTCTGTCCGGACAGTCGGATGACCTCGTGGAGCATGTGCCTGTGCTCGTTCACGCAGCCGAATTTAGGCATGAATGTGCGGATTTCGTTCTCTCTTTCCTGTATCCCCTGCGGCAGATAACGGCATATCCCGGATATGTAATTTTCTGGAAAATAGGGAAATATCTCCGGCGTGACGTATAAAACTTTTTTCTGTGCCATGTCGTTTAATTTCAAGTGGTGCAAAGGTACAATTTTTTTTTGATTTTTTATTTGGCGATTATCAAAAAAAGTGTATTTTTGCAACCGCAAAACAAGCCCAGGTGGTGGAATTGGTAGACACGCTACTTTGAGGGGGTAGTGGGAGTAATCCCGTGCAAGTTCGACTCTTGTCCTGGGCACCGCAAAACGATGAGACTGCTGCCAAGCGTCTCTTTTTTTTCTTCTGTCCGAACCTTTTTCTGTGACAAAATAATATTTTAATATCTTTGCCCTTTTTTCCAAACAAGTGTGATGGGATATAAAACCAATTGAAATTCAAATCAATAATCAATATTAAACAATCATTCTATGGAAAATTTGGTACATTATGTTTGGGGTGCGTTCATCGCATCCGTTGTGGCCTTAGGGTTCGCATTCTTGTTTTACCGCAAGATGCTGAAAGAAGACGAGGGCACACCTACGATGCGTGAGATCGCTTCACATGTGAGAAAAGGCGCCATGGCCTATCTGAAACAGCAATACAAGGTGGTGACGATTGTCTTTGTCATCCTTGCTGCGCTGTTCTTTGCCATGTCTCTCTTCGACCTGCAGAACAACTGGGTGTGGTTCGCATTCCTCACCGGCGGATTCTTCTCCGGCCTGGCCGGCTTCTTGGGCATGAAAACCGCCACGTACGCCTCTGCCCGAACGGCAAACGGCGCGCGCCATTCGCTCAACAAAGGCTTGCAGGTCGCTTTCCGCAGCGGTGCCGTCATGGGACTGACCGTGGTAGGGCTCGCCCTCCTCGACATCTCTCTCTGGTTCCTGATTCTCAACCATTTCATCCCCGAACAGAACCATTTGGTTATCATTACCACTACGATGCTTACTTTCGGCATGGGCGCCTCTACGCAGGCCCTCTTCGCACGAGTGGGCGGCGGCATCTATACCAAAGCCGCTGACGTGGGCGCCGACCTGGTGGGCAAGACGGAATTCAACATTCCCGAAGACGACCCCAGAAACCCCGCAACTATTGCTGACAACGTGGGCGACAATGTGGGCGATGTGGCAGGCATGGGCGCCGACCTTTACGAGTCGTACGCCGGCTCAATACTCTCTACAATGGCGCTTGGCGCCGCCGCCTTTGCTTCGGTTAGCGCAGAAATGCAGATGAAGTCTATCCTCGCACCGATGATGATTGCTGCCGTCGGCGTTATCCTCTCTATCATAGGAATTTATATGGTACATACAACAGAGGATGCCAATATGAACAAACTGCTTAAGGCATTGAGCCGCGGCACCAATACTGCAGCCTTCCTGATTGCAGTGGCTACGTTTGCTGTCTTTGCCCTCGTTTTCGGCACCGAAACGTCGCTTTGGTGGAACGTCTCCCTCTCTGTCATCGTCGGCCTCCTGGCAGGCGTGATCATTGGAAAGTCCACAGAATTTTATACCTCACAGTCGTACAAGCCTACCCAGAAGGTGGCGGAGTCTTCAAAAACGGGCCCGGCCACAGTCATCATCTCAGGCCTTGGACTGGGCATGATCTCGACGGTTATCCCTGTGGTCACGATTGGCGTGGCCATCATCTTGGCCTACTTGTGCGCCAACGGCTTCCAGCTTGCGTTTACGGCACATAACCTCTCGTTAGGTCTCTACGGCATCGGCATCGCCGCCGTCGGCATGCTTTCCACGCTCGGCATTACACTGGCCACCGATGCCTACGGCCCTATCGCCGACAATGCAGGCGGCAATGCCGAGATGAGCGGCCTCGACCCGGAAGTGCGCCAACGTACCGATGCCCTCGACGCCTTAGGCAACACGACGGCCGCCACGGGCAAGGGCTTCGCCATTGGCTCAGCTGCGCTTACGGCTTTGGCGCTTTTGGCATCTTATGTGGAAGAAATCAAGATCGCCCTGGTCCGCGTGGGCACCGGAACGCTCGAAATCGGAGAACGTGTGGTTGAAACTTCTCAAGCCAGCCTGATCGACTTTATGGAATATTATAATGTAAGCCTGATCAATCCCCAAGTGCTGGTAGGCATATTCATCGGTTCGATGATGGCTTTCCTTTTCTGCGGACTTACGATGAACGCCGTGGGACGTGCCGCCCAGAAGATGGTGGAGGAGGTGCGTCGCCAGTTCAGAGAAATCAAGGGCATCCTTACCGGCGAAGGCACGCCCGACTATGCGCGCTGCGTGGCTATTTCCACCAAAGGGGCACAACATGAGATGCTGCTGCCGTCACTGCTCGCCATTTTTGCGCCTGTCATCACAGGCCTTATCCTCGGTGTTGCCGGCGTGCTCGGCCTGCTGGTTGGCGGACTGGGCTGCGGCTTCGTGCTGGCTATTTTTATGGCCAACTCCGGCGGTGCGTGGGATAATGCCAAAAAGTATGTCGAAGAGGGCAATTTTGGCGGCAAAGGGTCTGAAAACCACAAGGCTACCGTCGTCGGTGATACGGTGGGTGACCCGTTCAAGGATACCGCCGGCCCATCCCTCAATATCCTTATCAAACTGATGAGTATGGTCTCTATTGTGATGGCTGGACTCACCGTCTCTTGCCACCTGCTTTAATAGGTTGATACTGAACAAAAGGGGCAAGGAAACTATTGTTTCCTTGCCCCTTTTCATATCAGGTCATTTCAGCGTGTTGACGGACTTGGGAGTCCACCCGCGCAGAAAATCGACTACTTTCTGCGTGTCGTAGCCTTTGTCTTTCTCAAGGTATGACGAGTTCTGGATGTGTATGGGCTTCCCGTTCTCGTCAAGAATCACAAATACCGGAAACCCGAACCGGGCGGGGTTTCCCAAATAGCGCATCGCCTCCGGGTTCCTGTTGGCACGCGACCAGTTTACGTGTATGTAAACGAAATTGTCGCCCAGCACCTTTGCCACGGCAGTGTCCTTTTGGGCAAAGTCGGCAAACCGAAGGCACCATGGGCACCAGTTTCCGCCGACCTGACAGAAAACGTACTTGTTTTGGCTTTTTGCCTGTGCCGTTGCCTGCTTTATTGCGGCCATGGCATCTGCCGTCTCATCATAAATCGCTTTCGGATCGTCTGTCTGCCCGTTCACTGCTGTGACAAGCATAAAACTTGCAACCAGAAAGAGTATGCTGCATTTTTTCATCTTTTGGATTTTTCTGTTTGGCGGTGCAAAAATATCATTTTCAAGGAAAAGTCTATTTTTGCAGCCCGAAAAACAAAAGCATGGCGGGCATTTATATCCATATTCCCTTCTGTAAGTCCAAATGCATCTATTGCGGCTTCTATTCCGTCAGAATGCCTGCAGATTGTTCTGCCTATTTGAACACATTGAAAAAAGAAATGATGTCTCGCAAAGATTATCTTAATGATGTTCAGTTTGATACGGTCTATTTTGGGGGCGGCACCCCAAGTTTGCTGTCCGTCAACGAATTGGCTGACCTTTTAGACGGCATTGCGCATTGTTTCCCTCTCTCTGCGGATGCAGAGATTACGCTTGAGGCGAACCCGGAACAGTTGACACCGCAGTATTGCAGTGAATTGCGGAGGCTGGGTGTCAACCGGTTGAGCATCGGCATACAGTCGTTTTACGACGAGGCGCTGCAGTTCATGGGGAGGCGGCACACTGCGTCAGAGGCGGTTGCGGCGGTGAACAATGGTGCCGCCGCCGGCTTCGGCAACATTTCCGTTGACCTTATCTATGGGATTTCTGAACGTAATGATTACCAATGGGTTGCTGACATTGAAAAGGCTTTGTCGCTGCCCGTGCAGCATTTGTCGTGCTATGCGCTCACACCGGAAGAGAACTCGATTCTTTACCGCCGGATACGCAACTGCCGACACGCCCCCGTTGATGATGACTTGGCAGCCCGCCAGTATGAGGTGTTGTTGCAGTCGCTCGCAGGCACGCCAATGATCCATTACGAGGTTTCGAACTTTGCTTACCCTGCATTCGAATCAAAACACAATTCCTCTTATTGGAAACATACCCCATACCTTGGCCTCGGGCCTGCTGCCCACTCCTTTGACGGGAATTCCCGCCAGTGGAATCCCTCAAACCTCGCCCGTTATATGAAAAATGTAGCGGAAGGCATCGATTGTGAAGAACGGGAAATGCTGACAGAAGATGACCTTTTCAACGAGACGGTGCTGCTGCGTCTGCGCACTTGCCAAGGCATTGACCTTGACGAGGTGGAAGCGAAGTTCGGCACGGAACGCAAGAACAGCCTGATGGAGCACTTCGGCAATCATTATCCGGCCGGTTATTTCGAGAGAACAGGAAACCGGCTCCGGTTGACGGATGCCGGCCTGTGGTTTGCTGACGGCATTGCTGCCGACCTTTTTGTATGAACGACAGTTTCTTAGAAACGATAGCCGATGGTGACGGCAAAGTTGTAGTAGGCGCGGGTAGGGCTTTTGACAATTGCAGTGTTGTCAGACGGTTCTGTCGTTGAGGTCTCGCCCTCAACAGGACCTCCAAACTGCGAAGAGAACCCGCCGACGCTGAAATCAACCGTTCCGTAAACGCGTTTCGGGAAGGTCATACCTAAGCGGAACATGACACCGGCGCCGAAATTGTCTTTCTGCCAGTTGTTCTCTTCTTTGTTTTTCTTGCCGGGCAACGTGGTCGTGTTGCAACGCAAGTCTAAGGCCAATCCGGCGATGAAGTTCTTTTGCGACTCTTTGTTGTAGTTTTGGGCAACCACCATCTGTGGGCCGAATGAGATGTGTGCCGGTCCTGCAATTTCGTATTTGAACCCCGCAAAACCGCCTGCAGCGATTTTGTCTAACGGGATGGAGAATTCAAAACCGATGCCCAGTCCCGGGTAGAATACCGATTTTCCGGTGGCGATTTCAAAGTTGGCATTGGCGCTGATGCCCCATACGGTTTTCCCGTTGGCCGTCTCTTTTTGAGTTTCCGGCTCTTTGGACTTGACTTTTTCCTCTTTTGCGTCGCCAAGAGTCCAGCGGACTCTCCCCTTGTAGGCGGCGGGCACGTAGCAGGTGAGGTTCTGCCAGCGTTTCATCAGCTCCTGCGCCATAGTTTCAAATTGGCTTTCAAGTTGGCTGAAGTCTGAAAGCAAGAACGGCTCTTCGGAGGCGAGCCCTTTGAAGACGGCCTGATAGAGTTTGTTGTCTTCTGACACGTCGTTGCCCTTGATGGCGATGATGTAGCTCTTGAGTTCTTTGCCGCCAACCAGCTTGTTCACCACATTGTCACGTACATACTGGAAATAGGGGTTGTCGAGACCTTTGTCGGGGATGCCGATGCGTTCGTCGGCGGAGTGGTTGTCATAGCCGTCGGTGAATGACACCATGCAGGAATAGTCGTATTTCTCGCGGTCTTCCTGGTCCAACGATGAAACGTAATTGCCGATCAGGTCAGACCCTTTGTGCATGGCATAATAGAGCGATGTGTTGTTGTAGAGGGTAAGCCCATGGATGAAGTCCAGCATTCCGTTGCGCGTCTCGGCGGTCAGCGGCTGGATGTCAAGTATCATCTTGTCTGTGTTCTTCATTGTGTTGAATCCCATAATGCCCAGCCGTACGTTGCCGTTAGGGGAGGCGTTGTAAAGGATGTCGATGAATTTGACGGCGGCATTCTGCAGCTTGGCAAAGTTGGCCTCGCCGAGCGAAGTGCTGCAGTCGAGAATCAGCATCACTACCATCAGCCCGTCCGATTTGAAGTTCTGCTGGGCGTCTTTCACCTCGCTGTCACGTTGCCAGCTGTAGTCCTTGCCGTCCGACTGCCACTTCCAGAACTTCAGCCCCTCGCCGAAGCCGCCGGGATAGTCTGTGTTGGCTTTCTCAAAGGTGAACGATATGGACTCGTCACCTTCGACCTGCCCCGTGATCGTCTTGACAGAATCGAACGCGATTCCGCGCGATGTGACGTTGCTCAAGGTATAAACAAACTGGTTCTGGCTGCCCTTCGTGATGTTGAAGTCCCCCTCGATGTAGTATTTGGCACGGTCTGCCTGCGCAAATGCCGCAACCGAGAGAAACGCCGCAGCCATTAAACAAAGTAGCTTTTTCATAATCACTTGTTTTTTGTTGTCAAACTATAAAAACTCAGCAAATATTGTGACGTGCCGACATTTTTGCTATTGATAGGCAAAAGTACCCTATTAAACGCTTTTCTTTTACACCTTCACCCTCATTTTATTAACTGTCGATTTTGAATAACTGATATCCTGTTTTTTTTGTATCTTCGCCATTCTTTTAACCGTAATATTGTTGCAATGAAACAGATATCATTACCCCTTGTTTTGCTGGCCTGCACGCTTATGCTGGCAGGTTGCGGCAAGAAGATGCCCGTCACTATTATTCCGCAGCCGGTTGAATATGAGGCAAAAAACGGCTGCTTTACCATTGACCGCGAGACATACCTCTGCTTTGACCAGTCGGCCCTGCAGTTGCAGGGCTTCACGTCGCTCATCAACGACACCTACCGCGACTTTTTCGGCTCCAAGCCTAATATGGGCGACCAGACTGCCCGCCGTCGCAATTGCATCCTGTTTTCTGTCAATGAGAAAAGTGACAGTAAATTGGGTGATGAAGGGTATAGGATTGTGGTGAGGAAAGGACGCGTCACGGTCACGGCCAACACAACGGCAGGACTTTATTACGCTTTTTGCACATTGCTGCAGATGACCGCCCCGGATATGCTGGCAGACAACGGGACGTTTCGAATACCATGTTGCAAGATTTCCGACTATCCGCGTTTCGCTTACCGCGGAACGCATCTCGACGTGTCGCGCCATTTCTTCTCCGTTGATTTCGTGAAAAAGTACATTGACATGATTTCTGCCTATAAGATAAACCGCCTGCATTGGCATCTTACGGACGACCACGGCTGGCGCATCCAGATTGACAAATACCCGAAACTTACGGAGACCGGCGCATGGCGTCCGCAGCGCGAAGAGTGGAGCACTTCCAATCCACCCGGTCCTGAAGAGCCGATGACTTACGGCGGCTTCTATACCAAGGACCAGGTGCGGGACATCGTCGCGTATGCCGCAGCCCGGAATGTGGAGATTGTTCCGGAAATCGAACTCCCGGGGCATTGCAGCGCCGTCCTGGCCTCATATCCGCAGTTTGCCTGCGACGACTATCCCTATATGGTGGCGGTCGGACCCTATTGGCCGCCTAAAGCCATTGTGTGCGCCGGCAATGATGATGTGCTCCGGTTTTACAAGGATGTGCTGAAAGAGGTGTCCGAGCTTTTCCCCGGTCGGTATGTACACATTGGCGGCGACGAGGCTATGTCTGACAACTGGCAGAACTGCCCCAAATGCCAACAGAGGATAGCCGAAAAAGGACTTGACGGCGAATTCGGTTTGCAACAGTGGATGATGAACGAGATGGAAAGCTACCTTAAACAGTTGGGAAAGAAAACGATAGTGTGGGATGATGTCGTGTCGGACGATATGACCAGCAATTGTACCATTATGTGTTGGCAGGACACTTCCGTGGGGAAAACCGCTCTGATTCACGGGAATGACGTCATATTCTGTCCCGCCGACTACTGCTATTTCAATTTCTACCAGGACAAGCCCGAAAAAGAACCGTTGGCCATGTCCGGTCTTGTGACCTTGGAGAAGGCCTATCAGTTTGACCCTGAACCGAAAGGCTTGACCGAAGCGCAGACGAACCATATCCTCGGAGGACAATGCAATTTGTGGACGGAATACATTAACACGCCCGAACAAGCCGAATACCAGCTCTTTCCACGCTTGTGTGCCCTTTCTGAATGTGTGTGGAGCCCACGGGAGAAGAAAGACTGGAAAGACTTTTCAATGCGTGTGCAATATCACCAGAAACTCTTGAAAAAGAGAGGTGTTAACTGCCGCCAATAAGAATCTGCGATTCTTTCGGGGAAATGAAAAGCAGAGAGGGAACAGGGAATCACGTCTCGTGACTATTTGGTCGAGGTTGTGTCGGAAACGTGGTTGTTCAAGTATTCGCGGTAATAACGGAACTGCAGCCCGGCAGTCCTTCTGCCTGCCACTAACGAATCTTCGTTATGGTCAATGGACGAGGACCAGGTAAGCGTTCTGCGGCAACTGCTTCGTGAGGCCAGAAAACCGTATGCGTCATCCTTGCCGGAGGTGACAAAGTTTGTGTAGCTGCCCCGGCTTTGCACAAGGCTGCTGGTAGGGTTTGAAATGTCGTAGTAGTTGGCGAAGATTTCGTTGGCAGCCCACGCCGTGAGCTGTATGCAGGAGAAACCGTCAATATAGCGGACTACATCCTCGTTGGGGGTGATAGACTGCGCCACAATGGTATAGAATGATGCCGGTGCGAATCCGGTGTAGGAAACCTCTTCGGTGTTCGAGGAGCGGATAAACACCGGATTCAGTTTCCTGGTGATGGACTTATGGGCTACTTCGCCGCTTTTCTTGTTCTCTTCGATATAATAAAAGGTGAGGTACAAGTCATAAATGCTGGCATTGGCAGCCGCCTTGAACCTGATCGGCGTGTAGTTTTCGATTGTCATGTTCCAGGTCTGCTGTGGATAGCGGAACGAGAAATCGCCGACGAGGGAGGTCTCGGCATAGATCTCTTTCCCGCTGTTTACTCGCTTGATGACGAGGCGGTACTTGTTGTCTTCATTCAATAGAGAGTCTCTGTAGCAGTAGAGCAGTTGTTTCGGGGCGGCGAAATAGCCTTGTTTTTTGGCGACGGACGTTGTGGTGTCCAGCACGGCACTGCGTACCAATGCGCCGTTCTCGTTGCGTACTTCCATTCTGACTTCCAGAGAGTCAACAGGATAGTAAACGTTGTCCCAGTTGCTTGCCTCTGTATAGGCGTTCCCGTCAGTGATGAAGCCCCGGTAGATTTTGAAGTAGTGTACGGAGTCGCTCTTGTTCATCGTCCCGTACGAAACGGTGATGGCTTCATATTCAGCGGTCAAGTCTATTTTGTCGTCGCATCCTGCAAAAAGCATAGCCAGCAATGTCAGATATGCAGCGGTCATAATATTTCTGTGGCTGATTGTCATTGTCATTGTTCGTTTTGGCGGTTAGTCGTATTGTGGAATATCTCTGACCCATCTTGTGCCGATCATCGTCCCGTCGTTTTTTACTTTCGTGTTACGGGTGAATTTCTCGTTGATGAAATAGACCAGACGGCAAGAGAGCGCGTGGTTGTGGAGTTTGTTGGTCCTGCTTTCCGTAATCTCGAAAGTGCCGTCGCTTTTGATTCTGCCAGTCTCGATAACCATTGTGCGTATCGGCGACATCGAAAATTCCCAACGCACGTTGAGGGTGAGGTTCTTGTAGAGCCGGACACCCGCCTCGGCCAACACAGACCAGTCGTTGGTCTTGAACGTGCCGGTAGTCAGCGACGTGGTGCGGGTAAAGCCGTTGTAGATTTCCTTGGCTCTCACCAGACGGCTCCATGAGAAACCGGCACCGATGAAGCACCCCGAGCGCATGTCTTCATAACGAAACATAACGGGCACTTGTATATAGTCGAGCGCCATCTTGCACTTGACTTTGCCGTTGAACGGAACACTTCTGTCAACGTCTTCGTACATCGTTGGTGCATAGATGGTTGTATCGAATGGTTTCCTATTGTAAGAGGCATACGAGCCTTTCTGGACATAGAGCAGTTCGGCTGACACGGTCCAGGTCTGCTTGCGGTTGAGCGGGAGCATAACCCCGGGGCCGGCATTCACGCCGACCTTGTAGAAACCATGAACATCATCGCCCTCGATCTGCGAAAAGTTGGCGCCGGCAGCCACGTATCCTATGAAACGCTGTGCGGTGCAGAGCGAGACAGACAGAACCAATGCAAGCGCGAAAACTGTTTTTTTCATGTTTGGTTTTTTGAGCGGCGAAAATACAAAAAAAGGCACTCGTGAAGAGTGCCTTTTGGAAAAAACTACGAGAAAAACTATTTCCCTTCTTTTTCAAGATCCTCTTTCAGAGACTGGAGGATGTTGAGGTCGCCGAGCTTCGGCTTCTCGACATTGCTTTCGTTGATCTTGGCGATCTCCTTGGCTTGTCTTCTGGCCTCATCGTCCTTCTGTCTGTCTTCGTCGTCTCTCGAAGCCTGCCATGTCTTGGTGTGGGAGAGGTGAATCTTCTTGGACTCTTTGGAGAAGTCAACGACCATGAAATCGAGCACATCGTCAACTTTTGCCATAGACTTGTCCTCTTTCATCAGGTTGCGGTTGAAAGCGAAACCCTCGATGCCGTAAGGAAGTGCAACCACGGCGCCTTTGTCGTTCATGGACGTGACTGTGCCCTGATGGACAGACCCGACGGTGAAAACTGTCTCAAACACGTCCCAAGGATTCTCTTCCAGCTGTTTGTGTCCGAGGCTGAGGCGGCGGTTGTCGGTGTCAACTTCCAGAACCACAACATCGATAGGCTCGCCGATCTTGGTGAATTCTGCCGGATGTTTGATTTTCTTTGACCAGGAGAGGTCTGAAATGTGGATCAGGCCGTCAACGCCCTCTTCAAGCTCGACAAAGATGCCGAAGTTGGTGAAGTTGCGTACCGTAGCCGTGTGTTTGGAGCCGACAGGGTATTTGGTGAGGATGTCTGCCCAAGGATCCGGGATGAGCTGCTTGATGCCAAGAGACATCTTGCGCTCTTCGCGGTCGAGGGTGAGGATTACTGCCTCCACCTCGTCGCCGACTTTCAGGAAGTCGTGAGCGGTGCGCAGATGCTGCGACCATGACATTTCTGAAACATGGATCAGGCCTTCCACGCCGGGGATGATCTCCACAAATGCGCCGTAGTCGGCAATGACGACAACTTTGCCTTTGACCTTGTCGCCGACTTTGAGGTTGGGGTCGAGGTTGTCCCACGGATGTGGGGTGAGTTGTTTGAGACCCAGTGCGATGCGTTGTTTCTCTTCGTCGAAGTCGAGAATGACAACGTTGAGTTTCTGGTCGAGATGCACCACCTCTTCGGGAGAGTTGATACGGCCCCACGACAGGTCGGTGATGTGGATCATGCCGTCTACGCCGCCAAGGTCGATGAACGCGCCGTAGGAAGCGATGTTCTTGACAGTGCCTTCCAGAATCTGCCCTTTCTCGAGTTTGCTGATGATCTCGGCTTTCTGGGCCTCGATCTCCGCTTCAATCAGAGCCTTGTGCGAAACGACCACGTTCTTGTAGTCGTGGTTGATTTTGATGACCTTGAACTCCATAGTCTTGTCCACATAGATGGCATAGTCGCGGATGGGCTTGACCTCGATTTGTGATCCCGGCAAGAAAGCCTCGATGCCGAACACATCGACGATGAGGCCGCCTTTGGTCATGCCTTTTACGTATCCCTTGATGATTTCCTGGTTGTCGTATGCTTCGTTGACACGTTTCCAGGACTTCAGGATGAGGGCGCGCTTGTGTGACAGCTGGAGCTGGCCGTTGGCGTCTTCCTGGCTTTCCACATAAACCTCGATTTCGTCGCCGATTTTGAGGTCCGGGTTATAGCGGAGTTCCGAAGCGTTGATGACACCGTCTGACTTGAAACCGATGTTTACGACAACCTCGCGGCTGTTGATGGAGACGACTTTGCCCATAATGACGGCATTCTCGTCAACAGACTTGAACGACTTGGTGTAAAGGTCTTCAAGTTTGGACTGCTCTTCGGCAGAATACTTGCTGCCGTCCTCGTCAATCTTGTCCCAGTCGAAATCGTCCAGAGAACCGTAAGCGTTCTCAAATTCTCTCATTTTTCTGGGTTTCGGGGCTTCCGTGGACTCTGCCTGAGGTGCATTCATTTCCGTGTTCTCAACTGGAACTGCGTTTTCAGCAGGTGCTTCAACCTGTTCGGGAGCGTTCTGTAATTCTTCTGACATTATTCTGTTGTCCTATACTTCAGGCTCGGACAAGAGCCTTTTTTTAATGGATAAATGAGGTTAACTTACTATGAATCAAAACGAAGAGCCTCTTTCGATTTGAAAGTGCAAAAATAAGAAAAATTCGGTTGATAAAAAAACAGAAAAAATTATTCTTGTGATATGAAAAAAAGCGTATCTTTGCAGCCGTTAAACATTGCGGGGTAGAGCAGTGGTAGCTCGTCGGGCTCATAACCCGGAGGTCGCAGGTTCGAGTCCTGCCCCCGCTACTGAAGAAAAGCGAAAACTGCGCAGTTTTCGCTTTTCTTTTTGCAGCCCGGAGATTCCGGCATTCAGGAAGGCAAAACCATTCCCCTACATTCAAAACACCGCTGTTCCGCATCAGGAGAGGTCTTTTTTAGAATCAATCAAAAAAAAGAAAATGGAAACAGTGAAAATCAAATTCAGAGCCTCTTCAATTCCCTCAAAAGAAGGAACGTTATTCTTTCAGGTTACAGACGGCCGTTTGGTGCGGCAAGTCAAAACCGGATACAAACTCTATCCGAATGAATGGAATGTCGCAACCGCACAAGTGGTCTTTCCCGAGGATGCTGACGAAGAACGGCTGGAATATCTGATGGCATTGAAAGAGACGATGCGCGTCAAAGTGCAACAGCTCAAGGAGATTGCCTTGCAGTTCAAACAAACCTTCACGGATTGCTCTGTCGATGATGTGGTGAAACACTTTCATTCGGTCCCGGAAGACGGTTTTGTCATGTATGCCCGCAATCTTGTGGTAAGGCTGAAAAGGATTGATAAATGCCGCACCGCCGAGCGTTACACTACCGTGCTGAACAGTTTTGCACGCTTCCTTGACGGCTCCGACGTGCCTGTTTGGGACATCAGTTCCGACTTGATGGTCAGATATGAGAACTTCCTTAAAGCCCGCGGTCTTTGTCCTAATACAATATCTTATTATATGCGGGGGCTGCGGGCTGTCTATAACCGGGCTGTCGAAGAGAAACTGACGGTGCAGCATAGCCCGTTCAAGCATGTATATACGGGCATTGGCGAAACTGTCAAACGTGCATTGCCGCTCAATACAATCCGCATAATCCGGACCATTGACCTGGACTCGCGCCCCACAGAGGATTTTGCCCGGGATATCTTTATGTTTTCGTTCTATACGCGTGGCATGTCGTTTGTGGACATGGCTTTCCTCAAAAAAAAAGACCTGAAAAACGGCATCCTCTCGTACCGCCGGCAGAAGACCGGGAAACAGATGTTTGTGAAATGGGAGAAACCCATGCGCGAAATCATCGGGAAGTACGACACCGGAAACTCGCCGTTTTTGCTCCCGATCATTAAAGACCAGACCGCTGACATGCGACAGCAGTACAAGAGTGCAGCCCACTTGGTAAATGAGAAGCTGAAAGATTTGGGAGAAAGGCTCCGTCTTCCCATCCCACTAACCACATACATAGCCCGACATAGTTGGGCTTCTATCGCAAAGAACAGAAATGTGCCGGTT
This sequence comes from Oscillospiraceae bacterium, assembly GCA_963603365.1. Taxonomy (GTDB): domain Bacteria; phylum Bacteroidota; class Bacteroidia; order Bacteroidales; family WCHB1-69; genus F23-D06. The sequence goes on from CAVCMI010000023.1 coordinate 134,027, forward strand.
TCTGTCATCAGCGAGGCTATGGGACACGATTCTGAAAAAACCACGCGCATTTATCTCGCAACGTTGGACACCTGCGCCGTAGATAAAGCAAATAGACAAATAATCAAAGCATTACAATAGCAATGCTTTATACGGAATGTTTGTTTAATCACTTACACAACCGAAGAAGAAATGTCCGTGACTTTATGAAAGAATGGGGAAGACTCTCTTTTCAGGAGAAATATTTTGGGCGCAAAAATAACAATTATTTCAAAATGACGGGATACATTTTTGAAAAAAGATAGCATAGATTCATGTGGCAATGACTTTATGAAGACAATGTTTTTGACTATCAAGCTTTTAATATTTTACTATTTCTCCTGAAAAGAGAAGTATTTAGACTGATGGAAACGAAAGGCGTTATTATAACAAATATAGCTGGTTATTAGTTCTATCTTTCCATAAAGGCAGGATAGTGAGTTTTTCCGCCTTTATAAATGTTATTGATTGCAACTGCTTGGTATATAGTTAAAAAAATTATCGAGCAGGATTAGAAGAATTTGCTTGCCTTGTGGACTTGCACGAAATAGGACACGAAAAACAGCCTTGCTGGTTTGTACTGCGCGACCTGAAGCGCGCCAACGCCAAGTGCCGGGCATACCAATTGCTGCAAGACCTGCAATTTGAGGTTTTCACGCCGATGGAGGAAGTGGTGAGGGTCTGTGGCGGCAAAAAAGTACGTTTGCAGGTTCCGTTCATCCGCGACTTGCTCTTTGTGCATGCCAGCCTCGAAGCACTTGACCCGGTATTGGAGTCGCATCCCACTGTCCAGTACCGTTTCATGAAAGGCGAAGCCTACAGAAGACCGATGGTGGTTCCCGCCGCTGAAATGGAACGTTTCATCTATGCGGTGAGACAGACGGAACACCCAAAGTATTACCGTCCGGGCGAACTGACCCCCGACATGTACGGCCGTCAGATATGTATCCAGGGCGGCCCATTGGACGGATTGTCTGGCAAATTACTGAAAACGAGAGGATTGAAAAAGAGAATCCTGATTGTTGAAATGCCCGGGATCTTTTCTGCCGGGGTGGAAGTGAGCCCAGACTTTATCAAGATCTTGTAATTGTAAGGTTTGACCAAGAAAACCTCTATTCCCACGCCATAACTGTGAAAAACGAAAAAATATGAATTATTGGATTGTAAACAGTGTATTGTCATTTTTGTTGAGTCTGTTCTTTGCCGGACTGGCGATTCCGCAGATACTGCTGGTAGCCTTTCGCCGCCGTCTTTTCGACACCCCCGATGAACGCAAGATTCATCATATAGCCGTGCCACGTCTCGGCGGCTTTGCCTTTATGCCTGTGGTCTGCTTTGTGCTTGTGTTGCTGCTGGGCATCAGCACGATGGCCGGACGCCTTGAGTTTTTGTATCAAATGAGGACCAACATTTGTCCGCTGGCGTTCGCGTTCTGTTCCTGCCTTTTGCTGTATATGGTAGGTCTGGCCGACGACCTGATTGGCATCCGTTACCGGGGCAAGTTCATTGTCCAGATCATTTGCGGCATCCTGATGATTGCCGGCGGCATCTATATCAACGACCTGCACGGCGTATTGGGCATCCGCGCCGTTCCGCATTGGTTGGGCTACCCCCTGACGGTATTGATCATAGTGTTTGTCATCAATGCCATCAACCTGATTGACGGCATCGACGGGCTTGCTTCGGGGCTCAGCGTTGTGGCCTGCCTGTTTTACGGTCTCACTTTCTTTATGATTCACGACTACCTCTTTGCCCTGTTGGCATTTGCCAGCCTTGGCGTTCTGCTGTCGTTCTTCTATTTCAATGTGTTTGGGAACCCGAAGCGCGGACGCAAGATCTTCATGGGTGATACGGGCAGCCTTACTGTAGGCATGCTGCTTTGCTTCTGTTGCATCAGGATCACAACGTGTGTTCCGGAAGACATTGCGTCAAAGGCAAATCCGATGGTGCTGGCATTTTCGCCGCTGCTGGTGCCTTGCTGCGACGTGGTAAGGGTTTTCTTCCGCCGCATGCGCAACAAGAAAAACCCGTTCCTGCCCGACAAGAGCCATATTCACCACAAACTCATCGCCTTGGGCATGAGCCAGCGCAGGGCAATGGTAACCATTGTGACAATGTCAACATTGTTTGTAATTCTTAATATTATCCTGTCTCGTTTTGTCAACGTGAACCTGATTGTGCTGGGCGATGTCCTGATATGGACTTTTGCAAATGTCTGGCTCTCAAAACGCATCAGAAGAATACATCCGACAGAAACAACGGAACAATTAACCCCTAACGAAATATGAAAGGCAGACATCTTTTTTTCTTATTGGCGATAGCTTTTGTGACTGGCTCCTGCGCTACGCCTAAAGTCGCTTATTTCAAAGACGTCGCACCGGGCACGGAGGAAAAGATTCTCTATCCGCTCGAGATACGGGTGCGGCCCGAAGACAAGATTTCAATAATGGTGAACAGTAAAGATCCCCTGCTGATGGACCTTTTCAACCTCCCCATTATCTCCCGGCAGGTAGGCAGCGCCGCCATGGTCGCCACCAGCCAGGGCATTTCGGGCTATACCATCAACCAGGACGGCGACATTGACTTCCCTGTCCTGGGGCTCATCCATGTGGACGGAATGACCCGTCAGGAGATTTCTGCCTACATCAAAAACGAGTTGACGTCGAAGGACCTGGTCAAAGACCCTGTTGTGACGGTGGAGTTCATGAACCTGACCGTCTCTGTGTTGGGCGAGGTGGCACACCCCGGCCGCTTCAACATCGACAAGGACAGGCTGACGCTGTTGGAAGCCTTGAGCATGGCCGGCGACCTTACCGTGTATGGCAAACGCGACAATGTGCTGGTGCAGCGTGATGACAACGGCATAAAAACACTCTATAAGGTGAACCTCAATTCGGGCTACGACCTGTATCAGTCGCCTGTCTACTACCTGCAGCAGAACGATGTCGTTTATGTGGAACCCAATGCAGTGAAAGCACGGCAGGCAACCGTCAACGGCAACAATGTCCGCTCGGTCTCTTTCTGGATGTCGCTGGCATCGCTTATCGCCTCCATTACGGTGCTGTTCGTGAAATAGCAGCTCAACAATCATTGATTATTACTTCTTGTTATTTATTAAGATATGTCTGAAAACCAAATGAATGTCCAAACAGACCAGCAGGGCGATTATCTGCAGATAAAGGATTTGCTCTACCTCTGCCTTGCCAAATGGAAGTGGTTCGTGTTGTCTGCGTTCATAATGCTTGGAGTCGCAACCGTATATCTGTTGCGCACACATCCCGTATATGCCCGTTCGGCCTCCGTGCAGATCAAGGACGACACCAAAGGAAAGTCGATCTCTTCTGACATTGAATCTTTCTCGGAACTCGGTCTTTTCAAGTCCCATACCAATGTGAACAATGAGGTAATCGCGTTCCAGTCGCCCTCTTTGATGACCGAGGTGGTAAAACGGCTGAATCTTGACATGAACTATATGAAGCCGGGCACGTTTCACCGGAAGGTGGCTTACGGTCTCTCGTTGCCCGTGACGGTGACAATAGACGGCCTCACCGAAGACGAGTCGGCGGGATTTACCCTTAAAGTGCATCCGGACAAGACCGTGCAGCTGTCTGACTTTACGTATGGCGGAAAAAACGTTGACGGCAAAGCGGTGAGCGGACACCTGAACAAGGAGGTCGCCACGCCTCTGGGGAATGTCATGGTCAGCACAACCTCCAATTTTGAACACGGCAAGGATTATACGCTGTATGTGAGAAAGTCAAGTCTCTACAACGCAGTGAACGCCTGCCAGTTGAACCTGACGGTGTCCCTGAAAGACAAAAACGCTACGGTCATCGAGTTGTCGTACAAGGACAAGTCGACGCAACGGGCAGAAGATGTGCTGAATATGCTGATTTCCGTCTATAACGAGAATTGGGTAAAAGACAAGAACCAGATTGCGGTCAGCACCTCGATGTTCATCAACGAGCGTTTGGGCGTCATAGAACGCGAACTCGGAAATGTGGACGAGGACATTTCCTCCTACAAGTCGGAGAACCTCTTGCCCGACGTGCAGGCGGCATCAACGATGTACATGACCCAGCACAACACTGCCAACACCCAGATACAGGCGTTGAACAACCAACTGCTTCCGGCCAACTCCGGCATCGAGAGCGCGAGCATTGAGGCGCAGATCGCCGAATACAACAGCCAGCTGCTTCAACGCAACCGTCTGGTGGCCAACAGCAGCGCGAAAAACCCGCTGGTGGTCGATATGGACGAGGCTCTGGTCTCCATGAGGTCGGCCATCATCAAGTCTATCGACAACCAGATTGTGACGCTCGAATCGCAAATCGGCAGCCTGGAGCGTACCGCGCAGATGACCACCTCGCGCATAGCTGCCAACCCGACGCAAGCCAAATTCCTGCTTTCGGTTGAACGACAGCAGAAAGTGAAAGAGGCTCTTTACCTTTTCCTGCTCCAGAAACGCGAGGAAAACGAACTCTCGCAGGCCTTTACCGCCTATAACACCCGCATTGTCACCCCGCCTTACGGCAGCAAAATCCCCACATCGCCCAAGAGCAAGATTATTCTGCTTGTTGCCTTTGCCATAGGACTGCTCATCCCCGCCGCCGTCATATATATCAGCGAGACGACAAACACCAAAGTGCGCGGCCGCAAAGACCTGGAGGGCGTGACGGTTCCGCTCATCGGTGAGATTCCGCTGTATGTGATGAAAAAGAACGGAATCGTCAAACGGAAACCCAAAGAGGTGAAAGCGGTGCTCGTCAAGGAGGGAAGCCGAGACATCATCAACGAGGCTTTCCGCGTGCTGCGTACCAATATCGAGTTTATGACCAGCAAGGATAAGTCGCAGAATGTATTTGTCATCACCTCTTTCAACCAGCATAGCGGCAAGTCGTTCCTGTCTGTCAACATCGCCGTCAGCTTCGCCATCAAGGGCAAAAAAGTGCTGGTGATAGACGGTGACTTGCGCCATTGCTCGACTTCTGCATACGTCGGCGCTCCAGCGCGAGGGTTGAGCGACTACCTCTGCGGACGTATCGATGACATTGAAGGCATCATCGTGACGGACCCCGTCCACCCGAATTTCAATGTGCTGCCCGTCGGCACTGTCCCGCCAAACCCCACCGAACTGCTGTTCGACGACCGGTTGAAACTGGTCATACAAACGGTACGGCCGCAATATGACTATGTGCTGATTGACTGCCCGCCGGTAGAACTGGTGGCCGACACGCATATCATAGAGAAACTCGCAGACAGAACCGTTTTCGTGGTACGCGCCGGCCTGTTTGAACGCAATATGCTGCCAGAACTCAAGAAGATTTATTCCGAAAAGAAGTACAAGAATATGACGATGATACTCAACGGGACCAAAAGCGGCAATGGCCGGTATGGTTACCGTTATGGATACCACTACGGCTACGGTTCAGGTTACTATTACGGCACCGACAAGAAGCGGGGGGGGTAAATGGATGGTCATCAAATAGTTAGATATTATTGATAGCTAAAAGGAGTCGTTTGTGCATTTGTTCAGCCGTAAACAGAGACTATTGGACAGTGGTTTGCTTTCGGGCTTCACCGACTGCCATTCCCACATTCTGCCGGCAGTGGATGACGGGGTGGAGGCATTGGCCGAGACGCTTGCCATACTCTCCTGCTACGAGGAGTCCGGAATATGCGAGGTGTGGCTTACGCCGCACATCATGGAAGACGTGCCCAATGAAACGGCTCTGTTGCGGCAGCGGTTCTCCCAACTGAAGGCAGACTATCAAGGCACCGTCGCATTGCACCTGTCTGCCGAGTATATGATTGACAGCCAGTTCCAAGTGCGCCTTGCCAGCGGCGACATGCTGCCGTGGGGGAAAGAGCAGAACCGTTTGCTGGTGGAGACCTCCTGCTTTGGCGCACCCGTCGGCTTCCGCGACCTCCTGCGCAAGATTGCTTCCAAGGGCTACTATCCCATACTCGCACACCCTGAACGCTATATGTACATGTCAAAATCCGACTACTGGCAACTGCTCGATATGGGCGTAGAGTTCCAGCTTAACCTCTTTTCCCTGATGGGCATGTACGGCAAGGCGGCGCAACTTAAAGCCGAAATGCTGCTCAAGGCGGACTCCTATACCTACATAGGCAGCGACTTGCATCGCCATGCCGTATTGCAACATGCCTTGCAGCAACGTCTCACAGCCAAAACCTTACGCCGCCTCGAAGCAGTTTCAGCCAAATACCTCCACCGAGGCAAGTGACAGACGCAAGTATCAACGGCACGGAAACTTAAAAAAACTGCTTTACGTCATTTCTGAGAGCGTGCCCTTCAAACCGAACTATACGGAAATCGGGAGGGCAATATCCTCCGACCGCAGCACCGTTGCAGATTATATATGGTGTATTTGGAAAAATCCGGGCTGCTGCGTTTGCTGAACATATCCTCCGGAGGAATGTCGCTTGTCGAAAAAGTAGAAAAAAATATCTTGGGGATACCAATTTCATATATGCACTTTCTGACGGAGCGCCTGAAATAGGGAATGTCCGCAAAAAATTTTCCTGCCGGCACTGTCACTTCGCAACAAGGTTCTGGCTTCTCCCGTGTCAGGTTTTCTCATCGATGGACGCACTTTTGAAGTCGGAGGCAAATCCAAGACGAGATAACAAATCACGGACATCAAGGATACCTATGTGGTTAAAGATGACATCGAATATGCTTATATGAACATCCTTCCGATGTGGTCGTTCGGGTTGAACTATTGATTTTCATGGTCATAGAGCCTGTCTAAAAAACCGCAGGTTCGGGGAACGATCCGATCTCATTAATCATACAATAGAACAAACCTATGAAGAAAGTAATGCTTGTCTTCGGCACGCGTCCGGAAGCCATTAAAATGTGTCCTTTGGTGAATGAATTGCGGATGCAACCAAACGAATTCGTCACAGTAGTCTGTGTGACTGGACAGCACAGAGAGATGCTTGACCAGGTGTTGAACATATTTGAAGTCAAACCGGATTTCGACCTGGATATAATGAAGCAGGGACAGGACCTGACGGATGTCACCGCCCGGGTGCTGACCGGAATGAGGGACGTGTTCGAGAAGTGCAGGCCGGACGTAGTGCTTGTGCACGGAGATACTACCACATCCACGGCTGCTGCCTTAGCTGCGTTCTACCAGCAGATTCCGGTGGGACACGTGGAAGCCGGTCTCAGAACCCATAATATCTACAGCCCTTGGCCTGAGGAGATGAACCGGCAGATCACCGGGCGCATCGCCACCTACAATTTCTCTCCGACTCCACTCTCCGAGAAAAATCTGCAGGAGGAGAAGGTGCACGGAAAGATCTACGTGACGGGGAACACTGTCATTGACGCGCTGCATCTGGTGGTGAACAAGCTGAAATCTGACACGAAACTCGCGCAGCAGCAGGTCGCAGTATTGACCGCGGCCGGTTACGACGTGACTCGCCTTGCGGACGGACGCAAGCTCGTGCTCATCACCGGCCACCGCCGCGAGAACTTCGGCGACGGCTTCATCCGTATGGTGACCGTGATCCGCGACCTCAAGAACAAGTACCCGGAGGTGGATTTCGTCTATCCGATGCACCTGAACCCGAACGTGCGCAAGCCGATCCACGAAGTCTTCGGGGAGGACCTCAGCGGACTGGGAAATATGTTCTTCATCGAGCCGCTCCAGTATCTGGAGTTTGTCTATCTGATGGAGAAATCGACCATTGTACTGACTGACTCCGGCGGCATTCAGGAGGAGGCTCCGGGACTCGGCAAGCCGGTGCTCGTGATGCGCGACACGACCGAACGCCCTGAGGCTCTCTCAAGCGGCACCGTGCATCTCGTGGGGACCGACTATGACAAGATTATGAACGAGGTCAGCACCCTGCTGGATGACGGGCAGGCTTACGCCAAGATGTCGAAAGCGGTGAACCCTTACGGAGACGGCAAGGCTTGCGAGCGCATCGTCCGCATATTGAGCGGAGAAGAGGTTGACAGATATGCGGTTTGCTAACAATGGCGAACAGAAACAGATTAATGTAATATTGAAAATTAAAGGCTTAACAATACGATGATTAATGTAATAGGACTGGGCTACATCGGACTCCCGACAGCCCTTATGATGGCTTCGCACGGAGTAGAGGTCATAGGAACAGACTACAACAAAGAACTCGTAGCCACCCTCAACGAGGGCCGCACCACCTTCAAAGAGAAAGGCCTCGATGAACTCTTCCAGGCCGCGGTCAGGGCCGGAATCAAGTTCACCACAGAATACCAGAAGACAGATATGTACATCGTATCCGTCCCTACGCCTTACGACAAATTCTCGAAGAAAGTGGACGCCTGCTATGTGGTCGCAGCGGTGAAGGATGTGATGAAAGTCTGCCCGAAGGGAGCGACCGTAGTAATCGAGTCCACTGTAAGCCCCGGGACCATCGACAAATATGTCCGACCAGTCATCGAAGCGAACGGCTTCAACATCGGTGAAGACATCAACCTCGTCCACGCCCCGGAACGAATCATCCCGGGCAATATGGTCTATGAACTTCTGCATAACAACCGCACCATCGGCGCGGACAGCAAGGAAATCGGCGAGAAAGTAAAGAAATACTACGCCAGCTTCTGCCATGGCGAGATCGTCGTCACGGACATCCGCTCGGCGGAGATGACCAAGGTCGTTGAGAACACCTTCCGCGCGGTCAACATCGCCTTCGCCAACGAACTTTCGAGAATATGCCGTCACGACAATATGGATGTCTATGAGATCATCCGCATCTGCAATATGCACCCGCGCGTGAACATCCTCCAGCCCGGCCCTGGCGTAGGCGGCCACTGCATCAGCGTGGACCCGTGGTTTCTCGTGGGCGACTATCCTCAGCTCGCCAAGGTCATCGACGAGTCGATGAAAACCAACGACTCCCAGCCGACCTTCGTACTGAACCGCATCCACGAGATAATGAAGGAGAACGGCATCACGGACAACCGCCGCGTAGGTCTCTACGGCCTCACCTACAAGGAGAATGTGGACGACTTCCGCGAATCCCCGACCCTCCAGCTTCTCGAAGCCCAGGAGCGCCACCTCGCCCGTCCGCTCAAATGCTACGACCCGTTTCTCGAGAACCACAAAATCGCGGAGAACCAATACTCCGACTTCGATGAATTCCTAAACGACCTCGATATGGTCGTCATAATGGTCAAGCACGACCACATCAAGCAGAACTGGGACAAGATTAAGGGCAAGGTGATTCTCGACTGCTTCAACATTTGCCCTCTGGAAGGGGTGTATCATATTTAGTGAATATACACATGGATACATTTATTAAGTCTGACCGCCATCCTTGCCCTGCCTCCACGGTCATCGAGCTTGTAGAGATGACCTTTTCGGCCGCAGATCACGCCTTTATGTACTCGGTGAGCGAGAGCTGCCGTCTGAATGATATCGATTCGGGCAAGTACCTGAGGCATTTGCAGAACAGTCTGAAATCGCAGAGGGACGGCGATGGCCTGATGGGCTCCTGCCGTACTACCCCTGTAAATACTAATAATCAGAAAATATCATAAAATATCATAAAATATCACCGAACCGCCCTTTGAAAACCAAAGGGGTGGAGAAGGGAACGCTTACTTTGTACACCACACGATAGATTATACAAAGATATTACGAGTGCCACAACAATCAGACAACAATAAACGAATAGCAAAAAATACTCTATTCCTATATTTTAGGATGATAGTGATTATGCTTGTCACCCTGTTTACGTCTCGAGTGATATTGCAAACACTGGGTATTGAAGACTATGGTATATACAATGTTGTGGGAGGCATTGTGTCAATGTTCAGTTTTATCAGCAGTTCATTAACAGCTTCGTCCCAAAGGTTCATCACGTTTGAATTGGGTAAAGGTGATAATGGCGACATTAATAATACATTCTCTACTTGCATGTCGCTTCATATTATACTTGCATTAATAATTGCAGTTATCGCTGAACTAATAGGTATATGGTTTATCCAGAATAAGTTATTAATTCCACCAACAAGGCTTACGGCGGCAATATGTGTATTCCATTGTTCAATTCTGTCAATGATTGTTATGCTCATAAGTGTACCATTTAATGCCTTGATTGTTGCTAATGAACGAATGAATGCTTTTGCACTGATATCCGTCATAGATGCAATATTACGGCTTGGTATAACTTATTCACTACTATTATTTGGTAAGTATGATAGGTTGATTATCTATGGCCTGCTTATGTTTTTGGCACAACTGATTGTTCAGTCATGCTATGCAGGATATTGTAAAAAAACATTCAAGAATATCTCCTATACAAAGAGTATCGATAAACCTCTAATGAAAAAAATGGGGAACTTTGCACTCTGGAGCATTTTCGGCAACCTCGCATTCATGACTTACACACAGGGTCTTAATCTACTGTTGGGGACTTTCTTTTCCCCTGTGGTTAACGCTGCAAGGGGGCTCGCTGTTCAGGTGCAAAGTGCAGTAAATTCGTTTGTTAACAGTTTTCAAACAGCTATTAACCCTCAAATTACAAAGAGTTACGCTTCAGACAATAAGAAAGAAATGATAAGACTTATATTTCTTAGTTCTCGCTTCTCTTTCTTTTTGTTAATGATATTGTCTATCCCGGTTTTGCTGAGGACTTCAGATATTCTGAATATTTGGCTTGTTGATGTACCTGAATATACAACTACATTTGTGAGAATAATTTTACTTACCACATGGATAAATTCAATCGCAAATCCATTAATAATTTCGGTTAAAGCAACTGGGAAAATACGCCTCTATGAAGCAACCGTGGGCAGTCTAATGATTGCTATTCTCCCGATATCATATATATTTCTCAGATTAGGGTATCGACCGGAAACGGTATTTATTGTTCATCTGGTAATAGAAGTTGTTGCAATGGCTTTCAGAATATGGAATGCTCATTCATTGATTCATTTTAGTTATAGAGAATACTTTCATGATGTAATTATACGCATTGTTGTAGTTGCAATAATTTCATTCACTGTCTCATATATCTGTTCTCGCAATCTGCCAGAAGGTATTATGCCAACTGTTTCCGTTGTTATATTGTCTTTAATAGTTTCATTCGTTACCATATTTACTCTCGGCATGAAGAAAAACGAGCGGCTGTTTATTATTAATAAAATAAAGCGGTGAAATATAATATTGATAGAAATCGAAATTGTTATGGTTGTGGCGTATGCTCCGCCGCCTGCCCCAGGGGAATAATCTCTATCTCTTTGAACCATGATGGATTTTATGAGCCGCGGATAACATCCCCGGAAACTTGCACAAAGTGTGGCATTTGTCTGGATGTGTGCGCTTTTAACCACAAAGAGTTAGCCTTACGGAAGGATGAGACGCAGATAAAGGCTTGGGCTGCTTGGAGCGATGATGACACAGTTCGAAAAAAATGCTCAAGCGGCGGAATCGGATTCGAAATTGGCCGGCAACTCATAGGGCAGGGATATGAAGCTGTGGGCTGTCGATATGACATCAGTATGCAACGAGCGGAACACTATATTTCCACTACGGCAGAAGAGTTTGTACAGTCTATCGGCAGCAAATATATACAAAGCTACACAGAGGAGGCTTTTAAACAAATCAGACGACAAGGCCACAAATATCTTGTAACCGGAACGCCGTGTCAGATTGATTCGTTCCACAGAATGACACGCAAGTTCAGATGTGAGGATAATTTCGTGCTGCTTGATTTCTATTGCCATTGTGTACCGTCGATGTATGCTTGGAAGGCATATATGAAGATGCTTGAGCCACAAATCGGGGAAGTGACTTATGCATCGTGGCGAAACAAGTTCGAATTCGGATGGCACGATTCGTGGCTAATGGGCATAGATGGCACAAATTCTTGCAAACCAGTCAATTGGCACGATAATTACAACTTGATAATCAGGAAAAAAAAAACCTATATACAGTCAAGGATGTCGCAGGGCGATATCTTCTACCGTCTTTTCCTCGGCGACATCTGCCTGGGGCCGCAATGCGAGAGGCAATGCAAGTACAAGTACAATCAGTCATCGGCTGACATCCGCATAGGTGATTTGTGGGGTGAAACTTATAAAAAAGACGAGAAAGGAGTAAGCGCTTTGGTCGCCTTTACAGAGAAGGGACGGAGCGTTATAGAGGGCTTGAACGGCGTGACATTAGTTGAACATCCGTTTGAGGTGGTCGCAGAGGGGCAGATGAAAAAGAACGCCAAAGCGAAAGAACTGAAACCGCTGGTGATGTTCCTCCTCAAGAGAGGGTGCAAGCTTGACGGCGTACCTTTTAAGACAGCTCTATTTGCTCAACGGGTCATATCAAAACTCAAACGCCTATGAAAACAGGTGTTGTCACAATATATGATGTTCCGAACTACGGTTCGGTGTTGCAGGCCTATGCCACGCAGCAAATACTTGCTGCTATCGGATGTGAACCGGTGTTCATTGAATACGACCGTTCCAACAAGTGGTATGTAGAGCACGCCCACATCAAGGAATCTTCTTCTCTCAGAAAGATTGTCCGGAAATTGGGTCTTATGCCTGACCATCGGAAGGTTCTCCGTCTGGATGCCTTTAAGAAGAAGTATTTCAAGAAATCCAGAGTTTTCAAAGACTTGGATGACTTGCGGAGCGAGAAGTGGACGGATTTTGAGGCCTTTGTGGTCGGAAGCGATCAGGTCTGGAATCCAAGATATTTGGCGGGTGATTCTGTCTTTATGCTATCCTTCGCCCCGGACAGGGTGAAGAAAATTTCAATTGCATCGAGCTTTGCATCATCTGAACTGCCGGATGAGTATGTCGCCAAATACAGGAATTATCTTTCTCGCTTTGATGCCATTTCTGTTAGGGAAGCGAATGGGGTCAAGATAGTAAAAGATCAGTTAAAGCTGCCTGTAGAGCCAAGACTGTTGTTGGACCCTACCTTGTTGCTGTCCGCCTCGCAATGGAACGAATGTCTGAGGGGAAAACAGAAACCCAAGAGAAAATATATACTGGTCTATATGCTGTCGTATGCTTTTGAGCCTCGCCCGTACATTTATGATGTCATACGACACTTCAAGAATGAAACCGGTTTCGAAGTGCTGGCACTGGAGGGCTACAGCAAATCAGCGCCCAAAGACTTGAGAATGCAAGACAAATGTGATACAGGTATTCCTGGCTTCATAAGTCTCTTCGCCAATGCGGAGCTTGTTATTACATCTTCATTCCATGGAACCGCATTTGCTGTAAATTACTGTAGACCTGTTGTTTCGATAATGCCACAGGGAGGGGATGACAGGCAGCTGTCCTTGCTAAAGACCCTGGATGTTCCCCATTGTGCAGTCCGCATAGGTACTCCTGTTGAGGGACTTGACCCATACTATGATGCAGCTCAAGTTAAACAACGCCTGCAAAACATCAGAGAAGAAAATATCAACTGGATTCGTACACAGATGGCCAGATGATGTGGAGGTTTGTTAAGGATATCCCAATACGGCATCGGACAAATTCAACTTGGAATGCTATAATGAAAGACAGAGACGTCATTCATCACAATGGATTGCCGAGGATATGTTAGAAAGTATATTAGTATACACAATCACGGCGGTTCTGTTATATATTCTTGCACAATCTGCCGTAGCGAATGAAAGGTTGTCCAAACGCCCCAACCGTTTTTGGACAATGGAAATCGTCTTGTCAATTCTCTTGTTTGGCTTCATCGCCGGAGCCAGATATGGGGTGGGAGTAGACCATTTATCCTACCTTGATATATATCAGAGGATACACGATCACAGGAGTTTGTCTCGTGAGACATTAGAGCCCGGCTTTCTTTTCATCACCAAATTATTTGCCTCATCGGGGCTTCATTATTTCTTTTATTTTGCCTTTTGGGGAGTATTACAGATTTCATTTGTCTATTATGCGCTTAAAGACAGGAAGTATTTATTGCCGTATGTGGCTTTGGCCATAATGCTGAATTCCGGGTTTTTCCTGAATTGGATGAATGGTATCAGGCAATGTGTGGTGTCTTGTGCTTTCGTTTTCTTGATACAGTACATTCTGGATAGAAAGCCTGCCAAATATATAATCAGTCTTCTGCTGATGACTCTGATTCATAAGTCGGCTGTGTTGCTGATTCCTTTGTATTTGTTGACCTATAATAAATTGACCTTTGACAGGAAATACCTGAACTTGGCTATATTGATGGCGTGTGTAGTCTTGGGGATGGTGCCATCCTGGCTGAACCTTATGACAAATTTTGCCGACCTTCTAAGCGTGATAGGCTATGAAGGCTATGCAGAACGTATTGACCTTATGGTATCAGACAATTTACGTGAGATGGCTTGGGGACCGAGCCGAATCAGTAACCTCCTGACAGGAGTAGCGATTATCTGGTATTATCCTCGAATGAAAGCGTTCTATAAAAACGACAAATACCTGTCCATTTACTTTTTACTGTTTTTCGTCGGTATCTGTTTATACAATGCATTCGCAAACACATCTCACATATTCCTACGACCGATTGAATACCTTAACATATTCAAATTGCCGATGATTGCTTATCTGTTATACTATCTTAAGCACAGCAACAATGTAATGTTCTTGATTATTGCCGTCTTAGTTTTTTCACAAATATACTTTGAAATTTATAAGGCAGTTGCCCGCCCGTCATTTTCGTCAGAATTCACACTCTATAAATTCTTCTTTCAGTAATTATGGCCAAGCCAAGAATCCTATTTATAAATACTTGCCAGTTCGGATACTTGACCGACATCTACAAATGGTGCAAGTACCTGAAAGATGATTATGACATCACTGTTCTTTGTTTCGATACAGGGCTAAAACGGCAGAAATTGGACGGAATCAATGTTCACTATATTTCATATACAGGCTCATATCAAATTCGGGGCGTAAGGTTTTTTATAGCGTGCTTAAGACAGATTCTTTTTTTTAAAGGGATCGTTTTCGTCGAGTATTTTAAAAATTGCGAATGGCTTAAACGCATTTTGCCGTTTAAGAAAATGATTTTGGACATCCGCACGGTGGCCGTATGGGGAACTCAGGCTGAACGGGATATTTATGACAAACGGTTAGAACGGGCGTGCGATAGATTTGATATTGTTTCGGTCATATCAGAAGGTGTCAGGCGTAGACTGAATAGAGATGCCCGTGCTTTCATTCTGCCGTTGGGAGCAGACATTGTATCTTTGTCAGAGAAAAAGATAAATGGCCTTAAATTGCTTTATGTCGGGACATTCGACAATAGGCAACTTGACAAAACGATAAAGGCTGTCGGCACTTTTCATAATCAAAACCCGGAAATCCCTATTACCTATGACATCATTGGGAATGGAAATCACGGAGAGCTGGAACAATATCGCCAGTTGGTAGATGCATTGGGTGTCAGAGATATAATCACATTGCACGGGAGAGTCCCAAATACGGAGTTGAAACCTTATTTTGATAAGACGAATGTGGGGGTATCTTTCGTTCCGATTACGGACTATTACAACATCCAACCAGTGACCAAAACGTTTGAGTATACCCTTTCCGGGCTTTATACTATTGCGACAAGGACAATAGAGAATGAATTTGTCATCAACCCGAATTGCGGAATCCTGATTGACGATACAGAAGAAGACTTCGTTAGAGCTCTGGAGCATATCTGGTCTGAAAGAACGCATATTGATTCATTGAAAGTAAGGACGGAAATGATAGCATATCAATGGGATAGAATTGTAAATCGCGACATGGTCAAGATACTTGACCGATATAAATCGATATCCCGTTAATCACGGAATCAAATAACAATGAGAATGAAGATGAAAACAAAAACAATCCATTCATTATACTACCACAACCCGAGCCCTGAGGGTGTGGAGAAGATGGTGAGGTATCATCTGCAATGTGCCTGTCTGCATCTTCGTCGCCACGGAACCGCTCGTTAGCGGCAATTTCTGGTGGGAGTATGTTGCCAAGGAGATTGGCTACGGAAAGATGCAGGACTTCAAGAAATTGCCATACGCAGAGTTTTATCGACGATTGGAAGGCTACAAGAAGCGCAACACTTTGCGGCGGTCTGCCATGACTGTGGACGAGCTCAGGACAATAAGCCGTCATCCGTTGGTCTCCATCCAGTCGCACACCGTCACGCATCCCATTCTGACCGGTTGTCCGGATGATGTTGTGGAAAAGGAATTGGCAGATTCTAAATCACGGTTGGCAGAGTTGACGGGACGGAATGTCTTTGCTTTCAGCTATCCTAACGGTTCGTTGACAAAGAAGGAAGTCGAAGCCTGCAAACGCCATTACTCAATGGCTTTCACAACGGAGCAGAACGACATCTCCATGACTGGCGATATGTTCTTGCTTCCCCGTTATGCTCTCACTGGGCAGTACCGTCGCGACCTGCTGAAGATATGGGGCATTTGGGAACCCATGAAAAGGATAGTACGCCGGTTCCGAGCGTTGTCGCGTTAGATTTATTCAAGAAAAAGAAACCGATATTGATATGTCAATCAAATCCTTCAAAATATGTTGGAGAATGCCGGAATTATCGAGGGGAACATCTCATCAAATATGCCCGATTGCGTAGAGAGGCACGTTTGTCATCCATCCTTCTTCTTTATAGGGCAGCATGGAGGTTCTGATGGCGTGGGAGGGATGATATTTGTCGCAAAACTGGCGGAAACTTTTCGCATGGACGTTCTTCTCGGCCTTCACTTCTATGGGGATGACCTCGCCTTGCCTTTGTATCAGAAAGTCCACTTCCGCCGTGCTGCGCTCGTTGGTCCAATAGCCAAGGTAGTCCGGGGCCAGAGAATGAAGCTGCTGCATGACGTATTGTTCCGTGAGCGCACCCTTGAATTCGGTAAACAAGTCGTCGCCTTTCAGCAGTACGCGCTGGTCGAGCCCGGCCATTGCCGCCAACAGCCCCACGTCAAGAAGGAAAAGCTTGAACACCGGAAGTTCCTGATAGGCTATGAGCGGCAGCCGGGGTTCTTTCACGCGATGGCAGACCAGAAGCAACCCGCACTCCACAAGCCATTGGATGGCAAGTTCGAAGTCCTTGGCACGCGCTCCTTGGCGCAACACACCATAAACGAACTTCTTGTTCTCCTTGTCAAGCTGCGACGGGATGCTTTGCCAAACCTGGAAGAGACGGGTGATGAAATCAGAGGGGGCATGTTTTGAGAAGTCATTCTCGTAGTCACGTATGATGTCGCGTTGCACCGACCTTGTCTGCTCGAAATCGTGTGTATCTACAAATGTCGCCACCACTTCAGGCATGCCTCCGATGAAATAGTATTCGCGAAGATGCCCTTGCAGTCTCTTGTCAAAAGCATTGACTGCCGCCCAATCGCGCAGTTTCAGAATATCAAGCAAATCTTGTTCGCCGATGGCGAGAAGGAACTCGTCGAAGGTCATGGGATGAAGGTCTATGAAGTTTACCTTCCCCACCGGAAATGATACCCCGCCGTGC
This sequence comes from Oscillospiraceae bacterium, assembly GCA_963603365.1. GTDB lineage: Bacteria > Bacteroidota > Bacteroidia > Bacteroidales > WCHB1-69 > F23-D06. The sequence continues at coordinate 151,537 of CAVCMI010000023.1, forward strand.
AGCCCCATGCCCAGCAGAGACCCTGCCGCCGCCACATGGTACTCGGGCGCGTCCTCGCAGAAGTATTTCAGGGCGGTGAGTCCGCGTGGAACGGCTTGAATCTCGTCAAGGATAATAAGTGTCGAAGTGTCTATGGCGGTGCGGGCGAAGATTTGCAGCATCTGTATGATGCGGTTCACGTTAAAGTCTTGCTCGAAAATACCACGAAGTTCAGGTGAGTTCTCGAAATTGACATAAACAGTCTTGGGATAGCACTCGCTACCAAACTGACGAAGCAGCCATGTCTTGCCCACTTGACGCGCTCCACGCAAGATGAGTGGTTTACGCCTTGGATTGTCTTTCCATTTTTTGAGTTCTTCTATCTTGTTTCTGTACATAAAGTGAGAATTAGTGGCTGCAAAGATATGAAAATAAACGAAGATTTAGAATACTTCCTTGATAAAAAAGTGTGATAAATGCACTTTTATCAAGATAAAAATGTAAAATTAGACGTAAATTTCAAGAAACGGGTGTCAAATTATGTTGCCGGCTACAAAGGTTTGGTGAGAAGTTTCCTTGCTCTTCCTCAGGGCGATATGCTGGCTGCGGCAAAACGGCTTTGGTCTCATATAGGGAGCTACAAAATCAATCAGAACGATCCGCTGGACAGGCAGACCGGTATGATGACCAACTTTATCGACGACCTCGAGAAGAAGTATCCTACGGAGGTTTCCACCCTCGGACTTTCGTCGGTGGTGACAACGATGAAGAATGCAAATGAGAAGGTGCGTAGCCTTATGGTGGACCGTAACATCGAGAATAACGCGAAGGGCGTAGGCGCAATGAAGGCGGCTCGTGCAGCTACCGACGATGCCTACCGCACTTTTATGAAGAAGTTGAATGCCTTCATGATTCTTGAAGAGGATGCGGATTGTGCTACTCTTATTGATAATCTGAATGCTCAGATTATTCATTACAAACGGGTGATTGGTCAGAAGGCCTCTGCCTCCGGTACCGGAGCAGATACCGGAGCCGACACCGACGATACTTCGGGCTCCGACGTTATCGCGGGGGTGGACAGCGACGGGCGTCCTTCGTTTGAGTAGAGAGTGTGTTTTGAACCCCGTTCAAACATCGTTTGAATGACTATTAGCAGTCTCGGGGCAAACAAAAAGCCCCGGGGGTTTATATGAACCCCCCGTTTAAACGCCGTTTAAATTTCCTCCAAGAAAAAACATATAAAACTTACGATAATTATGACACTATCAAGATTGAAGAACTTGATTTTTCTCCGCCTGCAGCATCTGCCAATGCCATCAACCAAGTGGAGACCTCTCTTTTGTAAGTGGGGGGGGGGTAAATATGCTTGACTATAAGCACACCTTCATCGGCGAAGACGTGCTCTTCGACACCAACTATCCCCATGACATCATCGTGCATCGGGGTGTGAGGCTGACAAGCGGCTGCAAGATAGTCACCCACTTCATGCATCCGCAAACAGGGACGTATGTCCGCGGACAGGTCGAAATCAGGGAGAACGCCTACCTCGGCATGAATGTGCTGGTGGTGAAGCCCGTTACCATAGGCAGGAATGCCATCGTGGGCGCTGGCTCCATTGTTACCAAGGACATCCCCGACGGCGAGGTCTGGGCAGGCAATCCCGCAAGGTTCATAAAGAAAAGATAGACAGCAAACCATATAGCACACTAAATATGTACAACGCAATAAAACTCTACCGTGCGGCGCATTGGCTGTGGTTGCACTATGTGCCTTTGTTGCCCAAGTTGATAACGCTTCTAATCTTCTTGATGTATAACAGCAAGATTTCATCTTGTTTATCAATTGATAAACGGCTCATTACTCCTCCAAGCCTATGGAAAGAGTTTAGAACTTTAGGATTCGATAAAGGAAGATGCATTTCATGTAGCCTTACAATATTTGAGTCGCTCTCTTTTAGATTTCCTGAATGGTTGTCAGAGAGGAGGGCGGCGTGAAAAGAGTCTTGTTTATCGGACCGTCGCCTTTGGAGACGGGAGGGATCAGCATTCACATCCGCCGTTTGGCTGGAATCATGAAGAATGACTACAATCTGGACTATGTGGATGAAGGCCATATCCGTCATGAGGGAATGTTTAATCTTCGGAGCGGGAATGTATTCAAGTATTTAAGCAAAGTCTCAAAGGGGGACATCGTCCATATCAATAGCGGGATATGGAGCTTGAGGCTGGCGCATATAGTGGTGGCGAAGATGATTTTCAGGAAGCGGGTTGTCGTTACCATCCACCGCGACCCGAACATTGAGCCTCACACAAACCTGACAAAAAGATTTTTGAGAAGATGTGACGTAGCGATACTGGTAAACCGTGAAGGTTACGAGTCAATGCGGACAGAAGGGCGGTGCAAGTACATGCTGCTGCCGGCTTTCCTGCCACCGATGCTGGATGAGGAGCCACAGCTGCTGGAGGGAATAACCAAATGGATTGAAAAAGCAAGGCGGAAGGGTAAAACCTACCTGATGACGAGCAACGCATGGAACCTTGTTATGCACGGTGGCGAGGACTTGTATGGGCTGGACATATGCATAGAGGCTATGGCTCAACTTAAAGACAATGCTGAAAGAAATTACCACCTGATTTTTGTAGTGGCAAGCAACACCGGCCAGCAGGAACGGATGGAGACATATAAGCGAGAAATAAAACAACGCGGTCTTCAGGACAGAATTCTTATTTGGGAAGAGCCTGTGTCGTTCGTCCGGCTGCTTCAGGAATGTGACATGGTTCTTCGCGCGACCAACACAGACGGAGATGCCGTATCCGTTCGTGAAGCCCTTTACTTCGGCAAGCCGGTGGTCGCCAGCGATGTCGTGGGAAGACCTGATGGAGTGGAGCTATTCAAGACTCGTGACACGGAAGACCTTGTGAGGGCCATAAAACAGGCCTCGTTTCAATGTGTTCACGCCGAGCGGCAAGAGCGAGTGGATTATCATGAACTATACCGCAGGTTATACGAAGGAAGAATATAAAAACAAGTTAATAATTAATATTCAATGGAAGAATTAACTCAAAAGCTCTCGAATGGGGAGATGGTGGTTCAGGAATTGCCCATGCCCCAAGTCTCTGCAGGAACGATATTGGTGAAGAACCATTTCTCCCTCTTGAGTCCGGGGACAGAAGGCTCAACAGTGAAAGCTGCAAGAAAGAGCCTGATAGGAAAGGCCAAGGAACGGCCGCAGCAAGTGAAGCAAGTGCTACAGGTGCTGAAGGCGCAGGGCTTGGTGCAGACTTATCGTGCCGTGATGAAGAAATTGGATGCCTACTCCCCGCTGGGATATAGTTGTGCCGGAGAGGTGATGGAGGTGGCAGACGATGTAAGGGATTTCCATGTGGGTGACCTCGTGGCATGTGCCGGGCTGACGGCATGCCACGCCGAAGTAGTGGCAGTGCCCGTGAATCTGTGTGTGAAACTAAAGAGTGATGCCGACCTCTCATTGGCGTGCTACAACACGCTTGGCTCCATAGCAATGCAGGGCGTCAGACAAGCCGACCTCAGGCTGGGGGAGACCTGCGTCGTGATTGGCTTGGGTCTTATAGGTCAGTTGGTATGCCTCGAATTGAAAGCCTCCGGCGTGAGGGTTGTCGGCGTGGACGTTAGTGCAAATGCCGTGAAAACGGCTCGTGAGCATTGTTGCGACATGGCATTCACGAGAGATGCAGCCGGTATAGAGGATGCCGTCATGGACTATACACATGGCATCGGGGCGGATGCCGTGATTATTGCGGCTGCTACTTCGAGTCTGGACCCGATAAATTTTGCAGGTGCATTGGCACGGAAGCGCGGAAAAGTGGTGGTGCTGGGGGCTGTGCCCACAGGTTTCGACAGAGACCCTTACTATTACAAGAAGGAACTGGACGTGAGGATGTCCTGCTCGTATGGTCCGGGGCGTTATGACATCAACTATGAGGAGAAAGGAATCGATTATCCCGCTGCATACGTGAGATGGACAGAAAAACGCAATATGGAGGCTTTTCAAGAACTGATATACTCCCGGAAGATTGATATATCCTACCTCACGACCCATACGTTTGACTTCGAAGACACTCCGAAAGCTTATGACATGGTGGCAAACAGAACAGAGCCATATTTGGGTATTATCCTGAAATACAACCACCAAAAGCAACACAAGAAAGCGAAAATCATAACAGGGAATCAGATGCCTGTCAGTGGAGATGTCAGATTGGGCTTTGTGGGTGCAGGCAGCTATGCCCAATCAATGCTTTTGCCCAATCTCCCCTCTGACATTACACGAGTGGGTGTCCTTACCAATTCAGGCTCGACATCGAAGCGTGTAGCAGAGAAATACGGATTCGGATTCTGTACCGGCAATGAAGCGGATATCTTTGAGAATAATGGCGTAAACACCCTGTTTGTTGCCACCCGGCACGACTCCCATGCAAAGTATGTGCTGGAAGGTTTGGAGAAAGGCATGAGGGTGTATGTGGAAAAACCGCTTTGCCTTACTTCGGATGAACTTCGGAGAATAATGGATCTATGCTCTGAGAAACAAGCATCCGTGATGATTGGATTCAACCGACGCTTCTCCCCTCTGTCGCAAATCATCAAGAAACATGTGGGCGATGGCAAGATGGCTATGATCTATCGTGCCAACGTCGGTCATATACCATCCAACCATTGGATTCAGGATCCAACAATAGGCGGCGGACGTATCATCGGCGAAGCATGTCACTTCATCGACTACTTGACCTTTATGTGCGGCAGCATTCCCGTAAAGGTGACGGCGTCTGCCATGAAAGACAGCGAGAACCTCAACGATACCGCGAATATCATGATTGAGTTCGAGAACGGTTCGGTGGGTACAATCTGTTATTATGCCAATGGTTCAAAAGCGATGCCGAAAGAATACGTGGAGATATATTCATCCGGAACAACGGCTGTGCTGGATGACTTCAAATCCTGCAAGATATATGGCAAGAAGGTTGAGACCCATAAATTGTCTGTGCAGAACAAAGGACAGAAAAACATGGTGGAGGCCTACTTCAATTCATTGCGATGCGGAAAAGAATTGATTCCGATGAGAGAGGTGTTTGCCGTGACTGCTGCATCCCTGGCTGCTTTGACTTCGATAAGAGAAGGAAGTATGCCGGTGCAGATTAACCTATGAGAATTGTATGACCAACGAAATCCTTCAGTCCTTCGCAAGGCGGAAAAGCTACTGCGAGGAGGAGCATTTCAAGGGCTGGGACCCCTACGACGGGCTGAACTCCAAGGTGGCACAGGTGCTGCTGCCGTTGAAGAAATCGGCGCTGCTTCGGCTCTGCGTCATACAGGGCTTCAAGCGGTGCCCCGTGAACCTGCGGCGGCTGGCATTGGTGCCGAAGGAATACAACGCCAAGGGTATCGGTCTCTTTCTCTCCGGCTACTGCCACCTCTACCATGCCTTGGCGAAGCATCCCGAATGGGAGCCGTGGCTCGGCACAAAAGACGAGGCTCGGCGGCGCATCAACGAGCTGGCGGAGCTGCTCATCTCCCTCAGGAGCCCGGGCGACTACCACGGCGTGTGCTGGGGCTACAATTTTGACTGGCAGGCACGGCGGCTGTTCCTGTTCCCCAAATACACACCCACGGTGGTGGCCACCAATTTTTGCGCCACGGCACTGATGGAAGCGTATGAGGTTACCGGCGAGAGGCGGTATCTTGATGTCGCCTTGACTTCGGCTGAGTTTGTGCTGCAGGACTTGCACCGCTTTCATCCGTCTCCCGAAGACAAGAGCCGGTTCCTGTTTTCATATTCAAAGCTGCCCGGTAATGATACCGTGTTCAATGCTTCTTTGCTGGGTAGTCGTCTGCTGGCGTATTGCTATAGATACACAGGAAAGCAGGATTATCTTGATGCGGCACAGGCGAGTGTGCGGGCCTGCGTGGAGGCTCAGAATCCCGACGGCAGCTGGGTGTATGGACTTCTGCCGGTTCAGAACTGGATAGATTCATTCCATACCGGCTATAATCTGGACGGACTTGTTGCATATGAGGAGCAGACGGGGGACAATTCGTTTCACGAGGCTCTGGAACGAGGATTTGGGTTCTATCGTGAGCATTTCTTTGAGGCTGATGGCACGCCGAAGTACTATCACAACCGGATGTACCCCATTGACATCCATTGTCCGGGACAGCTGCTGGTGACACTGGCACGCCTGCACAAGACGGCAGAATATATGCCCACGGCGGAGAAGGTCATTGGCTGGACCATCCGGAACATGCAGGACAAGAGGGGCTACTTCTACTACCAGCTGAAGCCCGGCATAAGCTCGCGCATCCCTTACATGCGCTGGAGCAATGCGTTTATGTTCTGCGCAATGTCGTACTATATCCTTGAATCCGAAAACCTTAACCAGAAATGAAAGACACACAAAGGGTTACGTTGAAGAACGGGGTGAAGGTGTACGCCTTCGGCTCGTTTGACGAGATTATCGATTATGTGGAAGAGCGCAAGGGGCTTCTCGTCGCCATCAACGCCGAGAAAATCCTCCACGCCACGAACGAGACTCGCGGCATCATCAATCGCAACATCGGTTACACGGACGGCATAGGCGCGGTGAAGGCACTGAAAAGTCACGGGGTCAATGCGGTGAAGATTCCGGGTTGCGAGCTGTGGCTGAAAATAGTGGAACGGCTTTCCCAAAAAGGAAAGTCTTTCTTTTTGGTGGGGAGCAAACAGGAGGTTATAGATGAAACTGTGGCCAAGTTGCGGCAGGAATACAGCGGCGTGAATATAGTGGGCTACAGGAATGGGTATCTTAAAACTGATGAAGAAAGGCAAGCCCTTCTTGAGGAGATTGCCGCAAAGAAACCGGACGTGGTGTTCGTGGCCATGGGCAGTCCGAAGCAGGAACTGCTGATGGAAGAGATGCTTGAGCGGCACGAAGCCATCTATCAAGGTCTTGGCGGCAGCTTCGACGTCTACACCGGTCATGTCGAGAGAGCTTCGAAGTGGTGGGTTGACCACAACCTCGAGTTCGCTTACCGTCTCGTCCGTCAGCCCTCCCGCATCAAGCGCCAGATATACCTTGTGAAGTTCCTCGCACTGGTGAAGATGGGGAGGATTTGAGAGGGAAGCGGTGCTCGTCTACCTCTCCGCCTTGGCAATTGAAGGGCAGCCACAGCTTCAGCTTGGAAAGTTCTGCAAATCCTGGCGGTGGGTTTAGCACGGAATGCAGCCAAAAACACCCTGGCACAGCCGTGCTCTAAACACTAAGATCTATAAATGCCGAACCGTTTTCTTTCGGCGGGCTGGGCTAAAGGACCCGACAAGGAAGAAGAAAAGGTCGTAGAACAAGTTGAAGCCGCAGACGGAAACGGAAGCATTGATGACCTCCCATTTTAACAAAACAACATAACACGGAAGAAATGAACACGAAAAGCATATTAAACGCATTTGCGGTCACAATGGCGATGCTCATTGCGTCAAGCGCAGCATCACAGACCATAGAATTTAACGAAAAGAGCAGCATAAAAGACATTCATATAATTTTTGTAAGCCCAACGACACTGTATGAGAGCAACGGCACAAGTGCAAAGGTCTCATTGGGATGCATAAAGTCAAGCTTGACAAAGTTATATTTTCTAAATGTGAGTTTCAAAGATGAAATTATTTTCGGAGCATACGAAGACGGCAAGATGCTGCTTAAAACCGACCTTGGCTCAATCATAACAGCCAAAGCGTTTCGTGATACAAAATACAATGATTGCGAAATGACAACAGAAAATGGAGTGCAGATGTATACTTGTGGCATACTATACTCAATAGATGAAGAAGACCTTTTGGAACTCATATTCGGACGTATTAAGAAGCTTAGGGTAGAGCGCAAATTGGGATACACGGACAGATGCTGCGAAGAAATAAAAGCCAAGAGCCTTATAGCGTATTTCGGCAATGCGAAACGGCTTATTGACAACGAAATGGACAGAAATATTTATGACGATTTTTAGCCATAAGGAAAAATGAAGCACTATTCAAAAGACCAAGTGTTCAAGGCGACAAGAAGCAGCAAAGACGGACGACTTTATATGTACCCAAACGCCAAAACCATAGACGCTTTAGCGATTGTCGGCCCTTTGGAAAGGTTAAAAAATAGCAATTCCCGTACTTTTTTTTTAATTAAAAGTACAAATGAAAAAAGAGAGCCGATGAGGTTCTCTTTTTTCGTTTCTGGCACGTCGCCGCGATTATTTCCCGAAGAGAAACCGAATAGCCTCCAGCGGATGGTGGACAATCATCCTCGGGCCGCTGTAGCGCATCACCTCCCTGATCCGTTCCCGCATGTCGTCCCGGTAGCAATGCACCGGGCATTTGTGGCATTTTGTCTTGTTCTCTCCGAACTTGCACCGGTCGAGCCTCGCCCGGGAGTACTCCAGCAGTTTCCGGCACTCCTCACATAGGCTGTCTCCGCCGTGCTGATGGCGGCACCACAGCTCGATCATGTGCCTTACGGTTCTCTTCTCCCGTTCTATCCTTCTCATATTCCTCTGTCAGATCGTCAGTGCAAGTGCTCCGGCGGGGGTCTCAAGTCCTCCGAATGCTCGCCAAAGAAAGTTTCCTGCTATCATCATATTTTAAATCAATTGTTTATTGTCATGTCGCAAAATTACATATTTTTCGTTTTTGCGAAGTGGACAACTGCACGAATCATGGAATGAGACAAGTTCAACGTGGAAAGCTGAAAAAAACGGGCCGTTGAGATTAACATTTTTTTTGCGGATCCGGTAAAATAGCGTACATTTGCAACCGCTATTGATACGGACATTATGGCACGGCAATTATACCCGACAGGCATCCCGACGTTCTCCCGCATCTGCGAGGAGACCCTGCAGCAGAGTGACGACAGGCACTATGCCGACGCATTCATGACAAAGGGCAAGGAGGTTGTAAAGGTGGGCATGAACGTCGCCTTGAAAGACGGGGTGAACATGCTGGAGAGGAAGACAGGCTATTTTTTTTAGGACCATGCAAAAAATATCGGCGGTCATTATTGCGAAAAACGAAGAGGTCAACCTTCCGCGGTGCCTTGCCTCACTGCAAGGCGTTGCTGATGAGGTGCTTGTGGTGGATTCCGGCTCTACGGATGCCACGCCCGGCATCTGTGCCTCATACGGCGCTCGCCGGATAGAACACCCTTGGTGCGGCTTTTCCGGACAGAAGAACTTTGCCAACGGACAGGCCACATACGACCTCTTGTTTTCGATAGATGCTGACGAGGCGGTGACAGACGAGTTGCGCACATCCATCCTGCGCATCAAAGCGCACGGCACCCCGCACACGGTATATGCTATGAACCGGCTGACTAACTATTGCGGCCATTGGATTCACCATTGCGGCTGGTATCCGGACGACAAAATCCGCATCTTCAACCGACAATCGGCACATTGGGAGGGGCAGGTGCACGAGACGCTCGTCCTTGCGCCCGGCACAATGGTGGAGAAACTGCACGGCGACTTGGCACACTATTCCTATTACGCTGTCGGCGACCACTATGCCCGCACCGACAAGTATGCGGCACTCGGGGCGGCGGAGGCCTTCGCGCGCGGCAAGCGGGTCTCTTTCCTGCAAATGTGGACGCATGCCGTTTGGCGTTTTATCCGCGATTATCTTTTCAAGAAGGGCTTCCTTGACGGTCGCTATGGCTTTATTGTCTGCAAGGTCAACGCATGGGGCACTTTCCGCAAATACAGCAAGTTGCGTGCCTTGTGGCAAAAGAATTGACCCTGATGGCAAGCGAGGGGCGGCAGGTTGACCTGCCGCCCCTCGCTTTGTTTATTGCTCCGTCGGGCTATGGCAGAGCGGCAAGGATGTCTTCCACCAGCTGTGGCACGGTGAGGCGGTTGGCAGCGAGCAGTTCGGGCACGTCATAGCGGTCTTCAAACTGTTTGCGTTCGCCGCGCACCAGCACGCGCATGCTGCTGTCGCCGTAGTGGCGGGCTATTTTCTCGCCCCAGCCGCCGTCTGTCTGCCCGTCTTCGAGGGTGACAACGAGGGTGTGGCGCTGCTTCAGCGCCTCAAGGGTCTTGGTGTCAAGGGCGGTGATGATGCGCGGGTTTACCAGTGTGGCGTCAATGCCTTGCCCGGCAAGGGCGTGCAGCACGTTTTCACCGAGTTGGAAAAAGGCGCCGAGAGCGAGAATGGCCACACGGCTGCCGCTGTGCGCCGTTTCGTAGGCCGGCAGCGACCAGTCCATGTCTGCCGCAAAAGAGAGCCCGCGCTCTATGACCCCGTTGACAGGCACACGTATGGCCACGGGATGTTCGCGGCAGGCGATGCCCCAGTCCATCATGGCAAAGTACTCCTCGCGGCAGGTGGGCGCCAGATAGATGAGGTTGGGTATGTTCATCAGCAGGGGGATGTCGTAAAGGCAAGTGTGTGTCACGTCGTTCATACTCTCTATTCCGCCCCAGAACACCAAAATCAAGGCCGGGTTGTTGTTGATGCAGAGGTCTTGCTGCAGCTGGTCGTAGGTGCGCTGCACAAATGTGCTGTAAACGCCCCACACGGGTTTGGCGCCGCGCTTGGCGGCCCCGGATGCGAGCGCCACGGCAGTCTCCTCGGCAATGCCGACGTCAATGAAACGGTCGCCGGCACGCTGGCGGCGCGACTTGCTGAAGCCGAACACGGCAGGTGTGCCGGATGCAACGGCAAAGAGCCCGGGGTGCGTGGGCATCAGTTCCAGCAAATGCTCGGCGGTGAGAGACTCGTAACTGTCGCCGCCGCCCGAAGTCTTGGGCTTGCCCGTAGCAAGGTCGAACGGCACGCTCCAGTGCCAACGCTCTTTCTCCTGCTCGGCAAATGGCAGCCCTTTGCCCTTTAAGGTGTTGATGTGTACCACGATGGGATGGTCGCAATCTTTGACCCGGTCAAAGGCGGCGATGAGCGCGCCGATGTTGTTGCCCTCCCCCACATAGAGGTAGTCGAGCCCCATGGCGCGAAACAGGTTGCACTCGGCCTGCCCGTCGGTCTCACGCAGCAACTGCAGGTTCTTGTAGAGGCCGCCGTGGTTCTCGGCAATCGACATCTGGTTGTCGTTCACCACAATGATGAAGTTTCCTTGCAGCTCAGAACCGGCAACGTTCAGTCCCTCAAGGGCCTCGCCGCCGCTCAGCGACCCATCGCCGATGACGGCAATGACGCGTTCAGTACCATGCAGCAAATTGCGTCCTTTCACAAGCCCGCAGGCTATGCTGACGCTGGTGGAGGTGTGCCCGATGACAAAATGGTCGTGTTCACTCTCTGAAGGCTCACTGTACCCAGACACCTCATCATAGCGGGCAGAGTCCATAAAAGCCTCTTTGCGTCCCGTGAGGATCTTGTGCGGGTAACTCTGGTGCGACACGTCAAACACAATCTTGTCGTCGGGAGAGTCGAACACGTAATGCAGCGCCACAGTGGCCTCCACAATGCCGAGGTTCGGCCCTACATGTCCGCCGTGTTCGCTGACTTTTTTGATGAGGTGGCAACGCACTTCGTCGGCCAACAAAGGCAATTCCTGACGGGTCAGTTTCTTGATGTCTTGCGGCCCGTTTATTCTCTCGAGAATCATAGTCTTGGTGTCTTTAATAATTCAAGGCGCAAAAATAATTGTTTCCAGTTTACTGTTCCCGCCCCGGAGATTGTTTTTTTAGGACATTAAATAAAAAACAACGAATATCAATCAATTGACTTATTACAGATTCTCAATTGTCCAAAGATAGTTGGAGTAAAGCCCCAGAAAAGAGTTTCTTTTAGATTCCCCCAGCGATTGTTTTTTGTAACTTTGCCCCTTGAATCTTGATATATGACACCAGAAGAAAAAGCGAGGGTCAAGATAGACCAATGGTTCTGCGATGCAGGATGGAAGGTTGTCAACCGTGACGAATATGAACCCACCATCACTGCGGTTGCCATTCGTGAAGGATTACTCAAAGGCAACCTTGAAGCGGATTATTTCCTGTTTATCA
>CAVCMI010000024.1:0-8631 GCA_963603365.1 Oscillospiraceae bacterium
CTTGTCCACAGGCTTCATTTCCTCCTTGATTGCCCCCTCGGCGCATCGCTTGCCAAAATGCTGGCGAACAGGGTATAGATAGTTGAATTTGTTCATGATTATAGCTTTACTTTGTTTTTATACATGCAAAGTTACTGTATATTAAGACAGAATGCATTACGAAAATTACGGCTATGTTTATACGTTTTACTGAATTATTCCTATAACAACGTTTTTTTCGAGAGATGTTGTTTTGTGGATTCAATATTTGTATATATCTTTGCGTCCGTAACCTTCATTATGTTGAAGGTTAAATATTCAACAAGCACATAACTATCATTAACATGATAATTAAAATATATCCAAATGACGGATTTATATGAATACTCTACACCCGAACTTGTGCGTTTGCTTGGAGTACGCTTCAAGGAATACAGGATGCGCTGCAACCTCACCCAAAGAGAAGCTGCTGAGCAGTCGGGCATAGGTTTGACGACAATCCACAAGTTTGAGAATGGTACAGCAGGCAACGTGTCGTTGTCAACATTCATTCTCCTGCTGAAAGTAGTGGGGCAGGTAAACGCATTGGACGACCTGCTCCCCGAATTGCCCGAATCCCCTTATTTAGTGCGTAAGGACGAGAAGAAAGCACAACGTATTCGCCACTCTAAATACTCTGCATTTAAAATATAACTAATATGGTAAAGAAACATCAATCGTCAAGACTGACAAAGCAACATAGGAAAAGTCATGGCGTTGTAGGTATCTTTGGTAAAGAGGCTCAAATGCATGACAAAGAGACAGGAGATATCTCACATATCGTAAAGGATGCATTAGAGCAAAAATATCCACAACTTACATTTCGATACCGTCAGAGCGTAGAAAAGAAAGAGATAAACGAGGCTTTGCAAAAGATAGACCCATATCTTGGACAAACACTTTTTGTACAAAATGCAAGTATTATTCCTGATGGTGGAATTATAGAAGTGCAAGACGACAACAAGAATTGGAGAATTGTATTGGTTTCTGAAGCAAAACACCAAGGGAAAGACATCGAAAATATTGAAAAAGGAGAACTTGTCGGTAGAAATAAAGACCAAGACTTAATGGCGGCAGGTAACGCTATTGAACGTTCACATAAGAATATCTCAGAGATAGCAAATATGATGCTTGCAGAATCGTATTTCCCTTATGTACTCTTTCTTGAAGGTTCAAATTTCCTTACGGAAACAATTCATGTGAAAAGACCTGATGGTAGAGACGTTACGTTGGAGTACAACTCTGGCATGCTAAACAGATTGGATCGTTTGACAGCAGCCAACTATGGTATGCCCATAAACACCAATTTGTGTAAGAACAGATTTGTCAAGCACGAAGACAAAACAATCATGCTACAAGCTGCATCTATATTCACCCAGGGCGACGGCAAGAGTTGGGATGCTCAGAAAATGTTTGATATAATGTTTAGCATAGCTGAAACATCCCTGCAAATGTCGGGTAGAGATTTGTGGAATCAAATTAACGGAAATTCATGACAAGACAGGCAACAAACATATTACTGAAGAAGGCTAAGAAGTCAAAGAACGATGAATTTTACACACAACTTTGTGACATAGAAAGGGAATTGCAGTATTATCCTGATTGTTTTAAAAACAAAGCAGTGTACTGCAATTGTGACGATTCAAGAACAAGCAACTTTTATCGGTTCTTTCATGATAATTTTCACTCTTTGGGACTTCGCAGACTTATAGCGTCGTGCTATAAGGAAAAGTCTATGGACTTATTTAGCCAACAAGCAAATGAACAGGCTTTTTATTGTATATATGATGGACGGGAAGAGACTGAAACCATTTTTCCATTCAAAGGGGATGGAGATTTCAGAAGTACTGAGTGTCTGGAGCTTTTGCGGCAGTCTGACATTGTTGTGACCAATCCTCCTTTTTCATTATTCCGTGAGTTTGTTTCACAAATAGTAAGAAACAACAAGCAGTTTCTTATTATAGGCAATGTAAATGCCATTACCTATAAAGAAATCTTTGACTTAATACAAAAGAACAAGGCTTGGTTAGGCGTGAACCTCGGACGTGGTATCTCTGGGTTTATTGTTCCTGACGATTACCAGCTATATGGCACAGAAACAATGGTGAATGAAAAAGGGCAGAATATCATCGCTACAAATGGCTGCTTATGGCTGACAAATTTGGAATTAGACCAACGTCATGTCGATTTGGAATTAAATAAAGAGTATTGTGGAAATGAAGATGCTTATCCGGTTTACGACAATTGCAATGGCATTAATGTAAATCGTACGCAGGATATTCCATGTGATTACAATGGATTAATGGGAGTTCCCATAACATTCTTACACAAATATAACCCTGAGCAATTTGATATTGTAAAGTTTCGTAAGGGTGATGATGGTAAGGATTTGCGCATAAACGGGAAATGTCCATATTTCAGAATACTCATTAAGAATAAGTGGTTACAAAGCGGTCTATAATAGAAACTTCCCACGCATAAAAAAGCCCAAGCTACAGACTATGATTAATGCTGTTTCTTGGGCTTTCTTCTTTTTGTTATCTCTCGACTTGAAACTGTCCATGATTATGGTCTTACGTTTTTTTTATGCAAAAATACTGCGTATTCAGACAATAGTCATTACGATAATTACGGTAATGGTTATAAGTTTTACCGAATAATGCCCGCTAAAGTGTTTTTTAGGAAAGAAATATTCGATTTAATTCAAAAAAACAAAGCATGGGTTAGGCGTGAACCTCGGACGTGGCATCTCGGGGTTTATTGTGCCTGACGGTTACCGACTATAATATAACTATCCAATTTGAACTTAAACTTCACCATTGCTGCCCAGAAAAACGCCCGACAGTCAAGACAAGGATTTAGGAATCAGTTCTTAACGACTTACAAAAAACTGAGTTCTGGGCGCGTCGTTTCAGAACTGGAAATAGATGAAGGGCTGCAGGTCGGCGGTAACGAACTGGTAGAGCACAAAGACGGCGACAACCACTGCGAGGCCCATCGCCCACACGGGCATAGAGGCGAACCAGAGGCGGTAGCGTCGCTTCCAGTTGTCGGGCAGCCAATGTATAGCCATGCCTGCCACAAAGAGGGCAAATACAGGCCAGTAGTTCAGCACTATTTCAGGAATTGCATCCAGTTTCCAAACGCCTCCGATACTGGCGACCATTGCCTTGGCGGTATTCCAGGCCGTCTCGTTGGCGACGGCGGGGTCAAGGTTTGAACCGGAACGGAAAAAGAGGCGCGTGAATGAAATGAACACAAAAGTCATCAGCACGTTCCAGGATGTGTTCAGCCATTTCACGTCGCGGCCGGGACAGGTGCGTGCGTAGAGTGCGCGCACGATTACCCCGGCAAAGAAGATGCCCGACCATACGGCTGCGATGCGCAATATGGGAAGTGCGAAGAGATTGGCAGTGACGGCAAACGCGACAAAGATGACGCCTGACACTATGGTGCGCCAGCCGTGCTTGAAATGCCGCCATATTTTGTAAGCCAGAATACCGATGCCGTTAAGTCCGCCCCAAATCATGAAGTTCCAGCTGGCGCCATGCCACAAGCCGCCCAAGAGCATCGTGTTCATCATGTTGATGTTGGTGCTGATCTTGAGCCGGGCTTTCTTGCTGGCTGCCGAGACCACGGCCAAAATGAGGGCTATCGTTCCGAGCACGGCAGCCACCTCCGCGCTCTTGGTGAGCATAATGATGACCCCGGCGATGAAAAGGATGCAGAAGTAGGTGGCAAAAGTGGCGTTGCGGTTGCCGCCCAACGGGATATAGAGGTAATCCTGAAGCCAGCGCGACAACGAGATGTGCCAACGCTTCCAGAAACCGCCGGGCGTGGTGGCCTTGTAGGGCGAATTGAAGTTGCGGGGCAGGTAAAAGCCCATCAGCATTGCCACGCCGATGGCGATGTCAGTATAGCCCGAAAAGTCGGCATATACTTGCAGCGAGTAGATGAACAGGGCCGACAGGTTTTCGAAAGCCGTGTAAAGCAAGGGGTTGTCAAACACTCTATCCACAAAATTGACGGCCAGGTAGTCACTCATTATCAACTTCTTGGCCATACCGTTCAGTATCCAGAACAGCGCGATGCCGAACTGACGTTTCGTCAAGAAGAACTTCTTGTAGAGTTGCGGCACGAACTGGTCGGCGCGGACAATCGGGCCGGCTACCAACGAGGGGAAGAAGCAGACATAGAAGCCGAAGTCGAGCACATTGGAGACGTGGCTGATTTTTCGTTTGTAAACGTCAACCAGATAGCTGATATTCTGAAAAGTGTAAAACGATATGCCCACGGGCAGCAGGATGCGTGAAGCATCGAAACAGTTCTTGCCGCTGACATCATTGGCCCACTGTGCCAGCCAGTTCACCACCTCATGGCTGCTTCCGACGATGGTGTTATAAGCATCCGTAAAGAAATAGGCGTACTTGAAATAGAAGAGCACCAGCAAGTTGACCGTCACTCCCGCCACCATCAGGAATTTGCGCCGCCACGGCCGTTGCGACCTGTCCATAAGAATGCCGAGGAAATAGTCGAGGAACATGTCGAATATCAGGATCAGGACAAAGAGGCCGGAGGTCTTGTAATAGAAAAACACACTGGCGAAAAACAGGAATCCGTTGCGCAGCAGTCTTTTGTTGTGAAAGAGTGCGAATACGGCAAACACAAGCGCAAAGAAAGCCCAAAAGTTGAATTGGGTAAAGAGCAGCGGGTACTGTTCGTCAAAGGAGAATATGTTGGACAGGAAGATTTTGAGATTATTAAGGTTCATCAGTGTATTTGCTTAGTTCCTGTATGAAGGCGTCCCAGAACAGGTCGCCAATGAGATTGTATCCGGCTGCGGTGAAGTGGACGCGGTCTTTCTGCGCCAGCCCTTTGCGCCGCCACGTTTCCATAGAGCCCAGCCCTCCCATGACGGCGAACTGGTCCCATACGGCGCCACCGACATGCCGGGCAATCCGGCGCATGGCTTCCTGCACTTCAGGACCAGTATTGTTGACATAGTAGCGGCCTTTGCGTCCTTTTTTCCAGGTGTCATTGTTGGTGAAGAAGATGAAGGCACAGTCCGGGCTTGCCTGGCGGACCGTCTCGGCGAGCCGGACATAGTTCTGCTGAAATGCGACCGTATCGAAGCCGTTGCCGTATGCGTCGTTGACCCCGATGGAAAAGATGACCAAGTCGGGAGCGAGCATACGCATGTCGCGCCCAAAGTTCTGGCAACGGAGGTAGGAGGTGACCTGCGCGCCGTTCACGCCGAGGGTTGAGAAGGTGATGCCGGGGTGTCCGTTGAGCAGCATGATGCCGTTTACGATAAATGTGTCCCCCTTGCTGCATGGGAAAAAGAGCGTGAAATCCTGTATTTCGCGGTTGAGGCAGAAATAATAGCGGCCGTTTTCATAATCAATGCTGTCCGGGAAATGATAGACGGTATCTTCTTTGAGTATCGGGTCCACGGGCCAGCCTTTTGTGCTGCCCAGCAAGATGACGGTGTCGGCGGAAAAGCAGTGTGCGGTGTCGTTCATCGTCACGGTTAAGGAGTTCTGCCCTTCGGCTGTCCATACGGCTATGCCGCCGGCGCCGAGCGGGAATTGGTGTTCCTCATACACGTTGCGTATCAGTTCAAACGGCGCTGCTTTGGAGACACGGTAGTCGTAGGGATTGTTGCAGCGGTTGGCGGCGGAGTACGGGAACAGGAAGCCGCGCGAGGCGGGCTTAAGCCCGAGCGTGTCGAGCATGTGCTTGCGGATGCAGTGCGACATAGTGCCGGCCTGCACGTGCGATCCTCCAATGTGAAGGATGCGGACATTGCCGCTATGGGTTTCCATCACGCGGGCCAACTTGGCATAGAAGCGTGAGATGCTGCTGCTGTCGCCGAAAAACTGCAGGCGGTTGGCATCAAAGTCGATATAGGTATCCTGCTCGGGTTCGGCCATCGTGTCCGTCGGGACTGAATCGAGCGCGAGCGTGTCCGTGAACGTCGGGATGGGCGGGATGGAATCCGGCGGCGTAAGGTCTTCTTGCCCGAAGAGCGCAGACATCCCTGACAAGCATAGCAGCAGCACGACTATTTTGCAGACATGTTCCATAGCGTATCGAGTTGCTGTTTGTCCATTCCTTTCCGCAGGCTGTAGCAATCATACATCAAAGCGAACTTGCTTGCCAGCAGTTTTCCTACTTTGGCGGCTCCTTTTGGAGTGAAATGTATATAGTCTGTGCCGGCAAGACCGTTCTGCACCCACGCCACCATAGCGTTTTGACCGCCCATCACCTCATAGAGGTCCCAATAAGCAGCATGGTTCCGCAGTACGGCAGCACGCAGGCTGTCAATCGTCTGCGGCAGCATCGGATAGGTCTGGAACACCCCGCCACGGCGAGTGCTCATGTCGGAGGGGCCGATGAAAAGAATCGGCGCCGAGGGGCAGCATGACCGGATGCGTTTGATTTGTTGCTCCACCTGCACGCAATAGTTGTGCAAAGCCTTCTCTGTATGGATTGCCGGCACGGAGTTCCCTCCGAACTGCATGATTATGATACCCACGTCAGACAATTGGTAGCAACTGCGCAGCAACGTGTCGGTAATCATTGTGAATTGTCCGCCCGAAGAGCCTCGAAGCGGTATGTTGTCCACGGCAACGCCATAGGATCCGTCAAGCATGATTCCATAGAGGTCGGCATTGCCCTGCATAGAAATCCTCAAGGAAGTCAATGCCGAATCAAGTTGCCAGCGGCAGGTTTGCACGCCGGGAGTTCCGTTGGAGCACGTCAAGGTCTCGGAGCCTTTGCGGTTGCGGAGCGTGGCCGAGAAATGCCCGTCGCGGTCGTTGTAGAGGAGCGTCACGCGCGAGAACATCTTCACGCGGCGGTCGGTTTCCTGGTGGCGCGAAGCATTGGCGCCGAACACGGCGCTGCCCGACAGCCGGTAACATTTGGCCATAAGCCCGTAATTGCCGCCGCAGCGTTCGCCGTCCCCATAGGAGGAGTAGAGCGTCAAAGCGCCGGACGCATATTGGCTCACGGCAAACGAGGGGATTGTCTGGACGACCGGCACCAGCCCGGGACCTCCGCCACCGAAGGTAGACTGGAAGAACGTGCGCAAATTGCCGCTTATGCGGTCCATTTCTATCTGAGAATCGCCATAATGCAGCACCCTTATGACCCTACCCTCCTGTTGGGCATTCTCCATAGACTCGAAAGCCGGGTCGAAAAACGACACATCATTGCCGGGGAGATAAATACGGCCCGAGCCCTCCGTGAGGGCAACACGGTATTGCTGCAACGAGTCTTTCAGGTTGTTCAGTTGTTGCAGCGCCGCCGAGTCCACCTCAGCAAGCTTAACATCAGGGACGGATTGTCCCACTAACACGTCTTCGAAAGTGGGGAAACGCAACTGCATGCCGCCAACCTTTACCCCATCTTTCGGAAAACAAAGGCATACGACTGCCAATGCACTGATTACCAATACTATAAAAATCAGAATTTTATATGGTTTCATCTGCAGAATCCCTATTTTTTTGAAGCCGCAAAAGTAGCAAAAAAGTAGCAGGAAAGAGATTTCGGCATTTCGTTAAACCACGGCAATAAAAAGAGTTATCACAGCTTAATAATCTCACCAATAGCAGACATTGTCATATTTGGGGACAAAAAAATCATTACATTTGCAGCGTTGATTTTCCCTTTCTCTTGTCAAACAGACCTCGCAAGAAAAAGCAAAAGAGGCGAACAACTAAACAATTACTATTAACCCCATGAGGTCTGAAAAAAACTCTTATGAAACAACATCTATTCGTACTTGTCGCTGCCCTGACTGCCGGCAGCATCACGCTATGCTGTCAGGACAACAGCCCGGAGAACACTCCGGAAACAAAAACAGCCACCAGTCATGAAATCCGATCCTACTGGAATGTGGTCGGTGAACTGAAAGCCAGCGGATGCACAGAAATCAACCTGAATGACACAGACATCGACTTCAGCGAAACGCTAACCCCAGGATACAAGGAGTATGCCGTCTTCTACAATGAAAAAGAAAAGCAGTATATCATTCCGGCACGTTACGACCCTGCCGACGTGGACATTATTGACTTGGCCAAGGGCGAATGCAATCATTTTTTTTCAAATGAGCCAGGATCAAAAACCGGAGAAAGAACCCTTACTTGCGCTGGAGATGGGAATGATTGTCACTATGAGGTCAGTGTCAACAAGGATGGAATAGTATATGTTCTTATTGTCGTATGCAAATAAAAACGTGACCCAAATGTTTCGTATCTTTTCCATTTCACTAAAATATATATGTTTTGCCATTCTCTTCTTATCCTGCAATACAGAACAGCAGAACTGTGTCATCCTGCACAAAGAGTATGACATTTCCATTATACGTCCTTCAAATGAGGGCGTTGGTTACACCATGCGCTGTTCTATTGACAGCACCGGGCATTTCATCTCCGAACGCATACGCACATCTGACATGCATTATCTCGTGATAGACAATACTTCTGGATGCGTTCTCGATTCCGTCAACCTGAACGTTAAGCGTTTCGTCAAGGTCTTCGATATCATCCCTGTCAGCAAAGACTCTTTCCTTGTCGCTCTGGATCCCCTTTACTCGAATGATTTCTA
>CAVCMI010000025.1:0-83802 GCA_963603365.1 Oscillospiraceae bacterium
CGCCTGTTGGCATTGTTTTGGGAGCAAGAAAGGATGAACTTTTGATGGAGTATGCCTTAGAGGGCATTACCAATCAGTTGTTCGTAGCTCGTTATCAACTTTATCTGCCAAAGCGTGAAGAACTGCAAGCACAACTTGACAAACTTCTGGATGAAACAGAGTAATGACTTTTAATATTCACAACATGATTATGAAAGGTAACATTAGAATAAAAATCATACTGTCTATCGCACTGATATTGTATGGTTTCTGTCTAAAAGCGCAAACTGTCGGATATACATACCGTCCTTTAGCTGCTGAAGGCTGCAATATGAAATATAGTGTTGCAAAACAAGATACGGCATACTATATTATAGCAACAGTTAAGTCTGACCGTTTGAACTTTCTAAAAGAGTCAACCATGCTTTTGAAAACATTCGATGGCGAGGTTATAAAACTTAATGGCTCTCAGATAGGTAGTGGTTCAGAAACGACTGGTATAGTTTCTGGTAATATAGTTTTACCTGTAACTGAGATAAGTTCTACGGCACAATTCAAGATAAGCCCACAACAATTTGAGTTGTTGAAAAAAGGCGTGTCTAAGGTAAGACTATCCACCATACCGATTGAGCATGAGCGGACATTTGCCAAAGATAAAATAGGCAAGAAACTTTATCAGTTCTTCTTGAAACAGAAGAATAAAGACAATGATTTCTAACGATAATAAAGTACAATGAGCGGAAAGCAATTAAAGAACAGCATATTACAATGGGCGATACAGGGTAAACTTGTACCGCAAGACCCTCATGACGAGCCTGCAAGCGTATTGCTTGAAAAGATTCGCCAAGAGAAAGAGCACTTGATAAAGGAGAAGAAAATCAAGCGTGATAAGAACGCATCCATTATTTATCGTGGTGAGGACAATTCCTATTATGAGAAGATACTTGCCACTGGAGAGGTGAAGTGCATTGACGAGGAGATACCGTTTGAGATACCGCAAGAGTGGGAATGGACTCGTATAGGCAATATATTCAATCATACAAGTGGAAAGCAACAAAGTAGTAGCAACAAGGGTGGAGGGACGCCGCAAAAGTTTATTACAACCTCCAATCTATATTGGGGATATTTTCTCCTTGACAATGTCAAGGTAATGAATTTTACAGAGGAAGAAATCAAAACTTGCTCTGCTACTAAAGGAGACTTGCTCGTTTGCGAAGGAGGTGCTGGCTATGGTCGTTCTGCTATATGGAATGAGGATTATGACATTTGTCTTCAAAACCATGTCCATAGATTACGTCCGTGTGTTGTAGGTATTTGCGAATATGTTTATTTCTTCATCTATCTTCTGAAAGAAAGTAACAATTTAGTGTCTGTTGGTACTGCTATGCCAGGACTTTCAGCCAACCGTTTGAAAAGCTTGTTGCTGCCTTTTCCGTCTCTTTCTGAGCAAAGAAGGATTGTTGCCAAATTGGAAAAACTCTTACCACAGATAGAAAAATATAGCAAAATTCAGAGTCAACTGGATGAATTGAACAAGACAATAAAATGCACCATTAAAAAGAGTGTCTTGCAAGAAGCAATACAAGGCAAGCTCGTTCCGCAACTTGCAGAAGAAGGTACTGCCGTAGAACTCATGCAGCAGATAAAAGAGGAAAAGCTACGACTCGTAAAGGAAGGCAAACTTAAAAAGTCAGCTGTGGCTATTTCCACCATCTTCCGTGGTGACGATAACAGGTATTATGAGCAGATAGATGGTCAAGCCGTTGAAGTAGAGCTGCCTTTTGACTTTCCATCATCGTGGAGCGCTGCTCGGTTAAGTTCAGTCTGCCAGCTTACAGATGGGCAGAAGCAAGAAGGTCAAGGCGTTTTACTGGATGCAAAATATTTGCGTGGAAAATCCTCTGCCGTCAATGTCGACAAGGGAAAATTTGTACAAGTTGGCGACAATATCATTCTTGTAGATGGCGAAAATTCTGGCGAGGTCTTCCCAGTTCCGCAAAACGGATATATGGGCAGTACGTTCAAACAACTTTGGCTTTGTGAAGTTATGTACGCTCCTTATCTTTTGACCTTCATCCGCTTCTACAAGGATGCCTTGCGCAATTCAAAAAGAGGCGCGGCGATACCGCACCTCAATAAGGAGTTGTTTTATAGTCTAATAGTCGGTATTCCGCCTATACCAGAGCAAAGACGTATTGTGGAGCGCATCGAGCGGCTGTTTGCCGCGCTGCGGTAAACGG
Organism: Oscillospiraceae bacterium; assembly: GCA_963603365.1. Lineage (GTDB taxonomy): Bacteria > Bacteroidota > Bacteroidia > Bacteroidales > WCHB1-69 > F23-D06. The sequence continues at coordinate 2,220 of CAVCMI010000025.1, forward strand.
CATTAACGAGAAAGGCAAGTATACGAGAAAACAGTTGGATGTGGACTTTGTCGCCAATCGCCCGCCTTACAGAATTTACATCCAGTCAGCCTTCCACATGCCAAGTCGAGAGAAAGAGGCGCAAGAGCGTCGTCCTCTTCTCGCCATCAACGACCATTTCCGCATATTTGTCATCGTTGGTGATGACATCCATCGCAAGGAAGACGAGTCAGGAGTGCTTACCATCAGTATTTTGAAATTCCTAACCCACAAAACACTTTTGGGAAACGGAAAACCCATAAGCGACAAAGCCTCCAATTATCGCTGAACAGTTGCCACAGTTCAGCACATGGATCGCTTTATTAAAAAAATAGATTGTATCTTCGCGTCAAATAGGGAATACGGAGGATGGACAAAGAGAAGAAACGCATAAGCAAACCATACGGAATAAGCCGGGATTATTCGGATTTAATATCAGAACCACAATTTGATTTATTCTTCAACAATGGAGAAAAAGAACGGAAAGAAGAAGGTACATTGAGGGTGCTGTCACTTTTTTCTGGTTGTGGAGGTATGGATTTAGGTCTTGAGGGCGGTTTTATCTGCCACAAGAAGTCCGTAACTAACGATGAATACATTCACCATGCTGTCAACGAAGATTGGGTGATGCTCCAGCGGAATGCGTTTCGTACAGTTTTTGCCTGTGACATTTTGGAAGAAGCAAGATTGACTTGGTTAAGATACATGGCAAGATTTGATGTCACCCCAGACATCTATCATCTTGACAGCATTGTTGATTTAGTAAAATTACAGCGTGATGGACAAGATGTTTTCCCTCATAACATAGATGTGGTAACGGGTGGATTCCCTTGTCAAGATTTCAGCGTCGCAGGAAAGAGAAAAGGATTTGATTCTTCTGTTTCTCACAATGGCGAAAAAAGAGAAAATGACAAGCCTTCGGAGGAAACCCGAGGAAAATTATACATGTGGATGAAACAGGTCATCGACATTGTTCAGCCAAAAATGTTTATAGCAGAAAATGTCAAAGGGCTTGTTAGTCTTGGAGATGTAAAGGATATAATCCAAAGAGATTTTTCCTCCGCAAATGGAAATGACTATATTGTGCTAAATCCTCAGGTACTACATGCTGCAAATTATGGTGTTCCTGAAACAAGAGAGCGTGTAATATTTATTGGCATTAAACGTTCGGCTCTCTCGCCAAAGGCAATAGAGGCATTGGAAAAAGAAGATATTCCAGAAGAGTACAATCCCTATCCTAAACCAACACACAACTTTAACTGTAATAACAACAAACTGGCCAAACCTGTCTGTTGTAGAGACATATTCCAGAACTTGCCAGAGCCGTCCAAGTCATCCGACCTTTCGCAGAAAACTTATTCTAAGGCGAAGTTCCTAACACACGGGCAAGGTCAAACCGAAATCAATTATGACGGTTTAGCACCTACAATACGTTCTGAGCACCATGGAAATATAGAATATCGCAGACTGTCTTATGAGCATGGCGGAAAGAATATTGAAGAACTTAAAAAGGGACTATGCGAACGTCGCCTAACCCCTCGCGAGTGTGCTTTGATTCAAACATTCCCGCCTGACTATCCATTTGTCTTCTATAAGCCGAATTCAAGCAGGTATGCCGTCAGTCCGTCTGGCGCATATAAAGTAATTGGCAATGCAGTGCCACCTATGTTGGCTTTCAACATTGCTCGCAGAATACAACACATCTGGCCTTTATACTTTGATTAAAATGAATACAGAACATAACATCATTGCGATACGCAAAAAGGATATAACTCTTGCCAATGAAGCTTTTGTTAGCCTTATGGCCAAGACAGAGATGATACTCAACAATGAAGCTCGCATAAATCCAAAAGATTACAAGTCGCTGACATCTTCTACGCTTGAGCCCTGCGCTGTTGACAAAATTAAGATGGCATGTGCAGACTCTCCATTTGACGCAAATGAGGTTCAACTCATATCTGGTCAAAGATTTCCAGACATAGTTGCGAATCAGTATTATGGAATAGAGGTAAAGTCAACAAAAGAAGATCATTGGACTTCTACAGGAAGTAGCATCGTTGAAACCACACGAGTAGAAAATGTTGACGATATCTATATGTTGTTTGGGAAATTAGGTGGTGACATTCCTCAATTCAAGTGCAGACCTTATCAAGATGTGCTTTACGATATTGCCGTAACCCATTCTCCTCGGTATCTTATCAATATGGAGTTGGAAAAAGAAAACACCATATTTTCCAAGATGGGAACGACATACGATTCTTTCCGGCAATCCGCAGACAACATGTCGTTAGTCAGAGAATATTATCGAAAGAAGGCGGAGGAAAAGAAAAATCAGGAAATGCCCTGGTGGATAACTAGCGAAAACATAGAAAAGCCACACTCTTTCAACATCAAGTTGTGGAATTCTTTGGAGATTTACGAAAAGAGAGAACTGCAAGCCAGATGCATGATTCTCTTCCCTGAAGCGCTTAATCCTGCACGAAGCATGACGAAGTATAACAATACAACTCTTTGGTTATGCTCATATAACCAAGTTGTCAACCCCAATATCCGTGATCTTTATTCTGCAGGCGGAAAAATAACTCATGTTAATGGAATGCGTCTTGACGCTCCTGTAGCACAAGTATTCAACATTATTGTTGATTATGCTGACAAGATTAAAGCTTTGCTATTGCACCCTTCAAATGAACTTTATGCCATGATTAAGGAGTATAATAAGGAACTCCTAAAATATGACAATATGTTTGAAGGATGGATGAAGCAGTGTGAGAAATTTGCAGAGCCAAACAATGTGCCTTTGAGAGATTGGATTAAGCAGAAACCGACTTTCTTGTTTTCTAAATAGGAATGGTACGAACTGTGAAGATTGTCACCGGAGTGTAGCGATGTGGTAAGTTGTTTCTCTTATTCAACATCCGGCATCGGTTCTTCTACCAACCCTACAAGAATAGCCGACCCTTTTTAAGAGAACATCATCTATAACGAACTGCGTAGCAGTAGGCAGGGGGATGTCCGTGTGCAAAACAAGCCTCAGTCAACCTCATACAATCTTATATACTCGTCGGCGATGTCGCTCCAGTTGAACCCGTCAAAACGTTCGGGAGGCAGAGTGCGGTATTGTTGAGGTTGCGTCAACAGGCTGCGGAGTCCGTTGACGATGCTCTCGGTGGAGGTTGGAGTGACGCGTTCGCCGATTTTTTCGTCGAACAGTCCGTCAATGCCTTCGTTTTCCGAGTAGAGCACAGAGAGTCCTTGGCTGAGGGCCTCCACATAGACCAGTCCAAAGGTTTCGTGCAGAGAGGGCATGGCAAAGACGCTGTTTTGCCGGTAGAGTTCCAGCAACGCCTTTTTGTCGTAAACGGGGCCGTGGCTGACTATGATGCCGGGGTGTTGCTGTGCTTTCATGTTGAGCGTTTTGTCGCGGTTGCCGCAGCCCACAAGGTTGAGGCTAATGTCGGGTATCTCGTTGGCAAGTTGCACTACGGCGTTGGCGAGGCGTACCACGTTTTTGTTCCGGTCAAAGTTGCCCACATAGATGATGCTGTGGTTGATGGAGTGTTGTGCGGGGTCGGGGTGCAGATGGCTCAACCAGTAGTCGTTAAGTCCGTTGCAGACGACTGTCCCTTTGCTCCGGATGGAGTCCTGCATGTCGCGGAGCGTCCGGTGGCTGGCGAGTCGCCGTTGCAGGTTCGGCGAGATGAAGATGACCCGGTCGGCCTCGTTGATGACGGCACGGTGCACCCACCAAAGGTGTGGCGTATATTTCAGGAACACGTTGATATCAGTGTTGCGGACAGCCACAATGTATGGGATGCCGTAGCGTTTTTTGAGGGCAAGCGCCACGGCGCCGTCGCTGAAAAGGTTGGAGGCGTGAATGCAGGTGACTTCCGACAGGTCGGTTTTGCGTACAATGTCGCGCGTGATTCTGTCTATCTTAAGGTTGAAGAAAATGCGGTGCCAAGGACGCAGGATGTACGAATAGATGATTTCGGTGTTTTTGCCCTCAAAGCGGTTTCGCCCTTCCAGTTCTTTTTTGCGGATGGGCGTATAAACAATCTGTTTAACCCCCTTGTCGTCAAGCTTTCGATAGAGTTCGGCATGTACCTTGCTGAATATAAAGTCGTTGCTTAGGTGCAGGATTTTCTTTTCCTTTTGTTTCTTGCGTCGTGGGGGGATGGTGTCGTAGGCTTGCAGCGAAGCGCCCAGCAGCACGAATGCCAGCATCTGTACCGTGCCGGGACCATAGGGGAAGTTGGGCTCCGCAAGGCTCACAATCAGCGGTATGGTGCAGGCAACGTAGCCGAAGTCGCGGATGTCAGAACGTCTTTGCCGAAACAGGACACAAATTGTCGTGATCCCGAAGAAAAGATAAAAGCCGATGATGGGGAACGACCATAGGCCGTAGCGTACAAGCCTCAGCAGAAGGTAGTTGTGTATCAGCAGGATGCCGGAGGGGTCATTCTCCTCCCCATGTATGGGGTTTTGAAGGAAATAGTTGATGCCTTGGTAGTTGCGTTCCCAACGATGTGAGGAGATTTGTTCGATGCTGTTGTCTCTTTTGCCGCCTACCATAAATGTCATGAGTTCATCGCCGATGAATCCGGAGTACAGGATATAGCAGATGAGCAAAACGCCCATGACGGTCAGCACGGGTTTAATGCCCCATTTCCAATTCAGTTTGGCGTCTTTTGCGGCAAGCAGCAGCACGCAGGCGAGCACGGCGAAGAAGTCGGAGCGGGCACGGATGATCAGGAGCAGCAGCATTACGATGACGAACAGGGTTATGAAGTATTTGCGCTGCGACTTGAGGTGAATGGCAAAGAAGAAGTCGGCGGCAGCACAGATGGCCAGCAGCCCTCCGATCTGGTTTTTGCCTTTGTCAACCAGATAGTATTCCGGGATGTAAAGGCCATTGGCGAAGTAGAAGCAGTTGATGACGGTCATGATGATGAGGCCGACGGTGTAGAAGTAGCAGACGTTGCTCCAGAAGTGCGTGTCTTCGTCGATGCCGATGCCGACAATGATGCACAGGAAGGCGACCATCAGTTCTGTGAGGTCGGTGAGGACGAAACGGAGTCCGAGCAGCCGGAAGCAGACTGCTTCGACGGCAACCAAGGCGATGCAGAGGATGAAGAGCCGCATGAAGCGTTTGGAGCAGATTTTGTCTAACGAGAAGGTGCAGAGCGCAGCGGTTGCCATGCAGGCCATGATGCCATATCTCAGAACCGGATACACGATGGTCATATAGAGCCAGGGCAGATGCGAGGCGACAATCATGACCATGGCTGCGTAGAGCGTGCATTTGGCTATGTTCTTTTTCATAGATGTCATTTTCGGCGAGATGATGAGTTAGCGATGATTGTTTGGGAGTTGGAGCATTTGCCCGAACAGCAGGTCAGTGGAGGGCAGCCGTCCCTTGTCGAAGCCGCCGCCTGGCGTGAAGGTCAATTCGCCGAAATAGGCTTTCCCGTGTTCGAGGTAGAAGTCGGCGCGAACGAACGGGAACGGTTCAGAGAGGATTTCGGCATAGTGGAACAACAGGTCAATGCCTTCTGGTTTGGGGATGGTGAAACCCTCGGGGGCGTCTTTGCCCTGGCGGTTCAGCCGTTGCAGTTTCCAGTTCCGGTCAAAGAAGTAGAACGAGGGCCTTTCTTGTTCGCCGCGGCCGATGCAGCAGAATACAAGTTCCACTTTTCCGTTGAAGCAGTAGAATTTGTAGTCAACGGGAGCATGCCCGTCGTCGGTCTCGATGAACTGCTCGCAAAGGATCAGTTTCTCCTTGATGTTGTATTGCGGTTCGGCAGAAATGAGGTGGAATTTCAGTCTCTCAAACCGGTTGAGGTCGCGCACGGCAGCTGCCTTGTCGAGTTTTGCCTTGTCTGGGCAGATGACGTTCCCGCCGTTGCCGAAGTTCCATTTCAGGACAAATTTTCCGGGCAGTTCGTCCCAGTCGATTTCGTTTGCATGGCGGTAGGTCTTGATCAGCGGGTTGAGGATGTGTTCCAGTCCGCGCTCTTTCACATATTCGCGAACCCGGTACTTGTCGGCGCAGCGCTTGACAAGGTCGTTGTCCTTGTAATAGTGCAGTTTCATCCATTGTATCTTTTCGTCTAACGTCTGCGGGTTCTTGAGGTGGAGCCGGCGATGGTGGCATAGCCAAAACAGGAGGCGGACACTTAGGGCCGGCGACAGAGAGGTTGTCAGATAGCGGAGCGCGAGATTTACGGGAGACTTGAATTGCATAGTATAGTTTTATGAATGAGTTACGTCGTTCTCGTTAAAATCTGGGCGTGCGATGATTCTGTTAAGGCGCCATTGCGGGAGGCGGCTGTGGTTTCTGCCAAAGTCGCACGTGCAGCCCTCTTTTTTCCAGGCAAGGTAGCAGTCGCGGATTTCAGGGCGCCAGCCTCTGCGGATGAAGTACTGTCCGGTGCGGTCCCACATGTCGTTCACCTCTATGGCTACGGGGCCTTGGTCTGTGATGGCGATGTCCCAGCCTGCCGCCTTGATGAAAGGGAAGGCTTGCTGGAAGCGTAGCACCTCCTTCTTGATGGAGTCCCAGTTCTCGATGGTGACGCCGTTGACGGGGCTTTTGCTGTCGGGGTGGCTGTCGATTTCGCGGATGTTGCGCCAACCGTCATATTGGATGGCATACTGGAGGGTGCCGGTGCCGGTGTCCACGCAGGCATCCACGTTGCCGCCGTCCCCGGCATTGTCCACACATTTCCCTGCCCGTCCTATTTTGATGAAGGTGGCTATGAGGCGTGCCTCGCCGTCCGGATACAAGGCGGTCATGAAGCGTACGGTGTTCACGGAGGTGGCATTGAGGGCGTTCATCTGTTCCGTTTGTTCAACAAGGCTCTCAAACAGAAGCGGCTCTTTCCCGATGAAGCCGGAGAGTTTGCAGGTGGTGCCGTTGTACAAGTGCAGCAAGGCCTCGCAGTCTTTGTATTCGATGGATTTGATGACGGTGACATTGTCGCCGTGCGAACTTTCAGTGGCTTTGACAACACACCTGGTCACTTTTTTTTCTTGCAGCATGCCGCACAACTCTTCGGCGTTGCCTGCGATTTCGTTGCCTTTGCAGCGGCTTCCGGGGTGATAGTAGGCGTAGAGTTCGGGCTTGCGGATGCCTACGTTCTCCATTAGTTTGTGGGCGAAGTATTTGTTGCGGGCCAGAATGTAGTATTTCTGCGGGTTGAGAAGGTCGAGGTAGAAGCGTTGCTCGTTCAAGGCAAGGAAGTTTTCCTTGAACGCCTCTGAACGCTCCTCGAAAGCGAAGTTGTAGTATTCGTCAAAATCAAGACCCTTGTGCCGGTAGAGTCTCAGATAGTCGCATACAATGTGCCAGCGGTCGCGTAACGGATACTGAATGGCGCCTTTGAAGAGATGATAGAAAAAACTGAGCGTTCTTCTGATGGTCATATTGCTGTTTTATAGATGGTTTCGTGAAAGGTCGTGCTGCTTGTCGAGAGTCTGTTCCTGCTGCTCCCAGCAGGAACGTTCCCCGGTGCGGAGGGTGCGCAACAGGTCTGTTTCAAACAACAGGGACAGGGAATGCAATGTATATTTCATTTTTTTATTCTGTTAAGAATGATTTCCTTGTAGGTGTTGTATCCGTCGAGCCGAAGCAAGACAGAGAACAGCCAGTACAAAAGGACATAGAGGGCTATCTGGATGAACATGACAGGGTAGGGCGGCAGCGGAATTGCAATCCCGGCAAAGAAAGTCGCAACGCCGACAAGGATGGACAATAGATAGCAGATGCCGGTGTCTTTGATTTGGGACAGGATGCCGTATCCGATGAGTTTGCCGTTGACGAAAGCGTTGATGAAAAAGCAGATGTAGCCGACGGCGGCAACGGCCCACAGCAGACCCATAATGCCGAACCGAATGCCTGATATGATCAGGGCGATGCCGATGATGCGTTTGGTCAGTTGGATGAGGAAGTATACTTTGCTTTTCCCTATCGACTTGATGGCATTGGTGTTCAGGGTGTTCAGGGTATAAATCATGCTGGAGAGCGCGATGATCTGGAAATAGGAGGCGGAGTCGTCCCACTTGGCGCCATACAGCAACGTGATGACCGGATGGGCAATGACAATGAGCAACGCCATCATCGGGAAATTGAGGTAGGTGACGGCCTTGACGTTTTTGCGCAATCCGTGCACGAGTTGCTCTTTGTCATCTTGCAAAGCAGAGAAAACGGGGAAGGAAACGTCGTTGACGACGGCAGAAAGAGAGGTGGTGGGCACCTCTTCCAGTTTCTTGGCCTGGGTAAAGAAGCCGAGGTCTTTGGCGGAATAAAATTTGCCGATCACGAAACTCTGCAGGTTGGTGTAAATGGTTTCCACCAAGGAGGAAAGCAGCATCAGGCCGCCGAAACTGAACAGGGATTTCAGCGACTGGAAACTGAAAGTCAGCGATGGACGCCAAGAACTCATCCGCCACAGCAGCAGTACGTTGACGATGGCGGAGACGAGCGCGGAGGCTACCAGACTCCAGACCCCGCAGCCGAGGATGGCCATAGCGACGGCAACCACCATTCCGGCAAGTGCGGCAGCTATGTTTCTGGCTGAAAGAGACTTGAACCGGAGGTTCTTCTGCAATTGCGTGGCCTGCACAAAAGAGAAAGACTGGATGAGCAGGACGAGACTCTGAACCCGCAGCACATCGCGCAGCAGCGGAATGTCATAGAAACGTGCAATGGCCGGGGCGGAAAAGAAGAGGATGAGGTAAAAAAAGAGTGCCGTGGCAAGGTTCCAATAGAAAACGGTGGTGTAGTCGGTCTGTGTCGGCTCCTTTTTCTGGATCAAGGCTTGCCCGAGCCCGCCGCTGACAAACACGCCGGAAATGGCAATGAAGACATACAGCATACCGATGCAGCCGAAATCATCCGGCATAAGAAGGCGAGCCAACACAAGGTTGGAAACGAACAGAATGCCTACTGTGCCAATGCGACCGATGCCGCTCCATATCATACCTGAAATGGTTTTCTGCTTCAAGTCGTTAGGCATGGCAATTTAGCTGTGTCAGTTGCTTCTTTCATCCGATATTTCCATAGATTATTACACGGGAAAACATCGTGGCAAAAATACAAAAAAGATAAAGGTGGCGCCACTGTTTTGCCGCAGTCCGCAGTTGCTTCAGGCATGTTAAAGGGAAACATAAAAAACGTACTTTTGCGCGCAAAACGAGATATGGGCAAGAACACGAAACCGATACAGATAGCCATCAAGAACCGCAAAGCTGAATACCAGTATTTTCTGCTCAGTTCTTATACGGCGGGGCTTGTCCTGACCGGTACCGAAATCAAGTCGATACGGGCAGGCAAGGCCAACATCACCGATGCCTACTGCTCGTTTGTGAATGGCGAGTTGTGGGTGCACAATATGCACGTGAGCGAGTATGCGGCAGGCAGTTACAATAACCACATGCCGAAGAGGGACCGCAAGCTCCTGCTTCAAAGAAGGGAGATAAAGAAACTGTTGGTGAAGTTGAAGGAGAAAGGTTTCACGATTGTTCCTACCTTGTTGTGGATCAATGAGAACGGGTATGCCAAACTGGACATATCGCTCGCCAAGGGGAAAAAACTATATGACAAGCGGGAGAGCATCAAAGAAAAGGATGAGCGCCGCCGCAAAATGCAAGACGGGGAATGATGCCGGAGATGACTGACAACAAGAATTGTTTGCCTTTCCAGGAGTTGCAAGACGACTCCGTACGGCTCTATTACAGTATGGGCGAGGCTGCCGCAATCTTTGGACTGCCGGCTTCAACGTTGCGTTTTTGGGAGAAGGAATTTGATATGCTGAATCCGCGCAAGAACAAGAAAGGCGACCGTTTCTTCTCGAAGAACGACATGGATATCATCCGAACCATCTATTATTTGACCAAGATTAAAGGATATACGCTGCAAGGAGCCAAGGAGGCGCTGAGGCGCGACTTGATACGAGAGGCCGACAATGCTGCCATTGTCACTTCGTTGCTTAAAGTGAAAGAGATGTTGCTGAAGATAAAGGAGGGACTGGATTAGCGAGGGCTATTTCTTTTCCAGACCGTTCAGGAAATCAAGCAGTTTAGATATGGCAAGTCCGCGATGGCTGATGCGGTTTTTTTCTGATTCGTCCATTTCCGCAAAGGTTTTGTCGTATCCGTCGGGCACAAACACGGGGTCATAGCCGAAGCCGGCTGCGCCACGTGGGGTTTCGATGATGGTTCCGTCGATGCGGCCTTCAAAGAAACAGGTTCGGTTGTCCCAAAGCAGGGCGATGACGGTTTTGAAGCATGCCTTGCGGTTGGAGAGGCCTTTCATCTCGGCAAGCACTTTGTTTATGTTGTCGGCAAAGGAGCAGTGGTCGCCGGCATAGCGTGCCGAATAGATGCCCGGTCGTCCGCCAAGGGCTTCAATCTCAAGTCCTGTGTCGTCTGCGAAGCAGTTGATGCCGTAGCGGTCGTTCACGAATCTGGCTTTTTGCAGGGCATTGCCTTGCAGGGTTTCGGCGGTTTCGGGTATCTCTTCTGTGCAGCCGAGGTCATGCAGGCTGACAATGTTCCAATGCGGGCCTGCGATAGCGCGGATTTCGTGAACTTTATGTTGGTTGTGGGTTGCAAATACAAGATCCATTGTCGGGTTGATGAATGAAATGAAACAAACAAGAAAAGATGGCATAATTGCTTATGTCATCTAACACAAATGAATAGAACCGGTGCGACGCCTTACTGGGCGGTGCCGCTGACTTCGATGGCTTGTTTTCCTCTGTAGTAGCCACATTCGGGGCAAATCCTGTGGGTAAGGATAGGTGCACCGCAATGGCTGCAGGTTGTCAGTTGAGGAGCCGTGATGAAGTCGTGGGCTCTTCTCTTATCTCTTCTCATTGCCGAGTGTCTTCTTTTTGGATTAGGCATATCTTCTTCTTTTTATGTGTTTTTTAATCAGTTTTTATCTTTTTCAGCGCGTCCCAGCGAGGGTCATTCTCCTTGCTCGACTTGGCGGCGCTTTCCAGTTCTTCCATTTTCCTCAGAATGTCAGGGTCGCAAGCAGGATTGCCGTTCTCGTCGTCCTCGTGAACGATGCGGAGCGGCAGGGCAAGGAATATGGACTCATAGACAAAATGAAAAACGTCTAACTCGTAGGTGTTCTCGTCCATGATCCAAATGTCGTCGTCATCGGCGGCGGCACTCTTCTCGGGCTCGGCAACCAGTTTCACTATCAGCCGGTTTTCGAAATCCATCGGGATGTGTACCGGCAGCAGGCAACGGTCGCAAGGCGCGGAAACATAGCCGTTGAAATCAAACGTCAACTTCGCCAGTTTGTCAGATTTCTCCATTTCAATCCGCAAATCGAGGTCGCCGTTTTCCACGTCTGCAATTTTGGCAAATTCAAAGAACTCCCTATTGCATTTTATTGAATAACAATAGTTTCCATCTTCAACTCCGGACAAGCGAATCTTAAATTGCTCTTTCAGTTCCTTGTGCTCCATCGTTCTGATTTTTGGACTGCAAAAATAGCATTTTATTTTTAATGATGCAAGTGCATTTTTCAATTCCGGAATTGCGGCAAAATGCATCACGCTGAAACCGCGCTTTATTTATTACAAATTGATGTCGGAATATGTTGTTTAATAAATGAAAAATGTATCTTTGCTCCCTAATTTCGGTTTAGATTCGGAAATAGAACGCCTTGATATTATAACTATTTGATAATAAGTATAGTAAGTATAGTAAGTAATGGATATGACTACATTGAAAAAGATTATCTCCGCAGTGACGCTGTTCTGTGCACCTCTGTTTGTATGGGCACAGCCGTTGGATACGGCAACGGTTTATTACGAGAACTTTGACGGAAGTTCACCCCAAGTGACGACAACGCGCGTGTTCCAGACGACGGGCGACTGGTTTTTAGACAGTTCCCTATATGCCTCGTCGCCGGCATGTTTCCACTCAAGCGTGTATAACCGGAGCGGCAACTCGTCAATGACAACAGATGTCATTCCGTTGAGTTCTGCCTCGATGTCACATCCGGTGAACCACGTCTATCTGAGTTTCGACCACATCTGCAAGGTCAGCCAGCTCGACAATGCCACCATTTATTATTCTGTGGCAACGGGTGTCGACGAGGAGGGCGCCTATATCTGGGAGCCGTACCGCATCCTGAACTTCTCGAAAACAAGTTCTTTCTATTACGGAGACGGGCTTGCCGACCCCTACGGAAGCCGCCCCAATGACCATTTCGGCAACTATACCGGCGGCAAGTTCAACGATGCCGCCTACGGCACGGGCAGCGGCGGCTGGAATCCCAACTCGGCAGCGGCTGTTCCGACAAACAGCTGGTGGAAACACGAACTATTAGACATTACTTCGTTTGTCTGCGTGACAGGCGCAACGCACTTCAGACTCCAGTTCCGTATCAACAAGACCTCGCCGGAGTCGTCGGGCTCCGAAGTATGCGCCGGCTGGTATGTCGATAACCTTACCCTGCTGATGTCCAACTGCGAACTCGAAGCCCCGAGAATCACGCTCACCGCCCCCATCTATGTGAACAAAAACACAGCGATGAAAAACAATACGGGCCCCTATGTGATTCATGCAACGCTCCAGGATAACGATACCATCGACTTCAGTTCAATCGTGTTCACATACCAGAAGAACCAGGAACCTGTAGTCACCGTGCCCAATACAGACTTCGTCAACACCACACCGACTGCCAGCGGACACACGATTGCAGCCCAATGGCAGCTTCCGAGCATCTGCTATTACGATACGATACGTTACCATATCGTTATGGAAGATGTACACGGAACTTCAAAACGGCTTGACACACTGCTGATATCTTGGCACGACCAGACGAACATCCATGACAATGACTGCCGGGCCGACAGCATCAACGTCTCGGAGTTCCCGCATTGTTTCATCACGGGAACGCCACAGCCTGTCAAGTTCTACTTCACCAACAAGAGCGACGTGCCGCACTCCCAAAGTACCGGCAGCGACAATCAAGTCTCACTGAGTGTTACGCTTAAGGTTGAAAACGAAAACCGCCAGGTCACCCACAACTCCACCCATAACTGGACCGGCAGCATCTGCTTCGACATCAGCGACACACTTGCGCTGGGCTCGTTTGTCCCGACGAAAGGCTACAACTACATCACGGCCTACGTGACAACACGAAACGGGCAGGCTGACGGCTACCCCGCCAACGACACCATCAAATATACGGGCTTCGCTTGCGACAGCCTGCTGCACGGCGACTATACGGTAGGCGGCAGCGACCCGGACTTTGCAGATATGGCCGCCGTGAAGGCCGCCTTGGAGTTCTGCGGTCTGAATGGCCCTGCCACGTTCCACTTCCGCCCCGGCACCTATCAGGATTTCGACTTTTCAGGGACTTTCCCGGGACAGTCGGCAACCAATACAGTCACTTTCCAGGGTGACAGCCGCGACAATGTCATCATTGTCAACAATCATAATGACAACGGAAACACCATTTACGGTGCCGTAACGTTGGTGGACGCCCACCATTTCATCTTCAAAGACTTGACAATACAGGGCAAGAGCCAGAGTGTGTCAAGGGGCGTGACACTCCGCGGCAACGGAAACAGCAATGTCGCTTTCCAGAACTGCAAGATTACGGCATACCAGACGAACACGACAGACAACACCAGCTTCGCCGTCGGTCGTCCAGCCGCTTCTACATCCGCCGCTCCAGACACGCTGACTTTCTCTTCCTGCCAACTTGTAGGCGGCAACTACGGCTTCTATTTCATCGGCGCAAATGCCAAACGCAACAACATAACGATACAGAACAGTTCGATCACGTCGTGCTACCGCGGCATCCATACCTATTATTCTAATGCTACAATCAAGGACAACCATATTTCCCAAACCAGCACAAGCCTCCCGCAGAACTTTACCGGCATCAACGTCGAATACGCAGTTGCTCCCGACATTGACGGCAATGTTGTTGACAGCACCTACGATGCCGAGTACGGTATTTGTGTGAAGAACGCTTCCGGCGATTTCTTCGTCCGCAATAACCACGTCAAAGTGGGCAAGTCGAATTTCGGTCTCTATGTCGGCAACAGTTCATCGACCGCCACGACGACAGGCTACATTTATAATAATGAGGTAATACTCTATCCTGTCAACGCCGCCAGTTCGTATGCCATGCAGATCGTTTCCAGTAATGGACTGAAGGTGATCAACAACAGCCTTTACGCCAAGTCTGACGCTCCGTTCAGCAACACGGCGGCTCTGATGATCCAGAACAACAACACGACAGAACTGCACAACAATATCCTCATCAACCAATGCAACAACAGCGACGGCACTGACTATCCGCTTTACTTGAACGGAACATCCACGGTGACGGGTACTTATAATGATTTTGTCTCGGGTTCGGGCGTGATCGCTTACAAGACGGTAGCCCGCAACACGGTCGCCGAACTCGAACAGGCCATACCAGCACTGAGTCAGAACATCAGCCTGCTCCCGCCTATGGCCAATGCTTCTGCCAGCCTGCTCCCGACCGAATTCACGGGCCTTGAATGTGGCAGAAACGCAAACGTGCTGCAGGACATCCGGGGAATGCAGCGTACCGGACTTACCTACATGGGCGCATACGCCAACCCCATTGCCACCGTTGACGCCTCTGTCGTGGCTATGGTATCCCCGTCGCTTGGCTCTTGCCCCCAACCTGCCTACAACATCACGGTGTCTATTGCAAACAAAGGCTCTGAAATACTCAACTTTGCCCAAAACAATGCTGTCGTGACAGTACATTCAGACTCTCTCTCCCTGCATCAGACCACGAATGTTACCAGCGGCACTATCCAGCTTTTGGGAAGCGCATCGCAGATTGTGGCCTCGAATGTGGTCATCCCGACCAACCAGACCATAGATTTCACGTTCATCATCACCACAAGCGGTGACAACAACAAGGCTAACGATACGCTGCGGACCAGTTTCATTATGGAGGTGGCAAAACCCTATTATGAAGAGGATTTCAGCAACGGTACGCGTCAGACGTGGACTATCCAGCAGGTGTCAACTGCCGGCGCCGGCAACTGGACATTCCAGGAGGGCACAGGCACCAACCCGGACATTGCTCCGGTTTACGGTACGGGACGCCTCTTCTTCAACTCCAAAACCTTTGCAAACGGAACAATGTCGAGGGCTATTATGCCGGTCGTAGATTTAAGCAACGCCGTCAACCCGATTCTGGAAATGTGGTTTGCACACGACAAGACCAGCAACAAGGCCCAAGAGGGCGTAACCGTGATGATTTCCACGGACGGCGGCACTACCTTTACGGCCATTGCGCCGCAGGGGCAGACTTCCACGTTGGTGAAACGTTATATGGCTACAGCCAACGTGCCGATGTGGGCACTTTACACGTATGACCTCTCCAACTACATCTCTTCAGGATGCGTTTACATAGCCTTTGACGCTTATTCACAGCAAGGCAACAATATCAATATCGACCGCGTCAGACTCCGTAACCTGTTGGACAATGATATTGCCGTCAACCAGATCTACGCACAAGGCGAAACGCCTGCCCGGTTTGGGATGGAAAATGTTGTCGGCGCCTTGGTCCGCAACGAGGGACGCCAAACCCAGACCAATGTCAATGTTTACCTTAACGTGTCTGGCGCTACCGAACAGTACCGCGACACGGTGACGATACCGAGCCTCGCCTCCGGCGCTGAAACCATCATCTATTTTGCCGACCGCCAATATGCCTCTACAGAGGTTAAAGACGTGGAAGTGCGCTCACGCGATGACCAGGACAATACGAACAACACTGTCCATTGGCGGATGGAAACCACACCCAATATCGTGAACTATGCAGACACGGCAGCTGTGGGATTGAAGATCGGCGACTATACCAACATTATCCGTCCTTGCGTCCGCTACAAGATCTCGGAAGAACTTGCCGTCACGGCAGTGAAGTATTACTACGACAGAAACTATATCGACAATCCTGAAAACGGCTTCAGGGCTTTTGTCTCCAATGCCGCCGGCGAGATCATCACCACTTCAGAAACAATCAAGTTTGACAGCCTCACGCCGGGGACTTGGAACATCATCCCCATCAGGAATTACGCATTGACCAACCTTACCGGCGAGTTTTATGTCGGTATCGAGATGCTCTCCAAGGGTGACTATCTTTGCGCCCAAGTTGAAACGCCGTTACGCGATTCCACATTCTTCTATTTGGAAAGCAACGGCACATATACTCCGCAGACTACGGGCCGTTTTATGATCGGCGCTTTAGTGGACACGCCATACGTACACGACCTTGCCCTCTTGGATATGCAGAACCCGACGACGCGCTGCGACCTTGGACATGAGCATATTACGGTGTCGTTCACTAACAACGGTATGGCTGATGTACTGCCGGGGACCCGGTTCAACTATTCAATCAACGGCTTGCCGACTGTGACCGAAACGCTGACGGACACTTTGTTCAGCCATGTCACCAGAACTTACACATTCAACACTGACTTCGATTTTACAAACAACCGCATTGACTACGACAGTACATATAATATAAAGGTATGGATTTCCAAGGATGCACAAGACAGGCTTCAGTATAACGATACCTTGAGCATGACGATTCTTTCTCTTGGGAAATCGCCGAAACCGCTGGTGCAGGACACGGTCAACGTGCCTTACCATACGGTCGGCATCCTGACGGCTCACCTGCCGGCATCTGTTCCGCAAGGTGTAATCGGATGGTATGCCAACACAGGCTACGAATCCTGGGAATTCTTAGGCTATACAGATTCCACCTTTGCCACGCCGGTCATCAATTTCGATACGGTGTTCTATGCAAATACCAATCCGGGGACACTGTACGACACCATTGTCGGGACAGGCACGCAGTATTCAGGCAGCCAGCCTTTCATCTTCAACTCGGGATACTCGCGCGGAAGAATGATCTATACAGAAACGGAAATCGGACAGCATGGCTCCATTACAACAATTGGATTTAATGTGAAGAATTTCACATCTACTGCCATTGGATCAGAAGGTATTCCTGTGAAGATCTACATGAAAGAAAGAAGTGCAGCACAAGGTCTTTATCCTACAATTGCCATCGATTGGGACAACGACATTTTAGGCGCCACGCTTGTATATGACGGCCGTCTCAATCCTACTGAAACAGGCTGGTATTACATAGCCCTTTCAACGCCGTTCAATTATGCCGAAGGGAACCTTGAGGTTCTGGTGGAAACCAACTGCGGCGACTACTGCACGGGCACGGGCACACAGTGCAACAACTGCGGACAGTATGTCTCGGGCGGCACAGCTTATCCTAACTTCTACCAAACTGCGACCCCGGGCAATGCTAACGGATATGTTCAGTACAAGAATGCCAACACCCGGAACATGACGGGGAACTATACCAATTTCACAAAACGTCTGAATATGCACTTCACAATCGCCAATCTGGAGTGCGGCAGTGAAAAGGTGCCGATTTACATACATGTTCCAGACATTCCAAATTATGACGTGGAGACCCAGACACTTGACTCGCCGACAGGCGGC
This sequence comes from Oscillospiraceae bacterium, assembly GCA_963603365.1. Classification (GTDB taxonomy): domain Bacteria; phylum Bacteroidota; class Bacteroidia; order Bacteroidales; family WCHB1-69; genus F23-D06. The sequence goes on from CAVCMI010000025.1 coordinate 19,791, forward strand.
TGTACCATCGGCACGGACGAACATATTCAGGTTACGGTCAAAAACATGCTCAACAATACTATTCCGGCAGGAAAAGTGACGATACATGCCCAATTCAACAACAGAACGGTTACTCATACCATCAATGAGCCTTTCGCATCCGAAGAGGTGAAAACGGTAACCTTCACAGACCCGGTTGACCTTTCCGCCCCGACAGCAAACGAAACCTACAACTATACGATTTACACGACACTTAATGGTGAGAGTGTGGTATATACCCATAATGACACTATCACCGGCTCTTTTGTTTCTAATTATACGGTGCCGGTGCAAGACCAATATGTCTATACAGGCTATTACGATTCCACTATGGTTATCCTGCAACCCAGCGATGTGAGCGGCTTCAACAACAAGATCCGTCTCTTTAAGTATTTCCGCAATCAAGGAGATGTTACGCCGTTGCAGACCCCGACCGTTACGTTGCAGACCTACACCACCCCGGCTCTCTACGACACAGTCACCTATTGGTTTGAAGGCACCACACGAATGGGCACCGGCACCGGCACAGACGGCTGTCCCACAAGACGCGTCCCGATACATATCAATGTCTTCAAGCCCCAGTATGACCTCGAAACGATGGAATTGGTTGAACCCGTTTCGTACCAGTGCCAGACAACGCTTTCACCGAAACTGAAAGTCAAGGTGATGAACACGGACACAGCAGCCAATTCGGTCATTCCTGCGAACACATTCGTACTCAAAGCAGACTTTTACGACGGAACAACCCATATTACCGGCAACTCGAATGTCAATGTTCCAGTCAGTTCACGTGCCGTTGTTGATGTCCAGTACGCAAACGGCTTAAATCTGGTTTCCCAGACCCAAAACAAAAACTATCAATATAAGGTATATACAGACCCGATTGAAAGTGCTATGGAGGTAGTCCGTTATAACGACACTGTTTCCGGAGTGATTAAGGTCCCGGCATCACCAACTGCCCCGTCCAACATTACCCGGACTGGCGTTTATGGGCAGCCTTCTACCATAGTACCGTCAGCTAATCCGCTCAACTTCTTCTATTTCTATGAAACGGCAACCGCTACGACGCCGATAGCTCAAGGAGATACTTTCACGACACCTCCTATTTACATCTCTCCGAAAGTCTATTATTACAGCGGCCGTATCGAGCATGCCGACTTTAAAGAGAATATATGGGTAGGCAACGTGGGCAGCGCCCCCGCTTATAACGGCGGCACCGACAGTGAATTGCCGTTCAGCATGGGTTCAAACCATTCGTATGCCAAGATTCTGTACGCAAAGTCAGAGATGGGCGGATACACCGGACGGATTGACTCGATAGGCTTCAATGTATCTCTCCGGAATGCCAGCGGATCGTCTGTACCTGTAAAGATTTGGCTCAAGAACACCGAAGATGCGAACACATTCGCCAGCACCAGTGTCAACTGGACGAACGAAACGAACAGCGCACAGCTGGTCTTTGACGGAGAACTCGGTTTTGGCAGCACCGGCTGGTTCAGCATCCCCTTGACAGGCGGCTTTGACTATGAGGGAGAAGGTCTTCTTATGTATGTAGAGCATGATTGCGGTGACGGCACGGGCACCGGCTGTACAGTCAACGAAGGCGTCAGCCCGCTGCCGAAGTTCAAGAACACCAACATTACTTCCAGCAGCCTGAAAAAAGTGCTCAAGAAGTCCAACAATACAGCCATAACAGGCACCATCGCATTCCAGATAGAGGGCAACCGTTGGAATACGAAATTCTTCGTCAACCACACTTGCGAATCCCCGCGCGGCACCATCACCATCAATACTTCCGTACCGCAAAAGGATGTTGCCGTTCTTGCCATCACCGCCCCGACCACCCCGAACAACGCTTATACCCGGAACGAACAAGTTACCGTCACACTCAAAAACAACGGTTCGCAGGCTGTCTCTAATGTTCCCGTAAACTACCAACTTGCCAACGGAACGCCTGTGACGCAAAACTGCACACAGTCGATTGCCTCCGGCGCCACGGTGAATTTCACGTTCTCTACGAATGCAGACCTTACCGGCGTTTATTTTGACACGCCGTTCAAGGTCTACACCTCATTGGCCGGCGATTCTTTCCACGACAATGATACGGCTACGATTATACTGAAAAAACAGGACCCCGGGCTTTCCCATCCGCAGACCTCTACCGACGGAGTTTGTATCGCCAATGTGAAATTTGCCGGCATTGACAACGGCACGGCAGACCCGTTCCTTTCACACCCTCAACCTGACGTGCAGCTGCCCAGCGACCGCTATGTGGACTACACTTCAACAACACCTGCAAATGTTGTTGTCGGGCAGCGTTATCCGATTGAGATAACCCACGCTTTCAGTACTGCCGCCGCATCAGGAAGCGTTTACAAGAAAGTCTATATCGATTACGACAGAAACGGCATTTTCGACAATACTGAACTTGTATACAATTCCGGAAGCATCAGTGGCGCCACCAACCCGGCCAATGCCACAACGATGACATACATCGATGTGCCCGAAACGGCAAACACGGGATTGACCCGTATGCGTATCATCTGTTCCTCCAGCAATGTCGCCTACGCCGACCGTATCTATAACTTTGCAGGCGAAACAGAAGATTATGCTGTCAGAATCCTGCCGAGCTACACGCACGATATGGGCATCGTCGACTATGTACATCCTGTAGGATATGTATGTCCCGACACGGCTGCCATCATGCGTATTACGCTCAAGAACTTCGGCACGCAGAGCGAGACATTCACCGAGGACAACAGTTTGACCGTTACTGCAACCGTATCGCAGGGAGGCAATACTGCCACCTATAACACAACGCTGTCCAGCGGCACCGTGGCTCCCGGCGGGACAATAACGGCCGTAATTGAACATGTCAATATGGATGCTCGTGGCGACTATAACATCAGTTCACGGCTTACCTATCCGTTAGACCAATACAGTCACAACGACACATTGAGTACAAAAGCCAATACCGACTCGCTTACCCGGATTTTGTCTGTGCCGTTCAGCGACAGTTTTGAGACGAACACAGGCACCTCTTCCACAGGTCTCCACTTCACTTCAGATTGGTTTTTGGGACAGTCAAATCCTGGTTACGAGTGGATAGTCAATCAAGGTGCAAGCGCCAACAATCCAACGGCGGGCGCCGCACACGACCACACGCAAGAGGGCTTGCCGCTTGAAAGCAAAGGGCGCTTCGCTACAGTTCCTGGCGTAAGCGGCACAGCAAGCCAGAACAAATGGGCAACGCTCACCACGCGCTGCATCAATATGCATTACCGCAACGGCTATCCTGTTGAACTCAATTTGTGGAAACATTTCCATGGAGAAAATGATGCAGATTTCAAATTGTACATTGAGGCCGGTTCAGGAAAGAATTTCGTAGTCATCGACTCTCTGACCAGAGCAGACGGCGGACAGACCTCTGCCGCATCACCTTGGAGTTCATACACTAAAGCGTTCTCCCAGATTGATGAAATCGCACAGTTGCGCTTCAGGCTGACCAGACAAGTCAAGAGAATTGACCCATGTCTTGATGACATATCCCTCAGTGCCGGACTACCCGACCTTGAGTTGGTCTCTATCGACCGTCCAAGCAACGATGATACTTCTTGCGTGGTTATCGGCGCTGAAATCTGCCCGGTTGTCACTTTCAGAAACAATGGCTTCTCGCCAATCCGTGAATTTGATGTGCGCTGCACAATGGCCGTCGGTAACGACTTTGATACCATTGTCCAACATGTTGAAACCAATCTGGAGCCTAATGAAACCATCAGAGTCGAGTTTGACAGTTGTTTCAACGTCAACTCCAACACACGTCGCATCGAATTCCGCTTTATGGGGCTGATCGCTTCCGACAAGGATACAACCAACAACATGGGACGTGTCATCACCTGCACCAACTATGACGTTCCGTTCTATGAGAAGATGGGTGTCATCGTTGCGCAGAATGAGCCTAACCCGGCCGCCAACAGCACGCGCATTGCCTATTCCGTGCCAAATGATGGCAAGGCTATGCTTAGCATATATTCCGCAGCAGGACAGCTGCTCTATACAGATGCTCAAAATGTGGCCGAGGGTGATCATTTCTTCGATGTGAACACCTCGAAGTTAGCCGACGGCATCTATTTCTATACGTTCAGTTTCAAAGATGTCATTGTAACCAAGAAGATGGTTATCCAACGATAAGCCGTCTTTTTAACATAGTTGAACTACCCGACACTTTTCGGGTAGTTTTTTTATCAATCGGAAAATGAAAAGAAGATTATTCTTGTACGGTTTTTTGCTTTGTGCCTTTGCTGCTTTTGCCCAGCCCGAGCCGGGAGCATACAACATGGAAGAGTACTTGCCGTTGTTAGAAGGCAAGAAAGTGGCTGTTTGCGGGAATCAGACGTCAAAGGTGGGAACTGCACATTTGATTGACACGCTGCTTGAACGAGGCGTGCAAGTCGTGAAGTTGTTTTGTCCAGAGCATGGCTTTCGCGGCGAGGCTGAAGCCGGCGCTGCCATTGCCTCGTCTGTTGACAAACGGACTGGACTGCCCGTCGTGTCACTTTACGGGAAAAACAAGAAACCGCAGACAGAGCAGCTGCAAGGCGTCGAAGTGATACTCTTTGACTTGCAAGATGTAGGGTGCCGTTTCTATACTTACATCTCAACGTTGCACAATGTGATGGAGGCTGCGGCCGAAAATGACATTCCGGTTGTAGTGCTTGACCGCCCTAATCCAAACGGCTATTTTATTGACGGTCCGGTACTCGATCCGAAGTTCCGCTCATTTGTGGGCATGCACCCTGTGCCGGTGGTGTATGGTATGACGATAGGGGAGTATGCACGGATGATCAATGGCGAGAAATGGTTGCGGAACCATGTGAAATGTCGTCTAATGGTAGTGAAAAACAGGAACTATGACCACAGTATGCGTTATGACCTTCCCGTTCCTCCCTCCCCGAATCTGCCTTGCGCCGAAGCGGTCTATCTCTATCCGTCGCTCTGTTTCTTTGAGGGTACGGATGTTAGCGTCGGGCGTGGCACGGAACTCCCGTTCCAGGTTTTTGGCTCTCCGCAGTTTGTCGACGGAGACTACGAGTTTGCCCCGCAGCCTGTCAAAGGTGTTTCTGAAAACCCTTTGCATAAAGGTAAAGTTTGCAGAGGGTTCTATTTAAAAGACTTAGCGGCTGAAAACCTGAATAAAGGCAACAGCCTCAACTTGCACTATCTTCTTACGGCTTACCGCCAATACAATGACGAGCGTTTCTTCACGAATGCTGCTTTCTTTGACAAGTTGGCAGGTTCCGACATGTTAAGGAAACAGATTCTCTCCAATATGACGGAAGCGGAAATCAGGGCTTCGTGGCAAGAGGGTTTGGCGAAATTCAAGGAGGTGCGCAGCCGCTATTTGCTGTATGACTAAAGCAATGGACTACCTTTTCTGGATGGCGCTGCTGAAGTCGGTGCGGGCAAGCAAAGATCGGCCGAGCGTAACTTCGTCAGCATATTCCAGTTCTTCGCCGATGCCGATGCCGCGCGCAATCGTCGTTACAAGGCTCACTTTGTCTTTGGCGTTCTTGTAGATGTAGAAACAGGTGGTGTCGCCCTCTACAGTTGCCGGAAGTGCCAGTATCAGTTCCTGGATATTCTCGCTTTCAAGCCGGTCAAACAGTTCTTTGATTTTAAGTTGCGGTATGCCGATGCCGTCCACGGGTGAGATCACCCCGCCTAAGACATGGTAAAGACCTTGGTACTGCCCCGTGTTTTCCAAAGCTATGATGTCGCGGATGTCTTGAACTACGCAGATTGTCTGCGTATCGCGCTTTGCGCTTGCGCAGATGTCGCACATCTCATGGTCGGAGATGTTGTAGCATTTCCGGCAATAGTAAACGTCAGTCTTAAGTTTGGTTATGCGGTCGGCCAAGAGCATTACCTCGTCGTCGTCCGCCTTGATGAGGTGCAATGCCAGCCTGAGGGCGGTTCGTTTCCCGATGCCGGGCAGCTTCGCGATCTCGTTCACTGCATTTTCAAGGTTTTTGGAATACAAAGAGAGCATTGTCTGAATGTTTGTCGGTTAACGTGGATGATAAACAAGGGAACTGAATTGGTCCGGATTGAGTATTTCATTTGCCACTTCTAAGATTTCATCTGCGGTGATGGCTCTGATTTGTTCTATGCTTTCTTCCGTTGTGTCTATTTCTTCAAAAAAGAATGCGGCATGTCCTAACGACAGCATCTCGTTCAGTTTAGTTTCATAGGAGAGAGCCAGTTGACCGATGAACTGCTGCTTGGCATTGAAGAGTTGGCGCGTTCCTAGACGGTTTTCTCTCAATTTTTTCAGTTCTTTATGGATTAAATCCATACATAGGCCGGTGTGGTGCTTTTCACAGCCGAAGTAAATCGAGAACAGGCCTGTGTCAGAAAACGGGGTGTAACTGGCTTCGATGGTATAGGCGAGACCTTTTTTTTCGCGTATGCCCATGTTCAGACGGGTGTTCATGCCAGGTCCGCCCAGAATGTTGGTCAGAAGCAGGAATGGGGTTCGCTTGTCGTCGTGGATAGGGTAGGCGATGTTGCCAATCAATGCGTTAGTTTGGGTTGTGTTTTTGCGGATTTCACTCGTCCGCGGCTGATACGAGACAAAAGGAGCACGGTTGCGTGGCATTTCGGGTATGGCGTTGTTGCCGAAATGCCGTTCGCAAAGGCGCTGAAGTTTGCTTGCGGGAATGTTTCCCACAGACGACAATACCACATTCTCCAATGTGTAATTGCAGGCAATGAAGTTAAGGATGTCTTGCCGTGACAGTTTCTTGACGCTTTGGCGCGAGCCTAAGATGTTTCTGCCCAGCGGATGGCCGGCAAAGACTAAATTTTCAAAATCATCGAAGATGAGTTCTGACGGAGTGTCTTGATAGTAGCCAATCTCTTCCAGCACTACGGTCTTTTCTTTCTCGAGTTCCTTTTCAGGGAATGTGGAATGGAAGAAGATGTCGGACAGCAGTTCAACGGCACGAGGGTACTCTTGCGACAGAAACGAGGAGTAAAAATAGGTTTCTTCCTTGGATGTGCTTGCGTTCAAGTCGCCGCCTACCGTTTCCATACGGCTCAACAGATGGTAGGCATTGCGTTTGTGCGTACCTTTGAAGATGGTATGTTCAACAAAATGGGCAAGTCCTGCCCCCTGTTCCTCCTCATCGCGGGTGCCGGCGTTCACCAGCACTCCGAAATGGGAGATGGGAGAATCTGTTTGTTTGTGAATCAGACGGATCCCGTTGGAAAGTCTTACAACACTGTGTGGCATGAATCGACGGTCACTTTCTGTATCGTGTTGATGATGCTTTCATCGTAGGGCAACGATACTCTGATATAGTTGTCGGTAAAACCGCAAAGCTGGTCGTCGATAGTCTCGGATTCTACAAGAACAGGACGAATTTGACCTTCACATTGCTGGTAGAAAGCCGTTTTCTTGACTTGTGAGAGTTCTATGAGGCGCGTCGTACGTTCGTTTTTCACATCTTCCGGAATCTGGTTTTCCATCATATTGGCGGATGTGCGCGGTCTTCTTGAATAGGTGAAAACGTGCATATAGCTGACCGGAAGTTTTTCGAGGAATTCGTATGTTTCCTCAAAATCCTCGTCAGTTTCCCCAGGGAAACCGGTGATGACATCGCAGGCGATGCAGGCGTCGGGCATCAGTTTTTTTATAAGCATCACCTTGTCTGCATATTCGCCGGTGGTGTAGCGTCTGCGCATCAGTTCCAGTATGCGGTTGCAGCCCGACTGCAGCGGCATGTGGAAATGGGGCATCAGTACAGGGTTTTTGGCGACCAGCTTGATAATGTCGTCGCTCAGCAGATCCGGTTCTATCGAAGAGATCCTGACACGCTCCATCAGGTTCTGCTTCACGATGGCTTTCAGCAGTTTGAGGAGGTTCTCGTCCGTTCCTCTGCCGAAGTCGCCCACGTTGACGCCGGTCAAGTTGACCTCTCGTGCGCCGGCCTCGTGTATTGTCCGGATGTTGTTCAGAACATTCTCGATGGTGTCGCTGCGGCTTTTCCCTCGGGCAATCCATACGGTACAATAGGTGCAATGGACGTTGCATCCGTCCTGGATCTTCAGAAACGAGCGTGTCCTGTCGTGAGTTGAGGAATAGGCGTCAAAGTAGTTCTGTGCGGCGGGGAGTTCCCGTTGCATCAGATAATCGACGACATTCATCTTGTTGTGGCTGCCGAACACCTTGATGACGCCGGACCACCTTTCGAGCAGTTCCGGTTTCAGTGCGCTGTAGCAGCCGACCATTATAATAGAGGCCAAAGGATTGTCGCGATGCAGTTTGGAAGCCAGGTTACGTGTTTTCTTCTCCGCAGAGCTTGTCACGGCACAGCTGTTTATGATGATGACTTCTGGAATGCCCCCTTGATTCCAGCCGTTTTCGACAAGCTTGGCGGCTATTGCGGAAGACTCGCTGAAGTTCAGCTTGCACCCCAAGGTGTGTATTTCAAAATTTCTCATTAGTATTGCAGTTAACTTTGGTGACTATGATAGGGTGGGTAGTCAAGCGAATAGTGCAGGCCTCGGCTCTCTTTCCGGTCCATAGCATTCCGGATGATCAAGTAGCCCACATTGATGAGGTTGCGCAGTTCGCAGATTTCAGGTATGAGTATGGATTTCTTGTATAAGTCTTCAGTTTCGCGGTAAAGGATTTCGAGACGGTCAAATGCCCGTTGCAGCCGGAGGTTTGAGCGTACGATGCCGACATAGCTGCTCATAATGGTCTGAACCTCTTTCCGCGACTGCGTAATGAGCACCATTTCCTCGTTCAGCACCGTGCCTTCGCTGTCCCAGTCGGGGATGTCGGGGCAGTATGAAATGGTTGGCAGCAGTTCCACGGATTTGAGGCAGGCACGATGTGAGAACACCAATGCTTCAAGCAGCGAATTCGAAGCCAGCCGGTTGGCGCCGTGAAGTCCGGTAGATGCACATTCGCCGGCGGCGAAAAGATTCTGTATCGTAGTGGCTCCCCATTCGTCTGTCTGTATGCCGCCGCACGAATAGTGGGCGACAGGCACAACGGGTATCATCTCTTTGGTGGCGTCAATGCCGATGCTGAGGCATTTGGCATAGATGTTTGGGAAGTGTTCAAACATTTCCTGCTTCGGAATGACGGTCGTGTCGAGATAGACATGGTCAACGCCTTGCCTTTTCATCTCGGTGTCGATGGCACGGGCCACGATGTCTCTTGGGGCAAGTGAGCCGCGCTTGTCGTATTTGTCCATAAAAGCAGAACCCGAAGCGTCTTTGAGGATGGCGCCGGCCCCGCGCATGGCTTCCGTTATCAGGAACGACGGCGACTCTTTTGGATTGTAAAGAGAGGTGGGGTGAAACTGCACGAACTCCATGCCGCGCACGACACCCTTGGCGCGATATACCATCGCAATGCCGTCACCCGTGGCCACTTTGGGGTTCGTGGTATGTTCATACACCATGCCGATGCCGCCCGTAGCCATCATAGTGATCTTGGCAAGCAACGTGTCCACCGTGTTCGTCTCAGGATTGAAGATGTAAGCGCCAAAGCAGGTGATGTCCTTAGAGCGCCGGGTCACTTCTATGCCCAAATGATGTTGGGTGATGATCTCTAAGGCAATCCTGTTCTCGACAATCTCGATGTTCCGGTGTTTTTTTGCGGCCAGTATCAGTTTCTCTTCTATTTCATAACCCGTCATGTCTTTGTGGTGCAGCACCCTGTATTCTGAGTGCCCGCCCTCTTTGGCCAAGGCAAAGCTGCCGTCCCTGTTGCGGTCAAAGTCAACGCCCCAGTTGACCAGTTCCATTACGCGGTCTGTGGACTCACGGATGGTCATTTCTACAATCTTGCGGTCTGAAAGTTCATCGCCGGCCACCATAGTGTCCTGAATATGTTTTTCATAGGTGTCGGGCTCGTAAACTACAGACGCTATGCCGCCTTGCGCATAGCGGGTCGATCCTTCGTCTGTCTTGGTTTTCGTGACTATGCAAACCTTCCCGTATTCGGCTGCTTTCAGCGCAAAGCACAATCCGGCAACCCCAGATCCGATTACAAGAAAATCAACTTCCTTACGCATTTTAAATGAAAAATTTATGCGTGCAAAGATACAAAAAACAAGCGAAGGTTTAAGATGAAAAAAGAGGGCTGTGCATAGCCCTCTTTTTAGAAGTCAAAGTCTTATGATAAAGACTTATGCGCCAATCTGACGGCGGATGAATCCCGTGCAGGCAAGGTTTTTGTCAGAACTCTTGATATAGTCGCGGACATTCTGTTTGCCGTCGCCGCCCATGACCAGGATCTGGTACATAAGGGTGCTCTCTTTGAAGAACTTGTTGAGTTTTCCTTGAGCGATTTTCTCAACCATCTCTTCGGGTTTGCCCTCTTGGCGTACCAGTTCGCGGTTGATTTCCATTTCGTGGTCGATAACCTCTTGCGGCACGCTGGTCTCGTCAAGCGCCACGGGGCTCATGGCGGTGATGTGCAGCGCCACGTTATGTGCAACGGTCTTGGCATTGTCGTCTGCCTTGTTGAATCCAACGAGCGTGGCTTTGTGGTTGCCCATGTGGTTGTATGCTTCCACGTAAGCGGCTTCCATGACATCAAGGTGTGGAAGTTCGATTTTCTCGCCTGTCTTGCCGGTAAGCTCTGTCAGTTTTTCAGACACTTTCATGCCGTCAATCGTCATGTCAAGGAGTTCCTCTCGGGTGTTGATGCCGGCTTCCATAGCCTTGTCCATCAAGTTGTCCACAAATTGTACGAACTCGTCACCCTTGCCGACGAAGTCTGTTTCGCAAGCCACAGCCAACAAGTATCCTTTGGTGTGGTCAGCGTTGGTTTTGGCAAGAAGTCTTCCCTCGTTTGATTCGCGGTCGGCACGTTTGGCGGCTACTTTCTGACCCTTTTTGCGAAGGATGTCGATGGCTTTCTCAAAATCGCCCTCGGCCTCTACCAGGGCTTTTTTGCAGTCCATCATTCCGATGCCGGTTTGTTGTCTCAATTTATTTACATCAGCGGCTGATATAGTTGCCATAATTAAAAATCTTAATAGGGTTTATAATATTATTTTCTGCTAACGGGACGACGGGACATCGTGCGTCTGCGTCTGCCGTCTCTGTTGTCCTCGTTCTCGTTCTGCTCCTCGTTGTTTTCTGTCTCCTCTTCTTCAACTTGTGCATCCTTGTTCATTTCGCGTTCGGCAAGCCCTTCCTTGATGGCTTCGCAGATGCTCTTCAAGATGATGGCGATGGATTTTGAAGCGTCGTCGTTTGCCGGAATCGGGAAGTCTACGGAGTTGGGGTTGGAATTGGTGTCCACGATTGCAAAAGTCGGGATGGCCAACTTGCGAGCCTCTGCCAGTGCGATGTGCTCTTTCATAATGTCAACGATGAACACGGCGGCAGGGAGACGGGAAAGGTCGGCGATAGAACCGAGGTTCTTCTCGAGTTTTGCCCTTTCACGCTGAATCTGAAGTCTTTCGCGTTTTGAGATGTTGTTGAATTGAGGGCTTTCAATCAGACGGTCAATGTCGCCCATTTTCTTCACGGCTTTGCGGATGGTGAAGAAGTTGGTGAGCATGCCGCCAGGCCAACGTTCTGTCACATAGGGCATGCCGACTTCCTTAACCATTGAAGAAACGGTCTCTTTAGCCTGTTTCTTCGTGGCGACGAAGAGGATTTTGCGCCCTGACTTCGCGATCTGCTTTGCAGCGGCGGCGGCTTCGTCCACTTTCTCTATGGTCTTGTTGAGGTCGATGATATGGATGCCGTTTTTCTCCATGAAAATATAAGGAGCCATGGCGGGATTCCATTTTCTTTTGAGGTGTCCGAAATGACAGCCTGCATCTAATAATTCTTCAAATTGTAATGATGACATTTTTCTTTTTTTTATTGTTTACATTCTTGAAAGCAACCATAGAGTAGTTCAAGCAGAAATCTCTACGGTTTCGATACTAAACAAGCTAACGTCAAATAATGCGTATTGGTTAATGCTAACGTTTGCTGAACTGGAATCTCTTGCGGGCTTTCGGTTGACCCGGTTTCTTGCGTTCCACCATACGGGGGTCGCGGCGAAGGAAGCCTTGTGACTTCATGGCCGGACGGAGTTCCGGATTGATTTCGATAAGCGCTTTTGCAATGGCCATTCTCAAGGCCTCAGCCTGGCCGGTGACGCCGCCGCCGTCAAGGTTGGCCTTGATGTCGTATTGACCCATCACCTGTGCCAACTGCAGCGGCTGTTCAACCTTGTACTGCAGGGTGGGGACGCAAAAATAGTCCTTGTAGTCACGGTTGTTGACCATGATTTGACCGCTGCCGCTTTTGATGTACAGGCGGGCAACCGCGGTTTTTCTTCTGCCTAATGTATTAATTACTTCCATTTTTGTTATTTGAGGTCTTTAACGTTGATTGATTTGGGGTTTTGGGCTGCATGAGGATGTTCGGGTCCTACATAGATGTGGAGGTTGCGGTACAATTGGGCGCCAAGCTTGTTCTTCGGAAGCATCCCCTTGATGGCATGCTCCAGAATGCGCTCCGGATATTTGCGCATAACCTCTTTAGGCGTGGCGAAACGCTGTCCGCCAGGGTACGTTGTGTGATGAACGTACTCTTTGTCCGTCCATTTGCTGCCGGTGAACCTGACCTTCTCGGCGTTAATGATGATGACGTAGTCACCGCAGTCGAAACTCGGCGTGTAATAAGTCTTGTTCTTGCCTTTCAAAATGCGTGCCACTGCCGTTGCAAGGCGGCCGACTACCATTTCCTGGGCATCAATCAAGACCCACTCTTTCTTGACAATATTCTTGTTCGCCGAAATTGTTTTGTAACTTACTGCATCCATTTTTTCAGTTTGTTGTTTGTTTTTTGGAAGATGTCTTCACCCACATCCCCCTGATTTCTAATTAATTTTCCTTTTCTAACACAAGGACAATAATCGGTATAATTAAGGCGCGCAAAAATACACTTTTTTCGGTACGGCGCAACCGCGGCAAAGTTTTTTTATTCAACACGTTTGTATCGGCATTCTTCCCGATGGCCTTGCCTTCAGGAAGGCAGCGTGCCTAAATCTTGTATGTCTTGACGCTGCTCTTGGACTTCCGGCTGTTTTCGTCAGTCCCGTTCTCGTGTACACCCGTGCCCGGCGTGACCGTAATCTGATAGTCTTGGGTGGAGAGCGTGCGGTAGGCCCCCATTTCGAAGTTGAAGTAGGAGATGGTTGCGGCAGGTATCAAATAGACACCTTCTGAATGGGGGATGAGCGTGTATTTGAATGTCTTGGATCCCGTGACCTGATCGCTCTTCGCATTTATGTGTTCCGTGATGCGCGGTCTCGTCACGTCAAAGTCGGCAGGAAAGTCAATGGCAAGGTTGTCAGCCGTGATGTGGTGCAGATTGCCGGTGCCGGAAATGGTTACCGTGAGCGTCATAGGACTGTTGACAGCGGTTTCCGTCTTGCTGACCGACGAACTTACGGTGAAGTTGCCCACAATCTCTGTCTTGTCGGTAGTGAGCGTGCCTGGCATGGCTTTTACTTTCAGTTGCAGGTCGTTGGAAGTCAGGCTGACCTCTTTTCGTCTGGTGGTGTTGAACATTCCCCAGAAAGGGTCTTGGGCCGTTGCCGGCAGCATAGCGTACATTGTGAGGTTGAGTTTGGGGATGGTTAACTTGCCCGTACGGGTCGGATAAACTGCGGTCTGCTTGATTATAAACACGTTGTATTCTTTTCCGTTTAACGTTTCGGTGGTTTGCCGGGCACGGCCGGGTGTCTCGAGCGCGTCTATCCAAAGCCCTTCTGCCGTTGAGAATGCAGCACGTTCAATGCTGTATCCCGATATTTCAGGTTTGATGTAAAGCTTGTGCGTCACAACCACGGCTTCGCCTTGATAGGCCTCGAGTTGCGATGCCGTGGCTTTCAGCAAGATGTCGTCTTTGCCGATTTTGTCGTCAACCTGCACCCTCTTTTTAGGGTTGTCGTTTCCTGATTGCTGCCGCTGACTCCCGAACGGCCACTCCGGCATGCTGAAGTCCCAATGAAACCAGTTGTCCTGACTTCTCCAGGAATCCTCCTGCTGGGCAATCTTTGGAACTTTCACCACCTTCACGGTCACAAAGTCGGTTTTGATGATCTTTCCCTCTACCGATATGGTGACGCCGGGGATGGAGAACTCACCCTCTTTGTTGCCGACCAAATAATAGGTATATGTATAGGATGTTGACTTCTCAATGTTGCCGTTTGTCATCGAGATGGAGACGCTGGAGCCTACCGAAGGACCGCTTACCAGTTCAAATTTACCGAAGTCGGAAGAGATGATTTCGCCTTTTTCGTTTGTAGAGACGGTGTATTGGAATTGCTGCCCTACGCCAACTTCTGACGGGGCTTTGGCTGTGCACGAAAGGTCTGATTGGCTATGCCCGGCCAATGCGCAAAGGATGATGCCGGAGATGCAGATTGTTCTTATAAAGTTGAGATTTGCCATGATTTGATCTGTTTTTCAAACAACGTTTGTGTAAACGTTGGGGATGCGATAATATTGTATGGAAAAGCATGGCAGTTTGCCGAGGCAGGGTTCAGCGGATATAGGGCTTGACGGCTTCCCACAGTACGATGCCGGCGGCTACTGACACGTTGAGGGAGTGTTTTGTTCCGAACTGCGGAATCTCGACGGCTCCGTCGCATAACGGAAGGAGCCGTTCGTCCACACCAAAAACCTCATTGCCGAGCACCAGCGCAATTCTGCCGGCGTCCGGGAAGTCGAAATGATGTAGTTCCCGGGCTTCGTCCACCTGCTCGACGGCAAAAATCTGATACCCCGAATGTTTCAGTTGCAGCAGAAGGGCGGCGGCATCTTCCACATGCTCCCAGTCCACGCTTTCGGTGGCGCCGAGGGCGGTTTTGTTGATTTCCTTGTGCGGCGGACAGGCGGTGATGCCGCAGAGATAGAGCTTCTCCGCATTGAAAGCGTCGCAGGTGCGAAAGACAGAGCCGACATTGTACATGCTTCTGATGTTGTCCAACACAACCGTTACAGGGTTCTTGTGCTGCTCCTTGAATTGCGCTGTGCTTACGCGGTGCAGTTCGTCGGTGGTGAGTTTTTTCATGGTTAGAACGGAAAGTCGCTGTCAGATTGGTCGTTGTCCGGAGCGGTCGAGAAGTCGTCGTTCATGCTGCTCTCCAGGATGTCAAAGTTTTGGTTAGGGCGGATTGAAATGTCGGTGAAGGTGTTGTCTGCTCCGCCATATGTTTGGTCAACGTCTGTAAATTTTGTGAATTGGCTGATGAAGCGCACTCTCACATCGCCGGTGCTTCCGTGGCGGTTCTTGGCAAACATGATTTCTGCCAGTCCTGCCGACGGGGTCTGGTCCTCAAAGGTGTCAATGTTGTAGTATTCAGGGCGGTAGAGGAAGAGAACCATGTCAGCATCTTGCTCAATAGACCCCGACTCGCGCAGGTCTGAAAGCATAGGCCGGCGGTTTCCGCCGCGCGTCTCTACCGACCGGTTCAACTGCGACAGCGCGATGATAGGCACGTTCAGTTCCTTTGCAAGCGCTTTCAGAGAACGTGAGATGGTGCTGATTTCCTGCTCGCGATTGCCGCCTTTGCCGGAAACATCATTGCTGCCTCGCATCAATTGCAGGTAGTCCACGATAACCATCTGGATGCCGTATTTGTGCTTGAGCCGTCTGCATTTCGCCCTGAGGTCGAATACCGTGAGGGCGGGCGTGTCGTCAATGATGAGGTTGGAACTCTGCAATGTTCCGATGCTCTCCACCAGTTTGATCCATTCGTTTTCAGAAAGGTCTCCCTTTGAGATGTGGTCAGAGGGGATGCCCGATTCCATCGAGAATAGGCGCTGCACCAATTGTGTGGCAGACATTTCGAGGGAGAAGAATGCCACAGGCATGTCTGCATCGATGGCGGCATTGCGCGCAATGGAGAGCACAAAGGAGGTTTTGCCCATGCCGGGACGGCCGGCTGCAATGATGAGGTCCGACTTCTGCCAGCCGCCAGTCTTCTCGTCCAGGCTGCGTATGCCTGACGGTACGCCTTGCAACTGGTCCGAGTTCTTGCGGATTCTTTCCAGCTCGTCTAATGTGGAACTTACTACCTGATGAAGCAACCTGCTGTCCCTCTTGAAGTTGTTTTCGACAATGTTGAAAATTTTGCTCTCGGCGTTGTCGAGCAGGTCGAGCACGTCATTGCTCTCGTCGAATGAGTCTGAAATGATTTCGTTGCAGTTCCGGATGAGTTCACGGGCGACGAATTTCTCCATGATGATGCGCGCATGATACTCGACGTTGGCGGAAGAGGCGACCTGGTTGGTGAGGGAGGCAAGGTAAGAGGCTCCGCCAACCAAATCCAGCATCTTCTCTTTGCGGAGTTCGTTCGTTACCGTGAGCAAGTCTATAGGCTGCGCCTGCGAAAAGAGCGTTTCGATGGCATGGAAGATGTGTTGGTGCGCTTCCAGATAGAACATCTTCTCGGAGAGAAAGTCCAGCACGGAACTTACGGAGTTGTCGTTGAACATCAGCGCCCCCAATACGGCGGCCTCGAACTCAACCGCCTGTGGTGTGATCTTTCCGGCATTCCCCAAGGTGTTCTCAATGCGATTATAGGATAAGCCTTTTGAGACCTTGTTTTCGGTAACAAGTTTGTTTTCCATAAGTTATGTTTAAATAAAGAATGATGTCGATAGGATTGCAAAAGTCCGAAAAAAAAAGGAGAAGACACACGCTTCCCCGATAAACTTATGAACAAATGATGAGAGGACGGAAGATGGTTTTAAGGAAGAGACCCGTCAACGGAGGTGTCAGGGAAGCAGGTTGTCGAGCAGTTGGAGGTATTCGGCCGACTCGTCAAGAATCTGCTTGATGGCCGCATTGTCGCTGAGTTTACCTATGACAGCGTCTTTTTCGGCCTCGTTGCGGAATGTGGCGTTCCGGAACTCGTTGTCGTAGTCTTTCTTGCGCGTGACAAACACCTGGTCGCAGATGAACTGCTGTATCCGTTTGGCTTCGGCAACGGCATTGTGCCACATCTCGTCTGTCAGCCCGGCGACTTCATTGCCGTAGAGCGTGAGGAGGGAGAAGTATGAATGGCGCAGTTTCTCTTTCGGGTATGAGTCCCAGATCTCGTCATAGCGACCGTGTATTTCATCCCACGAGTTGAGTACGTTGCTGTTGATGTCGCGGATGAGGTTCTGGACATCATAGTTGTGCATCAGTTGCCCTCCCATATTGACCCATGGGTCTTTCATATTGTTTTTGAACTCAAGGGCGAGGTCGCGGATGCCGGTGCCGGGGTTGTCTTTCAGATAAAGGGCGATGTTTCGGACGGCATAAAAGACAATCATGTCAGCGTAGGCGTTGTAGGCCTCTACGGGCTTGATGATGTGGACTTTGCGTTTGCTGCATTCTGTCCCTTCGCCGTAAACCGTTATTTTGCGGACCTTTTCGGGTTCGTGTTCCAACAATTGTTTGCCCGTTGCCCGAAGTGTGTCGTTGTCGGCCGGCAGGTCGCGTTCTGTGGCATTCAGGTATGATTTGGCTGTCCAGAGTTCCAGCAGTTTCCTGCCCTCCAGCACCTCTTCGATAGTGTCGGGTGCGAAAGACTCGAACTCAATATGCTGGATTTTCCGTTTGCGGATGTCGCGGCTGCGGTATTTGGCGGCGTTGCGGGCAATGGCGAACATATTGTACATCCACCAATAGGCGGGCATCACTTCCAGTACATTGTCGGACACGTTGTTGTTGACGAGGCTGAACGGCAGTTGAATGTTCAGCTCGTGCGGGTAATCTCCCTTTGAGAGCAGGGTGAACGAGGCGAACTTGGAGGAGTGTTTGACGCTGGAGCATAGTCCGGGCCAGAAGCCGCGTCCAGCTACGATCTCGCCGTCGGTGGCACGGCTGTTGTGGTTAGACCCGATGGTGGCACCTGCCGCCATATTGCTTTGTCCCATCACGCAGGCAGATATGAGAAACGAATTGTTGTGGTGTTGTTCGTGCGCCGGGAATATGAGGTTGTTGAGCACTTCACAGCACGAGATGGTTGAATTGTCGCCCAACACGGAGTAAACCACTCTTGCGCCGTATTTGAGGGTGCAGTTGTCGCCTAATACAAACCGGGTGGCAACGGCAGAGTAGAAGATGTGGCATCCGTATCCGGCAATGCCGTTCACCATTATCACGCCCTCGCCGATCTGGGTCGGCTCTTCTTTTGAGGAGTTGACAGTGATGTTCTTGAGTTTGTTGGCGCCTTTAATGTAACAGTAAGGCCCGATTTTGGCGTCTTTCAGAATCCAGGTGTTCTTGATGACGCAAGCCTCCCCGATGGTGCCGTAATAGCCCCGGTGGCTGTCCATGCTGTTTTGGGTGATTTCTTTGAGCCGTGTCTGCAATTGCTTGTTGTCGGCATATTTTGCCCACAGGTATGCGTCGGCGGTGATCATGCCGTCAAAGGGCAGGATGGCGCGTCCGCCGTTTTCGTTCATCACGTCCATCCAGATGCGGACATTCTCCGGCTCGCCCTCTTTGATGATGCCGTTGCCGAACTTGGCATGGTTGGTGTTCGATATTTCCTGGATGTTGAATAGGATGCAGCGGTCCCCGATGATGTAATTGGCCATATAATGCACGTCGTGGATGGCCACGTCATCGCCGATGTCGCACGATATGATGCTGCTTCCCGTGATGCCGGCCGGCAGCCTGAGGTCATGATATTGCAAGGTCACTTTCCGTATGCGCCCGATGCGTACCATGCCGAAGAAATGGTTGTTGCGCACCATGTTGGTGTCAAATATGTCGGTGACCCAAAGGTCGTCCCAGTTGGAACAGGTGTTCCCGTTGATGACCAGTCGCTCTATCTCGTCAGAACGCAGATGACGCCAGCCCGTATCCGGCATTTTTGCCTGCAAGTTGCGGAAATAGAACTCGTCGTGGCCGTCGTGCAGATATTGGCTGTCTATGAAATTCTTGTGGATGCGGTCGTATGGGAGTATGGTTACGTTGTCCATTGCGTATTGTTGTTTGTTGTGTCAGATTACAATGCTTGATGTAGAAAGAAAGTCCGATGGTTGTACCTTAAAAGGCTGCAAAAATAACATTTTCGGAAAAACAATGCGGAATCATCCTAATGCCGATGTTCTTTGTGGTAATATTCAAGTAGCCGTGGGTTGACATGTTGTCAAAGTCTGCGTTTTTCGAGACGGCAAATCAATCTTTTCCCGAAAGCACTATCACGAATTCTCCTTTCACCTCTTTTTTAGAGAAATGTTCGATGGCTTCTGACAAGGTGCCTCTGAAGGTGTCCGCATATATTTTGGATATTTCTCTGGAGATTGAGATGCGGCGGTCTGGTCCCATGATTTCGGACATTTTTTCCAGCGACTTGAGCAGACGGTGCGGGGATTCATACAATACGGAGGTCTCTTCAGTTTCCGAAAGGCGTTTCAGGAGGCTCTCTTTTCCTTTTTTGTGGGGCAGGAAGCCGTGGAAATAGAAACTGCTGCATGGCAGCCCCGACTGAATGAGCGCCGGCACGAAAGCCGTGGCGCCGGGGAGGCACTCCACATCTATGCCCTCGGAGATACATGCCCGTACCAGCAAATAGCCGGGGTCGGAGATGCCCGGAGTGCCCGCATCACTCACCAGCGACACTTGGCTGAGTCCCTTTATCTGGCTGACATAGTGTGCGGTTTGCCCATGCTCGTTGAAGATGTGATAGGGTGCGCAGCGTTGTACAATGTTGTAATGCCTAAGCAGGTTTCCGGTGGTGCGGGTGTCTTCGCAGAGTATCAGGTCTGACCCCCTAAGGACGTTAAGCGCCCGGAGCGTGATGTCTTCCATGTTCCCTATCGGGGTCGGTACAATGTAGAGTTTCATTATTATGTGGTTTATAAAAAGAAAAGAGGAGCCTTTGTGGCTCCTCCGGTGCCCGGAACAGGACTTGAACCTGCACACCTCGCGGCATACGCACCTGAAACGTACGTGTCTACCAATTCCACCATCCGGGCTAGGTAGTTTTTTGTTTAGTCAATATCGCACGACTTATCTTATCATACTTCCTCCGTGCGACGGGAGTGTTTCCAAAATAAGTTTTGAAATCCTCAACAGTGAGTGTTTCCAAATCCTCATTTTTGAGTTGCAAAAATAAAGAACTTTCCGGTACGCTCGGCAAGGGTTGACAATTTTTTTTGTTGCGGGGGCAAACGTCTTGGCAACAGTCGCAGCCGAAGAGCAGAGGACTCTTTTCAAATACTTCAAAATCAGTGTTTTTATTCTCTATTGTTTGGTATGCAAAACAGCGTTCAGCATACAGTTTGTAGGGCTCGAGCGCGTGTGCCGGACAGTGGTCAATGCATAGCCGGCAGTCGCCGCAGTCTGATTTTTTCGGAGAATCATACGCGTCTGTCACGCAATTTGTCAATATGGTCCCGATTACGAAAAAGGAGCCCTGGTCGTTGTGGACGAGGCTGTTTTTGCCGATGCAGCCCACCCCCGCCGTCGCCGCCCAGTTCTTTTCGGAGATGCAGGAACTGTCCACTGTGATCCGGCTTTGCATGCCGGGGCTGTGCTTTTCAAGTGCGGCCAGCATTTGCTGTGCTTTCCTTTTTACAAGTGTGTGGTAGTCTTCTATCCAGGTGAAGCGCGCCATCCGGTACTTGTCGCTGGCGGGCGTGCCGGCAATGCGGTAGTCAAGTGTGAGAACGATTACACTGCGGCAGCCGGGCAACAGCAACTCGGGGTTGAAACGTTTGTCGATGTCCCTTTCCAGAAAGTGCATGTCTGCCTGACGCCCGTCAGCCAGTGCCTCTGCGAAAAGCTGTTTGGCCTCGGCAAGTTCGCCTGCAGGGGCAATGCCGCATGCGGAGAATCCGGATGCAAGGGCTGCTGCCTTGACTGCGGTGGACGGGAGTGTGGTCAAAACGACAGTTTTTTGAATTTCTTTGGGATGCGTATGCCTGTAGGCCCAGGCATGTTGAAACGCACGACTTTAATGCGGGCGGTTATTTCTATGAGCCGGTCAAGGTCTTGCAGTCGCAGGGTCGTGAAGAAGGAACGGGCGGAATCCATGGCTGCGTAGTCGTGGTAGGAGCAGGAAAAGCCGGTGTTGGCCAGCGCTTTTTCGCCGTCTCCGTTAAAGATGTCTTG
This sequence comes from Oscillospiraceae bacterium, assembly GCA_963603365.1. Lineage (GTDB taxonomy): Bacteria > Bacteroidota > Bacteroidia > Bacteroidales > WCHB1-69 > F23-D06. The sequence continues at coordinate 40,968 of CAVCMI010000025.1, forward strand.
AAGGTTTTTGAGACTGACGGGCCTTTTGAGCATTCTGTGCAGCGGGGCATACGAACCTTTGTAATATTGGGATGTCAGCATGTTGACGTAGGTGACGGTGTCGGGGGTACACACGATGCGCATCACTTCGATGCCGTGGGCGTTGACGTTGAGGTAGAGGATGCTGTCAATCCGGTTCACATAATAGAAGCTGCAGCTTCTCACGCCTCCGGTGTCGGCAATGTCAGCCTTGCCCCGGTATGAAATCCAGCGGTAACTGCGGGCCAAGGGCGGCAAGGTGTCAAGGTTTTCATACTCCGTGCTTTGAGTGTCTGATGTGTCAGGCAGCGACTGCGCCGGCAACAACAAGGGAAGCCCCGCAAGAAGAAGCAGCCACCAGATCTTAAGGTTCGGACGGGGATTGTGGGGATTGTATTTCTGCATGGTCGGTGTTGTTCGTGTTTCGTATAAAGAGCCCCTCCTTTACAGACTTCGGGGCTTGTGGTGTCAAGGTCAGAAATGGCGGATGCCGTACGGCATCCCTGCCATTGTTCTGTCTTGAGGCTGCAAAAGTATTCCTTTTTTTCGTGAAACGGCATCAGATGCCCCTGTTTTTTCGGACGCCGCATCTTTGAGACACTCGCTCGCCCGGTTGTCTCTGTAAAAGTCAAGGGCAAGGATGGCATCGGGGAGGTGCGGAATGTCAAAAGGTCTTTTGCGTCCGGTTTTTTGCCGGAATGACACGATGCCCGAGGAGGCCGAGATCGGACAGAGGGGGGCTACAAATAGTTACTTTTTAATCGATAATGATATAAAATACAGACATACAATAAGATAACCAACAATCATTTTTTCAATCGCAAAAAAAGGAGCGAATTAAAAAAATGATACTTTTGCCGCGCCGATTTCTCCGGGCTTTGGCTAAAGGACTTCACAGAACCCAGGGAATCCGGTGTACGATTGTTAATCATGAAGTCCGGTGTTATATATGGAAATTAAAACTGTCACTGTGTTGGGGGCAAACGGAACAATGGGCATGAATGTTTCTGCAATATTCGCGTCTTTTGGACAAGCCACCGTGTATATGGTGAGCCGTGACCTGGAAAAATCGAAGAAAGCTGTATTGAAAGCCGGAAAGACTGTTAAGGCTGACAGCATTGTGAACCACCTGATACCGGTGGACTACAGTTCGCTTGCTGAATGTGTAAGCAAGTCTGACCTCGTGTTCGAGAGTGCAGCAGAGAATATGGAGTTGAAGAGGGACCTTCATTCCCGGATTGGCAAAAGTCTCCGCAAAGGCGCCGTCGCCTGCACGGGATCTTCCGGTCTCTCTATAACCAAATTGGCCGAGTGCTATCCTGAAGAGCTCAGAAGCCAGTTCTTCGGCATCCATTTCTTTAATCCGCCATACCAACTGACCCTTTGCGAACTTACGGCTTCGCCCTATTCCGACAAACTGCTGTACGGGAAAATCAAAGAGTATCTCACCGGTGTCCTTTACCGAACGGTGGCTGAAAGCAAAGACTTCCCCGCGTTCCTCGGAAACCGCATCGGCTTTTATGTGATGAACGAGGCCTTGCAGTATGCTGAGAAATATGCTGACAAGGGCGGTGTTGATTACATTGACGCAATTCTGGGACCATTCTCCGGCCGTACTATGCCGCCGATTACTACGGCTGATTTCGTCGGTCTGGATGTTCACAAGGCTATTGTAGATAATCTTTACGAGAATACGAATGATTATGTGCATGAGGCTTTTGTGCTGCCCGCATACGTCCAGCATCTGATAGGCCAGAATAAATTGGGCAGGAAGTCAGGCGAGGGCTTGTACAAACTTGTCCGCAACGAAAACGGTGAAAAGAGGCAAATGGTTTATGACATCAGGACTGATTCTTTCCGCGATGTCGTCAAATACGACTTCCCTTTCGCAGACAAAATGAAGAACTGCCTTAAGGAAAGCGATTACGACGGCGCTTTCAGAGCGTTGGTAGAGGACAATTCGCAGGAAGCAAAGATTTGCCTTGAGTTCCTGCTCCGCTATGTTGTATATGGCCTCTATACGGCCGAGCATGTAGGTTTTGACATTATGGTGGCTGATGACGTGATGGCAACCGGTTTCACCTGGTGTCCTCCCTTTGCGATGATGGAGGCTTTCTCCAAGGTGTGCGATTTGCCACAGCTGATGAAGTCGCATCTGACCCCTGAAACCATGCAACAGGTGGATCTTGACCGCATCATTGCTGAACACAAGCGCTCAAAATATGACTACAGACCATTCTTTAAGGCAAAATAAGTTTAACAGGACAAGATTTAGTTAGATATGAACAATAAAGTATATGTTCTGGGCGGCGCCCAGACGGATTTCGAGAGAAACTGGAAGAAAGAAGGGAAAAACATGATTGCCATCTTGCGGGAAGCCGTGGAAGATGGTTTTAAAGGCGCAGATTTCAGCTACGATGAAATGAAACGCCTGAACAAAGACAACCGGGTTGCCGCTTTTGTGGGCAATTTCATTGCAGAGCTGTATGTCGACCAAGGTCATCTTGGCGCTTTCCTGACAGAGGTGAGTCCGGCTTTCTATGGCGTTCCATCTGCACGATACGAGGCCGCCTGCGCTTCCAGTTCTGTGGCTTTGGATGCCGCAATTACCAAGATTGCCTCCGGCGAATACGACGTTTGCGTTGTCGTTGGCTGGGAAATCATGAAGTCTGTTGATACTAAAACCTGCGGCAGCATCTTAGGCCGTGCCGCCTATTACGAGAAAGAAGGAAAAGGCCTTGACCTCCCCTTCCCGAAATTGTTCGGCAGGCTGGCTGATGCTACGCTTGACAAATACGGCATAGACAAAGAGCGTTATCTCAATGCCTTGGCCGCTATTTCAACAATCAATTATGCTAATGCAAAACGCAACCCGTTGGCACAGACCAGAAAATGGTTCATGAGTTTTGAAGAGGCTTCTCACCGCGGAACAGAGTCGAATATGTGTGTCGGCGGTCTGCTGGGCGTATCTGACTGCTCTCAAGTGACCGACGGTGCGGCCGTGGTGGTTCTTTGTTCTGAAAAATACTTGAAAGAACGCGGCTTCCGCAACAAACCCATTGTGAAGGGATACGGCCACCGTACGGCTCCGCTGCTCTTCGACAAGAAGATTGCTGACAATGCCGGCTCTGCGTATGTGCTCCCTTGGACCCGCCAAGCTTGCCTCGATGCCTATAAACGTGCCGGCATGACCATCGATGACATTGATGTCTTCGAGACACACGACTGCTTCACGTCGAGTGAGTATGCAGCCATTTCGGCTTTCGGCATAACCGATCCCGGAAAAGAGTACGAAGCTGTGGAAAACGGCACGATTGCCTTTGACGGCAAAAAGCCGATCAACCCCTCCGGCGGTCTTATCGGCTGCGGACACCCGGTAGGCGCTTCCGGCGCCCGGATGTTCCTGGACCTCTATAAGCAAGTCTCTGGCAATGCCGGCGACTATCAGGTCACGGGCGCCAAGAATGCGATGATGCTGAATATCGGCGGGTCGGCAACCACAAACTATGTGTTCATTGTTGGCCAAGAATAACAGATCCTATTATCATAAAAGGTCCAGACCATAAGTATGTCTGGCCAAAGTTTTTAAGAAGTTGAAGTTGAAAACGGGCCGGCACCTGCAAAGGATGCCGGCCCGTTTTGTTTTGCCTACCCTTGACAATGCTGCACCATAGTGAAAAACGGACAGTTGAAACAGGGCAAAGACGATGAACGGCTGATTCCTGAGTCCTGACTTGGTTTTGACGGACAGCCATAGTTTTTTGTATTTTTGCAGCCTTTTTAACATAACAGAAGATGATTTATTACCTGAAAGGGAAACTGATAGAGAAAAACCCGGCTTACGTCATATTGGAAACGGCTGGCGGCGTGGCTTTTTATGTCAACATTTCGCTGGCTACGTTCTCCCGGCTGGGCAATGAGAACGACGAGGTGACGCTGCTCACCCACTATATAGTGAAAGAAGACGCACAAGTCCTTTACGGCTTTGCAGACGAGGAGGAACGGGAGTTCTTCAAACTGCTGCTGACGGTGAACGGCATAGGCCCCAATACGGCACGGCTGATTCTCTCCTCCATGAGCGTAGGCGAGGCTACGAACGCCATAGCAACCGAAGACGTAAAGGCCATACAGTCTGTCAAAGGCATCGGGGCGAAGACGGCACAGCGGGTGATTGTAGAGCTGAAAGACAAGGCCGGAAAGGCCACATGGAGCAAGACGCCGAAAATTTCCGCATCGTACAATATTAACCGACAGGAAGCGTTATCTGCCTTAATTGCTTTGGGATTCCCAAAAAATGCCGCTGATGCGGTTCTGGACAAGGTCATCAAAGCAGACGGTGTTAATGTAACGGTAGAAGACCTGATAAAACGGTCTCTGAAATTATTATAGGATCGAAAAAAACAATTGGAACTGACAAACTGTAAAAACATTATATTTAGTGTTCTTCTGGCATTTCTGTTTCTTGCCGTGAACCAGCATGCCGCCGGAACCGTCCTCGTGCCGGGAAATCCCGTCGAGGATATGCCTTTCCAGATTCAAGGCAACCTGATGCCGCCGGACACCGACCCTCCGGCAAAACCTCAGTTGAACAACAATCCGTTGCAGAACACTACGGCCAGTCCGTTCAGGCTTAAAGACCCTCCGGGAGTCGGGCCTGTCATCCAATACGACCCGCTTACCAATACTTATAATTTCCAGTACATGACCGGCAACACCCCCTTCGGGGCAGGTGCCTATATGGATGTGAACGAATTTATTGACTATGACCTCCGCAAAAGCATTGATGACTATTGGCATTCACACGGAACCAGTTTCTCCGGCAGCAACCGCAAGGGCGGCGGCCTGATCCCGGAGCTTCATGTCGGCGGCGACCTCTTCGAAGGCATCTTCGGCAGCAATACCATCGACATCCGCCCCTCCGGCAATGTGGAGGTCAAGTTCGGCGTCGCTTATAATATGATTGACAACAAAAGCCTGCCCGAAAAGCAACGCCGCACTTTCCGCTTCGACTTCGACGAGGATATCCAACTAAACCTGCTTGCAAAAATTGGAGACAAGATTGACTTCAACCTGAATTATACGACCGATGAACTGACGGTCAGCAACAACCAGGACTGGGTGAAACTCAAGTACGCCGGCAAAGAGGACGACATTCTCCAGCTGGTGGAGTTCGGCAATGTGACACTGCCCATAAACAGCACGCTCATCACCGGAAGCCAGAGCCTGTTTGGCGTAAAAACCCAACTCAAGTTCGGCAACCTTATGGTGACGGCAATAGCTGCACAGAAAAAAGGCACTTCCGAAACGGTTACCATCACAGGCGGAGCGTCCGAAGAGGAGTTTTATTTCAAGGCTGACGAGTACGAAGAAAACAAGCATTTCTTCCTCGGCCAGTTTTTCCGCGACCATTACAACGAGTATATGAGCACGCTTCCGCTCGTGGGCTCACCCATTGTTATCACTAAAATCGAGGTGTGGCGCACAACCGTAGGCGCCGCTACGACAGACAACCGGAACATTGTCGCATTCACAGACCTCGGCGAAGCCTCGCCCTCCTCGTCAGCCATCCAGTACGACAACCGCTATGCGGGCGGCCAGTACCCCGACAACCGCATCAATACTTTGCCGGCAGTGGTTGACACTTCGATGATCCGCAACCTCTCAACCGTGACCAACAATCTGCGCGCCGTCGGGATGAAAGCCGGATCAGACTACGAGAAAGTGGAAAGCGCCCGGCTGCTCAGCGCCTCCGAATACACGTTCAATTCCAAACTTGGCTTCATATCGCTCAACTCGGCCCTGACATCTGACCAGGTGCTCGCCGTGGCATTCCAATATACGGTCATCGGCGACACTGCCGTCTATCAAGTCGGCGAGTTCTCCAATGAGGTGTCCGCCCCGAACTGCCTCCGGGTGAAACTCTTGAAAAGCACGACACTCAATACAAAGTCCGCTCTCTGGAAATTGATGATGAAGAACGTGTACAGCCTGTCTGCGTACCAAATCTCTTCGGAGAAGTTCAGGCTCAACATCTTGTACAACGGCGATTCTGACGGTATCGCCAACGGCTTTTTCACCAAAGGGAAAAACAAGGGCGTTGCGCTTATCCGCTTGATGGGGCTCGACCGGCTGAACCAGCAGCAAGACCCTTCTCCGGACGGCATTTTCGATTTCATAGACGGAGCACAGACCGCAGGCGGTACCATCAATGCCTCCAACGGCCGTGTGTTCTTCCCGACTATTGAGCCATTCGGCAAAGACCTGCGGGCAATTTTTGACGCAGATGAAGCAGACCTTGCCGAACAGTACGCTTTCGATTCGCTTTATACGATGACGAAAACCCAAGCCCAGCAGATTACCAACAAGAACAAATTCTACCTCGAAGGAAGTTACCGGTCATCGTATGGGTCTGAATACCACTTCACCTCCACAAATGTGGCAGAAGGTTCTGTCGTGGTGATGGCAGGCGGCATCAAACTGACAGAGAACATTGACTATACCGTCAACTATGACATGGGTACGGTGACTATCATCAATCAGGGTATCCTCAGTTCAGGCACGCCCATCTCGATAACAATAGAGGGGGGTGATGACTATGCGGCAGACAAGAATATGTTCGGTGCCACCTTTGACTATACGATTTCCAAGAATTTCAATGTCGGCGCCACTTTCCTGAATCTCCGCGAACGTCCGGAAACCAACAAAGTTAACTATGGCGATGAGCCGATCAACAACTTCTTGTGGGGCATGAATTTTGCCAATAAGACAGAATTGCCGTTTGTGACCAAGGCCATAGACAAGCTGACTTTCCACAGCACTACAGCCCAGTCGTTCCTCAATCTTGAGGGCGAGTTTGCACATTTTGTGCCTGGACATGCTAAGGTGATAGGCAAGACGGGGACAACCTATATCGATGATTTTGAGGCTGCAAAGTCCACGATTGACTTGACCACCTTCTCGAATTGGAAACTGGCGTCCACACCGCAGGGTCAGCTTGACCTGTTTCCGGAAGCGCAGGCCTATAACACCGAAGACGGTTCCAGAAAAAAACTCTCATACGGCTATAACCGCGCTCTCCTCTCCTGGTATATCATTGACCCGCTTTTCTATAACGGAACGAGTTCCACCCCTTCAAACCTCACCGCCGCCGACCTCTCTCAGCCGTATGCCCGCGCCGTTTACGAACCGGAACTCTTCCCCTATAAAGACCGTTCGGGAACGACGGCTCTCACCACTTATATGACAGTCTTCAATATGGCGTTCTATCCGTCAGAAAGAGGTCCTTACAATTATGATGTGGCCGGTGAAGAGGGCTTTTCAAAGGGTGTCAACGAAGAGGGAATGCTCAACGACCCGAAGAGCCGATGGGGCGGTATCATGCGCAAGTTTGACAATACCGATTTCGAGTCAGCCAATTACGAATACATTGAGTTCTGGATGATGGACCCGTTCATCGACAACCCCGCTCACAAAGGCGGCAAACTCTATTTCAACCTCGGCGACATCTCCGAAGATATCTTGCGCGACGGCATGAAGTTCTTTGAGAATGGCCTCCCTGCCGACGGTTCCGACGAGAATGTGGAGTTTACCGTTTGGGGAAGAGTGCCTACGGTTCAGCTGATCGTGAACGCTTTCGACAACGACCAAGAAGGCAGAGCCTTCCAGGATGTGGGTCTCGATGGCCTGCCGACCGACCGCGAAAGAACCTATTTCAACGACAACTACCTGCAGATGATTGCAGACAGGTTCGGCACCGGTTCCCAAGCATACATCAAGGCATACACAGACCCCTCTTCAGACAATTACCACTACTTCCGGGGCACCGACTATGACAATGAAGACAAGAAGGTAGTTGAGCGATACAAATATTATAATAATACAGAAGCCAACTCGCCGATTGACAGCCAAAGCCCCGAAAGTTATCCCACTTCTGCCACTTCGTTGCCGGACTTGGAGGATCTGAACAACGACAATACCTTGAGTGAAGACGAACGGTACTACCAATATGTCATCGACCTTTCTCCCGAGAATATGGTAGTCGGGAAAAACTATATCAATGATATTCTGGAAGCCGTTCCGGACCCGCTGCCTGACGGCACACGCCCAACTACAAAATGGTATCAGTTCAGAATCCCGATACACAACCCTGACAAGGTGGTGAATGGAATGTCAGGCTTCAACTCCATAAGGTTCATGCGCGTGTTCATGCGCGGTTTTGAAGAACCGATCATTTGCCGTTTTGCGACTTTCGATCTGGTTCGCGCCAGTTGGCGCACCTATGGCCTGAGCCTTCAAGAAGAGGGCGACTACCTGCCTACACAGGGTGACGGCGAGGGCTCGTTCTATGTGGGAACGGTCAGTTATGAGGAGAACTCCAACCGGACTCCGATACCTTACGTGCTGCCTCCCGGCATACAGCGCGAGACAGCCTACGGCACCACCACCTACCAGATCAATGAACAGGCCTTGACCATGAAAGCGGTGGATCTTCCCGACGGCGATGCCCGCGCGATATACAAGAACACGAATTATGACCTCCGCAAGTTCAATAACCTGCAGATGTTCATCCATGCAGAAGATGTGAACAGTTCGGGTGACTTGAGAAAGGGAGATGTCACGGCTTTTGTCCGTCTGGGCTCTGACGTTTCCGAAAACTATTACGAGTATGAGATGCCGGTTGAGATAACCCCTTGGAATGTCGGAAAGGATACGAATGCGATTTGGCCGGAAGCCAACCAAATGTATGTTTATCTCGACTCGCTCGTCTCTTTGAAGCAAGAAAGGAACAAGGCCGTGCGGCGCGGGCAACATTCAGGCAACATGGTTCCGTATTCCAAACAGACAGACGAGGGCAATAAGATTACGGTGGTTGGCGTGCCTAATCTCGGAGAGGTGACGACAATTATGGTCGGCATCCGCAACCCCAAAAAGAAAACGCTGAATGACGACGACGATATGCTGCCGAAGTCTGTCGAGATGTGGATCAACGAGATGCGGCTGTGCGGATTTGACAAAAGGCAAGGCTTTGCAGCCACATTGCGGGCCCGGCTCAATCTGGCTGATGTGGGCGACGTTACCGTTTCGGGCACCTATTCTACACCGGGCTTCGGAGGCATTGAACAATCGGTGACAGAACGGTCACAGGAAACCAAATACAATGTTGACATAGCCACCAATATCGACGGCGGCAAGGTGCTTTTCCCGGAAAAATGGAATGTCAAGATCCCAATCCATTACGACTATTCGTTAGGCATCACACAGCCGGAATACAATCCGCTGAACCCGGACGTGAAAATGAAAGACGACCTCGCTACTTACGACACTAAGGAACAACGCGACTCGGTGCGGCACCTGACCAATACCTTTACCCAACGGCAGAACATCAATTTGATGAATGTCCGAAAGGAACGCAATCTCGAAAAAGGCGGTCTCAAAATGCGCCCGTGGGACATCGAGAACTTCGACCTCTCTTATTCCTATTCGGAATTGATACAGCGCGACGAAGACTTGGAACTGAACAATGAATTCATCCATGACGGTGAAATAGGCTACACATTCAGCACCAATCCTAAGAACTATCGTCCTTTGAGCAAAGCGAAGTGGCTGAAGTCGAAATGGCTGCAGCTGATACGCGACATTAACATTACCCCGATGCCCAAAAACGTCACGGTCCGCACATCGTTGCGCCGTGAACTGGAGGAATTCAAGTATCGACCCAAGAGCAAAGGCAACATCATCGTGGATACCAGTTTCGTGAAGTCTTTCAACTGGACCCGCAACTATGCCGTCAACTGGGACCTTTTCCAAAGCCTCAAACTCGAATACCGCGCCGACGCCTCCGCACGCATTGATGAACCCGACGGGCTGATTGACACAAGAGCCAAAAAGGATTCTGTTTGGCATTGCCTGGGACGTGGCGGCAGAACTACCGATTTCAGACAGACTTTCAGCGGCACCTACCAAATACCGATCAACAAGATACCGCTGTTCAAATGGGTGAATGCCAGCGTACGCTATAACTCTAATTACCAATATGCCGCTTCCGCCTTGTCGTTGTCTTATCTGGGCAATACGATTCAGAACTCCAACAACATACAAGGCAACGGCAGCCTGAACTTTGTGTCGCTTTACAATACGGTGCCCTACCTGCGGAAAATAAACCAAGGCAACAACCGCAATAAGCGCCAGAACATTGGGACAAAAGGTCAACTGGGCGACAAAAGAGGACAAAACCAGACCGAAGAAGCCAACCTTGGAAAGAAAGGAAAGGATTCTTTGAGAGAAAAACCCAATTACGGAAAAATCATCCTCGACGGGACCTTACGGGTGCTGATGTTGGTGCGCAATGTTTCATTCAACTATTCGCAAGGCAACGGAACAACACTGCCCGGCTATATGGGCACCCCCGACCTTTTCGGCATCGACTTTACGGACAATTCTCCCGGATTCCTTTTCGTGTTCGGCGGACAAAAGCCCGACGTGCAGGCAATCGCTGCGCAAAGACATTGGCTGACGACAGACTCGTTGATGAATACCGCCTATCAACGTACCCATACTCAAACGATGAGTTTCAGGGCCTCCGTAGAACCGTTCCGCGATTTCAGAATCGATGTCTCGGCAAACCGCAATTTCACACAGAACTATTCAGAGTATTTTCACGTGGATGAAACGGGCACGCTCTATCACTATACGCCCCAGCGTAACGGCGCATTCAGCATGACTTACTGCGGACTGAAGACCTTCTTCTCCGATTATGACGAATTGTTTGAAGATTTCAGCAACTCGCGCAGAAATATTGCAATGAGGCTTGCAGAGCAACGGAACGGAACGGCTCAGGACATTCCGCAGACGGGATACCCCGACGGCTACAGCGATGTGTCACAGGATGTCTTGATGAACGCTTTCTTCGCAACGTATATGGGCAAGGATGCTTCAAAGATGGAACTGTCAGGACCTTTTCTCAAGATTCCCCTGCCTAATTGGCGTGTCAACTACAATGGTTTCTCCAAAATAAAAGGTGTTGACAAAGTGTTCCAGAGCCTGTCGCTGACGCACAGTTACATTTGCTCATACCGTGTGGGCAATTATTCCACCAATGTCTCATACGTGAAGGACGGCAATGCACGCAACACGCTGGGAGACTTCATACCCGAATACGAGTTGAACCAAATTGCCCTGTCAGAATCGTTCGGTCCTCTTGTCGGTTTTGACATGACATTAAAAAACAGCATGTTGCTGAAAGTTGAATACAAACAGTCTCGTGAGGTGGCACTTAGTTTCGCCAACAACCAGATAACGGAAAGTTCAACCTACGAGCTCGCCGTCTCGGGCGGCTACCGATTCAAAGACCTTAAACTCGGACTCATCTTTGCCGGCGAAAAGCGCCAATTTGTGAGCGACCTCAACGTGACGGCTGGTGTTGGACTGAAAAACAATATGATGGTTCTCCGAAAAATCCAGGAATCTATCAACCAGGTCTCTTCCGGTTCACTGAATGTCACCATCAATGTCTCCGCCGAGTACCAGTTCAGCAGGCTGGTTGGACTCAAGTTCTACTATAACCAGACCATCAACCGCCCGAAGATCTCAAACCAGTACAACACGATGAATTTTGAGACGGGTGTCTCTGTGAATCTGATACTTTCGCAATAGTTGGCGGGTTTTACGGCAATTAAAGACCGGTATAAAAAGAAAAACGCACTGTAAAAGCGCGTTTTTTCTTTTTGTTAAAGCATTATTTAAACTCTTTGTGGAGCGTACGGGAGTCGGACCCGTGACCTCCTGACTGCCAGTCAGACACTCTAGCCAACTGAGCTAACGCCCCATAAAAGCGGTGGCAAAGATACACTTTTTTTCAAACGTAAGAGGCTTTAGCGAAAAATATTGTTCTTCGGTCAGGATATGCAAGACTGACAAATTGTCAGAGGCTGCGACTTGGCAACGTTATTGCTTTTTCTCTGCGGTTTTTGACGTAAAAGGCGTCAAAGAAAGGCGAAAAAACAGAATGAACACGAATAATCTAACAATCAAAACCCAGGAGGTGATTTCAAATGCCCAGATGACGGCCATGCGAAATCAGAACCAGCAGATTGAGACGCTGCACTTGTTGAAATCCATGCTTGATGTGGACGACAATGTGGTGCCGTTCCTGCTGAAGAAACAAGAGTGTAATCCTAAGACGATAGCCACGGTCGTTGACCGCGAAATCAGTCGTTTGCCCAAGGTTACGGGCGGAGAAACCTATCTTGCCGGAAGTGCCCAGACGGCTTTGCAGAAAGCGGTACTCTTCTGTGAGAGTTCAGGTGATGAGTTTGTCTCTCTTGAACACCTGCTCTATGGCATTTTTGCTGCCAACGACAAAACATCGCAAATACTGAAAGATGCCGGAATGACCGAAAAAGGACTCAAAAGCGCTATCGAAGAGTTGCATAAAGGCAGCAAGGTCACCAGTGCCAACAACGAAGAGACCTACAATGCCCTGAACAAATATGCAAAGAACTTGAACGATATGGCCCGTCAGGGAAAGCTTGACCCTGTGATCGGGCGAGACGAGGAAATCAGGAGAGTGTTGCAGATTCTCTCGCGTCGTACCAAAAACAACCCGATCCTGATCGGCGAGCCGGGAGTCGGCAAAACTGCCATCGCCGAGGGACTTGCCCAAAGGCTTGTCAGCGGAGACATTCCCGAAAATCTGAAAACCAAGCAGTTGTACTCTCTCGATATGGGCGCGCTGATTGCAGGTGCCAAGTATAAGGGCGAGTTTGAAGAGCGACTTAAGAGCGTTATCAATGAGGTGATCTCTTCAAACGGGGAAATCATACTCTTCATTGATGAAATACATACGCTTGTGGGTGCCGGCGCTTCCGGCGAGGGGGCAATGGACGCCGCCAACATCTTGAAGCCGGCATTGGCACGTGGCGAACTGCGCTCCATAGGCGCTACGACGCTGAATGAATACCAGAAGTATTTCGAGAAAGACAAGGCTCTCGAAAGGCGGTTCCAACCCGTGATGATTGACGAGCCGGACAAGTATTCCGCCATCTCCATATTGAGGGGACTGAAAGAACGCTACGAGAATCATCATCAAGTGAAAATCCTGGACGAGGCCATCATTGCTGCTGTGGAACTGTCGCAGCGCTATATCGGCGACCGGTTCCTCCCCGACAAGGCCATTGACCTTATCGACGAGGCAGCAGCAAAACTGAAACTCGAAATCAATTCCGTCCCCGAAGAACTGGATGAGGTAGAACACAAAATCAGCCAGCTCGAGATTGAACGCGAAGCCATTAAGAGGGAAAACGACACCGCAAAAGTGGAAGACTTGAGCAAAAAGATTGCAGAATTGCAGGAAAAACGCAATGAGATCTCTACAAAATGGCGCAGCGAGAAGGAGATAATGAACAAGATACAGCATTGCAAGGATGAAATAGAGAACTATAAAATTGAGGCTGCCAACGAAGAACGGCAAGGCAATTACGGCAGGGTGGCAGAATTGCGCTACGGGCTCATCAAGAACGACGAAGACCAGATGGCAAAACTGCAGAAAGAACTGGAAGCGCTTCAGGGCGACGGGGCTATGATTGACGAAAAGGTGGGTGCCGATGACATCGCCGAAGTGGTGGCACGCTGGACCGGAATACCCGTAGCCAAAATGATGCAGAGCGAGAAGTCGAAACTGCTGCATCTTGAAGAAGAATTGCACAAAAGGGTGATAGGACAGGACGAGGCCATCTGCGCCGTGGCCGATGCCATCCGCCGGAGCAGAGCCGGCCTGCAGGACATGAAAAGACCTATCGGTTCCTTTATCTTTATGGGAACTACCGGCGTGGGCAAAACAGAACTGGCCAAGGCTTTGGCAGAATACCTTTTCAATACCGAAGACGCCATGATCAGGTTCGATATGAGCGAATTCCAAGAATCCTATTCGGTGTCGCGACTGATAGGATCGCCCCCAGGATACGTAGGCTACGACGAGGGCGGACAATTGACTGAAAAGGTGCGCCGGAAACCCTATTCCGTCATTCTCTTCGATGAAATCGAAAAAGCACACCCCGATGTCTTCAATGTGCTGCTGCAAGTGCTGGACGACGGCAGATTGACAGACAACAAGGGCAGGGTGGCCGATTTCAAGAACACAATCATCATAATGACCTCAAACCTGGGTTCCAACATCATTCAAGACAACTATGCCGACAGGGCAAACTACTCCGACGTGGAAGTCTTTGAACGAACCAAGGCTGAAGTCACGGACTTGCTCAAGAAGACCCTCCGCCCCGAGTTTCTGAACCGTATAGATGAGATCGTGATGTTCCAGCCTTTGTCAAAACGCGAGATCCGCTCTATCATCGACTTGCAGATAGCACAACTGCAGGAACTGCTCGAACCAAGGAACATAAAACTGGAGTTCAGCCAGTACGCCCTGAATTTGTTGCTTGAACTGGGCTATGACCCTGTGTATGGCGCGCGTCCGCTCAAAAGGGTCATCCAGAAACGGATACTGAACGAATTGTCTAAGATAATATTGGCCGAAGACATTGACCGAGACTGCACCATTATGGTGGACTCGGTAGAGGACGGCAAGTTCGTCTTCTACAAGAAATGACAAAAAGATTGTTGAATAACAAGAGGGGAGACGTGAAAACGCCGCCCCTTTTTTGCTATTTTTGCACCCAAATAACCCCAGACTGAACCTATGACCGACAACTATCTGCTATTAGGAGCCAAAAAGAGACTGGTTGACGAACTCCGCCAGTCCGGCATCACCGACGAGAATGTGCTGAATGCCTTTGACACAGTAGAACGACACCGTTTTGTGGAATCTTTTCTCTGGGACAAGGCTTACGAAAACAAGGCGTTGAAACTGATGAACGGGCAGACAATTTCGCATCCGTTCACGGTTGCTTTCCAGTCGCAATTGCTGAAAATTCAGAAAGGAGACAAAGTGCTGGAAATAGGGACGGGGTCAGGCTTCCAGGCGGCGATACTGAGTGCAATGGGGGCATACGTCTATTCGATAGAACGTCAGGAGGTGCTGTACAGAAGCGCGAAACAGTTGCTCGAGCAGATCGACAACCGCATTGCCCTGACATTCGGCGACGGATTCCAGGGATGGCCGAAATTTGCGCCGTACAGCAAGATCATCGTCACCTGCGGTGCACCGTACATACCCGCCGCCTTGCTCCAACAACTCAAAACGGGCGGCATTATGGTGGTTCCCGTGGGCAACGAATCGCATACAATGAAGCGTGTCACAAAGATTGATGACGGCAAATACGAAGAAGAAACATTCGGCGACTTCCTCTTTGTGCCAATGCTTAAAGAGACTGTTTCCAGATAGTTGCATATGAAGACAACGGCATTTATATTTTCGGCAGGACTGGGCACGCGGCTCTATCCGCTCACGGCAACGAAGCCCAAAGCCTTGGTGTGCTATCAGGGGAAGACAATGATTGAACACGCCATCGACAAGGTGGTGGCTGCAGGAATCCGCCACATTGTCGTGAATGTGCACCATTTCCCCGACCAAATTATCAGATTCCTCGCCACATACGAAAAAGATGCCTATGTTGAGGTGTCCGACGAACGGGCATATCTCAGAGACACGGCAGGCGGCCTGAAGTTCGCCGAGCCGATGCTTCGCGACAGCGACTTGTTGCTCCTTTACAATGTGGACATACTCTCTTCCATAGACATTGAGGCATTTGTGCACCAACACGTAAGCAGCGGCGCCGATGTTTCGCTTGCCGTCCGCCGCCGAAAGACCTCCCGTTACTTCGTGTTTGAAAAGGAGACCCTCGATTTGTGTGGGTGGAAGAACGTCAAGAGCGGCGAAACACTTCTTCCGAAACGGCCGCGGCAGTCCATAGAACTGGCTTTCAGCGGCATTCATCTGATGAACCGACACATTGTAAACCGCATACCTTCTGTCGAGAAGATGTCCCTTACCCCATTCTATCTTCACAACATTCAGCAAATCAGGATAAAGGGGTTTCTGCACACGGACGGACTATGGATGGATGTGGGCAAATACGCTGATTATAAGGATGTTTTGTCTTGATTTTTGAAAACAAGAGGGGGTGTTGTTATACACATTTTTTTAGAATAATCAAGAATAGTCCAGACATTTTTTTAACTTTTTTGTGTTTATTTTTGTGGTCTGAAAAAGTGGGCGAGTCTCGTCTGATAAACCTTTCTTTTTTAGCGAGATATACAATCGTAACCTTAATTATGGAGAAAAAGACCAAAGATCACATACAGGTATGGAATTCCTGTCTGAAAATCATCGCCGACAATGTAGAGTCGGACACGGTTTTCCAGACTTGGTTTGCGCCGATAGAGCCCGTGGCAATCGAAAACAATGCCTTGATTCTGCAATTGCCGAGTCATCTGTACTTCGAGTTTTTGGAACAGAATTACGTGAGGCTCTTGAAGACGGTCATCAAGAAAGAGTTGGGTCCGGCGGGCAAGTTGAAGTACCGTGTTGTCATGGAGAAGCAGAAAGATCCGTCACAGAACAAGACCATCACGCTTCCGTCGTACGATCCGGTCAGCAATCCGGACACTCTTCCGCCGATTGACGTATACGGTACTCCGAACCGAGAGATCCCGGACCCGTTTGTGCTCCCGGGCATCCAGAAAAGGAAAATCGCGACCAATCTGATCGATACGCTGACATTCGACAATTACGTTGAGGGCGACTGCAACCGGTTGGCGCGTGCCGCCGGTATGGTCATAGCCAAAAACCCCGGACACAGCAGTTTCAATCCTCTGTTCATCTATTCTGAGGTGGGGCTCGGAAAAACACACCTCGTGAACGCCATCGGGGTGGAAACCAAACTCAATTTCCCCGACAAAACGGTGCTGTATGTCAGCACAGACACGTTTCTCCAACAGTATGTTGAGGCTACGAAAAACCAGAATGTAAATGATTTCAAGTGGTTCTACCAATCATTGGACATGCTGATCATCGAGGACATCCAGTTCCTTTCGGGCAAGAAAGCCCAAACGCAGGACATCTTTTTCCATATTTTCAACAAACTGCATGAACAGGGCAAGCAGATCATCATGACTTCCGACAAGCCGCCTGCAGAGATATCCGGTTTTGAGCCGCGTATGCTCAGCCGTTTCAGGTGGGGCCTTACAGCCGAACTGGAGATGCCGGATTTGAAGACCAGAATCGCCATCATCAACAAGAAACTCGAAAACAGCGGCATCGATTTCCCTAAGGAAGTGATAGAGTATCTCGCATTGTGCATTACCTCTAACACGCGGGAACTTGAAGGCGCCATCATCGCAATCCTGGCACAGGCTTCGTTGAACCACAAGGAAATCACAATCGACCTGGCCAAGGAGATGGTGGACAAATACGTGAAAACAAACGCAAAGGAGATTTCAGTAGAGTACATCCAGAAGGTGGTGTGCGACTATTTCAAAATCTCCATAGATGAAATCAACGCCAAGACCCGGAAACGCGAAATCGTGACGGCACGCCAATTGAGCATGTTCTTTGCGCGTAAATATACCAAATTGCCGCTCTCCGTTATCGGAGTACATTGCGGAAACAAAGACCATGCGACGGTGCTGCACGCTTGCCGCACCGTGAACAACCTGTGCGAAACAGACCGGAAAATGCAGGCATACGTCGAGGAAATCGACAAAAAAATGAGGCTGTAATTTTTTCCTTGCAATTATGAAACATTTTTTTTATTTTTGCAATCGGCAAATTCAAAAATGAAGAAACGGTGGATTTCAAATAGTATTCCTGAAGAGACAGCGGTCAACAAATTGGCTGAACAGCTTTCAATCGAGCCGCCTTTGGCCGCATTGCTCATCCAACGCGGCATAGACACCCCGGAATCGGCTCACGATTTCTTCAATCCCGACATTTCAAAGTTGCACGACCCTTTCCTGATGAAAGACATGGACAAGGCCGTGAAGCGGCTCTCTGAAGCGGTCATCGAAAACCAGAAGATTATGATCTACGGCGACTATGACGTAGACGGGACTTCTGCCGTTGCGCTGCTCTATTCGTTTCTGTGCGAAATCATCGGGTCTGACTTCAAAAACCAAGTCGAGTATTATATCCCTGACCGCTATACGGAGGGGTATGGGGTGTCGCAGAACGGCATCGAGTATTGCCGTAACAATAACTTCAATCTGCTCATTACACTCGACTGCGGCATCAAGGCCAATGATATGGTTGCTTTGGCCAAGCAGTACGGCATCGATGTTATCGTGTGTGACCATCATCTCGAAGGCGATGAACTTCCGGACGCCGTGGCCATTCTGGATCCTAAACGCAAAGACTGTCCTTACCCATACAAGGAACTGTCAGGTTGCGGCGTAGGCTTCAAGTTCATACAGGGCTATTGCCAGAAATACAGGCTTCCTGACCAGCTGTGGCTGTCGAGAATGGATCTCGTGGCCATCAGCATTGCTTCTGATATTGTCGAAATAACCGGCGAAAACAGAATCCTCGCCCATTTCGGACTTGAGATCATCAATAAGTTCCCGCGGATGGGCGTAAAAACTATCCTCGAACAGGCAGACATAAAACTGCATTACCCCTTCAAAGAGGAGACGATTTTCTCTCGAGTGATTTCCATTTCAGACCTGGTTTTCTATGTGGGCCCGCGCATCAATGCGGCTGGCAGAATGAAAAGCGGCCGAGAGTCAGTCCGGCTCTTCATCTGCGAAGACGAGGAAAAGTCGGCAGCCATAGGCAATCACATCAAAACCCAAAACGAACAGCGCAAAGAACAGGACCGCAACGCCACGGAAGATGCCATCCATACAATACGCACCTCGCACGAGTATGTGAACAGGAAAAGCATTGTCATATACAATCCCAACTGGTTTAAGGGCATCATCGGCATCGTGGCCTCGCGGCTGGTCGAGATTTTCTATAAACCTACGATTGTCCTTACAAAGTCTTCCGACGGCTTGATTACGGGTTCAGCCCGCTCTGTCAAGGAGTTCAATATTTATAACGGCATCGATTTCTGCTCTGAATTGCTGGAACATTTCGGCGGTCACAAGTTTGCAGCAGGGCTCTCTATGAAAGAAGAGAACCTTGAGGAGTTTACAGAACGCTTTGAACAGTATGTGAGCGAGAACCTCGAAGAGTCTTCGTATATGCCGGAAATCGTTGTGGATCTTCCGCTTGACCTTTCCGAAATAACCCCTGTTTTCATCAACCAATTGAAAAGGTTTGCTCCGTTCGGCCCGGGCAACATGGAACCGGTGTTCCAGTCGAACGGCGTCGTTGACGAAGGCGCCGCCCGCATCGTGGGCGACAAACACTTGAAAGCCCGCGTGCTCTATCCCGACAAAATGGTTCATCCTATCGATATTATAGCTTTCAACCAGAAAGATAAACTGGACATTATTGCTAACAACAAGGTGTTCGACATGCTTTATCACGTGGAAGAAAATGTGTGGAACAACAATGTGAGCATACAGCTGAACGTGAAGGATATCAGAGCCGCCGGAAGCAACGGTTGACATTTTTTATGATTTACAGTTGAAAAATCACCAGTTTAACCGATAGTCTCATCTCTTTATTTTGGTTTTCTTTGCACTCTTTTAGAAAGATTTCTTCGTTGTACCCTAAAAAACACGAATATGTCACTACACCATCACCACGAACATCACCACGAACATCCGCAAGTCGTGCCCTCCTTAAACAGGGCTTTCATGCTCGGCATAGCCTTGAACATTGCTTACGTTTTGGCAGAAGCCGTTGCAGGCTTTTGTTTTAACTCAATGGGACTGCTGTCAGATGCAGGGCATAATCTTACCGATGTGGTAAGCCTTGCGCTGGCATTGCTGGCATACAAACTTGCCCAAACGCATGCCAATCACCATTACACGTACGGGTACAAGAAAAGCACGGTTCTCATCTCCTTGCTCAATGCAATCATTCTTGGCGTTGCCGTCGTTTTTATCATTGTGGAGAGTATTCACAAATTGATGGAACCAGAGCCGCTTGAGGGCATGACCGTTTCTGTCGTGGCAGCCATAGGCGTTGCAGTCAACGGCTTTACGGCCTATCTTTTTATGAAAGACCGCAAAAATGACTTGAACATCAAGGGTGCTTTCCTCCACATGTTGGCCGACGCGCTTGTCTCTGTCGGGGTTGTCATTTCAGGCATCGTCATCCATTTTACCGGTTGGTATGTCATTGATGCTTTCATAGGGTTGGCAGTGGCAGTGGTCATTGTGGTGGCCACCTGGAAACTGCTGCGCGACAGCTTGAGACTGGCTCTCGACGGTGTTCCGGCTCAAGTGGATTACGAAAAGGTTGTGTCGCTGTTCAAGAACACCAGCGGGGTGCTCGATGTGCATCATCTTCATATCTGGGCAATCAGTACGACAGAGAACGCCCTTACCGCTCATGTTGTGGTTCGCGATGTCCAGAATATGGAGACCGTGAAGTCAGAACTGAAACATGCGCTGAAAGAGGAGAATATCAGCCATGCCACGCTGGAGTTTGAAACGGAAACGTGCCAATGCTCCGAACTGAACGACTGACGAGGCCGAGAAGCAAGGTTACAGTTTCTGAAGACTTAGGATGGTCTTGCCAACGTTTACCAGATGGTCGGCGACACGTTCCGCATTTGAAGTAAGCGACAGGTACTGCGCACCGGTCTCCGCAGAGCAGATGCCCTTTTCGAGCCGCATGATGTGGCACTCTTCCATGTTTTTTGCCACGTCGTCGATGGTGTCTTCAATGTTGTTGGCTTCCGACAAGGCTGTCAAATCTTCGTCGCGGTAGGTTTTTTCAATTTTCCCGTACAGATTGTTGATGAGATGTCCGAGGTTGCAGATCTCTGTAACCGCTTCGTCGGAGAATCTCTTGTCGGAAAAACGTAGGCTTTCAGCATACTCCACAATGTTCTCGGCATAGTCGCCGATTCTTTCCAAGTCGCGAACGGTGCGGAATGTTGTTGAAAGATACACGTGGTCGCGTTGGCTCAGCTGCTGCTTGTCGGAGAGTTTTATGACAAAATCAACGATGGCGGCGTTGAGGTAGTTCAACAGGTTCTCTTTTTTTGCGAACTCTTTCGATTCGGAGAAGTCCATTTTGCAGATGATGTGCAGCGACCTGTTGAAGTTTTCCATTGCGATGCGTGCCATGTTCATGATTTCAGACTTGACCTGTTGGAGTGCAACGGGTGGGGTTTTCAACATATTGTCGTCAATGAAGAACAGGTGTGGCGCATTGGGGTCGCGGGAGGTCTTCTCATCCGGGATTATCCGGCATACGACTTTCACCATCTTGGAGGTCAGCGGCAACATGAACAACACCGTTGTGACATTGAAGAAGGTGTGAAACATGGCCAGTTGCGTTTGCGGGACACCGGGGAACAAAGCATTGGACAGAGTGCCGTAGGTGACCTTCCCATGTGTGCAAAGATAGATGATGCCCTCGGCGGAAAGGAATATGCAGACTCCTATGATGTTGAAGAACAGATGTATCAAGGCAGTTCGCTTTGCATTCCGGCCGGAGGTCATTCCGGCGATGATGGCCACCACACACGACCCGATGTTGGACCCCATAGTCATAAAGATGCCTTGGTCAATGTTGATAAGGTTTGTGACGACCATAGCCAGCGCAATGGAGGTCATGACAGACGAGCTTTGTATGATGGCGGTGAAGATGACACCGATCAGCACAAGCAGCAAAGGGTTGCTGATGCCGGCCAGAAAGGTTTTGACAGAATCGAGTGCGGCAAACTCCGACATGGACTCGCTCATCAGCCAAAGGCCTACAAACAGCATTCCGAAGCCGGTGGTGATGCCCCCGACCTTGGCCCAGATGTCTTTTTTCGCAAAAAGGGATATGAATGCGCCGATGCCGGCAAAGGCGGAGAATATGACCGTGGTGGAGATGCCGTCGCCGCCGAACATGCCTAAGGCGACAATCTGTGCCGTTATGGTGGTGCCGATGTTGGCACCGTAGATGATGGTGGCAGCCTGTGTGAGCGAGATAATGCCCGCATTGACGAATCCGATGGCCATTACCGTTGTGGCGCCCGAACTCTGTATCGCGGCCGTTCCTAACGCCCCGATGCCTACCCCTAACAGTTTGCTTTTGGAGGCTTTTGTGAACATCGCCTTGAGTTTGTCTGAGGAGGCGGATTCAAGATTTGTGCTCATCATCTGGCAGGCAATCAGGAAAATGCCGATTCCGGCCAGCAACATTAAAAGGGCTGATAAAATGGCTGTTAGAGACATATGTCGAATTTAGAGGACAAATATAGCGGTTTTAAGATTCATTTTTCAGGGTTTTGTTTTGAGAGACGAGACTTTCGTTTGCCGGTTTCCATTTGGACACTGGCAACGACAATCACGGCAAAGGCACCCCAGAATGGCAGCGACAGTTTGTCGGTGTCTAAGAAGTTGTTGAGGAAGCCATGTATAAAATAGGTGACAAGCGCCAAGGTCATGACGAGTGTCAGCAGCCGCTCCCTTTTTTCTGGAGTGTGCTTGTAGGTGTAAAACCCCGTATAAAGCACGCTGCCGGCCAGTATCAAAACGGTGAGCAGTCCAGGAATGCCCGTTTCGGCGCAGGGCCCGATGTATTCGCTGTGCGCATTCCCTCCGTCGCCGAAGTTAGTGGAGATGACGGTTTTGTAGGTGCTTTTCTGAAACGGCGCATACTCAAACTGGTAAGTGCCCGGCCCCCAACCTGCCACGGGGCGTTCCTTGATCATGGAAAAGGCTGAGTTCCAGCGGTTGAGGCGTTCTACGTTTGAGGCATCTGTGCTGATGTTCGAGATGGATTGCAACTGCTCGGCCAGGTTTCCCGAGGCGTCTTGGCTGTTGCGGCTCATCTTGTACAGGATGTCTTCGGCCGAGAAATAGAAGACGGTTGCCAATACGGCTGCACCGGCAATCAGCCACGACAGTCTGATGTTGAGTTTCAAGATAACCCAAACGGCAACAGCAGCTGCAAAACTGATCCATGCCGCCCGGCTGTATGAGATGTACAGTCCCGCAAACAATATGATGGTGAGTATGGCGTAGAAGACTTTGTTTTTTGTTGTGTTGTCCGGCAAGAAGAAGAAACCGGCAGTGATGGGCACGAAGAAAGCGAGCGCGGCCCCGTAAGCGGTGTGGTCACTGTAAAAAGGCCGCATTACCCAATGGGCATATTGACTGTCGAAACCGCTAAGCCAATGTTTGTAGGTGGTGATGAGCACCACAATGGCCAAACTTACGGCGTAGCAGCTGAAATAACGTACTGCGCAGGTCATGTCTTTCCGGATGAACTGGGCGACGACCCAGTAGCAAGAAGTGGTGAACCAAATTTTGGAAAGCCAGAATTTGAATGAAACCACAGGCCTTGCACTTGTGAAACAGGTTAACAGCATCCAGCCTAAATAGATGAATATGGCTATGGAAACAGGATGTGTCACGATTCCCCGGCATAGTCGCATGTCGTAAAGGACCCGGCAGATGAACAGGAAAGTGAGCGCAATCATGATGACTTCGGCGGGCAGTGAAAGCCCGAGCTGAAAATCTCCGTTCAGAGTCTCGATAGAGAACGGGGTGCAGAGTGCCATCAAGTATATCAGCAGGTCAACCCGGAATATCAGCAGATAGACCAACACAAGACCTCCTGTGACAAGCGGAATGGCAGGTATCTCTTTCAGGATGGCGTACGCGTTGGCAACCAATGCCAGCACAAAGATTAAAAGCGCAGCCTTCTGCTTTCCGGAATGGCTATTCCACAGGTCTCTCAGTTTTGTCAGCCTTCTTGGATTCAATTTTATCGAACATTAATAAGACAAGTACAGAAAGCACCAACATCGAGAGGGTAGAGGTGAGCACGATGACCGCCCTCTTGGGGTAGCATTTTTTGTCGGCCACCACGGGGTCCTCGACGATGAATTTCACAGGCATAGCATTTTCCATATCGAGCCGGGCATCCAGCATCTTCTGCTTGCAGAGTGCCTGGTATTTAAGGAACGTGTATTGCATGTTCTGGAGGGCGTAGAGGCGCGGTCCCCAGGTCGAGATCTTCTCTTGCTCTTTGGAAAGCCGTTCCACCGCGGCCGCATTCCCTTGCGCCACAGCAATGGCATATTGCTGCATCACCCGTTCAGACTGTCTTTCCACATCGAATACGCCGTGCTCCATACAGATTCGGATGGAGTCGTCGATTCTGTTGACCTCTTCAGTGATGGAGTCAAGCTGGTTTTTTAGTGCGATGTATGCGGCAGTGGCACGCTCGTGTTCCACTTTATTCTTGACGGTGTCAAGAATTTGCAGAATGTCTTTTGTCATGGCAAAGGCTTTTTGCGGGTCTTGGTCCATGACGGAAATTCTGATGGCGCCGAAGTCTGTCCTTTTTATCGTGATTCCCTCCTCCAGCCTTTTCAGGATTTTGGTGTACCAGCCTTTTGAGGTGGTGTCGATTTCGTAATGTTCCAACAGGCCATGCCGGCGTATCAGAGAGTCCTTGATGCCGCGGGCATTGAGGATCTGCATCATCTGTTCCGTCTCTTCCTCGTTGGCGTATGCCTTTATTTCCAGCCGTTCGTTGTAGTTTTCTTCGTTCAGGAGAATTTTGGCCACGGAGTTGGTTCTCGGGGCGTAGATGATGGCGGTTGACTTGTACTTGGGTTTGATGAGGAAAGCACAGATGGCAGAAATGACGAGTGTGGCAAGGCAAACGGCCAAAACCGCTTTCCGGTGAGTCCAGATGAAACGTATCAGGCTGAAAGAATTGTAGTTCTCATTATTTTCCATCGGAAGAAGCTTTTATGTCAATGTTGAGTTCGTCAAGCTGCGATTGCGAGATGGGGGTCGGTGCGGGCAACATCGTGTCGCGGCCGGCGTTGTTCTTGGGGAACGCGATGAAGTCGCGGATGGTGTCGCAGTCTGACAGTACGGCACACATCCTGTCGAAGCCGAATGCGATGCCGCCGTGAGGCGGTGCCCCGTACTTGAAAGCGTTGATCAGAAAGCCGAACTGGCTTTGAGCCTGCTCTTCGGTGAAGTTCAGTGCCTTGAACATTCTCTTCTGGAGTTCCGGGTTGTGGATACGGATAGAGCCGCCGCCAATTTCGGAACCGTTGATGACCAGGTCGTAGGCGTTGGCGTTTACAGCTCCGGGGTTGCTTTCCAGCATATCTTCGTGCTCTGGCTTAGGTGCTGTGAACGGGTGGTGCATGGCGTAGTAGCGTTGGGTCTCTTCGTCCCACTCAAGCAACGGGAAGTCGATGACCCAAAGTACTTTGTAGGTGCCTGCCTGACGAAGCCCGAGACGGTTGCCCATCTCGAGACGCAGCACGCCCATTTGCTGGCGCGTCTTCATCGCCTTGCCCGACATGATGAGAATGAGGTCGCCGGCAACAGCTTGGCAACGCTCGGCCACCGCTTTCAGGTCTGTTTGGTCATAGAACTTGTCCACGGATGATTTGTAGGTTCCGTCGGCGTTGCATAGGATATAGACAAGCCCGGAAGCGCCGACTTGCGGACTTTTAACGAACTCGGCAAGTCCGTCAAGCTGCTTGCGTGAGTAGTTGCCGCACCCTTCGACCTTGATGCCGACAATGAGTTCGGCTTCGTTGAAGACCTTGAAAGAGCGTTGCTGCAGCAAGTCGTTGAGTTCTACAAAATGCATTCCGAAACGGGCGTCCGGCTTGTCTGAGCCGTAATATTTCATGGCATCCGCCCAAGTGATGCGCTCAATGTCTTCGAGTTCTATGCCTTTGAATATATGGAAGATATGTTTTACTAACCCCTCGAAAAGGTTGAGAATGTCTTCTTGTTCCACGAACGACATTTCGCAGTCGACTTGGGTGAACTCCGGCTGGCGGTCGGCCCGGAGGTCTTCATCACGGAAACAGCGCACAATCTGGAAATAACGGTCCATACCTGCCATCATCAGCAGCTGCTTGAGGGTTTGCGGCGACTGCGGGAGGGCGTAGAACTCGCCCGGGTTCATACGGGAGGGCACCAGGAAGTCGCGCGCGCCTTCGGGAGTGCTGTTGACCAGAAACGGGGTCTCTATTTCCAGAAAACCATGTTCGCTGAGGTACTTGCGTATTTCAAGTCCTAACTTGTGACGGAAAATCAGGTTGTTTTTCACCGGATTTCTCCGGATGTCGAGATAACGGTATTTCATGCGCAGTTCGTCGCCGCCGTCAGACACGTCCTCGATGGTAAATGGGGGTATGGCCGATTCGTTCAGTACGGTGACGTTGTCCACGTCGATCTCGATGTCTCCTGTGGGAATGTTCTTGTTCTTGCTGTAACGTTCAATCACCTTGCCGGTAACCTGAATCACCCATTCGCGCCCGGCCTTCCCTATCTGTTCGCAAAGCTGCGCCTTCTCCTCGTGGTTGAATGCCAACTGGGTGATGCCGTATCTGTCACGCAAATCTATGAAAATCATACCGCCAAGATGGCGGATTTTCTGTATCCATCCGCAAAGCGTTACCGTTTGCGAAACATTGGCGATAGTTAATTCGCCGCAAGTGTGTGTCCTTAACATTGTTACGTATATAATATTTAAGGTTGCAAAAGTACGAATTTATTCCTGATTCGGGTCTGTTAGACGACATTTGGGAAAAATCGCGCAGATGTTTTCTTTTTTGTATTTTTGCGCCCCTTTGAAAAAGACTTTCATCAATGTTCAAGACAGGTCTCTTCTTCGGTTCGTTCAATCCAATACATATCGGGCATCTCATCATTGCCGAGTATATGGTTGAACATTCTGACATGCAAGAGGTTTGGTTTATTGTTTCCCCATGCAACCCGC
The DNA here is from genome assembly GCA_963603365.1 of Oscillospiraceae bacterium. GTDB lineage: Bacteria > Bacteroidota > Bacteroidia > Bacteroidales > WCHB1-69 > F23-D06. The sequence goes on from CAVCMI010000025.1 coordinate 67,762, forward strand.
TTAAGAGGAAGTCGTCACTGCTTGATGACCGGCAGCGTCTCTATATGGTGAATTTGGCGATTGGCGACGATGCCCGTTTCAAGGCTTCGGACATAGAGTTCTCAATGCCGCAGCCCTCGTACACGTGCCATACGCTGTCAATGCTTTCAGAGAAGTTTCCGCAACGCGAGTTCGCGCTCATTATGGGCGAGGACAACCTGCGGACAATAGACAAATGGCTCAATTATCAGTGGATTCTGGACAATTACGACATCTATGTCTATCCGAGAACAGACGGTGCGCCTTCTTCGGCGGCCATGCCTGCCCGTGCATGTGTGATAGACGCTCCTGTGGTGGGCATCTCCGCCACGTTGATACGCGAGAGCATCCGGCAACGGCAGTCGGTGCAATATATGCTGCCCGAGAGAGTTTATCAGTATCTTGACGAGATGGGCTTTTACAGATAGTGAAAAAAGTTAATATTTAATACAATACGCATAATCAAGATGGCATTTAAGAGATATGACATTGAAGACATAGAGATTGTTTCAGCCGGGTCAGAGGGAAAGTCGGTGGCGAAGCTGGATGGGCTGACCATTTTTGTTCCGTTTTCCGTGCCCGGCGACATAGTGGATGTGGAGATTTTCAAACGGAAGCATGGCTATGCCGAAGCCAACTTGCTGGCAGTCAAGAAGCCTTCGCCCGACAGGGTAGTGCCGCCTTGTATGCATTTCGGCGCTTGCGGCGGATGCAAATGGCAGATGCTTTCGTACGAGAAACAGCTGGCTTTCAAGCAGAAACAGGTGGAAGACAATTTCAGGCATCTTGGCAAGTTCGAGTTCCCTGAAATCTCGCCAATAATAGGTTCCGAAAAACAGTACTATTACCGCAACAAGCTGGAGTATACTTTCTCTACGCTGAAATGGCTGCCATACGACCAGCTGAAGCAATACGAAAGCGGCGTGTTTTTTGAGCAACGCTGTCTGGGCTTTCATGTTCCCGGCATGTTCGACAAGGTCCTTGACATTGAGCATTGTATGCTACAAGCCGCACCCAGCAACGAAATCCGGCTTTTTTTGCGTGAGTATGCCCTCACACATGAACTGCCCTTTTACAATCCCCGCGAGCAGACAGGGCTGCTCCGAAATGTCATCATACGCACCGCATCTACGGACGACGTTATGGTGGTGCTGGTGGTGACGGAAGCCACGCCGGAAGCCAAGGCGATGATGCAGGCTTTGTATGACCGTTTCCCAGAAATCACTTCGCTGGTTTATGTGGTGAACACTAAAATGAACGATGCCATCTTTGACCTCCCGTTCCATCTTTTTAAAGGACAGGATTTTATAATGGAAGAGATGGAAGGGCTTCATTTCAAGATAGGTCCCAAGTCGTTTTACCAGACCAACAGCGAGCAGGCATACAATTTGTACAAGAAGGTTCGCGAATTTGCTGACATTCAAAAGGATGACGTTGTATATGACCTTTTTACCGGCACGGGTACGATAGCCAATTTTGTGGCACACCAGGCAAAGAAGGTGGTAGGCATCGAATATGTGGACACCGCAGTTGCGGATGCCCGCATAAACTCGGAGCGTAACGGCATCTCCAATACGGAGTTCCTTGTTGGCGACATGGCCAAGATCTTCACCGCCGACTTCATTGAACAACATGGCATTCCGAATGTGATCATCTCTGACCCTCCGCGCGCCGGCATGCACCCCAACGTGATAGAACAGCTGTTGAGGATGGAGGTGCCACGTATCGTCTATGTGAGCTGCAACCCGGCCACACAGGCGCGAGACCTTACCCTGTTAAACGAGAAATACCACGTGACGGCAGTGCAGCCGGTGGACATGTTCCCGCAAACCCAACATGTGGAGAATGTGGTACGGCTTGATTTGAAATGATGGGTTGTCTGGTGACAAAAAAAGCGGCTAATAAAGGAATTATACCACTTTCAAAAAACGGCCGACAACACAAACACAAATAGTCTGACTGCGTAAACAAATTCCGTTGCGGCTTTCCGGGAAAATGCACTTGTTTTTATAAATGCACGGAAAATGACGGAAGCTCAGCGACCGCCCTGCTGTAATCTTCGGGGATGCCAATATCTATAAAATACCCGTTCTGAATGAAGCCAAAGAGTCTGTCAAGCTTGCATTGGGGCACAAGAACGGAATCTTCAAACGAAAACTTTTCCGGAAGTCCTTTAAAGACAGGTTCGAGCCGGCTGACAATGTAAACGCCACCATTTATCAAACCCTCTTCACAATACGTTTTTTCTTTGAACAGTCGGATTCTGCTGTCTGTTTTGTCGAAAATCACACTGCCGTAGCGGTCAAAATTGCGCATCGGCTTCAATGCGACCGTTATGGCGGCATTAAGTCTTTTGTGGGCATCCATCAGTGCGTCAAGGTCAACATCGAAGAATGTGTCGCCGTTCAGAACGGCAACATTGCTGTCTGATGTTTTGCCTAAAGCCAATTTAATGCCGCCTCCTGTGCCAAGAGGGGTGTCTTCGATGGCATAGTCGAACTCAAACGGGAACACCTCCTTCACTTCGTCAATCCACTTGCAGACGACTTCGCGAAGGTAGCCAACAGAAATGACAACTTTGCTGACTTCAAAACGGGACAGATATTTCAACAAATACCAAAGGAAAGGCTTGCCTGCAATGGGAGCCATGCATTTGGGCACTTCGTTGACGACGGAACGCAAACGGGTGCCGAGACCGCCGGCAAGAATGACTACTTCCATATCAGATTCTTTCAACCCCGTTCCCGAAAAAATGATCTTCCAGCATCAGGCATAGACAGTGATAAACCGGAAGGTGAAGCTCTTGGATTCTGTATGTTTCAGTTTCCGGCACTCTGATGCAGACATCTGCCACCTTGGAGAGTTTGCTCTCTTTTTGACCGGAGAGGCCGATTACCTTCAAGCCCAACGCTTTGGCTGTGACTGCCGCATAAACGACATTCAGGCTGTTGCCCGAAGTGGAGATGCCCAGAAAGCAGTCGTTGCTCTTGCCGTAACCATAGACCTGTTGGGCAAAGACAAGCAAGGGTTCGTTGTCGTTCATGAAAGCGGTCGAAAGAGAAGTATGTGTCGTCAGGGCAATAGCCGGAAGAGCTCCTTGAAGGTGGGTTGCCAATGTGGCGCCCCATGTGGGGTCTATCGCTTTCATAGCATCTGCATGTGCTTCGGGGATGATTCGTTTCCGTTTGAACTCTTTCATCAATTCACCTACAATATGTTCAGAGTCTGCTGCGGATCCTCCATTTCCGCAAACCAGCAGTTTCCCGCCGTTGGTATATGCTTCTTTCAGGTTGTCGTATGCTTTTAGAATATCATCCTTGCAAAACTCAAGCGACGGATACCGTGCGATGAGTTGGTCTAAGGGTTTCAATAGACAGTATTCCATAATTGCTATTGTTTAAATGTCTTTTTTTCTTGGGAGAATATTCGGTGGGTGCGTAATAAAGTACCCGGGCGCCGTCATTTTCAAAATTGAAAGGAATAATCATCAGTTTCTCAAGAGCCTGAACAAGAGATGGTTGTTTGTCTTTTTCGCAGTAAAACAGCATAAAGCCGCCTCCGCCTGCGCCTAACAGTTTTCCGCCGAGGGCACCGGCTTTTATGGCGGTGTCGTAAATGTCGTCAATATAGCCGTTGCTGACCTTGGAGCCGGTTCCCCTCTTGATCTTCCAAGTGGCGTCAAGCAGTTTCCCGAACTCATTCAGGCTCGTCTCCTTGTTTGTCAGTACCGTTTCGGCTTCATCCACCAAAGCACGCATATCGAGCAGCTGTTTGGTCTTGTCTATCGGTTTTGCAAACGTGTCGGCTTGTATTTCAGACGAAAAGCGTTGTACTCCCGTATAGAACAGCAACAGGTTTTCATTCAGGTGGCGTTTGCGTTCGGGGTGAATAATGATGGGATGAACGGAAAAATCGTTGTTGCTGAAGTCTATGCGGTTGAGGCCTCCGTATGCAGCCGCAATCTGGTCTTGCCAGCCGCCATGTTCCTTGAGCACATCACGCTCAATATGGATTGCCTCCGCAGCAAGGCTCCGGCGGCTCATCCTCTTGCCTTTGAGAGCACAAAAAGCATTCAGCATGCCGACGGCAAAGGAAGAACTTGTACCCAATCCGGTGCGTGCCGGAAGGTCCCCCTCGTATGTCAAACGGATCTCATGAATGTCGTGCAGCCGCATACATTCGCGTATCAAGGGGTGCTCGATGTCTTCAATGTTGTTGACCCGTTCAAAACGATTGTGAACAAGTTCTGAAATATAGGGATGAAAGGGCGGCATATGACGCACATTCACATAGCAGAACTTGTCGAAAGTGGAAGAGATGACAGCGCCTCCGTGATCGTTGAAAAACGACGGCATGTCAGTTCCGCCGCCAAAAAAGGATATGCGAAAAGGCGTTTTGGTGATAATCATATCGCGCTTCCGTTCCGTTGAACCATATTCAATTGAAAGTCAAGGTGACTTTTTTTTGCTTTTCAAGCGATGCAAAAGTACATTTTTAATCGTAAGGTTCGTTGCCGTCCGCAAAAGATCGTCCAATCACCATTTCAGCTGCCATATCCAAGTTCTGAATCAAAACGTCTTTTACTGGCCTTTTGCCGCTGCCCTTTGGGCTTTGGTTTTGAAACAGTGGATGTAGGCCAGTTCAAGGCCGATATAATTGTGTCGATAACTGATTGTGCCGTACTCGTAGGGCATTAAGGCCATATAGGTGTATTTCCCGGTCATCCGGTCTTTGAACGAGTAGTTGAAAACGGCTTGAAACCGTATCAGGTCATTGTATGGCAGCCGGTAATAGACGCCGAGGTTTAGGAAAAGGTCGGCTTCAATCTTGCGTGTCATTTCTTTCGGGCGGGAAAGAACTCCTTCGGCGAGAGTGGTTGATACACCCTCGTTTATTTTTTGTATGCCGATTGAGAAAGTCATATCTTGAATAAAGGCGTTGTAGTTGTCTCTTTTTGTGACCGCATAACCGATTGACTCGAAAACGTTAACGAGATTAACCCCTACGGCAGAGCAGAACATCCAGTTGCTGTTGTACATAGGGAAATGGAATTCTATACGGACCGGAATCTGAAATTGGCGGATAACATCGTCCGTATTGATAGGGGTAATTGAAGGCATACCTTCGAACCCGTAATTGTGATATATATTTAGCGGGACATATACAGAATCAAAACCGCCGTGAAGCGTTGTCCCATAGTCAATGCCAAGTGAAACCCCAAAGTAACGGGCAAAGTGGTATGAAACCTCAAGTCCGGCTTTGCTCCCCAAGCGGGGCTTTGAAATTATTCTTTGAGAACCGTAGATAGGTTTGATTCCTAAACTGTTGATAACATACCCTTCTTCGCGCAACCCTATGTGGAAACCATTAGGAAATAAAGGGTCAGCTGGCTTTTGGGCATAACCACACAACGGCGCAAGCCCGCAAAAAACAAACAATAAAGCAACAGGGACGGTTTTGAAAAATGATAAGTTCATGATTATAGGGTTTTAGTTGATGAAAATCTGAAAATTGTTAAGATTATGATCAATTGAGAAATAAACCATAGAATTGTTCCCGATGCCGAGTTCTATGAAATCAGGTGAGAATCGTGGATGTGTGAAAACATCTGTTCTTGTTCTCTTGAATGTTACCCCAATCATGTTCGGGCATATTGTTGTAAATGGATTGTAACTCTTCAGGCATTGGATGATAAGTTGCACTTTTGGGAATAAGGTTGTTCGAGGAAACTCCTGTTATTTCTTTGTCGCATCCAGAAAAAAAGTACATACAAAAAATACGCTGAATGTCAAAATAATTGTCTTTTTCATTGTTAATAATTAATATTTAAAGTTGATGTTGTTATTGCAAAATTCGTTTATTGTATAAGTTTTTACAATATTATCCGGAAGGTAATCTTATGGTGGGTGGAGGTTCGCCGGACTTGGTTCCGTTTGCTCTTGTTTCGGTGTTCATGTTCAATGAATTTGAAAAAACGTTGCAAATATATGAAAAAAAAGATTCCGTATATCCAAGTGGCAAAGTTATAAAAACATTAGCCCCTCTTTTATAACTGTCCAAGTTGAACTTGTCATGCAGCAATGCTCATGGCTATTCAAACAGTGTCTGAAACAATCTTTCGGCTGCCGCGTTCGAGTATTTTTCCAAATAGACTTGCCGTGAATAGGCATTGAAGCGGGGGCGCGGGTGTTGGATGAAACTGTTGAGACAGTTGATGAAATCCTGCGCTGTCTGGCAACAGCCTCCGATTATATTGTAATCGGCATCGTAACCCTCAAAAGCCTCTTCAGAGCCAATGATGTTTTTGCCGTACATCAAAGACTCGCAAGTCTTTATTTTCATACCGCTGCCGGAGAAAATCGGGAGCACCATAATATCAGCATCCTCGAGATACGGGCGCAAGTCGGGGACATCGCTGACAACTTCAATGTCTTTAAGCAGGGGGGATTCAGCCTTGAGTTTTGCCATGCCTTTGCCGATTACCTGCATTTGGATGTCCACGTGCGGCAACACATGTTCGACAAACCAGAGTATGCCTTGATTGTTAGGAGGGAAGTAGGTCCCGAGAAAGAGACATAGGGGTTTCTTACGGGTCATCTCTGTTGAAGGGGTTATGTCTTTGCATCGGTCGGCCAGAGAAACCGGGATGATAATGTCGGCGGCACGTCCGTAACGTTGCTCGAGTATCTTTGCATCACGTTCGTTGAGCACAATGATTGTGTCGGAATAACGGCATGAATAACGGTCATTTGTATCTGCGGTGCGTATTACAATATTGCGGCCGGGCACTTTAGCCAGTTTAGCCTCAAAATAGAGGCTTTCTACATTATGGAAAAAAACAACAACACGGCCCTTGTATCCGGTCTCTTTCAACCGCTGGGCAATGATGCCGAAAACACTGCGGTCGACAAAAACCATATCATAGTCTTGAGCCAGACGTACTATCTCTTGCATGCGCTTTGGGGTGAGCCCGTAATAGTAACGGAACAGAAAGAAGAATGCGCCGCGCACATAATCAAGCATGGTTTTGCGCTTGTATTCGTCGTGGATGTAGTAGGAATCGATTTGGCCGCTGCCGACAATAGAACGGAGCAACTCATAATTGCGCTTGCTTGCCTGACCGCCTCCTTCGAGGATGCCGCGGGAACGCTTATACCAGATGAAAAGAATTGAGGACATGGCAGGGAAATAAATGATTGAAAAGTTGTTGCACTTTGGTGGAAAGATTTTCAAAAGTTACTGAGAAAATATGCAATTCTCTGTCCGAAAATTTCCGATTTGTATGGTTATAATGAATTGTCATAAAATCAGTTTGCTACAATTTATTCAGAATGGTTTTAATCCGTTGCCCAAAGGTGTGATGTCTGACTATCAGCTCGTGGGCGGCTTGCGCTTGTGCAGACATATCGTGCGTCAGGGCATAGTCGATAAGCGAAAAGAGTTCTTGCTCGTTATGGTATAGTCCGATTTCGCCATTGGGGAATATGGATTCGATATACGGGTTGGCATCGCAGATTTGGTATGCTCCGCTGGCACATATCTCGAACACCTTTGGGTTGGCGCCGTCTCTCTGCTGTTCATGATGAATGTTAAGCACCACTTTGGCGCGGTTGTAGTCCAAATTCAGTTGCTCGGCAGAGGCATTGCAGTTGGTATAAACATTGCGCCGCTCGCGGGTGAGCCACTGCCAAACCTCTTTGTACCATGGCTTGTAGATACCCCAGACACGAATCTTTCGGTCGGCATAGCGAGCCACAACGGCTTGTATCAACTGCTTCCGCTTTTGAGATTGCCAAAGGTCGCCGGCAAAGACGATATCCAAATCTTTCTTAATAGGCAGGGGATGGTAGAGTACCGTGTCAGCCGCTTGCGGCAAGAAAAATGCCTCAATGTGGTGCTCGCTTTGTAAGTAGTCGATATCCGTCTGCTCATAGCAGAATATTTTGTGGGCAAATTGCAAATTAGGTAAAGCAGTAGGGAGGCGGCGTACACTATCGAAAAGCCATATTGCCAATCGGGCTGTCTGTTGCATAGTCTGCACCACCTCCGGCAGAAGTATATCGCCATTGACGATAAAAACCAAATCGGGCTGCCGCTCGTTGAAAACCTGCAAAATATACGCCTTGTAGTCCTGCCGAGAATGTTCCCGAAGTGCCGCTTTGTTTCCTGTCTTGTAGCGCAGGCGATTCCAACGAGTGTAAGGGTGAACAGGGGTGTCGTATTTCTCGCATTTAACAGCATAGCCCGCCTGCTCAAAGGCACAGGCAATACTCTGCGCAAAATAATGAAAATTAGGGGCGATGATGAGGGCGGAGGGCATATTTACGAATTTGAATATAGGTCAGAATAATCGGGACAAGTCGCCTGTGAAGAATTGTTCTGTGGGCATAGTCTCACCTCCAACAACAAAAGAGAACTGCGGATGATACTTTTCACCGAACACGGAGAGTCCTTGGTTATGTTGTCGTCTGCCACTCTTGACCTCGATAGCGACTATCTTGTTCCCCCTTGTAAGCACAAAATCGACCTCATCGTTATTCTCGCGCCAATAGTACAACTCACACTCGAGTTCGTCTATCTTGTCCAACAAGAAACACCCAACAGCAGACTCGACCCATTGTCCCCACAAGGTAGGATTGGTAAAGGCTTTCTCGTAGGTCATACCATCTGTCATCGCAGACAGCAATGCATTATTGTACACCTGTAACTTAGGGATAGACTTGTATTTACGGGCTTGGTCAACAGCGTATTTCTGTAGGCCGACAAGCAGTTTGCTATCTGCAAGCAATTGTAGATAACTCGCCAAAGTGCTGGCGTTGCCTGCGTCTTGTAGCATTCCCAACATTTTGTTGTAAGACAATAATTCGCCCGAATAGGCGCAACCGATATGAAACAGTTGGTTCAGCAAGGCAGGCTTATAGATAAAAGAGGTCTGCAACACATCTTTTTCAATGGCTGGTGCTACAATCGTCTCACGCATAAAACGCCGCCAACGCATCTCGTTATCAATATAAGCAGCACTTCCTGGATAGCCACCGAAATAGATGTACTGATTGATATTCCAACCAAATGCCTCGTGCATCTCGGCAAAGGACCAATGTCCCATACTGATTATCTCGAACCGCTCTGCCAAAGATTCTGTCAGTCCGCGTTTGAGCAACAGACGGGAAGAACCCAATAGTACGACCTTGATAGGCACATCACGAAAAGTGTCGTTATCCCACTCGCGCTTGACCTGCTCGCTCCAGTTGTTGATTTTGTGTATCTCGTCGAACACCAACACGGCTTCGGTGTATGCATTGAAGATAATCTGCGAGCGCACCTCACTCCACCGTTGGGCTATCCAGTCGGCATTGTCAGCGTCTACTGCGTCCGCATTATACAAAAAAGACGGAATGGTACATTGCTGCAACACCTGCTTGACCATAGTTGTTTTTCCCACTTGGCGAGGTCCTGCTACGACTTGAATCGTCCTACGAGGTTCGGCCAAACGCTCAAGAAGAATCGTATTATGCTTGCGTTCTAACATATTGCTTTCTTTTTGATGCGGCAAAGGTACGGAAAATCTTCAAATCTTGCAATAAAAATTTTCAAAAGTCCGTAGGAAAATCTGCGATTGTTGGCAATAAAATCTTCAAATCTATGTTGGAAAATCTGCGATTCTATGTTGGTTTCTCTATACATAAACATTGACTGATTTGTAATATATTCAGGCAACCTTGAAGTGAGTAATATAGTGGCATCTATCCAAATACCGCCGTACTTCCACCATCTATAATGATATACTCAATAGGGGTGTAAGTTTGGGCTATGACATTTTTTATGGTTTGCTCCAAATAATCTTTGGCATTGAAAGTAACGGTAATGATTGACACTAATGGGGTATCCATGTCTTCTTATATCTTTTTAAGAATGAATAATAGCAGATTCTTGGGTAAAGTCAGTTGTTTGTTATAAACAATATGATTTGCTCGCAGACTATTCCATACCATAGGATAGTTTTTAACAAGGGAGATTCTTTTTATGCTTGAAGCTATGCCTTTGTGTCGCAGTTCTTTGCGTAATGAACCATATAACATAATCGCTATGCATTCTGTGTATGGAGTTAAATATTGACAAACATAGTCCGCATCCTCTACAATCAAGTCTATTTTTCCAAGTTGTTCTAACATTGCCAATGTATTTTCCAACTTTCGATAGGAGTATTTCGCATTGGTGTGTTCTGTGGTGTGAGCATATAAATGCCGTTGTACCAATGGAAAAGAGGAAATACCATCACGAATGGCATATGCCAATACGGTCGCAACAAATAGTCGGTCTTCAATAGATACATACCGTGTATCTACAAACTCAATTCGGTGAACTGTAAGAAATTCCCGTTGAAACAAATATGTCCATACAGATGGACTATATTGTTGCAGCTTTCCCGAAAGAATCTCCAAATAGGCGTCCTTAGTGTTACAAAGTAGGCTATATGGATTTTCAGGTTCATGATAATAGGAATCGTACGAAGCCACAATGGGTGAATGCATCTTTTCTGCCTCTGCTACCATAGTAGCAATGAAATCTGCTTCCATTGAGTCATCGTCATCGCAGAATGCAATATACTCACCTTGAGCGTATGTCAACCCGATGTTACGACTGCGACCTATATGCTGATTCTCTTTGTTTTCAATAATCCGAATGCGTTTATCAGTATATGCGAACTCCTTTGCGATAATATCACTTCCATCTGTGGGACAATCTAATACGCATACAATTTCAATGTCGGTTAGAGTTTGCCGCAATACTGAGTTCAGACATTGCTCTAAACAATTTCCTGCATTGTAAATGGGTATGATAACACTAACTTTAGGTGGTGATTCTACTATTTTGAATTCCATTTCCGTTTTATTTGACGCAGATATTCCCAGCACTTACTACGAAATATCCGAAAACCAAGTATTTTTCGAATCGCATGATGAAAGCCCTTGCTTTTAACTGAAGTCCTAAACTTTTCTCTGTCTTGATGTTTGGGTGTAGGTTTGCCTATTGAGAGAGGGTAAGAAAGACGTTCAGAATATGGACGCTGTTCGGCAGAAAGAGAAGGGTAAGCTTCTAATAGTTCGGCAAAGAAATGTTCGCCTTTTGTAGTGTTGAGTAATACTACGGATACATTTTCTTTAGAATATGCAAAGGGCTTTTTTGTACCTATACCGATAAAATCGCCCAATGTAATATCTGCTATACGCTTTGTGCTGGCGTATGGGCATGTATAACAATTCTCTCGCAAAGATACACCATATAGAAACCCTGCAAAATAATAATCACATCGGGCGGATAAATTGATAAGACATGTGTTATTATTCCAAAGTGTTGTTCTGAAATTGTGTCCTTCGTTGTCGCGAAATCGTACATCCGTAATGTGCTGAAGGTGATGCTTTTGTATGAGATATTGCAAATCTTCTTGAAAATAGCGGACAGGGCTTACTCCGTGACATAATAAGTCAATTGTAATTAAATTATTATAGGATTTCCCTAAATATGACAACAAACCGGCTATTTGACAAGGGGTAGAAATATAGGAAACCCGTTCTCCTTTTTCAAGTAGATGTTCTATCTTTTGATAGGTTGTTTCTCCGACACGGCTTTGTATATACTTGGAACCTTGATAAACAGATGTGTCTTTTCCCTTCTTGGCAAATGTGTGAATGGGAGTAAATTTGCTATCATATTCAGTACCGACAAATATCCCGCCTTTTTCGTAGATGGTATAATCTGCTATTTTTCTCCCTATTCCTCCTGAAGCAGATTTGGCACGCTCTACCTTATTCGTGTTCCAAACTGCATAGCATGCGAGAGGAGTATGAAAAGAAAGTTGCTGATTGTTCGGACAAGCCCGTTGGCATCTCCCGCATTGTACGCATTTGGAGTGGTCAATGTTTGGATGCCATTCGCAATAGGCATCTTCTTGCATTGTAATACAGCCCAATTTGCAGGCATTGATACAAGCAAAACAACCCGTACATTGTTCGGTAGGACAAATCTCTTTCATTTAATGCTCTATGGAGTTTATGAGGTAATTAAAGCCGTATTGGCGGTCTTTGTGAACGATTTGTTGAATCGCAGGAGAGTTTACTGGTGTAACATCATTGGATAAAGTCCCTGTCCCTGTATATAATCTGCCAAGTAAACCATAATGGCTAAGCAGGTCATAGATTCTGCTATTTTGTGATTGCGGATTATCGTCTGTGAATCGTTTGGCTATATAAAATTCTTTGCCAATGTTAATAGAGAGGGCGGCCGCATGGAAAGAGTCGGTACATACGACTCGTGCATTTTTTATCAAATAAACGAACTCTGCAGGACCTGCGTGGGTGTATTCTATACAATTCTCTTTATGAATGATGATTCCCGATTCAAAAGAAGGAATCGTAATGGCGTAAGGTGTGCCATATTGTAGGCAAATAGTATCCAATAATTGAGAATACTCTTCTTTCCTGTTCCCTACAAAATAAACAAAAATATAGTCTTTGGGGAGTTCAGTTTCAAAGGTGGCATCCTGGGCTATTTGTTGCAAATCATCAGAGGTCAGTAGAAAAGTCGGGTCGGGTACTGACACAATATCATCTCGTCTAAGTAATGAGGATAAAACTGGAATCCCTGACGATTCTCTGATACTTATATGAGAAAATCGAGAAAGGTATCTTTTAACCAATTTCCGGTGTTTTGGATTGATTTGGGGTGTTCCAAGACTACTTGAATATGCAATTTTCTTATTATTCGGGGCAAAATAAAGAAAATAAAAGGCATCCCAATAGTACATAGTGTTCCAAATCTGGTCACTTCCGGTAATGTAGACATCTGTGTTGCGATTAATGCTATGGATGGGATTGATAGTATAGAAATTCACGATATGATATGAGGCTATAAATTCGCTTAATTTCTGCTCTGCAATACTCATCTGTTTTGTTTGCTTGCGCTTAAATATGTTTCCCAGAAAGTCCCTTACAGAGCGTATCACCCCTATTTTGTGTAGCAAACAGACTTGATATCCTAATTGCTCTAATGTAGTGTATAGTGCATGCGCTTGAAGCGTAGTCCCAAAATTTAGAACTCCGTACCATGTAACTATCGATATGTGCTTTTTGGGTTGAACCATGTTTGTCGCTCGCTTTTAATATATTTTTATCCTGCTTTCTATCTGTTTGGTTTCCATATGGTTGTTATTCAATTACCTCCCAGTGTCCGCCCTTGTCGGGACCTATGCGGCGGAGACGCCCTTGGGTTTTGAGTTTGGCAATACTACGCTCAATAGTACGCGGTGTTACTCCTTTTATTTTTTTCGAAAGTTCGCTTGCAGAGGCTGTCGGGTTGCTTTTCAGCAACATTATGATTCTCTTTGAGATTGGGTCCATTTTCTCCGACATTTTCTCCGACATTTTCTCCGACACTTTCTCCTCACTTCCCTTTAGTTCGTCTTGATAGTCTTTTTCATTGTCTTGATAATTATCCTCTTTCTCAAGCATTTTTATCACCTCTGGGTCGGCAGGGAGAACAATACGCGTGAAGTTTTCTGTAAAGTGGAAACATGCCGCTCCGTATGCTTGCAGGACACGAGGAATGCCCGACCCTAACGACTCTACCAATTCCACATCACGATAAATGCGCATCAACTCTTTGTTGCGTGGTATTGAGATGCCGCCAAAGAACTCTTCGTGCGTCATCCCTATAGGCAGTCCTCCCATAGAGGTGATTTCCAATCGGTCGGGAAATAACTCAAATTTCGGTGGCACCTCAAAGGAATAATCGTTATGCACAATGGCGTTAATGACGACCTCACGCAATGCAACCTTGTTCCAAAGCGGCTTTTCGATACGCTCCATCGGTGTAATGCGAGCCGACACTCTGTTCTCAACATCCAATTTTTGCAGAATGCTCTTGGTGGCTTTGATGAGTGAACAATAGCCGTACTCATTATTCTCTATCAAGTTACAGCGGTCAAGGCTGGCGTACTTGGCTACTTTCATCGAGTTTCCATTCTCGTCTGCCAACAGGTATGCCACATAATTGTATCGTCCGTCTTCTGTCAGCAGTTCTAATGTACGATGGAAGTTGTCTGTTAGGCGTTTGCCGTGTTCATCATAGTAGATACGCAGTTGCTCAAAACTCAGGTCTTGGCGTATAGACACCATCCTGCCCAGCGAATGGCGGGTTCTTGTTGAGAACAGTTTATCAATCTGCACTTGCGGCATAGGCTCGGTTGATGTGCCAATACGCATGAAAGTACCCTTTGCCGTAAGTCCGTATTTGACCTTATAATATGGCTTTTCTAATCCTCCAGCTACTATCAACTTGATAACATTGTAACCCTCTATTTGCTCCACAGAAATATCAAACAATCCCATGGCCGATGGCTGTATATTGTTCTTTATACGGTCTTTCAGCCGCAACATACAATCATCGGTGTCGCTCACACCTACCGGTGTACCATTATCGTCTATACCAACATAAATAGTACCACCTGTGGCATTCAAGAAGGCTATCACCTCTCTTTCAATATCCACTTCGGGTGTCAGTTCCCGCTTGAGTTCTATGCGTTCGGTTTCTTGCATTATAAGTCTTCTTTGTAGGTGATTTTTCGATTTCAACTCTCTATTTTCCGTTATACATATTTTTGTTGTTATTTTATCCTGCTTTCTATCTGTTTGGTTAAAGTCTTGTCAGTTTGCTGTGGCTATATCCACTGTATGAGGTCGGTTAATTGCAAGAAATAGTCTGTGGACCATATCCCTAACTCGTGCCGATTGCGAAGGAAGGGCAATACATCTGCTTTCACTTGATGTATATCTGCCGTTGCTATTCGCTCACAGAGCAGTTGTAAAAACTGCTGCCTGTCAATAGCAAGCCCGTTAAACTGTTGCATGCGTGCTTGCAAGTGCTCGTAGTGCAGCGGTACATTATGCCGCACATAGAATTCAAAATCGTACCAATCGCGTCCCTTGACCCTGTTTTTCCAAGTACGGAACACAAGTGCATGCATTTTCCCTGCAAACAGATCGGGCAGCGTGAAGCATCGTGTCATGAACGATACGGGTTGCAATAGCAATTTCTGTTCGGTCTGGAATCCGAGTGGCGGACAAGTATCCACCTCTATCTTTATCCGTATGCTTTTTTCGGTTTGAAAAGAGAGGTCGTACACATCGGAGTTGTCTTTGAGGAATGCTGATTCTACTTTGCCAAAGTTGCGTTTCTCTTTCTTGTGTATCTCCACTTGACGCCCCACTATGGCAAACTCGTCGATGACAGGCTGAAAATACTGTGTGAAATCGAAATGCTCGTCAGGTGCCAAGAGAGAGAAATCCATATCCTCACTGAAACGCTGCAACCCATGAAAGATACGCAGACAAGTGCCGCCGTAAAATGCCGCTTGTTCGAAAAAGCCACCGTGGTATAGTCCTGCGAGTGCAATTTGCTGGTTGACCTCAAATACGGCGTTGCGCTGCTGTTCGTGTGTCGTAAGGTCGTAAGCGGAAAGCATATTTTGATAGACAGCGTTCATTGTTCCAGCAGTTTGAGGAGTGTTTGTATGGAGGATGCCTTTTTGCCGACGGCTATATACTCACGGAATATCGCTTTGTCCATCTCGGCGAATGCGTCCATATCGAATCGGATGTCCTCTTCCAAGTAGCGTCGTGCTTCGGTGATGTAGCGCAGTGTTACTTGTGGCGATGTGGCGATGAGGTCGCAAAGTGCTTTCTCCGGCGTGGCGATGAGAAACGAGTAGCCGTTTTCGGTTATGCTGGTAACACCCACAGAAAAGGCTTCCCGATTCGTATTGGTGTAGGAGAACTCGCCAAGCGATGTGTGGAAAGTCTTCGTGTGTTTTATAGTCATTGACTGTGTCCGACATACTTGTTCGGGGGTCATCCCGTAGTAGCGCAATGCTGTGAGGCACGACAGATAAGAGGGCGCATACAGGTGATTGGCTATCAGTTCTGTAGAGAGTGTTTGATGGCTAATGAGGGGCGAAACCACATACAT
>CAVCMI010000026.1:0-29668 GCA_963603365.1 Oscillospiraceae bacterium
AGCCCGTCCGCGCCGATGGTACTGCCTTGACCGGTGGGAGAGTAGGTCGTCGCCCCAATGCCACAGAAGGGTCTCCTGTCACGGAGACCCTTTTTTTGTCCCTGTAACTCAACTTGACAACAATAAGGCATTTTGATATCCCTCCGAGAATCGCATATTCACACCCATTTCCGATTTGTCGTACGAATACTGTTTCTCTCAATTGAAAGAATGCTGTCCTTTCGCTAATTGTTCCATTATGTATACATTATAATGTAGTTCCCCTTTTTGCTAAATTCTCAGATATGAAGCGGCGTGACCTATCCTTATAATAGCTGCTCCTCAATCCCATTTGTTACTCTTCCGGTCAGTGTCCGTATTCTTTATTTGCGGCTTTTCCTGTGTCCCTCATAATTCCTATTTTCAATGTCTCCATGGTGTTGCTCCCACCATACTTTGTCTGATTACGCTTGTAGAGCGTAGTCGTCACCCCTCCCTGACGACACAATACAAATATATGTCAAGCCTACAAGCCTTCCATTATTAGATATAAGTATCCATATTTCAGAGCACTGTTCAATTTTCAAAAAAAAAAAAGCAGTGGAAAATATATGTGATTATTTTTGTATTTTTGCAAGTTGATTATAAAGTGAAATGACATACTTATGCAAACTAATGAATCGAACAAAAAAAAGACCTGTTTGGACACCAATTAAGGCAAATACGCCTTCAATACACAGATACAAAGACAAATTAATAAATAACAATAGTAATAATTAAATCCAAAACGATGAAAAAATTTATGATTTTTCTGCTGATGGCGTTCCTATATTTGGGAACATGCCAGGCTCGCAGCGAAGCATTGCATTTGAATGGTGCGGATGCCAAGTTGCACAGTTGGGTCACAAAACCGTTTTCTCCATCGTATGATGCGAGTATGATGGCGGCACCTGCAGGTACGCCTGTAGTGACAGTTACCCCGGTGAATCCCCAGAGCATCAGCTTAAGCGGAGCACATAGTTCTGTTGTCTTCGCAGCAGCTTTCGATGCCAACGGTTCTGCGGAGGTTTTGTCGTCTTACAGATGGCTCGTAGATGGAGCATCGGTAAGCGTGACGGAACCAACATTCACCTTTACAGGTTATTCCGCAGGTCAATATTCGGTTTGCTGTGAAATAACTACGGTAACCGGTGCCACCTACAGATCAAACAGTGTGGTTGTTACTGTGGCTGCCAACATAATTGTCTATGTTGAAGGTCCCGAGCATTCATGTCCTCAAGGAGTCGTGACTTTTACGGCCCAACATGAAAGCAACATCGATTGCTCTTATCAATGGAGACGCGACGGTCAATACATCATCGGAGCAACTGGACGCTCATACTCGTTCAACGTTGACCAACTCCCGCTCGATCAGAAACTGGATTACCAATACGACGTTCAAATCACTCGCAATGGATGCGAGGCTGTCTATTCCCCTGTACACTATTTTACCGTTTCCCCGATGCCTGTTACAACTGTTGACGTGCCTCTCTTCTGTACCGGCGCAGCAAACGTTGTGGCCACAGCCAATTCTTACACTTCCGGTTCTGAACAGCCTTTCAAATGGAAATGGGTTAAAGACGGAACAACTGACACTATTTTCACTTACGTAAATTATCTTACCATCGACAATCCTGTTTCAGGAGATGTTTACAAAGTGATTCCCGTTTATCAAAACAGCGCTTGCAATCCTCAGGAAACTTCATTTACGCTGTTGGACTACATTAATTCAGGAGTCAATCCTACTCTTGCAGATGCTCTCACACTTACCAGCTCGTCCGATAAGGTTTGCCTTGACGGTATGGTTACACTTAACCTTGCTGACGTAAATGCAGGCAATACAGCACTCGGTAACATTACCTACACCTGGAAAATGAATGGCCAGGTTGTTCCCGGCGTTACTGGAAATGAGTATCGCGTTGCACTGCCGAACAGCGGTGACTATACTTTCCAAGTAGAGGCTTCTTTTGAAAACTATCCTTGCGGAATCGCATTGTCAAATGTAAAAACTGTCACTGTTGATGCCGTTCCGATGCAAGTGGCTATCTCTGGTGAGAATATGCTTTGCCAGAATGCTGACGGAACCTACAGCACAACCGCTTTGACTGCTGTCGTTACGCCCTCTACCGCTAATACCGTTTCTTATAAATGGACTGGCGATACAGATTTCGGCACGAACAACACTAAGATTTTTGATACCCCTGGCGTTAAAACAGTTATTGTGAAATCTGAAACAGGTTGCGAAGCAATGGCAGACTTTACTGTTTATGCGTTCGGATCTGACCTTCAGATTACCCCGCTTACCGAAACCAGCGTTTGCCCTGGAACTCCTGTAACATTGCAGGCTTCTGCAACGGGTTGGACTGGCGACATTGCTTACTCTTGGTCTCATAGTACTACAGAAACAAACGCAACCGTTATCGTTACGCCTACTACAACCACAAC
Source organism: Oscillospiraceae bacterium (assembly GCA_963603365.1). GTDB lineage: Bacteria > Bacteroidota > Bacteroidia > Bacteroidales > WCHB1-69 > F23-D06. Next base: position 2,464 of record CAVCMI010000026.1, read on the forward strand.
TTATATTGTGACGGCTTCGTCCAACGGCTGCACAAAGACAGCTTCAATACCGGTGGCGGTATTGAATGTTCCTGCTCAAGCGCCGACATTGCAAGTAAGCGCAGATCCTGTTTGCGTAGGAGATCTGGTTAATGTTAATGTGAGTAATCATACGACGGGTCTCACATACATTTGGTATTATGACGGAGCAGAAATTCCCGGAGCTGGCTTACTTGAAACCATTACCTATCCTATCACAGAGGCAGGTGCTCATTCTTTCAGTGCAAAATCAGTTAGTGCCGATGGTTGTGTCTTAGATATTTGGTCGACTGTCGGTGTTACAGCTATTGCCGCTCCCTCTCAACTCACAATTACTGGCAATAATGTCATTTGCGAAACCGCAAAGACTACATTGACTGCAAGCGCTTATGGTGCAGATCACTACAAATGGAGCACAGGTGATGTCGCTTCTTCCGTTGAAGTCGCGGCCGGTGTTTACAGTGTTACAGCATACGCAACGGCAAATGAAAATTCTTGCGCAGTTGAAGCCGAGTTCACAGTCACCTCTTTTGGAGCCGACATCCAGATAACCGCTGCTCCCAGCAACACTGTTTGCAAAGGATCTTCTGTAACGCTTAACGTGAATGCTCAAGGCTGGCCCGAGGGCAATGTACATTATACATGGCACCATGTAACTGAGGGTGCTCATTCTTCTCAGATTACCGTTACACCTTCCGCTTCCGGCTATTATTACGTTACTTCCAAACTTAGCAGCACAGCAGGAGATTGTGAAAGAAAAGACTCTATATATATTAATGTAATAGAAATCCCTGTTGTTGCCCTCGGCGAAATCACTTTTGTTGATGACAAAGATACGATTTGCGAAGGCGGTCAGACAACTATTGTAGTTAATGTTGCTGGTGTTTCTGATTACATTTGGTACGAAAACGGTACTCCGTTGAATGCCACATACCAGCATCTAAATACCGTAACCGTTTCGCCTGCTGCCGGAGTCTATTCCTACAACGTTCAAGTTGCAAGTCCTGAAGGTTGTGTCTCTGACGTTTCTGCCACAACGCCGGTCACATTGGTTGTTCTTCCCAATCCGACAATCGAAATCACTGGCGATCCTTGGATTTGCAACGACAGCAATGTTCGCCTTGTAGCTATTTTGAATGACACACTCAACACTACAGCTCAGAAAGCCGCTTATACCTATGAATGGCGTCTGTTTGACCAGACTCTCGTTAACGGCAACAACGTTGTCGATGGACAAACACACAACTTCGTCATTCTCAACGATACACTCAAGACAACCCTGACCGATCAGGATCATGCTTACATATTCACAGTCAGCGCAACAAACAACAATGGTTGTGTTGCTAACAGCCAGCCATACAATGTTTATATCGGATCTGACATAAACGTTGCCGTCACTCTCGACTATGACTCCATTTGCAAAGGCGGTATTGTCACTGCTACAGCCCATCTTGGAGATTATAATATGCCTAACCTGACCTATCAATGGTACACACAAAAGGAAAGTGAAGCAACCCGCACACTCGTTCCTTATGCAACTTCTCGCACATTTTCTACGGCCGTAACTGAAAAGACAAAATTCTTCGTTAAAGTTACCCAAACCACTACGGAATGTACGGCTGAAGGAGATGCAGAGGTCAAACTTATGCAAGATCTCAATCTCAAACTTGTCGTTTCGAACGAAGGCAACACTACAGGCGATGATTTCACCGTCTGCAAGGGTGAAGATGTTTATGTTACCGCTACCGTCAACGGCATTGTTGATGACAATTTAACTTATGTGTGGTTCGAGAACGGTGTCCTTATGCAAGGTGTTAATGGCCCTTCATTCCACAAACAGCTCAACATCCTTGATGACGATACAACCTCTTATACATACGCTGCCTATATCGATTACGGCATTGAAGGTTGTGAACCTTACAAGGTCTATTCCAATACTGTAAGAGTCAGACGTAATCCTATTGTTACGATTTCTGGTAACCACAACGTATGCTATATGGCTCCCAATCCGAACCCTGGCGAAGGTAATGTCCGTTTGGTCGCTTGGGTTGATGGTACTTATAATCCTGATTACCTCTACACATGGTATGAACATAATCAAGTGCGTAATAGCGCGGTTCCTGATAACATTTATGACAATATCTATACTGAAAACTGGATTCCCTCATACGATAATCCTTACTCATTTACTGTTGAAGTCACAGACGCCAATGGTTGTACAACGATGAGTGAACCTTTTGAGGTTAACATCTATAGTAAACCCGAGGTTAACATTACAGCCGACCAAACCACTATCTGTAAAGGTGGTGAAGTTACTTTGACCGCACATCTTGACAATTACAATGATCCTATGCTTCAATATCAGTGGTATAAAAATGGTCACGAAATCAGCGATGCTATTCCTGGAATGACTGAACCCGTTGAAACTTTCGCCCCTACGGCCAGCACCACGTACGAAGTTAAGGTAACACACTTGATGAACTATTACAACCAGAGCTGTTTCAATATTGCTACAATTGCTATCGTAGTTAACGACGATCCTGTTGTTGATAGCATCACCACCAATCTTGTAAACAACACGGTATGCGAAGGCAGTGAAGTACAATTGACCGCTCATATCAGCGGCGGCGTACCCGGCGGTGAAGTCTATACTTGGTACCGCAACGGCCAGGTCATCGAGGGAGCTGTTTCTGCTTATTATAACGAAACGCCCCAAGCAAACAACGGAGACTTGACTACTTACGTTTACGGAGTAAGCGTCCGTCAAACTGCTTCAGATTGCGAGTCTGATGTTCTTAATTATGCTACTATTACCGTTCTTCCGAACCCTGTACTTGTTATCACCACCGATCCCATCGTATGCGACACGCTGACGGGCAACATCGAGATGACGGCAAACGTCACCCCCGCCCCGGCCACGGACTACCACTTCACATGGTATGAGGACAACGTGGCGCTCACCGGCGAGACCGGTGCTCACGGCGAGACGATGGTGCTCACGCGCGGCTACAGGGACTATGCATACAATTTCAGCGTAGAGTTGGTGAACGAGTACGGCTGCACGACGAGGGCAGAGGCGACGGTGCTTGTGAACGACAACCCTGTCGTACACGCCACGGTCACAGAGACGGAAATCTGCGAAGGCGGAGAGATCACGCTCACGGCCAACCTTGACGACTACAATGCAGACATGCTCGAGTTCCACTGGTACGACGGCGACGAGCTGATCGCAACAGCGACAGAGTTGAGCTACACGTTTGTTCCTGCCATTGGCACACACAGATATTCAATGACGGCGCTGCAGCGCAACTCGCTCTGTATCGCAAGCAGCGACACGGTGGTTGTTACAGTGAACGCTGACCCTGTCGTGACGTCAATCACAACAGACCTTGACGGCAACGACGAGATCTGCGAAGGCCGTTACGTAACGATGACCGCCCATGTTGACGGCGGCGTGACCGGCGGCGAAGTCTACACATGGTACCGCAACGGCGAGGTCATCGAGGGAGCCGTAAGCGCAACGTACAGCGAGACGCCGCAGGCGCACAACGGCGATGTCACCACATACGTTTACGGTGTGAGCGTACGCCAGAGCGCAGCGGGCTGCGAGTCCGACGTGGTGAACTACAGCACGGTCACGGTGAAGCCGAACCCGGTTCTGGTGCTCACGACGGACCCCATCGTATGCGACACGCTGACTGGCAACATCGAGATGACGGCAAACGTCACCCCCGCCCCGGCCACGGACTACCACTTCACATGGTATGAGGACAACGTGGCGCTCACCGGCGAGACCGGTGCTCACGGCGAGACGATGGTGCTCACGCGCGGCTACAGGGACTATGCATACAATTTCAGCGTAGAGTTGGTGAACGAGTACGGCTGCACGACGAGGGCAGAGGCGACGGTGCTTGTGAACGACAACCCTGTCGTACACGCCACGGTCACAGAGACGGAAATCTGCGAAGGCGGAGAGATCACGCTCACGGCCAACCTTGACGACTACAATGCAGACATGCTCGAGTTCCACTGGTACGACGGCGACGAGCTGATCGCAACAGCGACAGAGTTGAGCTACACGTTTGTTCCTGCCATTGGCACACACAGATATTCAATGACGGCGCTGCAGCGCAACTCGCTCTGTATCGCAAGCAGCGACACGGTGGTTGTTACAGTGAATGTTGATCCTATCATCAGCAATGTAACCCTTTCCAACTACACCGCATGCCAAGGTGCCCAGATCCAGATTACTGCTGTTCCCGAGAATTACACTCCTTCGTCAACTGATGTTTACACATGGTACAGAAATGGAATCAGAATTCCGGGCGCAACCTCCCAGACTATTTACGATTCACCTGTCACGGTTGATGGCAACACACAACAATTCGTTTACACAGCTGTTGTAACGCTCGAAGCTGCAGGTTGTACTTCTGAGCCTGTCAGCGCTAATGCCCTGACAATCTATGCTAATCCGGTTGTTGCAATCTCTGGCGATCAGCATGTTTGCGAAACGGACTATACGTTCCTTATCGCAAATGTTGACACAACTGGTATGAATGTTGGCAACCTGCATTATACTTGGTACATCAACGGTGCTATTAGAGACAATATGGCTTATAACCTCGGCGATAGCAGATTCTTTGCTGAATACCTCTATCCTCAAGATGAACCCTATATCTTTACAGTCCATGTAGAAAGAGGTGACGTTGCTAACGCTTGCGGTGCAACTTCTGCTCCGTTCGAAGTCTATGTTTCTCCAGTACCTGATGTGACAGTTGTTCAAGCCAACGACATACATGACGTTTGCGTCGGCGGTGAAGTTACCCTCGAAGCACGTCTCGACAACTACAATACTGAAGACCTCACGTTCCAGTGGTATGAATTGAGAACGAGCACTCAAATTCTCGCTGTCGATTACTTGCCCAATGGTGGTTATGTATATGACACTATCTCCGTTACTTACAAGTACAATATTCCTGGTGCTACGCTTCCGTTCCTTACGGCTGCTCCGAGCCAGACTACTACATTTGGTGTAACCGTTACTCAAACGACAACTCTTTGTACCGCAACTTCTGAATACAATATCAATGTTCACGCACTTCCTGCGGCTCCTGTCGTGACAGTCAGTGACGCTATGATCTGCTCTGCTGCTGATGTTGACTTCAATGTCACCAACGACTACAGTGAATACGGCATTCCTACTTATACTTGGTATCAGGATCGTTTCGTAATTCCTTCTGCAACTCAGGCTACATTCCATCAGAATGCTTACGCAATGTCAGTCGGCGTACACAACTACACTGTAATTGCATCGTTCGATATGCCTGGTTGTGTTTCAGCAATGTCTGATGCTGCAATCGTAAAAGTCATCGAGAACCCGACCGTCGAGGTTTATACAACCGATCCCACTTCCATCTGCGAAGGCGGTGTTGTCAACTTCCACGCTGTCGTTACTCATCCTACCGAAGAACTTACATATTCCTATGCTTGGATTCAGCATAACGCATACATTGAGGGTGCTAATACTGCCGACCTGACAATTTCTCCTGAAGCCAACACTCAGGACTACATCTATACGGTTGAAGTAAGCTCACTGCCTGGCTGTACGGTTACAGCTACCACGGACAACTATCCTGTGACTGTTGTTACCGATCCTCGCGTAACGCTCTCCATTGACCATAACGCCATCTGCGAAAACGGTCAAGCTACGATGACGGTCAACGTAGAAGGCGGCATCAATGATGTCAATGGCATTGATCCTTACACCTACACTTGGTACAACAAGACGACAGGCGAATTTGTACAATTCGATGCTACCAACGTTAACACTATGACAGTTCCTACGATGAACTACATCGGTTCAATCGATTACAAAGTAGATGTTACCGCTGCTGCTTACGGATGTGCAAGCACAACTAATTCAGTTAACATTATCGTACATGAAACTCCTGCCGCACCGGTCGTGACAGTCAGCGACGCTATGGTCTGTGCAGCTGCCGACGTTGATTTCAACGTCACCAACGACTACAGTGAATACGGCGTGCCTACCTACACATGGTACCAGGATCGCTTCGTTATCCCTGAAGCAACAATGAGCAATTTCCATCAGAATGCCAATACGATGGAAGTTGGAGTTCACAATTACACTGTAGTGGCTTCATTTGATATGCCTGGTTGTGTATCACCTGTTTCTGACAACAATATTGTAGAAGTTATTGAGAACCCCACCGTAAATGTTTATACAACCGATCCTACTTCCATCTGCGAAGGCGGTGTCATCACATTCAACGCTGTCGTTACTCATCCTACCCAGAACCTCACTTACACCTACGCTTGGAGCGAACATGACACTGTAATTGCCGGTGCAAACACCAATACACTGACAATTTCTCCTGAAGCCAACACTCAGGACTACATCTATACGGTTGAAGTAAGCTCACTGCCTGGCTGTACGGTTACAGCTACCACGGACAACTATCCTGTGACTGTTGTTACCGATCCTCGCGTAACGCTTTCTATTGACAACTCCACAATCTGCGAAGGCGGTGAGGCTACCCTGACTGCTAACATTGAGGGCGGAATCAGCGACGTGAACGGTATTAATCCTTACACATTCAAATGGTTCAACAACACAACTGGCGAATATGTATCATTCGACGAGACTAATGTCAACACACTGACAGTCTCTGAAATGAACAATATCGGTTCAATTGATTACAAGGTTGAAGTTTCTGCTCTTACATACGGTTGTGCCAGCACTTCTAATGTGACTAACCTCGCAGTTGTTGCTGATCCCGTTGTGAACATTGCTGTTGCACAAGACGCTTACCAGACGGTTTGTAACGAAGGTTTCTCAGTACTGGTTGCCAATGTACAAGGCGGTGTCGGAACCAATTCTTACGAATGGTTCAAGGATGGCGTTGGTCATCAGTACAACAATGCTGCTTCTATTGAAACAGGCATTCTTTACACCACTGACGCCAACAACTTTGTAGTTAATGTTGACCAAACAGGTTCCGGATGTTCCGCAACTGCATCTTTCCAGATGAATGTTGTAGACGCTTACCAAGTTGCTATCTCTTCTGTTGACAACAGAACCGATGTCTGCCAAGGCGGTACGGTTACTATGCAAGCCTCTCTTGCAAACCAGCCAGTTGCAGGCGACCAACCGGTCTTCACATGGTACAAGTTTGACAACGAAATCTATGGTACCAACAACAACATGGTATATACGACATCTCCTTCATTGTCAGCAGGCGAATACGAATATCACGTAGTCGTTAGCAGCGATATTCCTGGATGTTCTGCAACTTCAGGTTCTATCACCACAGCAGTCTTTGCCGACCCTGTTGTCAGAATCGTATCTGGTCTGACTCAGAATGCAACGACTATCTGCGAAGGCGCTGACCTCACACTTACTGCTGAAGTAGTTCCTTCTTCTGACAATGCTCCTCAACCTACTTACACCTATAGTTGGTCTAACAACGGAACGGCCATTACAGGCAACACTGCCTCTATCAATCCTGTTTTGACACCGAGCGGTTCAACCCCGTACAGGTTCTATGTAACCATCACAAGCAATGACAACACCGGATGTAACGCTACATCTGAACAGGGCTTCGCTGTAGAAGTGGTTGCAAGACCTCAGGTGAACATTATTCCTGACCACAGCACAATCTGCGCCGGCGGTACGGTCAACCTGACTGCAAGCCATACGCTGATTGAGAATACTCAGTACAACTATCAGTGGGTTGTCAATGGACAAACCATGCCTCAGTTCGCTAACACGATTTCTTACGACATGAATAATGTCGGAGCTATCAACGCTCAGGTTACGGTAAGTTCTTCCAACACACTCATCAACTGTACCACCGTTTCAACGTTGAGCACCCCTGTTCAAGTTGTTGCTGCCCCGACTGTCACAGTATCCGCTGCTCATGCTACAATGTGCGAGGGTGCTGCTGCAGAACTTACCAGCAACGTCACGACTGCAACCGGTGTTAACGCACCTGTCACCTACCAATGGTTACGTAATGCTACCAACATTGCAGGTGCTACATCAAGTTCATACACAGACAATGCTCTCAACGCAGGCGCATATTCATACAGCCTCGCTGTCTCTCAAGGCGACGTTATCGGTTGTACTTCAGTTTCCGCTCCAGTAGTTGTCCGCGTTGCTGAAAGACCGGTTGTGATGATTTCCTCTGAAGATGGTCTTGACCTCTGTCAGGGCGGTGACATTACACTCACGGCTAACGTTACGAATGTCAACAATAACGTTTGCGGTATGACCAATGGCCAAATCTATGGTTCGTACGACTATACTTGGACATCTGGTTCCAACACGGTAGTTACTAACAGCAACATTGCTACTCCAACTAACCAAATCACTCAAACGTTGAACACCATCGGCAGTTTCGACTACAATGTTTCTGTCAAACCTGTCGCAACGATGGCTTATGGATGTGTCGCTTCTCAACCGTCTGCTCCTTTCACAGTTAATGTTAACGCAAGACCTACATGGACGAACGTCAATGTTGACTCTCAGGATGGCAACATTTGCCTCGGCGAAAGAATCAACCTCTCTGCTAATATCGTTGGTGGTGTTGTTGACATGAACCACAATACGCAAGGTTACATCCAGTGGGTTGTTACTTATAACAATGTAACTTCCAACGTTGCTGGCGGCTTCGGTCCTCAATCATTCGACTATCCCTCTGAAGCTGGTACGTACGTATATACTCCGACATACGTTGGCAACATCTTAGGCAGTGGCTGTACTTTCGCAAATGGTCAGGAAGTAGCTACAACAGTTACTGTTCATGCTCTCCCGACTGCTGAATTTGTAAGCGGCAACGATACTACGCTTTGTGCTAATGTTTCAGATGCCTCCGCAGCCCTTACAATCCACTTCACCGGCACTCCTCCGTTCACATTCGTGGTTGAAAACCGCACTACAGGTACTTCTCATATGTACGTATCCAACACGAATGAATATACCATCTATGTGTCACCTGCACAGACCACACATTACACCATCACGCAGCTCGCTGACGAGTACTGCTCCAATGGTGACCTCGGTCTCACTGCTACCGCAACAGTATTTGTCAATGACATCACATTCGATGAGGAAATGTTCATGGCAGAGTGCGGTGAGGATGTTGTAACCATCAGCTTCAACATGATTTCAGGGACTCCGAATTCAGCATTCACCGTTACCTATGAAAACGGACAAGTTGAAACAGGTTTCATCTCTAACGGCACAGCTACATTCGCAACACCTAACGTTCCTGGCGACTACAACGCCGTCTTCAACGTAGGCGGATGTGACTATAACATCATTGTTAGAAGACCTGTCAACGACACCGACTTCTCTACAGACTCTGTACCGTTCATGATGACCAGATGGGATGATGTTGTGATCATCAACAACAATCCTGCCACCAACGGCGGTCACCACTTCATCAGCTACCAGTGGTACAAGAACGGTGAACTCATCCCGGGTGCAATTTACAAGAACTACCAAGAGGTAGGCGGTCTCAACGGCTACTACTCTGTAGAAGTGGTTTCTAAAGACGAAGCTACTGGCGAAACTGTCACTTACCGTACATGCGAACAGTTCTTTGCAGGCAACTCAGCAATCAGAGTTTACCCTGTTCCTGCTAACATTCAGCAAGAAGTAACTGTCGAAATTCCTATGACTGCTGAAGAACTCGAAGGCGCCGTACTTGATATCTACGATGTTACCGGTTCTCTGGTTAACCATATCACAAAGGTTCAACCTGTCACCAAAGTATCTGGCTTCAAGGCACAAGGCACTTATTTCGGACGCGTCACCACAGCTGACAATACAATGAAGACTGTTAAATTCATTATCGTAAAATAATTAAAACCCGAGGTTAGCGGCTTCGGTCGCTAACCTCAAGGTTTTATTCATTAAATCAGCAAAAAAGAAAAAGAATATATTATGAAAAAGAATTTATTATTAACCAGTCTTATTTTCGCACTCTCCTGTTCTCTGTTTGCCCAGGAGGTTCAAACCGAAAACACGAATGACAGTGCGAATGTTAAAAACGTCGCTACTTCTACATTCTGTCCTCATAGAATAAACCTCTATGTCGGCGGTGCCTTCACGAATAATATTTACAAACGGATTGACCTTCAACAACGTTATTCTGTGAGCGAGCTCTTCTCTCTTCATTATGCATACTTTTTCAATCAGCATTGGGGATTAAGTCTCGGCGCAGAACTTAACCACGTTGGAGCTAAGGCTTTGTTCTCTGCCAACGGTCACTATTCTCACGTTGATCCTCAATTCAATGCAGGAAATCCTTACGAGCTTTATTATGATGCTAAGGGTCTTGTAGAAAGACAATCCATCTGGGCAATTGAAGTTCCTTTGATGGCTCAGTTTGAATGGATCTTCGACGGACGTAGCGGCATTTACGCAGGTTTAGGTGTTTATGGATATTTCCCTTTCCTTGCCAACAACAAATATACTGGAGAGGGTGACATCCATACTTGGGCCACCGAGGAGGCTTACGGACAAGACTATAATGTGGACTATACTATGTCAAACCATTTTAAAGATGGGAAATACGACGGAAACAGCATCAAAACCAAACTCAGATGCTCTTTCGGAATGGAAGCTGACTTTGGCGGCATCTTCAGAATCAGCAAGGTTGCTGACGGCTATGTTGGCGCTTTCTGCAAATTCAATTTCCTTGACATTCTCCCTAAAGACTCTAACAAGGTTTCTACTTTTGCCAATGAGTCTGGTTGTCCCACCTTTAATGGAACACTCGGTTCTACCATCTTGAATGACTACAAAACCAACATTGAAGGTTATGAAAATATCCGCACAAAGTGGGACCAACTTCAGGTCGGTTTAAAACTTGGCGTTCACATCAAAGCATGTGCTAATCCTGTCGAAAAAAACAAAAGACAGATTCAAGAGGAAATGCTCGAAGAACTCAAGAAAAAACGTAACGAACCTATTATTATCAAACAAGATCCTCAATACATTTACATTGTTCCCGTTTGCGACCAGCTCGACAGAGATGACGACGGTTTAACCGAACAAGACAAGAAAGCTATCCGAGAATTACAGAATGAACTTTCCAAAACGAAAATTCTTTTCGATCTGGACAAGGATATTCCCAAAATCAATGACAGCAATGACAATATCGACAAATGTGTCAGAATCTTGAAAGATAACCCATCCCTGAATCTTGAAGTTGAAGGTTATACATGCGACCTCGGTACAGAAGAACACAACCGTGACCTTGCTCAAAGAAGAGCCAATAAGGTTCGCGACCTTTTTATCCAGAAAGGTGTTAACCCCAGTCAGATTCACACAGTTTCATACACGGCTAATGATCCTCAGAACAAGCAAAACATTCAAGATCCAAGCCGTACAGAACATCGCGCTGCTATCTTTAGAATCGTCAAAAGATAATTATTACTATTCTCATTCAGAAAGAGAACCCCTTTTAGAGGTTCTCTTTTTTTTATTTGTGCCATCCTCTCTTTATGTGTTTTTTCCGTAAGTTTGCGCAGTTTTTGTATTCTGATATGAAAAAGCAAGTGTTATTATTGTTAGTATTGCTTCACCACTTGTCTCCATGGTGCGCACCATCTGACTCTGTACATCAAGACCATACTCTACAGTTCGTGGGAAATGTCGGTCAATGGCATCAAAATGTTTTATACAAAACCCCCCTTGTCAATGGCGCTATCTTTTTTGAGCCGACCTGCCTGACTTTCCATTTCTTTGATGCACCTTTCCTGCAGAAACATACGTCCCCTCATAACCTTAGTAAAAAAGACTATCTTGTACATTTTTCTTCCTATAAGGTTCATTTCGTCGAGGCGAATCCAGATGTAAACGTGCGTTCATCCAATCCTTACCCTTTTCATTATAATTTTTTCAAAGGCAACCGTCGCGAAGAGTGGGCAGGCCGTGTTCCCGTGTTCTCAGACATACACTATGACAATCTTTATAAGGGGATCAATTTACATCTCTATCAACAAATCGGCCACCTCAAGTATGAGTTCGTGCTTGAACCATATGCCAATCCAGACCTGATAGCTATGCAATACGATGGCGTCAAGTCATTAACGTTGAAACGAGAGATGTTATATGTTCAAACATCTTTAGGCAATGTTGTCGAGATGCCCCCTGTTGCCTATCAAATAGTGAACAAACAAGACACAGTCTTTGTACGATGCCGTTATTCGCTTTCAGACAATATGGTTTCCTTTACACTTTCAGATTACGACCCATCAATACCCTTGATTATTGACCCTGTAGTTGTTTTTTCTTCGTTTTCTGGTTCCGCTGCTGACAATTGGGGTTATACGTCGACATTTGATTCACAAGGAAACCTCTATGGTGGCGGCATAACTTTCGGGGTTGGCTATCCTACCACCGTCGGTGCCTATCAAGAAGATTATTGTGCTGGTGCCAGTTCGCTCTATACCGATGTAACCATCTCTAAGTTCAATGCTGCCGGCACCTCATTGCTCTATGCCACCTATCTTGGCGGTTCAAGACTTGACATCCCGCACAGCCTTGTGGTCAGCGACAATAATGAACTTTATGTGATGGGCACTACGGGCTCTGATGATTTCCCCGTGACCACCAACGCCTTTGACACTGTTTTCAATGGCGGTGTCAATGTCACCCTATCTACAAGCCTTCCTTTTTTTTATGGGTCAGATATCTTTGTCTCGCGGTTTAGCCAAGACGGCTCACAATTGCTTTCTTCTTCTTTTATTGGAGGGTCGGCGAATGATGGCCTTAATGTTTCGTCTGTTTTGAGAAAGAATTACGCAGATGAGAATAGGGGAGAAATCATTTTGGATGACAATAACAATGTATATGTTGTATCTTCCACTTCGTCTGCGGACTTCCCAGTAACGGCTCGCTCTGTATCCCCATCGCACCGTGGGTTACAGGATGCGTGTGTGTTCAAAATGAATTACAGTCTGACGCAGATGATATGGTCAACTTTTTTGGGCGGCTCTCAGGATGATGCAGGCTTCAGCATATCGGTGGCTTCCGACAATAGTGTATATGTCTGCGGCGGCACTTTGTCCCCTGACTTGCCTGTTACATACAATGCATGTCAGCCGCAATATGCCGGAAATGCAGACGGATTTGTGGCACATATTTCAGAAAACGGCAATGTTCTTAAAAGTTGCACATTCCTTGGGAAGTCAGGGTACGACCAGTGTTTTTTAGTGAAAACGGACAAATTTGACAACCCGCACCTCTTCGGGCAGACTGATGCAGCCGGAAACGCTTGGATACAGAATGCGTCATATTACGTCCCGGGTGGCGGCCAGTTTTTGGTAAAAATGACGCCAGACTTGGACAGTATAAGTTGGATGACGGCATACGGCACAGGCAATGGCGGGCCTGACATTTCGCCAACCGCGCTGATGGTTGACTATTGCCGCAACATTTATATGTCTGGATGGGGCAGTCAGGAGTTAAACGGCTTTGGGGGTACAAGTGGACTTCCCATCACGGGAGATGCATTCCAGTCCTATACGGATGGTCAGGATTTTTATTTTATATGTATCAGCGACGATGCTTCTGAACTCAAATACGGGAGTTTTTTTGGCGGCACGTTGTTGCATGGTTCTCGTGAACACGTGGATGGCGGCACCAGCCGTTTTGACCGTAAGGGACGCATTTATCAGGCGGTCTGTGCCGGATGTGGCGGAACAAATGACTTTCCTACTACAAACGGTGCCTGGGCGCAAACCAACGGCAGCAGCAACTGTAACCTTGGGGTTGTCAAGATGGATTTCGGACTGCCGGAAGTAGTGGCAGACTTCTCTTCTCCGCGGACGGTTTGCTATCCTGACGGTGTACGTTTTGAGAATAATTCGCAGACAATCGGGTCTGGAAGCCATTATTTTTGGGATTTCGGAGACGGCAGAAGTTCTACAGAAGAATCACCCATGCATTTTTATCAAACGTCAGGAGTATATCAGGTTACTCTTGTTGTCATAGACGCCGGCAGCTGCAACTATTCCGATACGCTCACAAAGTCGTTGCTGGTACTTACAAACAATCAGGCAACACTGCCCGAGCTCTCCATTTGTGCCGGCGACTTTGTTCAGATTGGCTTGCCGCCCTTTGCAAGTGCTGATTTCGAGTGGCAGCCGAGCCCGGACATTGCCGATGTGCATATTTCAAATCCCATCGTGTCGCCGTCTTCCGATGCAGACTATTGCTTGATTATGACCTCGGGCTCGTGTGTGGACACATTCCGGCAGCATGTCAATGTGTTCCCGCTTCCCGCCTTGCTTATGAACGACACGGTAGTGTGCAAAGGGGATGCGGCATTGCTTTACGTCGTCCCCATTGTGACCGGGACTCCGTTGTCTGTGGAATGGTCATACAACCCCCAGTTTACCGCCGTGTTTGCACGCAACCTGCCGGAGGTTACGGTTTCGCCTGAAATTACGTCCACTTACTATGTGCGGGTCAATGACACTCATTGCAGTGTTGAGGGGAGTGTTACAGTTGGCGTTTCAAAAATCACCATTCAACAAACCCCCGATTATTTACTATGTTTTGAGGATGGCATTACGCTGCAAGTTCAACACGATGGCGGCGAGGGCTGCAGTTATAGATGGAACCTTGACGACGGCACATCCTACGAAGAAGAAGCCCCATACGTGTCGCCCTCGGCCACTACGGGATACCATGTTACGGTGACCAATGCTTTAGGATGCAAGGCTGTTGGTTACGGCCGCATCGTAAAGAGGGTGGGAACGTTTCCGGAAACGCTGTCAGCCTGGTGTGAAATCTGCAGCATCAAACAACTTGACACTACGGCGGTGTTCGCTACAGACTATGGCCAGGACTACACCTATCAATGGACACCCTCCGGCAACGCTCTTTCGCCAAACATGCCGTCTACACGGGTCTGGCCGCTGCTCGATACAGAATATATGGTTACAGTAACCGACACGTTCGGGTGTGCGCTGAACGCTTCTGTGAAAATAGACGTCGATCCAATTACGTGTTCAGACCCATACGTGTTTATCCCGAACGCTTTTTCGCCTAACGGTGACGGCGTTAACGACAAGCTCTTTGTCAGGAGCGCGATCCTCGACCATTTTACTTTCATGGTTTATAGCCATTGGGGACAAAAGGTTTTTGAGACCAACGACTTGAATGATGGATGGGACGGCACATTTAAAGGAGAACCATGCCAGAACGGTGTTTACGACTATCACTTTCAGGGTGTCTGCGTCGGCGGCGACGAAATTGAAGTCAGGGGAAATGTGATGTTGGTACGATAAAAAATCTTTAACGATTGTTAAAAAGTGTATTTTTGCCGACGTTTTTTTCAGCCTAACTTGATGATGGAGAAAGGAAAAATGAGTCAGGAAAAACACTCGTTCAAGGATTCCTGGAAATCCTTGAAAATGCGTTCAAAAATCTATCAGGTTGTCGTGCATCTTTTTGCTGCCGCCGGTTTCGTCATATTGGGCGCTTGGGCGTTCTATCAGTTGGGGTTCACTAAAAACCGGGGCGCCGTTGATCACAACAACCGTTACCTTGCTGACTACAAAACGATAGGTGCGAATGCCGATTCTGCTGCCGTGTTTGAGGAAAACATGCGCGACCACCTTGATTTGGTGGCGATGAGCAAATTCTACCCGGTAAATGCACACCTTATTGCAGATGCGGGGCGGTTCAATTTCCGTAATGACGGCATAAGCCAGATGATTTATGCGGCCAATATGTATCTCAAAGAGGACGGAAGCAACCAACAGTACCAGAAAATGGTTGCAGAACTGAGGCAGGTTTACAGCAAGTACTCAAACTCAAATGCCACTGAAAATCTCATCCCCTGGATGAATGAACCCGCTTGGGCCGCATTGAAAGAGGCTATAGTAAAAGACAAGGAGGCCATTTTGAAGGCATCAGAGATTACAGGTGTAGAGCCTCGTCTGATTGTGGGATGTTTGGTCGGCGAACAGATCCGGCTGTTTAATTCCAAACGAGAGATGTTCAAAAAGTATCTCGGGCCCGTAAAAGTGCTCTCCGTGCAGTCTCAGTTCTCGTTTGGCGTGAACGGAATCAAGGACTTTACCGCGGAAAAGGTAGAATGCAACCTTAAAGACACGGCTTCCCCGTTCTATATGGGCAAGAAATACGAACATATTCTCGACTTCAGTACTGATGACCATACGACAGAGCGGATAAACCGCTTGACAGACTACCATCATCACCTCTATTCCTACATATACACGGGTTGTATCTTGCATCAGACGATGTTGCAATGGAAACGGGCAGGCTATGACATCTCCGGCCGCCCCGACATTCTGTTCACGTTGTTCAATTTAGGTTTCGCAGCCTCCAAGCCGGGACCGGACCCGAAGTGCGGTGGATCGCACATTACGGTGAATGACCGGGTATATACCTTTGGCGTTATCGGAAACGACTTCTATTTTTCCGGAGAACTTGCAGAAGAGTTCCCGCTGCAGGCCAAATCATTCGCCGATGAATAAGAAAATAGAACTGCTGCTGCCTGCCAAGGATGTGGTATGCGGGAAAACAGCCGTTTCTCATGGCGCCGATGCCGTCTATATGGGCGCGCCGAAATTCGGGGCGCGACAGTCGGCGGGCAATACCTTGCAGCAGATTGACGAGATGGTGCAATATGCCCATTTGTACGGATCGAAGGTCTATGCTACGGTCAATACGTTGGTTAGAGACTCTGAAGCCAAGGAGGTCGAGCGGCTGATGCACGACTTGTACAATGCCGGTGTCGATGCCGTCATCGTACAGGATATGGGCATCCTGAAAATGGACATCCCTCCGATCCCTCTGCATGCCAGCACCCAATGCCATAACAATAGTGTAGAACAAGTCCGCTTTCTGGAACATGCCGGCTTCCGGCGCGTCATTCTTGCCCGGGAAATGGACTTGGAGGGTGTCTGTAACATCCGCAAGAACACCACTGTTGAACTCGAAACATTTGTACATGGCGCCTTGTGCGTTTGCTATAGCGGGCAATGCTATATGAGCCTCTGCCTTAACGGCAGGAGCGGAAACAGGGGAGAATGTGCCCAAGTGTGCCGCCAACGATATAGTTTGCTGGATGCCGACGGACATGTATTGCAGCGCAACAAGCACTTGCTTTCTCTACGAGATATGAACCGCGCGCCTTACCTTGCCCAACTGCTTCAAGCCGGCATCTGCTCTCTGAAAGTGGAAGGCCGCCTGAAAGACGAACTTTATGTGAAAAACATCACGGCTTTTTACCGCAAAGAGATAGATGCTTTTTTAGGAGAAAACCATGAATATGTACGTTCGGGAAGCGGAACTACCCGTTTTTTCTTTGCCCCAGACCCCTCAAAGACGTTCAACCGCGGTTTTACGTCCTATTTTATGACAGGGGAAAGAGAAAAAATGGCTTCGTTTGATACGCCTAAGGCGAAAGGCGAGTATATGGGCGTTCTGAAACAATCCCATGGCCGATTGTACTACGAGGGTGACAAGATTGTGGCGAACGGCGACGGGGTTTGCTTTGTGAACAAGTCGGGCGAATTGGAGGGCTTCTTTGTGAACGGAATGAAAAACAATGAAATCATACCGCACAAGAAAGTCTCACAGTTCAACGAAGTGAAACTGTACAGGAACCAAGACCGAAATTTTGAGAAAGTGCTTTCCGGGAAGACGGCAGAAAGGAAAATATCGGTCGATATGGTCATTTACGAAACCGAAAGCGGAATCTCCCTTTTGATGGAAGACGAAGACGGTATGCAGGCGGTTTCTATGTTGGCAGTTGATAAAATACCCTCCGAACGTCCCGAAACTGCGATGAGACAGATGAAAGCAGCCTTGTCGAAGTTGGGAAATACGCCATTTGAACTGAACCGTCTGAAAACAGAAGTGCCCGCTCTATTTCTCCCGGCATCAGCCGTCAACAGATTGCGAAACGATGCTGCGGAACAGTTGAAAAGAAAAAGAATCGAGCATTTCCGCCCGTCAGACCAGAGACTCCAATACCACCCCGATCAGATGTTCTCGAGAATTGACTATAAAAGGAATGTGGTCAATCGCTTCAGCGAAGCCGTGTATAGAGATTTCGGAGCGGAAGAAATCGAACACGGCCTCGACCTGACCCGTGACTTTGGCGGAAAAGAGTTGATGGTGTGCAAGTATTGCCTCCGCTATGAACTGGGCTGCTGCAGAAGGAAAGGCAATACGGATGAAAACCTAAAGCAGCCCTGGTATCTGACCGATGGACGTTCACGCTACCGGCTCGATTTCGACTGCACTAAATGTTGTATGAGAATAACAGAAGAGTCTTGAAAGTCATCAAAAGGGCACAATGGTTTTTTTTGTACATTTGCAACCTAATTGTAAGACGGATGAAAAACAGAAATCGTTTCGCTATGATAGCCGTTGTCCTTTTGGCTGGCATAGCCGTGAGTTGTGATCGTTTTGATGATGCAAGCATCGTATTAGAGCGCGAGAAATATGTGGATTCTACCCGAACAGTGTCGTACGTCGCTAAAGTTACAGACAATGGAGGGTGTGCGCGTTGTTTGGAGGCCGGATATTGCTACAGCACTTTCGACACGATGCCTGCTTTCACTTGCAGATATACAACAGTAGTGCCGTTGATACAAGACTCTCTGCTGGTTGACAGCGGAGGCTGCTTCTTGAACTTTGCCTGGAGCATGCTTCTTCGCGAATCCTCGTCAGAGACAGGTCAACCGTCCGGGAACGACACTTGCGACAACTATTTTTTCAGGGCATACGTGACGACAAACGCCGGGACATTTTACAGCGCGGTTGACTCCGTCTCAATCCCTAAAGCACAATAGGAAACAATATTAAAAGAAACAGAACAGATAAAGATTATGAAAAGAATTCTTGCCATTAACCCTGGCGCAACCTCCACGAAAATTGCCCTGTTCGACGGAAACAAACAGATTTTCGTGAAAAACATCAAGCATACAACGGAGCAGTTGTCACAGTTCAAGACAATAGCAGACCAATATGAGTTCCGCAAGGATGTTATTCTCTCGGAACTGAAAAACGAGAATATAGACATTCATGCCATAGACTTGGTTATTGGACGCGGAGGTCTTGTAAAGCCTTTGAAATCAGGTGTGTATAGAATCAACGACTTGATGGAGGAGCATCTTAAAGCCGGCTATAGCGGTCAACATGCATGCAATTTAGGCGGCCTTATCGCCAAAGATATTGCAAAGACGATTGGGCTTGAGGATGCTTTCATTGCCGACCCTGTGGTGGTGGACGAAATGGATGATGTGGCACGCATCGCAGGGCATCCGGATTTTGAAAGGAAGTCGATTTTCCACGCCCTTAACCAGAAAGCCATTGCACGGATGTATGCAAAAGACAGCGGGAAGAAATATGAAGACAGCAACTTGATTGTCTGTCACATGGGTGGCGGCGTCAGTGTTGGCGCGCACCGTCAAGGGCGTGTCATTGACGTCAACCAGGCTTTGGACGGTGAGGGTCCATTCTCGCCGGAACGGTCAGGTTCCCTGCCGATGAACCAGTTCCTGAAAGCTTGCTTCAGCGGGAAATATACGATGGAGGACATGCAGAGAATATTGGTGGGCAAGGGCGGCTATGTTGGATATTTCGGCAACAATGATGCTATCGCCGTCGAAAAAGCCGCCAAAGAGGGCGACCCTAAAGCCGAACTTCTTGAGGAGGCGTTTGCCTATCAGGTGGCTAAACAGATCGGAGAGAATGCGGTGGTGCTGAAAGGTAAAGTTGATGCCATCATCCTTACGGGAGGCATCGCCTACGGGAAGCCCGTCGTGGCGCGCATTAAAAAGTATGTTGAATGGATCGCTCCCGTGGCAGTCTACCCCGGTGAAGATGAAATGGCGGCTATGGCACTGAATGCCAATATGATCCTGAACGGCGAAATTGAGATTCAAGAATACGAATAGATGACAATCGCACTCTATTGCCGGCAAGGCGGCGAACAGGAGTTTGTCCGAACAGTGGTGGACTTTCTCGCCGGCAACGGTCATAAAGTGCTTGTTCACGGCAATTGTCCAGACGAGGGCAATCGCCGTGAACTTTTTTTTACACACAACGACTTGCAACGGCTGATGCCCGTGGACTTCATCGTGTCCATCGGCGGCGACGGCTCTTTCATTGAAGCCGCCAACTTGGTCGGCAACTTGGCCATTCCGATGGTCGGCATCAACACCGGGCGCATCGGTTTTTTGTCGGGCATCAAAAAGGACAATTTCAGGACATGTTTCAAGCGGCTGGAGCAGGGTGACTACAAGATTGAGGAACGTGCCCTGCTGCATGTGGACAGCAGCGAGCCGCTCGGACTGTCTCATTCGTTTGTGTTGAACGACATCACCGTCAGGGCTACGAACGCCGAAGCCATTGATGCCATAACGGTGTGGTCGGGGAAGCAAAAAATAAACACCTATTGGGCAGACGGGCTCATTGTGGCAACTCCAACAGGGTCAACCGCTTATTCAATGAGTTGCGGCGGCCCGATCATACACCCGGGATGTGACGTGCAGATACTCACCCCCATTGCATCTCACTCGCTCAGTGTACGCCCACTCGTCATCCCGTCCGCTTTGCCTCTTGAAATAGAAATCAACAGCCGTACGGGCAACTTCTCGCTGCTGCTCGATACCGAACGGATAATCGTGCCCGACCATATCCACATTCTTGTAAGCCAAGAGCATTTCCACGCACATACCGTGCTTTTCGACAATACCAGTTATTACGACATTATCCGCGAAAAGCTCCTGTGGGGCCTTGACAAACGTAACGGATAACCCACGCCGGCAGAATGTGCATTATTAACATATTGTTGTTTGCTTTTTGAGCGGACGAACGGTCTGAAACCTTTTTTTTAGCGCTACTTTTGTGACTAATTAATCGGTAATTCGACCCTGTATGAGGTACGTCAAGGCTGCGACACGTATTATTTTGGTTGTCAGCATTTTGGTATTGGCTGTGTTTGCTGTTGTCAAAGTGCCCAAGAGAACGTATGATAGTATCAAGGTGACCCCTCACACGGAAAACGAAAGTGTGCTCGTGACACAGGCAGATGTCGAGAAAATGATTGAAGACAAAGGAATTGAAATCATCGGAAAGAGAATCAGGGATGTGGATCTTACTGCGGTGACAGAGTTGCTGGAGCAGAATCCCTATATTGCCAAAATAAATTTCGTCCACTCTTCCGGTACCCGCCTTCTGATTGACTATACGCTCCGGAACATTATTTTACATGTCTATACCGCTGACAATGAGCAGTATTTTGTGGATGCAGAAGGTTGTCTTGTTCCATTTACTCCCAGAATGCAGGACTATCTGATCATTGCCAACGGCAAAATCCGGCAGCCCTACAAGAAAGGCACGGCAGTGGCGGACAATTGGAAGCCTGTGTTTGAAGTGGCCACGAAGATCCTGGCAGACGATTTCTCCCGGGCACAGTTTCGCCAGATCTATCTGAATGAAAAAGGGCAAATAGAACTGGTCTCCACATTCGGGAACCAGATTGTGCTTTTGGGGAACGGCGACAATGTGGAGGAAAAACTCGAAAACCTGAAGGTCGTATATCGCGAGGGGCTGTCACGAAAAGGCTACGAGACATATACCTTGCTGGACGCAAGGTACAAGAACAGGATCATAGCAGAAAGGAAGTAATCATCGAACAATATAAAAAAGGCTGTCTTATGGATTATAAAAATGCAGATTTTGCAGAAAACAATGGTTTGATTGTCGGACTTGATGTCGGAACGACGAAAATAGTCACCGTTATCGGTTACCTCAATGATATGGGCGAGGTGGATGTGGTAGGCTTCGGGCAGAGCGAGTCCAGGGGCGTTGAGTACGGCGAAATCCAGAATATTGTCAAGACAACCGAAGGCATTGAGTTGTCAAAGCAGGTGGCAGAGCAGCGTTCCAACCAGCAGGTCAATCAGGTGTATGTCGGAGTGGCAGGTCATCATGTGAAGACCAACACATACCGCCACGTCCTCTATCGCCACGAGGAAGACAAACAGAAAATGCCGATTACCCAAGAGGAGATAGACAATCTTAAAGATGATGTGGCTAAGGTCTCGCAAGATCCGGGCATCGAAATCATTGATGTCATTCCGCAAAGCTACACGATAAACAAGATGCGCGAAACCTTTGACCCGGTTGGCGAACTTGGTTACGAAGTGATTGGCCAATACCAGTTGATCACCGGCAACCAGCGTGAGATTGAGAAGATCATACAGTGTGCCCAGGGCGCTGGCGTGATACCAAAGGAAATAGTGCTGGAGCCTATTGCCTCTGGCATCGCCTGTTTGAGCGACGAGGAGAAGAAGCAAGGCTGCGTGCTGGTTGACATCGGCGGCGGGACCACAGATATGGTCATCTTCATTGACGGCCATCCCGTGTTCACTAAAGTCATCCCTATTGGCGGCAACATCATCACAAAAGACATTGCGCAGGTGTGCAAGATACCGGAAGCCACTGCCGAGAAAATTAAAATTGACCACGGCACCTGTATCATTGAGAAAAACAGCGGCAAAACCATAACGATTCCGAAAGCTTTCGGTTCTCCGGTGCAGATAAGTGAATACAGTGTGGCTCAGATCATCAACTGCCGGGTACAAAGAGAGATCATCGATGTCGTGAAAGCTGAAATAGAGCGTTCAGGCTATGCAAGCCGTCTGAATGCCGGCATCGTGCTTACCGGTGGCGGCTCCAACCTTCGCCATCTGCGCGAACTCTTTGAGTTCAATGTCCAATTGCCGACAAGAATAGGCATCCCCGACAATAAATTTGCCCGCAACATCCCGTCAGAACTAAGACAGCCGATGTATGCCACCGCACTTGGCCTGCTCAAATACGGCATCGACGTGGAATGGAAGGAGGGGCTGACAGGACACGAAGAACAAGAAACGTCACACAAGGAGAGCAAGTTCAAAAGAAAGAAGAAAACGGAAACGAACGCTTCAGGCAACGGTTCAAACGAGAGCAGCGCATTCAACAGTTTCCGCCGGTGGGTGAAGAATTTCTTGGAAAAGGTATCATAGTAAACAGAAATAAAACAACCGACTATATGACAGATAAAATCAATTTTACACCGGATTATGGCGAGAAGGCAACCCCTTCTTCTACTATAAAGGTAATCGGCATCGGCGGCGGCGGCAGCAATGCCGTGAAGCATATGTACAGCGAAGGCATCGTAGGCGTGGATTTCCTGATTTGCAACACCGACCGCGGACACCTTGAGAAAACTCCCGTACCAGACAAATTGCTGCTTGGGCCAGGACTGGGTGCCGGAGCCAAACCTGAAGTGGCACGCCAATACGCACTGGAAAACAAAGAGAAGATCCAGGAGTTTATAGGCAAGGATACCGAGATGCTGTTCATTACGGCCGGAATGGGCAAAGGTACCGGAACCGGTGCGTCTCCGGTGGTGGCTGAAATAGCCCACGACATGGGCATCCTTACTATCGGCGTGGTTACAACCCCTTTCAGATTTGAAGGCAAACCCCGCATCAGACAGGCAGAAGAGGGGATCGCAGAACTGTCCAAACATGTCGACTCGCTCATTACGATCAAGAATGAGAATGTGATGAAGTTCTACCGCGACGATGACATTGACGCCGCTTACGGATATGCCGATGATGTGCTGAAAAACGCTGTCAAATGTATCGCTGAACTTATTACGGTTGATTCAATCCAGAATGTGGACTTCCACGATATTGAATCCATCATGAAAGACAGCCATAAGGCTATGCTCGGCCTGGCCGAGGCCAGCGGCGAGAACAGGGTGGACAAGGTGGTCGAAGAAGCCTTGAATTGCCCGCTGCTTGACGTGAATCAGATTACCGGCGCCAAGAATTTCCTCTTCTTTGTCAGCTATGGCCCTGCCAAAAAACTGAAGGTCTCAGAACTTCAAGATTTGACAGACAAGTTTGAGGCTCTTAAAACCGAAGAAACCGAGGTCATCTACGGTCGTAGCCTTGATGAGACCCTTGGCGAGTCCATCAGACTCTCGGTCATCGTCACCAATTTCAATTCTGAAGCCCAGGAGGTTGCCGCAGAGAAAGATAAGAATGTCATCCTTGCCGACGAGGTGAATAAAAATGAGCATAAGCAAGACCCCGTCATTTTGAACGACCTCAATGCCATTCCGGGAGCTGCCGTAGAGTGGTCCAAAAAGGACAGACCGTACGAGCCTGTTCAGACTCCAAATGTGGCTACAGGTCCGAGCAGAATTGATGACGATGCCATTTTCGATATCAAATTCGGGAAAAAAGAGGATTTCTCCACACCTGCAATCAACCGCTACGGTATGAAGGAGTATTCAGTCCAAACAGAAACCGCAACCCAGAACATCCACCCGATGTATGAGGAAATGGCCTACGACAAGCGTGAACTTTTTTCCGATTTGGCCGACTGACCACAACAGCAGACTTTAAAGTAAAACCGGTTTTTTGCAAAAGAAGGCGGGCACTGTAGAAACACAGTCCCGCTTTCTTGCATTTCTCTCGGAAGATTTCTTTTTTACAACAATGGGAATGTCTTTTTCCGTATCTTTGCGCTTGATTAAACCGATGAGAACTATAAAATCAAAAACGTTATGATGAATTTGCTTCTGACATTGTTTTCCCTAAATTTTATTGTTATGCCCAGTTTGATAACCGTTGGCAACGAATTGATCCGTATCAATCCGTCCAACAACAAAATCGAGTGTTCTACCAACCAAGGTCGCACCTGGAGTTCGCGCTATACAGGCTCTTCGTGCGGCCAGTTCGTTGATCTGCTGCTGTATGGCACCGAAATCATCGCCGTTACAGACAAGGAGTCTATTGCAGTTCCAATCAAGGCCGCACATGGAGTTCGCGCTACACAGGCTCTTCATGCGGCTCTTTCATAAGTTTGGCCGATGGCGGCAGGGAACTGCTGGCTCAAACCAGTAAGGGTCTCTATTATTCTACCAATGCCGGCCGTACATGGAGCCGCCGCCACTGATTGTCTGTTCCGCTTTGGCTTCTTCAGAACAGGGTGAATAACACCTTACGACAGGCAGCACGGCTTCCGTTTTTTTTCGCAGCTTTTTCTTACTTTTGCCGCACTTAAATGTTTGGCCTGTCTAAAATGCTTAAATGGCTGTTTTTCATCGTGATGCTCTGTTGGGAAATGACGACCGGAGTCGCCGGTTTCTCCCAATCGGCAAATGGGATACCCCAAAACAATACCATCCCTGAAACGGCTGGGCACGACAGAACTATGGAGATGAAGTTCGTCATCTCTGAACAGACCCAATGCCTCCCCGACGGCAAGATCGAGACGGGCATAACTCTTGTGAAACGCACCTCTGAAAGGGTGACTGTTCAGGTATGCAAGAATATGGTTTCCCTGACAAAGAAAGCCTGGAAAGTGCCCGCCTGTGCGGCAGCCAAGTTCAAGGCTTTGTTTCCGAACACCCACGCACTTTGCAGTTCCGCGAATTACATTTTTTTCATTCAAAGGATAATATCCTGATTGTTTTCCTGATACTTGTACATCTTTGGAGCAGGCATCCGGACTGTTTTTCTGCATAATAAAGCCATGCTCCAACAATCGGGCAGAGGAGGTGTGTCCCCGTCATTGCCCCGCCAAACAATATTATTAAAACAATCCACTAAAAAAAGAAAAATGTTTTATTTGATGATAATTGTGTTCATTTTAGGCTATTTGATGATTGCCTTGGAACACCCCTTGAAAATTAACAAGACGGCCACCGCACTGTTGTTAGGCGTCTTAATATGGACCATCTACATTCTGGCAGGAGAGGGAATCTACGATCCTGCCAACTTCCATTCCGGTTTCGACAATTTCAAACTTGCACACCCTGACTTGCAGAACCCTTTTGTTGAGTATGTAGCAGGCTCCGAAATGCTTGCACACTTGGGCGACATCTCTGAGATCCTCTTCTTTCTGATAGGCGCCATGACTATCGTTGAGGTGGTGGACCAGCATCAGGGTTTTACCATCATCACTGATCATATCACGACGAGAGACAAGGTGAAACTCTTGTGGATCTTAGGCTTCATCACTTTTTTCCTCTCGGCCGTGCTTGACAATCTGACCACTACGCTGGTGATGATTGCGTTGCTCCGGAAGCTTATTTACGACAAGAAAGAGCGATGGTTTTTTGCCGGCATTATTGTAATTGCCGCCAACGCGGGCGGCGCTTGGTCGCCTATCGGTGATGTTACCACCATTATGCTTTGGATCGGCAACTATGTGACCGCCGGACATCTTGTCGTGCATACATTCTTGCCGAGCCTGGTGTCGTTAGTCATCCCGCTGGCAGCTGTTTCTTTTATGCTGAAAGGCGAATTTGAAGAGCATCCGCTGCACGGAAGGTCAACTGCGGGCTCCTCGGTCAGACTGCCACGGCTGCATCGCAATCTGATGTTCTGGCTGGGCATCGGTTCTTTGCTCTTCGTCCCTGTGTTCAAAATGATGACGCACCTGAAACCATACGTAGGAGTGATGCTCGGACTGGGTGTGGTTTGGATAGCAAACGACTTGCTGTACCGGAGGAGCGGTGACAAGCATACCAAATACAGGGTGTCACAGATCATTTCCCATATCGATATGTCCAGTATCCTCTTCTTTTTGGGCATTTTGCTGGCTGTGGCCGGCTTGCAGTCGGCGGGGCAACTCTCGTTGTTGTCAGGCAGCCTCGACAAGGCTTTCGGCGACAATTACAATGCCATCAACGTGGTTATCGGTCTTTTGTCGTCGGTAATCGATAACGTGCCGCTTGTGGCCGGAGCCATCGGCATGTACGGCTTCGAGACCAACCACATATTCTGGACGTTCCTTGCTTACTGTGCGGGCACAGGCGGGAGCATACTGATTATTGGTTCCGCAGCAGGTGTCGCCGCCATGGGAATGGAAAAAATCGATTTCATCTGGTATCTGAAGAAGATTACGCCACTGGCGCTGCTTGGTTATCTGGCCGGCGCAGGCACTTTTATCCTGATGGACAACCTGCTGTTCTGACAGGAAATTGATAATTATTATTGCTTTCCGATAAAATGTGTACTTTTGTTCATCGTTGCTTTTTTGTGTGCAAAAACAAAAGTAACAAATAGGGCTGAATTCCAAGCGAGGAATCCAGCC
>CAVCMI010000027.1:0-12902 GCA_963603365.1 Oscillospiraceae bacterium
ATCGACAGACAGACAGAACAAATCGACAGCCTGCTGGACGCCATGTCCAGACCTGCGGTGACGACGGTCTCCGTCTCCTCGGTAACCTACACCACGGCGGCCTGCGAAGGCCTTGTCGCCTCCGAGGGCGGCTCCGCCGTCACGGAGCGGGGCTTCTGCTACGGCACCTCGCCCGGCCCTGACGTCTCCGGCAGCAAGGCCGTGGATCCGGGCTCCGGCGCCGCCTTCACCTGCAGCCTTTCCGGCCTGGCCGCAGGCACCTACTACGTGCGCGCCTACGCCACCAACGGCGCCGGCACGTCATACGGCAGCCAGCTGACGTTTTCCGTCGGGCTGATCGACGCTGACGGCAACGCCTACAGCACGGTGCAGATAGGCAGCCAGTGCTGGATGAAGGAGAACCTGCGCACGACGAGGTACAGCGACGGAACGGCCATCGCCCAGGGCACGGGCACGAGCAGCAGCACGGCATACCGCTACGCCCCCGACAACGACGAGGCCAACGTGCCCGCGTACGGCTACCTGTACAACTGGGCGGCGGTCATGAACGGCGCGCCGTCCTCGTCAGCAAACCCGTCAGGGGTGCAGGGGGTCTGTCCGGATGGGTGGCACGTGCCGAGCGACGCGGAGTGGACGCAGCTCACCGACTACGTCGGTTCACAGAGCCGGTACCAGTGCGGCGGGAGCAGTTCAAACATCGCCAAGGCGCTCGCCTCCGGAACGGGCTGGAGCAGCAGCGCCAATGCCTGCGCACCCGGCAACGACCCGTCGGGCAACAACGCCGCGGGCTTCTCGGCCCTCCCTGCGGGCACCTACGACGGCCGCTTCTACAACTTCGGCCTCTACGCGTACTTCTGGAGCTCTACCGAGAACTACAGCAACTACGCGTACAACCGCTACCTCTACTACGGCCTCGCCAGCGTGTACCGCAACAACAGCCTCAAGCACTACGGGCACTCAGTCCGTTGCCTCAGGAACTAAAAAAAGAAGTATTGCTGTCCGCTAAAATCCAAAAGAGCATAAACACCAAGCCCGAAGTCCTTAAATTTGGACTTCGGGCTTGCTTTTTCAAAAAGTAAGCCTCCTTAATCAAACAGGCTTGGTCTGGGCGGCGATTACTTTATTGTACTGCGTCAATTTCGGGCAACATCGCGCCGACAAGTTTCACCATTTTCGGCTCTGCTTCACCTGCGGCTTTCAGAATGTCTTCGTGCGTGTCTTTCATCGACTTACCCATACCGCCCAAGTCCGTAATTACGGACAAGGCAAAGATTTCAATGCCTCTGTAATGCGCCATGATGGCTTCCGGCACTGTTGACATGCCCACTGCGTCTGCTCCCAAGGTGTGGAAAGCCCTGTATTCGGACGGCGTTTCGTAGCAAGGACCGGGCACACCTATATAGACGCCTTCCTGCAAACGGATGTCCAGTTCTCTCGCTTTTTTATACGCCAACTTGATGAGACGTGTGGAATAAACCTCACTCATGTTCAGGAAGCGCGGCCCCAGCGTGTCGTCGTTCGGCCCCAGCAGCGGATTCGTGCCGAAGAAGTTGATATGGTCACGGATGACCATGATGTCGCCGATATTGAAGTCGGGGTTCATGCCGCCGGCGGCGTTGGAGAGTATCAGCGTCTTGATGCCGAGTTCTTTCAGTATCTGCTGCGGATAGGTGACTGCATCCATAGAGTAGCCTTCATAATAATGGAAGCGTCCGCTGAAGACAAGAATGTCTTTGCCGTTCATCCGCCCGAATATCATTGCCCCTTTGTGTCCTTGCACGGTCGAAACCGGGAAGTTCGGAATCTGTTTGTAGGGTATCTCGTCAATAATCTCCATTGCTTGGGCAAGACCGCCGAGCCCGGAACCCAACACTACGGCCACTTCAGGGCTGTTCTTTTTTAATTTCAACAGATAGTCTGTCGTCTCTTTTATTCTTTTTCTTTTCTCTTCTTGCATAATTCTGTGATTAGGTTGATGAATGTCTCTTTTTCCCCGGGTGTGGAAAACTCCACTTGTACCGGGACCGTAAAAACCGGCAACAAAGATACTGCTTTTATTAAGGTGTCAGACTGCAGCCGCATCCAATCCTTTTCGGTTGTGAGGACGACTGCGTCAGCCGGAATCTGTTTTGAGATGTGGACTATGTCTTTTCCCGTATAACGGTGATGGTCAGGAAAATAAAGATGGCGAACAACGTTGTATCCTGCGGACACGTGCCGTCTCAGCGGTTCTGGATTGGCTATGCCAGCCAGAAGCACGCAGGCTTGTCCAGGCTGCAGTCTGACTGTTGCTGCTGAAGGTGTCACGGGCACAGGCTCCCCATAATCATAATGGGTGAAAAACAGTTGCTGCCGTGCGGTAAGTTTCAGTTC
Source organism: Oscillospiraceae bacterium (assembly GCA_963603365.1). Taxonomy (GTDB): domain Bacteria; phylum Bacteroidota; class Bacteroidia; order Bacteroidales; family WCHB1-69; genus F23-D06. Next base: position 2,374 of record CAVCMI010000027.1, read on the forward strand.
GCGTTGCCATTCAGCACGGTCGATTTCGTCGGCTCGCGCCTCCGTTTTTGTCACAACAACGGCATCGGCATCGCGTACGGCAAAGGGGAACTCGCGAAGCCTTCCTGCCGGCAACGGAAAGTCGTGGGAATAGGGGCGTCCATATTCTGTCAGAATGATGCGGCAAGAGGCAGTGACCGCAAGATGCTGATAGGCATCGTCCATTACTATCGCTTCAAGGTCGGGGGCATATTGCAGCAGGCGGACAATCCCGTCTTTGCGGTTTTCGTCCACGGCAAGCGGAAGTTGAGGCAGTTGTTTGTGCAGCAGAAGCGGTTCGTCGCCGATGAGGTCGGCAGACAACCGGGCCGGCGGAACGGCATTGGCAAGCACAAATCCTTTCGTTTTTCGTCCGTAGCCGCGGCTGAGCATGGCCGTTTTGCACTTGCCGGCCAATATTGCGGCAATCAATGCCGTGTGGGGTGTCTTGCCGGTACCGCCTACAGCAAGGTTTCCTACACATACCACAGGAATGTCAGGACAATATGACTTGATGATTCCCTGGCGATAAAGGCACCGTCTCATTGCCGCAATGCCTCCATAAATAGCCCCGAAAGGGTATAATATCGTTTTCAGCAACCGGTTCACGCTTCAGAGGGTTCAGCAAACTTGTTCTCTTCTTGCATTCTTCTCTCTTCCCGCATTGTTTTCCTCATTTCGGCTTGCTTGGCATTCCGTTCCTCAAAGGCATCGTAACTTTTGATGATCTTGGTGACCAGATGATGGCGGACCACGTCGCCGGTGTCGGTATAGACGAAATCGATGCCTTTGATATTCCCCAAAATATCATGCGCCTGAATCAGTCCGGACGACTGGTTTCGCGGAAGGTCAATCTGGGTAATGTCTCCCGTAATGAAGAATTTCGCATTCTTTCCCATGCGGGTAAGGAACATTTTGAGTTGTGCCGAAGTAGCGTTCTGGGCCTCATCGAGGATGACGTATGCATTGTCGAGCGTCCGCCCTCTCATAAATGCGAGCGGCGCAATCTCAATGACCTTGTCTTCCATATACGAAAGCAGTTTCTGCATAGGGATCATATCCCAAAGGGCGTCATAGAGCGGTTGCAGGTAGGGGTCGAGTTTGTCGCGCAAGTCGCCGGGCAGGAAACCCAGGTTTTCGCCGGCCTCTACGGCGGGGCGGGTCAAGATGATGCGCCGCACCTGCTTGTTCTTCAAAGCCTGCACAGCCAGGGCTACCGCCGTATAGGTCTTGCCCGTGCCGGCGGGCCCGATGACGAACACCATATCATTCTTCACGGCACTCTCCACCATCTTTTTCTGGTTCGGGGTGATTGCCTTGATGACCTTACCGTCCCTTCCATGGACGATGACATTGTTGTTTCCGGCATTGCGGCGGTAGAAGTCATCGTCTTCCAGTGCCGTAATGTTGAAAATGTCGGTCTCTGTCAACTTGCCGTACTCTTCCAGGTGAAGCAGCAGCAGTTGGATGCGTTTCACGAAATCTTCCACGCCGCTGTCTTCGCCGGAAACCTTTATCTCGTTGCCCCTCGCCACAATCTTAAGTTTCGGGAAAACCTGCTCCAATATGCCGATGTTGACATTCCGGCTGCCGTACAGTCCGACGACTGAAGCCGGATCGACTGTAATAATCTTCTCCATACGCTATAATATGACCAAATAATCCAACGGGTTGACGGGGAAACCGTTATACCATAATTCAAAATGCAGGTGCACTTTTTTCCCCTCGGCGGTGCCCGTATTGCCCATCAAGGCGATCGGGGTTTCGGCATAGACGCGGTCTCCGGCTTTCTTCAGGAGGGAGGCGTTGCGTTTATAAACCGAGACGATATTGCCGGGATGCTGCACAATGATTATACAGCCCTCGCCGCTGCTGTATCCGGCAAAGACGACCACGCCGTCGGCGATGCAGTTCACGGGGGCGTTTTTCTTGCCGGCAATGTCGATGCCGAAGTGGTTGTCGGGCACGCTGAACAGCCGTGTCACGACACCGTAAACGGGCGGGAATACCGAAAGATTCGAAATCTTGGCTCCGTCGATGGTCGGGGTGGCCGAAGACTTGTCATGCTGCGGGCGGTCGAGAATCATATCCGCCTCCTCTATCAGTTCCTCCGTCCTCAAAGAGCGTTGTTTGTCGCGTTCTTTCCAATGCACTTGCGGCGTGGCTGCTGCATCCCGGTCTGTTTCTTCGGCGGTAGGCACGCGTTCCTCGGCCATGACCCTGAAATTGTCGATATACTGTTGGTTCAGGCGGATAGTCTCCTCCAGCGTGTCGATGCGTGCTGCCGCCTGCTTGTACAGCTTGTAGTCCTTCTTGTCCGTATATCCCGGGATGTAAAACCGGATCGGAGTCAGGGCGATCAACACGGTGGTCAGCGCTATCAGCACAAAAGCGGCGATAATGACCGTTGCCGCAATCTTCTGAATCGTGATTTGCTTGATGGTAAAACGCTGCTCGTGCGTCTGCTCGTTGGAGAAGACCAGCCGATACCGCGTTCTCCATTCGCTGACGATTATTTTCCGGAGTTTCTTGATTTTCTGAATTTTTCCCATGTTTTCTTTCCGGCTGTCCTTTCTTGGAAAACGTTGCAAAAGTACTAAAAAATGGCATTGTCCGCTTCCTTTGTGTTTCAATGAAGACATCTGCCATACGAAAACAGCCTGTGACGCCAGATGATGTCAACCCCGCATTATTCACTGCTGTTCTCTTCCATAGTAGTATTGCCCTTTGTTTTTGGTGAAGCTGCCGTATTGTACGGCATTCTGCGGGCAGTGGTGGTAGCAGGCGGTGCAGTGGGTGCAATGGCCCAGCCACCTCGGGCGTCCCTCCTCCATTATGATGTTGTGGAGCGGGCAGCTTTTGGCGCAGATGCCGCACCCTGTACACGCACCGGTGCTATGGAACGGCCGGTCAGACATTCGCCAATAGAACAAATGCTGCAGCAGATAGCTTTTCAAGAGAGGGAATGCCCCTTTTAAAGTCTCATGCACCGCCTCGCGGTTCGCTATGGCACGGGTTATTTCAGGGAGCCGTTGCGCACTTCTCTCCAATTTTGACTTCGCCGTCTCCGGCGTGTCAGTGCACATGCCGGACATAAATACGTACGTGTTGGGCATACGCAGGAAAAAAGAGGCATTGAGAGGCCAGCCTCGCTGCTGCAGCGCTTTCCGGAATATGCGGTGGACCATGCCGGCATTGTCGCCGCAAGTGGCTACCATATAGATATATGCCGGCGCATTGTTCAGCCGGAGCCGCTTAATGAAGTCGAGCACAAGGCGCGGCGGCGCCCAGGCATATACAGGGAAAACGAAGCCGACGCTCATACCTGCACCGGCGGCGTAGGAACAGTTGCGTCCGTTGATGGCTTCGGGTATAGACACCAAGTCATCGCCAGACTTTTTCGCCAACGTTTCGGCAATATGGCGGCTGTTGCCGCATGCAGAATAGTAAAATATCATTATGAATGTTTTTGTGAATAATAATAAGTTTGTGCTCTTTGAAGCAATGGTTGCCGCTGTCACAAAAAGAATGAAAAATGATAACTTTTTTTTCTTTTTTTTATTGTGTGAAAAAAAATATATATCTTTGCACTTTATTACATACTATAATTTGAAGGCTGCCTGTTGTCAAACATCTACTCTGAACCTCATAGCCAGATTCCCTTACTTGATGCTTTCTTTTTGCCAAAACAAAGAGACATTAAGTGTACGTTCTGACTGTATTTGTATTTGAAACAATTATAATTTATACCATTATGAATAAAAGAATACACTTTTTATGCAGCGTAATCGCTGTATGTTGTTTGTTGCTGATTGCAACAGAGGCGACGAGAGCACAATCTCCAAGTGGACTTGACACCGTCATTTTTGTCACCACAGACTCTTCCTGGACTGTGCCGGCAGGTGTCTCTTCTGTCACATTCGAATGTTGGGGAGCCGGCGGTGGAGGCGGCTCTGCGTATAATAAGCATAGTGATGGCAGTGCCGCAGGCGGCGGAGGAGGCGCGTATGCCAAGAAAACCTTCTCGGTTTCTGAGGGATCTGTTTATGCCATTGTCATAGGCAAAGGCGGTTATCGCAACTCTCTGACATCTTTTGAGAATGGTGGATCAACTAAGGTAGCTTACGGTTCTGACACCATTGTAAAAGCGGAAGGTGGGAAAACGGCCACCCATTACTATTCGTATGATATTAATGCCTATCTTTATGAGGCAAAAGGCGGACAGGCTTCTAATTGCATCGGAGAGGTGACATACAGCGGGGGAAATGGAGGCAGAGGCAATAGATTTTACTCGCCTTGTGCTTTAGCAGTCAGGGGTTGTTGGTCTGGCGGCGGCGGGGCGGCAGCCGGTCCTTTGGGGGATGGACAAAACGCTTATAGAGAAAATAGTTGCCTTAACACTCCATACGCCGGGCAAGCCACATTCCCTTCGGGCAGTGGCGGTGCGCCTTTGTTCTTTCCCACTAATCATCCTACTGAGAATGGGAAAGACGGCGTGAACTATGGCGGAGGCGGCAGTGGCGGTCATTCTAATAATACTACTACGGCCCTTGGCGGAAAGGGGGGACCGGGGCTTGTCCTTATCACCTATCAAAAATCTGACCCTTGCGCCAGCGTTAGTCCGGGAGAGATCAACCTCGGCAACTGGCGCTGCAGCGGCATACCCGCCTCCTCGTTCGAAATTACATTGTCCAACCAAACTTCGGCAACCCCAGCGGGAGGCAGCTACTCGTGGCAGAAGTTAAATGAAACAATACATAGCTGGGCAACCTTGATCGGCGAAACTGGCGAACAACTGAATGTTGGATCAAAAGGAGAATACCGGCGCGGCTATACTGTGGCAGGATGTCCTACCGTTTACACTTCCGGTCTAAACATTACATCGCATCCAACAGATGTGCCGGCCGGAACGGTGTCGGGACCCTCTCCCACAGCGCACTGTGTGGGAGAGACTCTCGCCTCTTTGAGTTTGACAGCCAGCACATCTCGCACAGAACAGATACAATGGCAGAAAGGAACCTTTGTTTCCGGCGTATGGCAATGGGATGATAAGAACACCGGGAATGCTTTTGTAGATTATAATGTAGCGGTCCAGCCCGAAAACAATCCTCAATACAGATTCTACATCACTTTGACAGGCAATGAATGTAAAATCTATTCAGAAAACACCTATACCATCACCCCAAAGAAGATTCCTGCGGTAACGCTCACAACAGAAACTTTATGCTCCGGCAAATTAAAGGCCACGGCAACAGTGAATAACATCACCGAAGTGGGAGGTTCTGCAACATACGATTGGAGTTTTGTCAAGACTGCGGGTGACTTCACCCATATCGCCACTGACAACACTTTGACAGTTGATGAGATATGGCAATGTCCTGTTACAGCTACAATAACAGCCAAAGTGACTGGTGCAAACGGATGTATGGCTGAATTCGGCCCTGAAACCTTTAACATGTCTTTAGAAGCGCCCTACTCTTCATACTACAATAACAATGGCAACAAAGACAGCCTCATGGTTTATAAAAATGCAGGCGGACAATACATTTACAACGAAAATGATGTCAAAACTTTGGTATTAAATCATTTCAATGCAGAGGGCAACTACTGCGAATCTCTCAAGGCCGTCACTTTTGACGTCATCGGCTGCCTTAAAGACGGTGATGAACTTACCGAAGACTATACGGTATCCGTGAAAGTTTATAGTGATGAGTGCTCTCCGGCATCGATTTCTACCCAAGTGATACAGGTGTTTTTACAGAGGTCGTGTGCTACGGCCACATTCGATAACGTTTCCGAAACGTTATGCTCACCCCAGGCACCTTTGAGCAAGTCATTCACCCCCACCACCCCCGCAAGCGGCGATTTGAAGTACATTTGGACGGTATTGAGCGCAGATGCGGGCATCACGGGCGCAAATGCCAACAGCACGCCGGCAGCCTCTTTCTCTGAGACCAACCTCTCCAACAACGGTCTTGCCTCCGCCACTGTTGTCTATGAAATCACCCCTCTCGAGTATCCTATAGGAGGTGCTCCCTGCTATGGTACACCGTTCACGTACAGTGTCACCTTAAAGCCGAGCATCGCCAACGCTGGCGCACTCACCTACGATGATGCCGACGTGGTCGTCAACCTCTACTACGGCGCTTGCGACACGCTGCTCAACATCCTCGTTCCGGAGGTCAGCACGGCAATCTCGGAATATGCCAACAGCCTTGTCATCACCAACAATGTCAGCCCCGACAACGAAGGTGCGTTGTTGGGACGCCTCGTGCCCGGCACCAACGTCATCACCTGGAAGGTGACCGACCCTTGCGGCAACTTCGTCACCTTCGACAAGAAATACATCATCAACTACCCTGTCTGCGGCAGCGGGCTCACCGCCACCGACGTTGACGGCAACGTTTATGAGACCGTCCGCATAGGCTGCGAGTGCTGGACCAAGAGCAACCTCAAGTCCACCAAGTACAGCAACGGCGCAGAAGTTCCGTTCGCTATGGGTTACAACAGCCTCTACTATCCTGACATAGATGCGAACATCGCCAACTTCGGCCGCCTCTACACCTGGTACTCCGCCGTCAACGTGCCCGAGGGCGACGATGCAGCTGCGCCTGTCACCACCACCGACCCCGTGAGCGGAATCACCTACGTGCAGGGCGTTTGTCCTGAGGGCTGGGCATTGCCGTCAACGCATAATATGCGAAGCATGACTGACCTTGCCGCCGGCATGGACGCGCTGAAGAGCACAGACGAGTCGAAGTGGCTGCCGGGCAAGACCGGCACGGATGCCTTGGGCTTCAGCGCCGTGGCTGCCGGCTACTACGACACCTTCACGGGCAAGTTTATGGATCTGTTGGGAGAGGTATTCTTCTGGTCGCATGACGTCCACACCGCCACCGAAGCTTCCTGCCTCACCATCGCCCACTACTGCGAACAAGCCTTGTATCAAGACAAGTCAAAAGGCATGGGCTACAGCGTAAGATGTGTGAGAAGAGCCAACCAATAAAATCAAACGGGTAATCACCTTGATTCCCGACATTATGACCGGTGAAAAGGAGGATGACGCATACGTTGCCCTCCTTTTCTCATTTTTTTAACGGAAACGTAAAGGTGCAAGGAAAAGCAGAATGGAGTTGTCAGCGGCTGCAAATAAGGTGTATTTTTGCACCGTTAAAAAAACGGACTGACACGTGCTTCGCTATATCATAAAGAAAGTGCTTTATGGCATCCTGCTGATGTTCGGGGTAGTAACCCTTGTGTTTTTCCTTTTTTCGGTGCTGCCATCTGACCCTGCACGCATGATGATGGGGCAGCGCAGCGATTTGGAGACAGAGGAAGCCATCCGCAAAGAGATGGGGCTCGACCTCCCGCTCGTGGTGCAGTATCTGGCTTACCTGAACGACGTTTCACCCGTATCGTGGCACAAAACCGCCGACAAGGACTCTTTCTTCTACCTCAACGACAACAATTATCACTACATCAAAATCATATCCACGGGCAAATCGGCAGTGGTACTGAAAGCACCCTATCTGCGACGGTCTTACCAAAGCAAGCGGCCTGTAGGCGAGATCATTGCGGAGGCATTCCCTAAGACGGTCTTGCTGGCGGTGGTATCCATCGTGTTCGCGCTCATTGTCGGCATTATCGTCGGCATATTCTGCGCTTTGTACAAAGACACGTGGTTCGACCATCTGGCATTGGTGCTCTCCACGCTCGGCATGTCGATACCGTCGTTTTTTGCCGCCATCCTGTTTGCTTGGGTGTTCGCATTTTTGCTGTCAGACTTCACAGGGCTCAGCATGTTCGGCAGCCTCTACACCATAGATGACTATGGCAGCGGCCAGTACCTTGACCTCAAGAACCTGATTTTGCCGGCGGTCACTTTAGGCATCCGCCCGTTGGCAGTAGTGGTAGAACTGACCAAGAACTCGCTTCTCGACGTGCTGTCGCAAGACTATATCCGCACCGCCAAGGCCAAAGGACTTTCAAGACAAGCCATCATTGTGCGCCATGCGTTGAAGAACGCCCTGAACCCTGTAGTGACCGCCGTTTCGGGGTGGCTGGCCGGACTGTTAGCCGGCGCTGTGTTTGTGGAGTACATCTTCGACTGGAAAGGAATGGGCATTGTCATCGTTGAAGCGCTTGACAAGTATGATTTTCCTGTAGTGATGGGGTCTTTGCTCTACGTCTCCATCGTTCTCGTCATCATCAACATTATATGTGACATCATTTACGGCTGGCTGGATCCGCGTGTCAGCCTCAACTGAAAGCCGTCATCCTGTACAAGGACGTTCTCTGCGAGTGAAACATTTTTTTCATTTTGTAAAAAAAATGAGCACTAATAGAAAAAAGATAATTATCTTTGCGAGTTATTCGGTCTAAATAACAGATGTCTCTGCTATCTGCACTGCACAATCTCACATTCTACACAATCTCCTATTTATTTCGAGAAACAACAGACAACAACAAACTGCTGTCTCTATGCTTTGCAATTATTGTTCAATATAATAGAAGACACATGGGATTATTTCTACGCTATACCGCACTGCTGTTCGCCTTTTTCTGCTGCAATACCGTCTTGGCGCAGACCATTGTCAGCACAGACAACAATGCTGAATATACAGGGTGTCATTTTTTGTGGTACGACTCTGGCGGCGCTGACGGGAACATCGCCGGCAACTATGAAGGCTACGGCATCACTTTCGTATCGCCCGATTCGCACATCAGACTGGAATTCCGTTCTTTCGACATTGGAGGGAAGATAACCGTCTATGATGGGGCAGGGCCTTGGGTTGACCCTGCAAACAGCCGCCTTATCGGACGGTTTCACTCCTCTACGCTGGACTCCACAACAGGTAACCTGCCGCCTGTCATCTTCTCGACCGGAAGCACCCTCTATATCGAATACAACGGCGCAAGCAGCGAGACGGAGCATTCCGGTTGGGAGGCCGAAGTGACCTGCGTGCCGGAACTGCTTTCCGTGCCGGAAGGCTCTGCGTGCCCGCGAATCCTGATTGGAGACTCGACGGGTACGGCGCAGCGCGTCATCAGTCACCGCTGCGGACTGCCCACACGGCTTAGCACAGACATTATCGCCTTCGGACGACACACCAACGACTATACCGTCACACAGATACCCTATGCCCCGCCGTTCCCGTTCAACGAAGGTACACCCGTGACCGCAGACGACGATGACAAGTGGATACCGAGAGACAACCCCGGCGTTGACCTGCCTTTCACCTTCTCCTTTTTCGGACAGAACTACAGCAGAGTCTATCCTGGAACTAACGGGCTTATCTCATTCTCAAGACCATACGGACCGGATGTCCCCAACGGAGGACGTTGGTACTGCGCTTGGAACACTACCGTTTGTCCTACCCAATCGAGGGCATCATTGCCATACTTACAACAGGAATGGATGAGGAACATTTCAGAATGGGGAGTTGTTGCCATACAATACTATCCTTATCTCTATCCCAATTCCATATACGGGGTAATGCAAGATGTGGACTGCCGCTGCTTCATCAACAACGGATCCGTCCGTTACGGGATCCTGGGCGAATATCCTTGCCGAACTTTCGTGTTCAATTACGACAATGTCGGGCTTTACAAAAGACCGACAACCACTGCATGGGGAGAGACTGTTGGCAATTGTTTCGAAGACAGCAGCAAATACTGTACCTACCAGATGGTATTGTATGAAGGTACCAACGTCATCGATGTATATATCCGGCACCGTAGTTATAATAGTGATCACAACAACGGGAATGGCGTAGTCGGCATTCAGAACAGCACTTCCTCGCAGATGATCATTGCGCCCGGCCGGGACTTGAACGTCTTATGGACGGCGGACAACGAAGCCTGGCGTTTCACGCCTGTAACCCCACCGGACGAAAATGCCATCATCGCATGGTATGAAAACAGCACTGACAATCCGATTATCAGCACCGAACGCGAGATTGAAGTCAACCCGGAAACAACCACCAACTATATTGTATCATACAGTTTCACAAACTCCTATGGTAATCTTTTCTATTTGTATGATACCGTGACCGTTCTCGTAGACGTTCCGGAGGTGCAGATTGAACCTCTCGGGAGCATCTGTGGCGGAGATGAAATAACGCTTGTTCTTGACGTTGGGGAGGATGGGGGAATCGAGCCCGTTTCGTTTTTGTGGAGCACTGGGGCAACCAGCCGAGATCTGTCCTTAACTGCCACCGAGAGTGGAACATACAGCGTAACGGTCACATTCAGCAATAGATGCACTGACAATGCCACCACACAAATCACCGTGCTGCAGCCCTCCGAGAACGAGTTTGCGCATACTGCGTGCGGCGGTTTTGAGTGGAACGGACAGAACTTCACCCAAAGCGGCGAATACACCCAGACCCTCACCGCCGCAAACGGATGCGACAGCACGGTGACGCTCCACCTCACCGTCAACAACGCCGTGACACATGAGTTCCACGAAACGGTCTGCGAAGAGTACGAGTGGAACGGACAGAACTACA
>CAVCMI010000028.1:0-26548 GCA_963603365.1 Oscillospiraceae bacterium
AGAAGCGGTGTGCCTGTAAGGGCAATCTTCACGGCGTTTTGGTCGGCTTCGAGCAAGTTGGCCAAGAAACTGCCTTTGGGGTTGTAGCCACGGTGTGCTTCGTCGATGAAGAAGATACGCTGGAGATTGGTGCTGTAACTGTCGTCAACCTTTACCTTCGTCTTGTCCTCCTTGAACTTTTGGATATTGACCACCATTATTTCCAGTTTGCCCTCGTTGTTGGCAGTGATAGAGTGACTTGAAATGTCGTTCATCAATTCCGTGCGGCTCTTGGCATTGTGTACGACAAGCCCACGGGCGGCAAACTCGTCGGTGGCTTGCTCCATGAGGTCGATGCGGTCAACGATGAAGTAGAACTTTGCCACCACATTGCGCTTGGCAAAGAAGTCGGTCAGGCTGCGAACGCTGTAATAAGCGAGAGCCGTTTTTCCGCTGCCCTGCGTGTGCCAAATGATGCCGCTCTTCACGCCCTTGTCGAGCGTATGGCGAATAGCGTACGAAACAAACATCTGCTGATAGCGCATAATGTGTTTTTGCAGCGTTGTGCCTTGCGTGCCGTCGTCCAACTCAACCTTGCGCTCCACGTATGCGATGCCGTAGCGCAGCAAAAAGAAAAAACGCTCCTTGCTAAGCATCGATGTGATGATACGGTTGGTGGGCGTGTTTACATCCTTGTTGGTCTCGTATTCTTTGAGGTTTTTGATGACCACACAGTTGCGGTGTTTCAGTACCTTGTGTTCCGTCTCTTCTGACAGGTCGCGATAAGGATAGCCCGAAACGAAGGTTTTGTTTTCTTCGCGGAACACATTGAAAAATGCCTTCTCCTTGGACGAACAGCAATAGAAAGCACCCTGAATAGGCATGCGGCTTTCGTTGTCGTACTCTTGATTGTTGGAGAAGATCATCAACTGCGTCACATTGAAGAAACGGCGGAAGCAAGACTTGCGCATACGTTTGTTAATGCGGTCGCGCTCCGCCAATATGCCCTCATGGTTGTTGGGCTTCTTCACCTCAATAAAAGCAAGGGGCAAACCGTTTACGAAACAAGTGATGTCGGGACGGAAGTTGTCTTCGGTGTCCTCGTTTTCACAAGTAAACTCCGTGGTAACGTGCCAGTCGTTGTTGTCGGGATTTTCAAAATCAATGAGTTTCACGCCGCTATTGGCAGACAACATTTGGTAGAACTCACGTCCCAAGTCATCGTTATCGGCCACATTGATGATTTTGGACAACAACAACGAAGCGTTTTGGCGCGACAAATCAGGATTGAGGCGTTTCACCGCATTCATGAAAATGTCTGTCAAGATATTGGTTTTGGCATCGTAAGTCTGGATATTGTCCAAATAGGTGTATCCCAGTTTGCACAAATGCAGTGCAGCGGGTACTTGCACTCTGGTATTTTCGGTAAAAATGGATATTGGCATGGGTTCGCAGCGCTCTGTGATTAAAGCATAGATTCAAGCGGCAAAGATAAGAAAACTTGCATTTTCTCGAAAATAATTGTACAAGTGTGATTTTCGGGGCGTTTTTGCTATTAATATAATAGAATGGTATCTTTGCCAAGACAAAGTCTCACATCTTGGCATAGAAGTAACAACAAAGTGAGTCGATAATAAATAAAAGCAAAATGGAGAAAAAAAAGGTTAATTATTTAAACAAAGAAGAATTTAATGTATTCTTCAGCAAAATGGTTGAAATTGCAATTGATGCTAAAGCAAACCCTCAAAAAGGGGAAAAAACCATAAATGAACTCCTGAAAGAATCCAATCTCTCAATTGACGTAGATCCAAAATTATTGAGAGCAGTAAACCCCGCTTTAGACACCAATCTGTATGCTCCCTCCCGAGATGCATACGAAGCGTGTGCAGCGTGTAGCATTTGTGCAATTTGTGCAGTTTGTGGAAGCATTAATGGAGCAGCTGGGGCTTTGGGACTTGCAGGGGTTATCAGTTTTGTGCAATCTAAATAAAGAATTCAGAAAAATGAAAAGACAAGGCTTATTTGAATGTATAATCGGAGTAATCGGTTCAGTATTGGTGTTGTTTTCGTTGCCGGTCAAATGGTGTTTTGTTCCGCTTGTCATATACGGCATTATTTCTGTTTTTATGATAAGACGGAACAACCGAGAATGGACAGAAGAGGAAATTAAATGTATAAGAAAACGCAATGTTGTCGCAGCGGTTTCGTGGCCTGTTTTTGCAGCAGTCTGTTGGTTTGGTTCAAACGAAACACTAATGAATGACTTCCTTTGGTTTCTTTTATCTACATATCTGTTTTTCGTAGCCCATGGTATAATGTTTTTAGTTCCGCTTAATGCTTTTGCAAACGAGCGATAATAAAAGAAAGAGTTGACGGATGTTTACATTCTATGAAACATATCTCGCCCAAAATATTTTGAGACGATAAATGTTACATTTATAATTACATTATGTTTGAGCATCAAGACATTTATATTTCAGTACCGGATAATTCGATTTTGGATATTTATAGAAGCCACGGAATTCTATGTCTCCAGGAAGGGAAAGTAAAAATAAAGAAAAGTATTGCAGATGTTATCCGCTCTTGTCTGAAAGGGCTTTCGCTGTACGAGGCAATCAAGCAATGTGGCGGACAATTGAATGGTGACTTTATTGATTATTCCATAGAAGTATCCTCTGGAATCATTGAATTGCTTGCAGAAAACAAACTTTTGTTGTTAAGAGAAAAAGATGATAATCGCAAATGTGTTATAAATAATGAAGAGAATGTCTGTTACCCACAAAGTTTACATATAGAATTAACAGAGGAATGTAATCAGAACTGCTACTATTGTTATAATAATTCTGGAACAAGTAATAAGAAAAAAAGCATTCCTGTAGAAATGGTAATCGACACGGTCAACGAATTGTCTGAAAAAGGTCTGGAAGTCGTTGAATTGACAGGGGGTGAGCCATTACTCCATCCTAATTTTTACGACATTCTGGATTTTTGTTGCAAGAACTTGAAACTGGTTTCCGTATTAACAAATGGCACACTTATTGACAAGCATTTCGTAAGTCACTTGAAAAAATTGTCTCACAAACCTGTTTTCTCAATTAGTCTCGACAGCTTTTCCGAAGATGAACATGAACGTAAAAGTCGAGTCAAAGGAACTTTCAAAAAAACAACCGAAGCGATCAGACTTTTATCTCACGAAAATTTCATAGTACGTGTTTCAATGGCCGTTGATGAATCAAATTGGCAAGACATAGAAGAAACTTTATTGTTGGCTAAGGCATTAGGTGCTTCTAAATTCACATATTCTCCGATTATTCCTGTCGGAAGAGCTCGATCCGAAGACATACTGATACATAGGATCAAAGTACAATCTGAAGAAATAGCGAATTATGAGCAACATTTAATGGAAAAACACTCTGATTTTCTGCATATTTTAGACAAAAAAACAAAAGAAGACTTACACAATCCTGGCGGATGTGGCGCTGGGAGTCGCTCCTTTGTTATGAATTCACAAGGAGATATTCGAATGTGTGCAACTTTTGGCAAGGGCGTTGTTGGAAATGTCACAGAAAAAAACTTGAAAGAGATATTCAGCAATCCCGTGTGTTTGCTATGTTCTGAAATTATACCTCCATCTTTTGTTCTATGTAATAATTGCGATTATCTCTCATTTTGTTCCGGATGCTTTTTGAGGGCAACCTTAGCAATAACTGAAATTGGTTCTGACAATTGCCGCTGGGTCACAAACAACAAAACAAACAATGAATGGTTCATAAGAACTACATAATTTGTTTTTTAACGACCGTTATTATGTAACATTTCAAATCGTTAATCCTTACAATAATGGAAGAGGCTTTTTTAGAGATGGTCTCAGAAAACAAAGACTTGATACTACGGATCTGTCGTATTTATTGCAATGCAAACAGTTACTTTACGATTGACGACTTGTATCAGGAAATCGTGTTGAACATGTGGAAAGGATATCCAAGATACCTACATAACAGACGCTGCAAAGCCTCTACTTGGCTATATAAAGTTGCCATAAACACCGCTCTTTTTTACCACAGAAAACAAAAAAAAACACATTTCTCAACGTTAGAACCGAAAAATGATTCACTTCCGGATCCGGGTAATGAAGACAAGATGACCATACGCCTCTATGGCCTCATTGATATGCTGAATGATGAAGAAAAAACCATTGTCGCACTCTATCTTGAAAACTTGCCTCAAAATGAAATCGCTGAAATTATAGGAATATCTGCAACCAATGTAAGTACAAAAATCCAAAGAATCAAATTAAAACTTAAACGTTTAAATGAAAGAACAGAGCAGTAGTGAATTGAATGAACTGAAAGCCGCATGGCAACGATTAAACACACGACAAGCAGAAAAGCATCCTGAAGACTTCAATTTTGTTTTTTCTCGCAAAAGTTGGTTTTTGCAAAACAGAACTGCGCTGGAAGGAATTGCATGTGTTTCTGTTTCTTTGATAGGAGCAACATTTGTTGCATTAAACGTCAGTTCTTTTAATGATATGCCACTATCGTTCATATTCGGCATTGTTTTATTCGTTTATGTTTTTGTGAAAGGACTGTTCACGCTCTTTTTCTTCAACACAAAAAGACAATTGGATTATACCGTTAACAGGTTTCGTCTTTGCCAACTGAAAAACAAACTGTTCTTTGTCTATGAGCGTATGTTGTGGTTGTGGTTTTTGACCCCTGCACTCCTCATCATTTTGCCAATGGTTTTGGCAGAATACAAAAAGATGCCGGAGGATACACGTTTGCTTTATTGTGTATGCTCCGGCATTCTTTATCTGCTTGCGCTTTGCCTGTTCAGCAGACCTCTCCTGCGTAAAAGACGCAGCCTCAAAGCAGAGATAGAAGAAATCAGGTCTTCTATTTGCTGAATCTGATTATGCTCTTGGCTTTGTCAATGGTAAAGTCGCCCCATGCGTTGCGGATGAAGTTGTCGCCGATGACAAATGCAGCGGGCAGTCCTTTCTTGACAACCACCTTGACGTTCTCTTCATAATCATCGCCCACACGGAGTTCTTCAAGGTACAATACAGCACCTTCTATGATGCTGCCGTCCTCCTGCTTGATAGCCCCTTCTTTGTCTTCAAAGTCATTAACCTTGATGATGCTTTCTTTCAGGAAGCGGGTGGCGTCGGCATAGTTCATCTGTATCTCATCGCTGCCGTTTTCGAGTTTGAAGTTCATAGACTTGCTGTTGGCGAAGCACGTTCCGGTCACATCCTCGCCGCTGACCGTGACGGGGAGGGTACGTTCTTGCACCACAGCAATGGCAGCAGAACCTTTCTTGACGCTGTCGATCTTGTCGTTGCCGGGCACATAGTCGTCACGCAGGATAAGGAACTCGGTGCGGCGGTTGAGGGCGTGGGCGGCCTCGCGTTCGTTCTTCGTCGGGAACGATTCGCAGAACTCTTCTGTCAGGTAGGAGCCTTTGGGGAAGAAATACTTTTTGCCGTTGTATGTTGAGTACATGTCTTTCTCCAGTCTTCTGGGCACGCGCTCGCCATATCCCTTTGCAACAATACGGTCGGCAGCGATGCCTTTCTCTTCAACCAGAAAATCGACGCATGACTGTGCGCGGTTTTGTGAAAGCACGTCATTCTTTTCTTCCGTGTCACGAGAGTCGGTATGCGAACGGAGTTCGATTACAATGGTCGGGTTTTTGACCATAATATCATACAGATACATCAACGAGTCTTTGTATTGGGGTTTCAAGTCCCATTTTGCCAGATCGTAAAGGATTTCCGGCAACAGGATAGGCTCCTTTGGGATAGGCTCAAGCGTGAAGTCCTGATTGAAATCCGTGTTTTCCATAATGCCGATGGTGGTCAATTTTGCCGTGTTGCCATTCTCCCAATAGCCTTTCTTGGCAACCTTGATATCGTAGGTTGTTGAGCCGAGTATCTTGGTCTTGTCGAAGTGGTAATAGCCCTTCACGTCGGTGGTTGTCTTGTAGGAGGTTCCGTCAGAACCCACGATCTCCACATCAACGCCGTCCATATACTGGCCGTTGTTCTTGTCTCTGATTTTTCCCGAAAGGGTATAGACAATAGGACGAAGCAGGAAATAATAGATGTCGTCGCCGCCACGTCCGCCGGGGCGGTTGGAGGAGAAGTAGCCTTTTGCCAAGTATGGTGACTTTGACTGGGGGTCAATGGATTCTGTCTCATCGAAGATGATTCCGATATCGTCGCCGGAGGAGTTGATAGGCGACATCAGGTTCTCGGCCGGTCCGAAGTTGCCGTCGGAGTCCACACGGGAGAGGAAGATGTCGAGTCCGCCCATGCCAGGATGTCCGTCAGAGGAAAAATAGAATTCCTCGTCATTGCGGAATGCAGGAAACACCTCTTGCCCGGCCGTGTTGATGTTGGGGCCCAGATTCGTGATATTGGAGAACTTGGCCGATTTTTTTGTGCGGGTAGCCTTATAGATGTCGTAACCGCCGTATCCGCCCGGCATATTAGACGAAAAATAGATGGTCAGTTCATCGCCGCTGATGAAAGGGTGAACATAGTTATAGGCAGAATCCCCTAAGGTCACAATTTCGGGTTCTCCCCAGGTGTTGCCTTTCTTCAGGGACTTGTGAATATAGCATCCTTGCACCTTTTTCTTGTCTTGCGGGCACTTTGTAAAATAGATGACAGAGCCCTTACGGTTGGCGCTTGCCTCGCCTTCGTTCACGGCGGTGTTCACGATCCCGCCCTCGTCGAGCATTTTGACAGGCGACCATTCGCCGGGCCAATCGGTATTTTTGCTTTTGGGCTTGTTGGAGATGTAGAGGTCCGAAAATGCGCCGCCTGTCCATTGGTCGGTGCCTTTGCCTGCAGAGCCTTCCCGGTTGGAGGAGAAGATAATGGAGTTGCGTTTCTCGTTGTTGCCCCAACGCGGAGCCCACTCATCGTCGCGGGTGTTGAACTTCTTGAGGTTTTCGACCTCATAGCGGGTGCTGTTCTCTTTCCACATCTTGGCATTGCGGCATCCGGCTATTGCCGTGTCTGCACGGGCGTCGTCTGCTGCTCTTTTCTTGTACTTGTCAAAATAGGCCAACGCCTGGTCATAGTCTCCACGAAGGTTATAGATTGATCCTAAATGATACAGAATCATCGGATTGTCTTTCTGGTAATTCTTCTTTTCCAGACGCAGATACTGCTGTTCTGCCTTTTTAAGGTCGCCCATGATACGGTAGCATTCCGCGATCCGAAACGTGGCACGCTGTATCTCCACGCGGTTGGACGACAGCTTCTTTATGCCTTTTTTATAAGCTTCGAGTGCTTTTTCGTACTGGCAATCGCGGAAAAGGTTGTCAGCATCGCGCAAAACCTGGGCATTAGCAAGGGAACATGCTAAGATAAAAACAGTTAATAGAAGTGCTGCGTGTTTAAAAAATCTCATATCTAACTTATATTTTGCCTTATAACCAAAAAGAGCGCTAAAATAAAAAAAATCGGGACAAGTTCACCTCATCCCGATTATTTTGTTGTCATATAAGGAAACCCTATTTCAGATCGGCTTTGGCTCTTTTGACCTTGCCTCCGCGAGTGCGGAACAGGTCATAAGCCAGCGGGCTCGAAACGAGAATGCCGGAGTAAGTGCCCAGCAATATACCGACGAACATTGCGAACATGAAACCGCGGATGACTTCGCCGCCGAACAGGAAAATCACGAGCAGCGTAATCAACGTTGTGCCGGCGGTATTCACGTTACGGCCCAAGGTCTGGTTGATTGCGTTGTTGAAGTTCTCGTAGTTGTCGCGTTTCGGATAGAGAGCCAGATTCTCGCGTACGCGGTCGAAGATGACCACATTGTTGTTGATAGAGTAACCGATCACCGTCAGGATTGCGGCGATAAAGTTTTGGTCAATCTCCATAGAGAACGGCATCACCTTATAGAGGAGCGAGAAGATGCCGACGGTCAGGAAGGTGTCGTGGAACAGGGCGAAGACACCGGCCACACCGAACTGCCAGTTGCGGAATCTTGCGGCGATGTAGATGAATATCAGCACAAGGGAAGCCAACACAGCCCACACGGCGTTCAGCAGCAATTCCTTGGCCACAGTCGGTTGGATCTTCTGGGAGGACTGGATGCCACGCACGTCGTTTGTCAGGTGGGTGAAGTCGTATTCAGAAAGGTCTGTTTTGTCATAGAACCCTTTCAATGCATTGTACAGTTTGGTTTCGCAAAGTCTGTCGTCTGCAGGGTCGTTGCTGTCAACCTTATAGTTGGTGATGATTCTGATCTGGTCGTTGCCGCCGAAGGTTTTCACTTCGGGGTTGCCGCCGAATTCTTTTGCGACAGCCTCGCGCACATCCTTGGTGGTGACATCCTTGTCAAAACGTACTACATAGCAACGGCCGCCTGTGAAGTCGATGCCCGGTTGCAGTTTGAGCGTGCAGAACGAGATGATGGAAATGACGAAGAGAGAGCCGGAAAGAATATAGAAATACTTTCTTTTCCCGAGGAAGTTGAGGTTGGCGTGCATAAAAGCATTGATGGTAACCTTGTTGCCCACCTCCAGGGTTTTGCCTCTCTTGAGTCTTGCCTCGATAATCATACGGGAGAGCAAGATGGCGGTAAACATAGAGGAGAGGATACCGATGATCAACGTAGTGGCGAAACCTTGAATAGGGCCGGAACCGAAGATGTAAAGCACGATTGCGGTAATCAAGGTGGTGATGTTGCCGTCGATGATAGCGGAGTAGGAGTGTTTGAAGCCCTCGTCAACGGCCACGCGGATGCCTTTGCCGGCGCGGACCTCCTCGCGGACGCGCTCATAGATGATGACGTTGGCATCCACGGCCATACCGAGGGTTAGCACAATACCTGCGATGCCGGGCAGTGTAAGCACGGCGCCCATTGAGGCAAGCACTCCGACGATGAAGAACACGTTGGAGAAAAGGGCGATGTCGGCCACCAGACCGGCGCGGCTGTAATACAAGAACATATAGAGGATGACCATGATGAAAGCGCCCAGGAACGAGAGAAGGCCCGACCGGATGGATTCTTTGCCCAGCGTAGGGCCGACAACTTCGGATTGGACAATGTTCACGCGGGCTTCCAGGTTTCCGGAGTTGAGGACGGTGGCAAGGTCTTTGGCCTCTTCGATGGTGAAATTGCCGGAGATCTCAGAGTTGCCGTTCGGGATTTCAGAACGCACTGTCGGGGCGGAATATACGAACTCGTCGAGCACGATGGCGATGCAGGTCAGCTTGTTTGCGCTGTTGTCGGCGGCCTCTTTTGTGATCCTGCGCCATTCGTCAGCGGCTTGGTCTTCCATCGACATATTGACCACCACTCTGTTGTTCTGGTCCACATCCTGACGTGCAGAGCGAACCACGCGCGCGCCTCCGATGGTTTCGGAACTCAACAAGGGCCCTATACGGTCATTTTTCTTCTTCAACGGATAGAGCGGATAGGCGTTGCCGTATTCGCGTTCAGGAGAACCCCAATAGAAGACAACGTTCTTGTCGCCTAAGATTCTTTGCAGTTGCGGAAGCATTGCATTGATCTTGGGCATGTCAGACTCTTTGAAATAGCCGATGACAAAGCTTCCGGGAACGGCAACGGCTTTGCTGAGGATGGCGCCAACGCCGGACTCTTCTGCGTTTTCATCAGTAACTTCATCCTCGGGGAGCGCGGCGGTCAGACTGTCGACAGGCGCTTTGACGGTGTCAACGGCGGGCTGCTCTTTCTTGTTCTTCAGCATCTGGGCCAGTTTCACGTCGGCTTCGGCGAAACGCTGCTGGATGCTCATGCCGCCAACGGCTTCGTTATAAACCTCCCAAAATTCCAGTTTTGCCGTGCTCTTCAACAGGTCGGTGACCCTTTCTGGCTCTTTGATGCCTGGAAGCTCAACCAGAATACGGCCGCCCTGCAGCAGCTGAAGGTTGGGCTGGGCGACACCGAAACGGTCGATACGGGTGCGCAGGATCTTGAAGGTCCTTTCCACAATCTCGCTGGATTCTTTCTTGATGAAGCTGACAATCTGTGCGTCTGAGGCATTCTTGATGCCGGAACGTTCGCCGAAGTAGGTGCGCAAGTTGGCATTGTTCATCTTCATCTCCACTTTTGTGCTGTTGAAATTCTTGACGAAAATATCAACGAAATCACCGTTCGTCGTGGCTTCATACTCCTTGACGGACTTGCTGAAAGCGTTACTGAACAGGGGGTCTTCCTTGTTGGTTGCCAAACTTTGCACCACGTCAGGCATGGAAATCTCAAGCGTCACGTTCATACCGCCTTTCAAGTCCAGACCGAGGTTGAGCTCTTTGTACTTGCATTTCTTGTAGGTGTTGCCCAGAAACACGGTGGAGTCGTTCATGTTTGTCAGATATTGGCGCGTCCTTGCTTCAATCAAGGAATCAACCAGATATTTCTCCAACATCACATCCCCGTGAGCTTCTTTCTTCACCTCTTCAATAGCGGCCGGGTCGTTTGCGTATGTGTCCGCTTTCTTCTCAACCCGCCATGTCACAAACGAGAAGGAAAGACAGTACAAGCATACCAAAGCCAAAAGAACTGTGAAAAATAAAATAAGTCCTTTGTTTTTCATTTTCCTATTTGTTTAATTTACAGATTATTATATATTCTTTCGCCTAATAAATTGAAAGTTGCAAATGTACAATTTTTTTTTATCCGTCAATTGGACAGCCCTTATTTCTGAACGTATTTCGCGCAAGTGCATGCAATCCGTATGCATTTATGGCGTTTTCGGGCAGTTTTTCAGGCTGTGACGCGGAATGTCTGCGTTGTCCCTACAGGTTGTCCCTGAAGTCGTGGTGGAACGGCAATTTGAGCACATCCTTGAGTACAGCCGCCTTGACGTTGATGGTGAAGTTCCATCCTTTGCGGTAACCGAACGGCACCCAGCCGAAACTCATCTCCCAGCAGTGCATGTCGCGGTATATGTCTATAGATGTGTAAGACATGGACTTCTGCACAAAGTCATAGCCGGTGTTGAACCCCACCTTCCATTTTGGCGTGACGTGGATTGTGCCGGACACGTTAAGGGTGTGGACCATGTTATGGATGTATTTTACGGTGTCGAGCAGCCTGTAATAGGAAAGGTTGTCGTTGATGCCGTACGCGAAAGTATAATTGAATGTGAGAGACCAGCCTTGCCGGTTTTTCTTGTCGTCAGTCTTGGTTTCCGGGCCGCTCTTCTTCTTGAATGTGTTTTGGTCGATGGTCCAGTTCAGGGCGAGGCTCACGTCGGTAGAAGAGAGCCGGAAGATCCGTTTGTTGGCTTTCCATTCAGTGAGGCTGGTGCGCGTTCCGTTTTCATTGATGCTGTAAGGGTCAAAGGAGAGGTTGAAGGTGATGTACAGTTGTTTGAAGAGGGTGCTTCGTCCGTTCAACGCCAGCCGCGACCAGTTCATGGAGTCGGCGGCGAAGTTGTAGTCCATCGACAGGTTGAGGTTGTCTATGAGTGCTATCTTTTTGTAGCCGGTGATCGTATCCCGGCGCGAACGGACCTTGATTTCTATGTTGTTACCGCAAGTGAAGCGTGCCACGGCTTGCGTGTTGTTCGTTACGGTGCCGAAGATTGAATTGTCATAGTACGTGTATTCCACCTCTTGGCCCGTAAAGGGATTTACGTATGTGTCTTTTATCCGCCCTGACAGGTTGGGCTGGTAGGTGAAGTTCAGCGTAGGCGTGATGACATGCCGTATGGCATTCAGCGCCCCTTTTTTGAAAGCGTACATGACGTAGATTTTCGTGGTCAGCGAGGAGGAAAGGCTCAAGTCGTGCAGCGCGCCGAAGCCCCGTTTGAAATACGAATTGACACTGGCCGTTTCGGCGCCGCCCGTCGTGTCGACAGTCATGTCTTTGGTGTAACGTTGCAGATACCATTTCTCTACCAGGGTGGCGGTGGTGTTCCAGTTGATCAGTTTGGCGATTTTCACCGGAACCGTCAACGGTATGGTGTGCATCATGCCGAAGTCCATCTCTTCCCAAGTCCTGGGCTTGAACAGGAGGGTGTCGGAGGTGTTTATTTGCCCTATGGCCTGCGACGTCCATTTCATGGCGATGTTGTCATACCATTTAAGTCCGCCGGTCTTGTCTTTTTTCCGGAAAGGATAGAACTGCACGACCGACATGTTGAGGTCCGGCAGTTTGAAGTTGACTTCTTGGGTGCCGGTGTTTTGCGAGTACGAGGCGGTGGCGTCCACATAAAAGAAATCCTTGACGGAAGTGGAAACGTTGACGGAAGAGGTGTATTGGTTTGAGAGGTAATCGCTGGTTGAGGTGTAGTTGTATTTGGAATAGTTGCTGCTCACGATGTCGATGTGGGCATTGAATCGGGTGGTGGGATGCGATTTCACGTCTTGCTTGTGGTCCCAGTAAATCTTGTAGTCGTTGGAGCAACGGTACGTAGAGTCGAGGCGGTCGCCCACCCTGGTTTGAGAGAACTGCAGGTTTACCGCCCCGTTGCATTTGTAGCGGAACACGTAGTTCGACTTGGCTTTGACCGCCCATGAGCCGCGCGTGTAAAGGTCGGTGGAGAACAGCAGGTCGAGGTTGTTGTTGATGGCGAAGTAGAATCCGAGGTCTTGGAAGTAGAATCCGAGGTTTGAAGATTCGCCGAAAGTGGGCATGACGAAGCCGGACTTGCGTTCGGTTTCCAGCGGGAAGAAGGCAAAGGGGATGGCCAGCGGAGTAGGGATGCCTTGGAAACTGAGGTATGCAGGCCCCATCACGATTTTGTCGTGCTGGATGAATTTGGCTTTTGTGAAATCTATTTCGTAGTGAGGATTGTCGAGTTCGCAGGTGGTATACTTTCCGTTTTTGATATACGCCACATTGTCACCCATCTTCTTGATGTGTTCGCCATGCACAAAGCCGTCGTCCTGCGTGGTGATGACATGGGTGATTTTTCCTTTATGCGTGTTGAAATTATATTTTATCTCTCGGGCGCGATACTGGTCAGAACCTTGCACGAAAACGGGGCTTCCGCTGATGTTGCCGCTGGAATCGGCGATGCCGGAGGCGTAGAGTTCGCTGTTGCGGAAGTCAATGGCGATGAAGTCGGCATAGAGTTCCATGTCTTCGTATTTCACGACGGCATCTCCAAACAGGTAGGTGAAGCGCCGTTCAAGGTCATTGACTACCGAGTCGCGGGCGCGGTAGGTGACCGTTGAGGTGATGGCATCGGGTGAGATTCTCTTGCCGTGCAAGGGCACGGTATCTTGCCGAACGGCGGAAGAGTCGCCCGGGAGCGTGTCGGCTGGCACAGGCTGCGCTGTCCGCATCGTCCGTTTCCTGCCCGACTCCTGCGCCTCGGCACAGAAAAAGAAGAGGCAGACGGCTATAAGGATGCAGCTACGCAGAAATAACAAACGGCCTGTGTATATTTTTTCCTTCAAGACTGACCCGGTACAAAAATAATATATTACATTTGTGCGCTAAAAAAACGGCAAAAGTAATCAAAAAGTTTCAATGGGATGAACTCAAAAAAGCGGTTCTTATTGTATTTGCTTTCTTTTTTCATGACTGCGCCCGTTTTCGGACAGCAGGCGCAGAAAACATTTAAGGTTGTGATAGATGCGGGGCACGGCGGACACGACCCCGGATGCCTGGGAAGCGCCTTGCAGGAAAAACAAGTCGTCTTGAACGCGGCTCTGTCGTTGGGAAAACTTATCAGCGAGAATTGCCCGGACGTGCAGGTCATCTATACGCGGAAGACGGATGTTTTCGTGGAACTGTACCGTAGGGCACAGATAGCCAATAACGCCCACGCCGACCTGTTCATCTCCATCCATTGCAACGCCTCAGAGAACCATGCCGGCAATGGGGTTGAAACTTTCGTGATGGGTCTGGCCAAAAGTGAAGCCAACCAGGCCGTGGCACGTAAAGAGAATGCGGCCATGCTGATGGAAAAAAACTATAAGAACAACTACGACGGCTTTGACCCCTCCTCCCCCGAGTCTAATGTGATCTTCTCGCTCTATTCGTCCGCTTACCTTAATAAATCCATCCTGTTGGCAGACAAGGTGCAACGTCAACTTGTCGCCGTCTCCGGCATGACCGACCGCGGTGTAAAGCAGGCCGGGTATTGGGTGCTGTACAAAGTGGCTATGCCCAGCATCTTGATTGAACTCGGTTTCCTCTCAAACCCCTCCGACGAAAGTTACCTTGCACAGCCCGGCAATGTGCAAAACGAGGCCATAGCCATCTATAACGCTTTTGTTGATTATGTCAACGCTGTTGGCGGTTACAACTATAAGCATCTAAAGACTAAATCAGTAGTCCACAACACAGAAGAGAAGCCGTTGGCGGCAGACAAAGAGCATACAAAAGACACCGTGACGACTGCGGCAGAAGACAAAGAGACGCAAGCAGACACACTGACGACAGATGGCGGCGAGATCCGTTTCAGGGTGCAGTTTCTGGCCTCTCCCGTAAAGCTGAAAAGCAGCGACGACCGTCTTAAGGGCATTCCGGAACTGCGAAACTACAGCGAAAACGGCCTTTGGAAATACACGGCGGGCAACGAGGAAACCATTGCGGCAGCATCTGAAATACTGGCACAAGTCAAGAAGAAATACAAGGATGCT
Organism: Oscillospiraceae bacterium; assembly: GCA_963603365.1. GTDB lineage: Bacteria > Bacteroidota > Bacteroidia > Bacteroidales > WCHB1-69 > F23-D06. The sequence continues at coordinate 14,570 of CAVCMI010000028.1, forward strand.
TTTATGATTGCATTTCAGGGAGATAAAAAAATAACCATGGCCGAAGCACGGCAGTTGCTGAAAAAATAATACTTTTGCACACTTTACAATAGACGGAACTAATGAGAAAAAACGAAGAAACAAGGCAGAATTCCACCCAAAAGAATACCAGCATGAAGGTGGCAGTCTTCTGCATTACGGCCATTCTCGTTTTCTGTTTCGGAATCAGTTTCCTCAAAGGGCTGAGTTTCTTCAACAAGAAGACTTACTATTATGCGGTTCTCGAGAATATCGGGAACTTGCACGAAAGTTCCACCATAGCCATCAACGGATACCCTATCGGTAAAGTGAGCGAGATAAAGATGCTCAGCACCGACCCCGTGAAGATCTGTGCCGAGATGATGATCACCGAAAAAATCGCACTCCCCGAAGACACCCGTTTTGAGGTGGCGCAAAGCGACATTTTAGGCGGCGTCATTGTCAATGTCATCGTTGGGCGCTCCGACGTGATGGCACGCAATAAAGATACGCTCTCTTGCACACTGGCTTCCGGAATCTTCGGCAATATCGGCGACTTGACGCAGCAGCTTTCAAGCATCCTCGCCTCTATCGACACGGTGGGGCTTACATTCAAGGAGGCTTTCCGCCCCGACGACCCTAATAACGGCATCTCCAACATCCGCAATACACTCTCCAATATGGAAATGCTTATTGCAAGCCTTAACAAAATGATAGTGAGCAACGAAGATACGCTTCACGACATGGTGATGAAACTCAATGATTTCTCCACGACGCTTCACCGCGCAGCCCCTCAACTGAACGATATCATCAACAACCTCGACAACATTACTGATACGTTGGCGCGCAATAACCTGAATGACTTGCTCAACGACACGAAGGAAACGGTGTCAAGCATGAAGCGTATCATATACGGCTTTGAACACGGCGAGGGAACGCTTGGCCAACTGATGAAGAACGATTCCATATATAACAATATAAATAAGGCATCAGAGAGCCTTGACCTGCTTCTGCAAGACTTTAAAGAGAACCCCGAACGCTATCTGAACATCCGCGTTTTCGGGAAAAGTAAAAGCAAACAATAAAAACACTGAATATGTCATTGGAAATTACAGGGAAACTGATACAGAAACTGCCTATGCAGTCAGGAACAAGTGCGAGAGGAACATGGCAGAAACAAGAGTTTGTCATAGAAACAGAAGACCAGTATCCGCGCAAAATATGTGCTAATCTTTGGGGTGACAAGGCCGATATGCTGAACCGCTTCAATGAGGGTGACCGGATCCGGATGTCATTCGAGATCGAATCTCGCGAGTTTAACGGTCGTTGGTACACGGATGTCAAAGCATGGAGACTTGATGCGCCCATGGAATCGCCTGCGGGAATGCCGCAGCCTGCCTCGTACGGCCAGACGGGTTATAATCCTGCCGGCACGCCGCCACACACCGCATACGTTCCGCAGAGTGCCCCTGCCACAGCCAATGTTTCGCCGGCGGCTTCTGTCGCGGCAGACAGTTTGCCCGACCTCGCCGCCTCAACCGACACTTTTGTTGATGACAGTCTCACCGACGACCTGCCGTTCTGACATCCCCTATCCTCGTAATCACAGCGGATGGAATACGGAATCTGCACATTGGCAAGCGCCGCACTGCGCTTAGAGGCTGCACACCATTCTGAAATGGTGTCGCAACTTCTTTTTGGCGACACTTATGCGGTACTGGACACCGACGGCGATTGGGTCAGGGTATGTACCGGCGACTGTCATTATGAGGGGTGGCTGCAGAAAAAACAGCACAGTCCGATCGATGAAGAGGTTTGTCTGGACTTGCAGAACAGGCCGCGTTGTTGTGTCAACACCCTCGTGCTATACGTCAAGGAAGAGAAAACGGGTGTCAGGTTTCCCGTTTTTTGCGGGACACGCATCCCACGCCCCGAAAACGGACAGTTCCGGTTGGGGAATAAACAGTTCAGCATAGACTCATCAGAATATTTGTCGGACATTGACGGAAACAACCTTGTGGAAGGACGTGTCATACGGATGCTACAGTTTGCAAAACTGTACTTGAACGCACCCTATTTGTGGGGCGGCCGCACGCCGGCAGGCATCGACTGTTCCGGATTTGTGCAAGTGGCTTTCAGCAGTGTAGGCATTCAGTTGCCGCGTGACGCTTCGCAACAGGTCGCAAAGGGCGAAAGCGTGGACTTTTTCGACGAGGCTCTTCCCGGCGATGTCGCGTTCTTCGAGAACAGCAAAAAAAGCATTGTCCATACCGGCATCATCTGCGAAAAGGGCAGAATCATACACGCTTCGGGCTGTGTCCGAATTGACACCTTGGACAATGCCGGCATCTATTGCTGTGAAACCGGACTCTATTCGCACCGGCTTCGCATCATCAAGCGGATTTTTTGACATCGCCGGGAAGCCGGTTCAGATACTGTTAATCAGGCCGCAGATGGCTGCACTGAAAAAAAACGTCAACCATTGCTGCCTCTTCCCGGCTTGCGCAACTACTCAACAGGCTCGAAATCCTCTTTCCCGACACCGCATAGCGGGCAAGTCCAATCATCGGGCAATTCATCGAAAGCTGTTCCGGGCGCAATGCCGCTGTCAGGGTCTCCGGCTGCAGGGTCGTAAATATACCCGCAGACATTACATTTGTACTTTTTCATCTTGGTTTGATTTTGATTGTTATGGATAGATTTTGTTGATTTTCCAGGGTTCCCTTTCGCACTATGCGGCGCGTTTTCAGGAACGACCCCTTTTTTGACTTCACGATAATGACGATAGGTCAACGGCTCTTCGTCTGACAGCACCGCCGCGTCCATCACTTCGCCCACATACAGGATATGGCTGCCTACGTCCAACCGGTCCACCAGCCGGCACTCGAACCACGCAATGGCATCATCTGTAACGATTGGTGTGCCGGCATACGCCCCTATGGTTGGCTCGACTTGGGCGAATTTGTTGTGGTCTTTGCCGCTTCTGAAACCGAAATTGCCCAATGTGGCCGCATCGTATTGTTTTTTCATCACAGAAACCGCAAAGCCTTCATACTTGTCAATAAGCATGCTCGTATAGTTCTTCTTGTTGCAGGCAACCGCAATGCGGCAGGGGCTGTCCGTGACCTGAAAAACTGCCGTGGCCACAAAAGCATTGATATCCTTGCCCTTTCCGGCACCCACAATATAGACCCCATAGGTCATTTTTTCAAAAGTTGCAATATTCATAATGTTGTCATTCAATGGTGCAAAGATAACCTTTTCTTTCAATCCACCTGTTTTTTTTATGCGCCATGATAATTAAAGGGTCTTCTAAAAATAAATCACTGATAATCAGATAATTATTTGTATATTTACGGCAAATATGTACGGAAAGTGAACGCAAGCGAAAGAGCTTGTGGTGGGATTGGATAATTAGGAATGAGGAATTAGGAATGAGGAATGAGGAATGAGGGTGAAGGGTGAACTTATAGTGCAATATACTAATACACAATATCTTGTCAATACTTGAGCTATTATGGAAAAAGGACGAAGGTTCTAACAGATAATCATTAAATTTGCCCCACCGTTTTTTTTTGGTTTTTGGCAGGATTGGTTAGAAATAGATGTCCCCAAATGGTATGCTGTCATTATTGCCGTATTATGCGGCGTTGTTTGCGGTAGCTATGCCGATTTGGCGGTGAGATATTTCTATTTAAGAAAAAAAGGATAATGGACTTTAAATTCAACTACAGACCGCGAAAGGAGCTTTCTTTCGGCACACCTGCTATTGTTTTTTATAACTATGCCACTTGAATCTATGGTTGAAGTTGTTGTGGATAATTTATACGTCACTGCCAACTATTTTGTATCTTTGCGCCCCCTAAAAACATGGAGAAATGTTACAGATACAACTTTTACGCGAAAATCCTCAAGAAGTAATTGACCGGTTGAAAATAAAGAATTTTGATGCCACGGAAACGGTAAGCGAGATATGCCGGCTGGATTCGGACTACCGGGCTTTGAAGAAAAGTCTGGACGACAACCTGATGGAACAGAACCAAGGTGCAAAAAAGATCGGACAGCTTTTCAAAGAGGGCAAGAAAGAGGAGGCCGAGACGATAAAGGCGGCAATGGCCGCGCTGAAAGAAACGGAAAAAGCAGACCGCGTCAAGTTGCAGGATATGGAAAGCCAATTGCAGAACAAGATGGTGCTTCTGCCGAACCTCCCCAACAAGTCCGTAGCACCCGGAAAGGGGGCAGAAGACAATGAGATTGTATATACAGAAGGCGACGCCTCCAACCTCGGTCCAGAGGCTGTTCCGCATTGGGACTTGGTAAAGAAATACGACATCATCGACTTTGAGTTGGGCAACAAAATCACGGGTGCCGGCTTCCCTGTATATAAAGGCAAAGGAGCCAGGATGCAGCGCGCCTTGATAGATTTCTTCCTCGACAGTTCCGTAAATGCCGGATTCACAGAGATTCAGCCGCCCTATATGGTCAACGAGGCCTCGGCATACAGCACCGGGCAACTTCCGGACAAAGAGGGGCAGATGTACCATTGCGAAGTCGACAATTTCTACCTCATCCCCACCGCCGAAGTGCCGGTTACCAACATCTACCGCGATGTCATCCTGAAAGAGAGTGACTTTCCAATCAAGAATTGCGCATACTCCGCCTGTTTTCGCCGTGAGGCCGGCTCTTACGGCAAAGACGTGCGTGGCTTGAATCGCCTGCACCAGTTTGACAAGATTGAGATCGTGGTCATCGAACATCCGGACAGGTCGTACGAGACGCTGGAGAAGATGACAGACTATGCAAAGGGACTGCTCACCAAACTCGGCTTGCCGTTCCGCGTGCTCCGTCTTTGCGGCGGCGACATCAGTTTCACCTCTGCCTTGACCTACGACTTGGAGGTTTACGCCAAGGCACAGCAGAAATGGCTGGAAGTGAGTTCCGTGTCCAATTTTGAGTCCTATCAGGCCAACCGTCTGAAATTGCGATATAAAGATGCCACGGGAAAGACAAAACTCGCCCATACGCTGAACGGCAGCGCACTTGCCCTCCCTCGCGTGCTTGCCGCTATCCTTGAGAACTATCAAACCCCCGATGGTATCATAGTGCCTGAAGTGCTGCGTCCCTACACCCATTTCGACATCATCAACTAACCTGCCTGCATGAAAAGAATACTCTTTTTCCTTCTTTTTGTTTTCTCTTTCGGTGCGTTGTGCGCCCAGCAAAGCGATGACGAAAGATTGGCACTGCAGTATTACAAGGACAGGGAGTTTGACAAGGCTATCACCCTTTTTGAGAAAATACAGTCCAAAAAGCCCAACTCTTACATTTACTATTATTACTATTCCGCCCTTATGGAGACGGAACGGTATGAAGAACTGGAGAAACTGGTAAAGAAACAGATCAGGAATTTCCAGAATGTGCAACGCTACAAAGTTGATCTGGGCTATGTTTATGAACGAAGCCGCGACATGCAGAAAGCGGAGAAAACCTATCAAGACCTGCTGAAGAACCTGCCTGCCAAAGAGTATGCGGTGCAGGAACTTTACAGCGCTTTCTCCGCCAAACAGAAATATGAATATGCCGTGGAAACGATCAGGAAAGGGCGCAAGATACTCAACAACGACTTGTTGATGTACAAGGAACTGATAGGGCTCTACCAGAATCTTAACCAGACAGAGAAAATTATGGATGAAGTGCTGGCATTGGTGCGCGACGACAACCGCGCGAACCTGGACCCGGCACAGACGGCCATACAGAATCTTCTGGTAGACGACGAGGACGGACGGAAATACAATACTGTCAGAACAACTTTGCAAAAGCAGTTGCAGAAAAACCCCTCTAACCTCTGCTATCTTACGCTCCTCTACTGGATTGACCAGCTGCACAAGGACTATGCCGACGCTCTTGTTCTGGCCAAGGCTATCGACAAGCGGCTCAAGACCGAGGGTGCCAAGACGTACGAGTTGGCTTGTGTTGCCGCCGACAACAAAGACTACGGAACTGCCGTCGAAGCGCTGAACTATATCGTGTCAAAAGGCGAGAACGTGAACAACTACACGCTTGCGAAGATCAAAATACTGGATGTCCGGTATCTGCAACTAACCTCAACCTCTCCGGTGAAGATGGTGGATGCCCTCAACCTTGAAAGGGACTTCAAGAAAGCCATTGAAGAGAACGGCCTCCACTCCGGCACAATGGACTGGATACGCAAGTATGCACACCTGCTTGCCTTTTACGTCAACAAGCCGCAAGAAGCCATAAACCTGCTCGAAAAGGCGATGGCGAACACCCGCGACACGAGGGAGAAAAACCAGTATAAGATCGATTTGGCCGACATACAGCTTTATACCGGGAATGTCTGGGATGCCACCCTCAACTATTCACAGGTGGACAAGGACATGCCTAATGACGCTTTGGGGAATGAGGCTAAATTCAAAAACGCTAAGCTTTCGTTCTACATCGGCGAATTTGAATGGGCGAAAAGCCAACTTGACGTGCTCAGTGCCGCCACAACCAAGCTTGTTGCCAATGATGCCATCTATTTCTCACTCCTCATATCCGACAATCAGGACGACGAAGACGAGGATGAGGAAGATACCGTCTCTCTTCTGTTCTCGAAAACCTCCACAAACTTGCCGCTGAAAAAATATGCGGAGGCCGACTTTCTCATATTCCAGAACAAGGACGAACAGGCCATGGCCGTTCTTGACTCTGTCGTGCTGCTCGCACCCTTCGGACCGCTGGTTGACGATGCTTTGTACCAAAAAGCGCTGCTCTTGATAAAACAGAAGAATTATCTGGAAGCCGAGTCTCTCCTTAAAAAAATCGAAGAGAACCATGGGCAAGAGCTTTTGGCTGACGACGCCGTCTATCAATTGGCGGAACTATACGAGTATTATCTGAAAGACATACCGAAGGCTATGGAATACTATATGAAGATAATACAGAACTTTAGCGGCAGTTTGTATGTGGTGGAGGCGCGCAAGCATTACCGCGCCCTCCGTGGCGACAATGTGGAACAGTTTTGAACGACGGCCCTATGTTTGACAATCCCGATCAGGTTCAAGCCAAGAAGCGGTTAGGACAACATTTTCTGAACAATGATGATATAGCCGATAAAATAGCCGGATCCGTCTTGACGCATACGGCTCCGGTGCTGGAAATAGGTCCGGGCATGGGTATCCTTACCCGCCACCTTTTGCAACAACCTTTGGCGGAGGTATCCGTCATCGAAATCGATGAAGAGTCTGTCGCCTATCTGAAAAAACATTTCCCACAACTGGGGGGAAACCTAATTGCCGGCGACTTTCTGAAATACGACTTGTCGGCCCGATATGCCGGTCCGTTTGTCGTAGCAGGCAATTTCCCCTACAACATCTCCTCCCAGATATTGTTCAAAGTGTTGGAACACAAAGACCAGGTTGTAGAGGTGGTGGGTATGTTCCAGAAAGAGGTGGCCGAAAGAATAACGGCGCTGCCGGGCACCAAGCAGCACGGCATCCTGAGTGTCTTGCTGAACGCCTATTACGACACCGAGTATCTGTTTACCGTCTCTGAAACTGAATTCACGCCGCCGCCGAAAGTGAAGTCTGCCGTTGTCAGACTGTTGCGCAACTTCGACAAGCGTTTAGACTGCGATGAGAAGACATTTCGCATGCTGGTCAAGACGGCCTTCAACTACCGGCGCAAGACGCTGCGCAATGCACTGCGCGCACTTCCTTTCCCCGCCGAGTCCGTTGCCGACCCTCTCTTCACCCAACGAGCCGAACAATTGTCGGTACAAGACTATGTCCGGCTCTGCAATATGCTCAACACACCAAAATCTTAAAAACCGAATATTATGAAAACTGTCAAGAAAGTTCTCTGTTTTGTTGTTATCCTCGGGTTGGTCACTGCTTGTCACCCACAGAAAAAACTGGTCTCCATCAACCGCGAAACCGATACGGTAGAATTACATGTCGGGCAGCCTTGTGAAATAGAGTTCCGGACCAATGCCTCTACGGGTTATTGGTGGCAATGGGTAAACGGTGACGAAATCACCGTGGTGGACTCTACCGGCAAGCGTTACGAGAACCATGCGCCTAAGAACATGGTCGGCGCTCCATCGCTTCTTTTCTGGAAATTCACAGCAAAAGAAAAGGGAACACAGACCTTGAAATTCATCTATGCCCGAAACAAACCTGAAGAGGCCATAAAGACGCGTAATGTCACGGTTACGGTGAAATAAGCGATGGCGGCTCGCATATACGTTGCCATTCCTGCCATGGATGAAGAGGAGAGTTTGCCAAAGACGCTCCTTGACTTGTCGCGCCAGCAATGCGACACCGCCTTCGAGGTGCACGTTTGTGTAAACCAGCCTGAAGACTATTGGAATACCCTTGAAAAACGCCACATCTGCGAAAGCAACAGCCGGCTGCTGCACTATCTGCACAGTTGCGCGCCGTTGCCGATACACATTATTGACCATGCCTCCCGAAGAAAAGGCTGGAAAAGTCAAAAAGGCGGAGTGGGTATGGCTCGCAAAATGCTTTCTGACAACATTATGGCGCAGGCTGCACCCGACGACATCTTCGTCAGTCTGGATGCTGACACCAGCGTGCCTGACGGTTACTTGCAGGCTATAAGCGATTTCTTTGACAAGTACCCTAATATGGCTGCCATTGCGCTGCCATATTATCACCCGTTGGGGAACGATGAACGGCAAAACCGCGCCATTTTGCGATATGAACTCTATATGCGCAATTATGCCTTGAACCTGATGAAGATTGGCAGTCCATTCTGCTTCACCGCATTAGGGTCTGCTATTGCTGTCCGTGTCGGAGCACTGCGCAAGACAGGCGGATTTCCGCCCGTTAAAAGCGGCGAAGACTTCTATTTGTTGCAGAAATTGCGCAAGATGAGCCTGATAGGGCTTTATTGTGACACCTGTGTTTACCCGTCGCCGCGATATTCCAGCAGGGTCGTCTTCGGTACCGGACCGGCATTGCTTAAGGGGAGTGCGGGCGATTGGTCAGGATGCCCCATCTATCCGCATACTGCTTTCCGCGCCATTGCAGAGACTTACAGGCAGTTGCCCGACTTGTACGGCCACGACTTGGATAACAGTTTCCTGCTTTTTCTCGAGCAGCAATTCGGTCAACTGAATCTTTGGCAGCCTATTCGCAACAATATGAAAGACCTGTCCCATTTTGTGCATGCTTTTCACGAAAAGGCTGACGGACTGCGTATTCTCCAGTATCTGCGAAGCATTTGCCATCAGAGCGAAGAGGAGAATGGAATAGCATTAGACGACAACATACGGCATTGGATGCCCGACGCAAACATCCCCGATTTGGGAAACAAGCCGCTCTTTGAGGCAAGTGTAACCCATCTCGATGCCCTGCGAAATCTTTTGTTCCAGTATGAAATGCGCTTGCGTAAAATCATCACAGAGCAGTCAGTTTGACGGAAGCGACTTACAAGGGGGAAAAGTCATAGTAATGAAAGTCTTTACATTTTTGTACTTTTGCACGATTTTATGTTCAGAATACTTCAAAATATTATGCTAACGTGTTGCCTGTTTTGCTGTGCGTTGATAACCTTGGCACAGACAGGAGGCAAAAACGTATATAATTTCCTCCGTCTTGGCTATGCTCCCCGTCAGATAGCATTAGGGAACAGTCTGATATCTGTCAATGACGGAGACCCGTCCTTGCTCAGTCTCAACCCCTCGTTTCTGAATGAACGGCACAACAATACCCTTGTGCTCAATTTTACAGACTACTTTACGCACAATTGCTATGCTTCAGCGCTTTATGCCCATAGTGTGCCTAAGATCGGAAGTCTCTTTGCCGAGATGCGCTACGTAGGCTACGGCACTTTTCAAGGCACTGACGAGGCCGGCAATGAGACGGGGCTGTTTAATGCCGGCGACTATGCTTTGACGGTTGGTTGGGGGTATGCCTTGCCGCACAACTTCTATGTGGGAGCCAACCTTAAACTGCTCCTTTCGAGTTATGAGAGTTATACATCGTTCGGCTTAGCCCTTGACGTGGCAGGCAGTTATTACAACCCCGAACAGAACCTCTCTATGACCTTGCTGTTCAAGAATATTGGCAGCGAAATCAAGCCATTCACAAAAGGCAATTATGAACGCGTTCCGTTTGACTTGCAGTTTGCGCTTTCGCAGCGGCTCAAGCATGTGCCCATACGCTACCATGTATCCCTGCACTCCTTGTATCGCTGGAATATGAACTACTATGGCGAAGAGAACCCGTTCCTCTCCACCGATGCCGTCACCGACAGTTTGCAGTATCCATCCAAGGCATCGCAATTTTTCGACAACTTTTTCCGCCACTTCATCTTCGGTATAGAGATAGAACCCGTGAAGTATTTTTCCATACAGTTGGCATATAACCACAATACGCATCAAGAGATGAAAGTGCTGTCACGCCGCTCGATGGCCGGGTTCTCGTATGGACTCAATATCAACATTTCAGGATTCCGGGTTGGTTTTGCGCGGCAACACTATGCTATCGGCGCTGTGCCGAACAGTGTATCTTTTGCTATGAATTTTGACGAAATCACGAAGATGCACCGCAACAAGAAAACAAAGAAACTGCAACGTGTTACGGATTGACCGAAGAAGAAAGGCCCTGCCGCCCGACAGGAGAGTGCCGCCTACCGAATCAGTGTGACGCTGCCTGTCAATTGTGGCTGCCCCGGACCTTTAGGATGGTCAAATTGTGTCCAGTATCTGATGTAATAGGTGTAAACGCCCATCGGACAAACAATCCCGTTCATGTCTTTCCCATCCCATCCATCATGAAGATTTGTGGACTTGAAAAGGCATCTTCCTTGGCGGTCATAAATCAACATCAGGTACCTTTCCACTTCTATGCCTTCACAAACGGGAAGAAAAACATCGTTCAGATTGTCGTGATTGGGGGTGAAAGCGTTTGGGATGTAAAAATGGACTGAAACAGTCACATTTATATATTGAGTTTGAGAAGCAGTACAATTGTTTTTGTCTGTAACATACAATGTAACAGGGTATTCTCCTATATGGGTATAGGTATGGCTTGGATTGCGTTCGTTTTGATGATCGGAAAACTGCGGATTGAAACGGTCATGAAAGTCCCAATGCCAAGTAGAATCAGGTGAGCAAGTGAGTGTGCAGTATAGTGTCCCGACAGAACCTTTCAACACCACCTCATCTGGAGAGAAAACGAAAGATGCTTCTGGCAGTTGATGAACTTTAACTGTAAAAGAGTCCGTCCGGAAACAATCTTCTTCAGGCGGTATGAAGCCCCGCACAACATATTCGGTTGTGATTGTCGGAGCCACCATACGGGATTTGCCAATGTAGCCGTCATTCCAAATGTACTGATAGTCAGCATTGTTTGCAGTAGCGCTCAAAATGGTTGTTTCGCCGAGACAGAGGGAGTCGTCTCCTGTAATGACAGGACGTTCCATATTGACAACACCTACAAATGTGGAGCAAGAGGCCGTACAGCCGTTGCTGAATGTGATGGTTACGCTATAGGTGCTGCTCTCTTCCGCCATAAAAGAGAGATCTGGAGTGGTATCTCCAGTGCTCCAGCGGAACGTTTCAGGCTGTGTTTCTTGCATTTGCGAAATAATTGGAGAGAGTGTGACCGTTTTTCCGGGGCATACGACGACATTGACATGATTCAAACTCACTTCTGGCACAGGCAGTATGGTCAGGTGCAGCGTCACCGTGCTGTCGCATCCGTTCAGTGCGGTGAGGGTCTGGGTGTATTCGCCGCTTTGGGTATAGGTTTCTCCGTTCCACTCGTAGGCTTCGCATGCGGTGCGGGTGATGGTGTTCTCCATGGCGTTGTTGACGGTGAGGTGGAGCGTCACCGTGGAGTCGCAGCCGTTTGCGGCGGTGAGGGTCTGGGTGTAGTCGCCGGACTGGGTGTAGGTTTCTCCGTTCCACTCGTAGGCTTCGCATGCGGTGCGGGTGATGGTGTTCTCCAT
>CAVCMI010000029.1:0-6113 GCA_963603365.1 Oscillospiraceae bacterium
AAATGAACATCGTTCGGATTTCCTGTTCTTTAAGCTCTTTCTTGTTAATGTCCATGATGTATTGTTTCAAAAGGCACTTGCAAAGATAGGTCTTTTGCAGAAACAAATCAGGGGGCGTTCTGCATAATCATTTATTGACGATGCGTTCGGCGAGTTCAAAGTCGGCTGGATTGTCGATGTCTATACCTTCGATGCGGTTGACTTCCGCAAAATATGGGTGTTTTCCGATGCGTTGCCGGTACTGCAGCCAGGTGTCGCGGCCGAAAAGGAAAAAGGCGCTGGTTTCCACAAATACGGGTTCTATGTCTTGGGTACGGGGCACATCGTTTAAGGCGTAATTAAGCGGTGCGCCTTTGTACCAGGCAAAAGTCTGCACCCTCTCCACCGCCAAGGCGGAGTCGTAACTGCCGTCCTGCACTTTCTGTATGGCTTCCGACACCGTTTCGGGGCGGATGAATGGCGAAGTGGTATGGGCAAGCAGGTAAAAGTCGGCCGTCACCTTATGCACAAAAGCGTCATAGATATCTGCTCCTTTGATCAAGTCATCGTCGAGGTGTTCTTCTCTTTTCAAAAACGACACGCCTGAAGGCAGGAGCGGTATGATTGCCTCCTGGCTGCAATAGGCATAAATTTCTGACAGTTCGGGCACCTTGGTCAGTGTCTCAAGAACATGCTGCAACAGAGGTTTGCCTCCCAACAGTTTAAGGTTTTTGCCAGGCACACGCTTGCTGTTGAGCCGAATAGGGACAAAAGCTACCGTTTTCATCGTTACAGACATCTGAATGTGTCAATTATGCCTGTCAAGTCGCCGGCGTCGTTCACGACCACGAGGGAATGGATGCTGTTTTTGCGGAGCAGCGCTTCCGCCTCCGACAGTTTTGCGTTTTCGGAAATGGTTTTCGGATTGCGGCTCATCACATCTTTAACGTTCATGTTGAAAAACTCTTGCTGGTTGCTCTGCATAGCCCGCCTTATGTCGCCGTCGGTGATGACCCCGATGATCTTCCCTTGTTCTATCACGATGGCGATGCCAAGTTTGGCCTTGCTGATCTGAATGATGGCATGGCTGATCTTCTCATCGGGCGAGATGGTGGGCATGTCGCCGGAGACCATAAAGTCTTTGACGCGCGCCAGCAGTTTCTTGCCGAGGCTGCCGCCCGGGTGATAGCGGGCAAAGTCGGAAACCTTGAAATTGCGCACTTTCATAAGGGCGCATGCGATGGCGTCGCCCATGGCCAGCGTGGCTGTGGTGGAAGATGTCGGGGCCAGGTTCAGCGGACAAGCCTCGCGTTTGACGGCAATGTTGAGGTGGCAAGTAGAATAGCGGGCCAAAAGCGAGTCGGGATGCCCCGACATGCCAATGACGGGAATGTTTCGTTCGAGGAGCAAGGGCAAAAAACGGAGCAGTTCGTCCGTCTGCCCGGAGTATGAGATGGCCATTACTACATCGTCGGAGGAGAACATGCCCAAGTCGCCATGATAGGCGTCGAGCGGATTTACGAAAAAAGAGGGCGTGCCGGTGCTTGCCATTGTTGCTGCAATTTTTTCGCCGATGTGTCCCGACTTCCCTACTCCAGTCACAATGAACTTGCCTTTGCAATGGTATATCAGGTCTATTGCCGTGTCAAAATCCTCGGTCAGTTGAGGTATCAAATCCAGTATGGCCTGCGCTTCATCCTGAAAGCATTTGACCGCATACTTCTTATAGTCCGTCATAATAATATCAGATGGTAAACGATTGTTCTTTAATTGTCATTTTCTTGTCATAATGAACGTTCTGCTGCAAATCCGGGCGACAGTCAGCGCCTCATAATACGGTCAAGCGCTGCGGCTGCGGTGTCCCAGTCATAATGATGTTGCACAAAGCGGTATCCTGTTTGCGACAGGCGGTTATAGCAACCGGCATCCGTAAGCAGTCTGCCAATGTTGCGGATATAGTCGTCACATGAGTGGCAAACGGCAATCGCGCCCTCTTGTGCGGCAGTGCCTAAGGGTTGGCAAGCCAGCGACGAGGCCACACAAGGCAACTGCATAGCCATGGCCTCCAGAATCTTGTTCTGCAGTCCTGTGCCCATACGCATCGGGGCAACAAAAATGCGGGCCTTGGCATACCATTCTGCCATTGAGTCCACCCAACCTGTGACGACCACCTGCGCATTGGCAAGCGCCTGCACCGCAGGCGCGGGGTTCGTGCCACATATCACCAGCCGCAAACCCGGGAACTGCCGCTTCAAGGCCGGAAAAACCTCGTTGACCAGATATACCGCCGCATCAACGTTGGGGGCATAATTCATATTCCCGGAAAAGATAAGGTCAAACTCCTTGCTTTCGTTGCGGTAACAGAATGTCTCTAAGTCGACCCCATTGGGCACAATCTCAATCTGCTCTCTTTGGGGATGAGGAATCAAATCGCGATCAATGGAGGAGATGATCGCTTTGTTGTCGAAAAGTCCGAAAATCTCAGCCTCGTAACGGGCCGTCCGGCGTCCTTCCATATTGAGAACCGGTTTGAGCCACCAGGGAGCCTTTTCAGCACGGCGGAACAACCCTTTAGAGAATGCGTCTTGATAATCGATTGTTTTCGGAATACGGTACGACTTCACATACTCGGCCATCCTGAAGAGTTGGCAGTAAATATGGTCTGGCTGTACGGTATGCACTATCTTGTCGAGTTTTCGGGCGTTTTTCTTGCTGTAAAAGAAGCCGCACTGCACCGGGAGGCCTTTGAAGAAAGCACGTCCCATATTCCAGAAACGTCTGAGGCCGTCTTGTTTGAGCAGGAAAATGCTTTTGCAATACGGCTCCAGATGTTTCAGGTCTGAGGGGGTCACCGGCTTGTCATATACGGCGGCGAGGTAGATGTCGTGCGAGGCCGACAGACAGCGTATCTGATGATATGCCCGCAACTTGTCCCCTTTTTCGAGGGGATACGGGAATCGGGACAGCACGACCAGCAGTTTCACGGCAACTGTATATTAGCCGATTACCTTTTCGGTCATTTCCATCAAAGTCTTTTCCTTCTCGTCGGCGCGTGCGGCAAAGTCGCGGGCTTCGGAAATCATCTTGTCGGCATAGGCTTTGTCGTCAAGGGAGGAGGCGTTGATTTTGACATTGAGGTAGGCGCCGTGTACTGCGGCACGGGCGCAGAGCGAACCTACGCCGGCATCGGAAACAGAGGCGGGATTGCCTTTCTCAATCATAGCCTGACAGATGTCAAACACCTCAAATGAGGCTTTAATCGTCTTCATCGGCACCTCGGTGGCATATTTTGTAGCCTCTTGAATAGCCTGTTTACGGGCTGCTTTCTCCTCGTCGGAGCCTTTAGGCATGCCGAAAGCATTCATAATGACATTGAAAGCATTGGTATCTTCGTCCACAAGGGCCAGCAGTTTTTCTTTCAGGGCCTGGCCTTTTTCAGCCCATTTGGAAAAATACTCCCAATTGTCGTCCCAACCGGGCTTATGTGAAGAGAGGTTTGCCACCATAGTGCCGAGGGCTGCGCCCAGTGCGCCCATATAGGCGGAGATGGAACCGCCGCCGGGGGCCGGACTTTCAGAAGCCGTCTCGTCAGCAAAACCGGTGCAGGTCAAGTTCACCAACTTCGGGGCCGTGTCCGCCTTGTCAAGCAGGTACTCAATCACCTTCTCTTCGGGATTGAACGGCTTGAGGTCATCCAGTCCCATCGACTTTACGGCAATTTTGACCTTCTCTTTCTCATCGATGCCGAGGGAGCGTTTTTGTTTTGCCAGATAATAGTTGCCCGCCTCTATCAACGTTTTCTTCGGAATGAGGCCTACAATTTCAGCGCCTGTAACCCTTATGCCGTGGGCGGCGGCCTTGTTGCTCACCTCGTCAAAGGCGACATGCAACGGTGTGGCGTTCGTGTCGGTAATGTTCATCGAGACCTGGGCTATGCCGTATTCAGCAATGTACCAGCCAATGGCCTTGGTGCCCTTGAGCGTGCCGGGCTGCATGATAGGGTTGCCGTTCTCGTCCTTGCGGATCTTTCCCGTAATAGGGTTGCCCTCCCGGAGCGGGCGTCCTTTCTCGCGCACGTCAAAGGCGATGGCATTGGCGCGGC
This sequence comes from Oscillospiraceae bacterium, assembly GCA_963603365.1. Lineage (GTDB taxonomy): Bacteria > Bacteroidota > Bacteroidia > Bacteroidales > WCHB1-69 > F23-D06. Next base: position 4,082 of record CAVCMI010000029.1, read on the forward strand.
GAGTGGAGGTGGTGTTCAGGTTATAGTTCACCGCAATAAGAAAGTCACGCGCGCCAACAGCCGTAGCGCCGCTTTTGGCCACGCTCTCCGTGAACTCCGCCGGACCGAAGTCGGGCTTCCATTCTTGAGAGGCAATGCGGTCTTTCAGCGCTTCGTATTCGCCGGCTCTGCAATTTGCCAGATTGTGGCGTTTGTCCTCAAATGCAGCATTCTCATAACAATATACGGGGATGCCGAGCTCTTCGCCTGCCCTTTTTGCCAACTTGCGCGCATATTCAACCGTCTCTTCCATCGTGATATTGGCTACCGGCACCAAAGGACAAACATCCGTAGCTCCAAAGCGAGGATGATCGCCATGATGAAATCGCATGTCTATCAACTCTTTGCACTTGGACATCAATTTTAACGCTGCCTCCACCACTGCGTCTGGCGTGCCGACAAAGGTCACTACAGTACGATTTGTAGTCGCGCCGGGATCCACATCCAGCAATGTAACACCTTCAGACTGTCTGATAACGTCAGCCACCTGTTCTATGATTTCCGGATTCCTTCCCTCGCTGAAGTTGGGAACACATTCTATTAACTGCTTCATAATTCTATAATATTGATTTTAAACTTGTTATATTTTCGCACATAAAGTCTGCAAATGTACATAAAAAACAATACGTTGTGCCAGTCTGTTCTTGCATGGTCTCGATCTTGGATTCAAGCAGCAAAGTAAAAAAGCGGCATTAAAAAATAAGTGTTTTATTTGCACTTTCAAACAGATGAACTTGCACACTCCTCATTCCTAATTCCTCATTCCTAATTCCTAATTCCTAATTGAATAAAAGTTTGTATTTTCCTGATTTAGGTTGACCAGCCGAGTCTGAATCATATCCCCGTCAGGGGTCTCCTTCCGCCATAGACCGCCGGAAGCCGCCATAAAACTGCTCAAGCCATACAAGAAAAGCCTCAAGTCAATCACCACCGACAACGGCGGCGAGTTCGCCAAGCATAGGCTGATTCCCAAGAAGTTGGGTATCCCTGTCTTCTTTGCCGACCCCCTACGCCTCGTGGCAGAAAGGTACGGTGGAGAACACCAACAAACTCATCAGGCAATACATTCCAAAATCTGTGAACACCAGGCAATTATCTTACAACAAACTATTGGTTGTTCAAAACAAGTTAAACTACAGACTGCGAAAGGTGCTTTCTTTCGACACACCTGCTAATGTTTTTTATAACTTTGCCACTTGAATCTATGATAATATAAAATGACAGAATATAGTAATTACATAGATGAATTGTTGAAGCCAAACATTCAAGAGCAAGCAGTCGTTCTTGACTTGTTTGCTGGATGTGGCGGATTGTCACTTGGATTTGAGGCGGCAGGTTTCAGAACCATTGGCTACGAAATGGTTGATGCAGCAGTGGAAACCTATAACAAAAACTTGCATGGAGAATGCCATAATGAAATTCTATCAGTAGGATTTAATTATCCTGAAGCAGAAAATATAGACATCGTTATTGGAGGACCGCCTTGTCAACCATTCAGCAGATTTGGAAACCAAAAAGGGATAGAAGATGCAAGAGATGGTTTTCCAATATTCATTGATGCAGTAAAACGATTACAGCCGAGGGTTTTTGTTTTTGAAAATGTGGCAAATATACTCGGACGGCACAAGTGGTATCTTGACTTAATCGTAAATGAACTTCAGCATTTGGGATATTTTGTAGAATATAAAGTCTTGAATGCCGTCAATTATGGCGTTCCTCAAAATAGAGAACGCCTTATATGTGTTGGGCATCGTGCTAAATTTAATTATCCAGTAGCAGAACAACGCAAGACAACGGTAGAAGAGGCGATTGGTGATACAATGCTTAGCCCAGAACCTATCGAAAAGATTCTTACTCCTCGACAAGATGAATATATAGCATCCTACGAAAAGAAATCCCATTGTGTCAATCCTCGTGACCTTTATCCAAGCAAACCAGCTAGTACTTTGTAACACTTAAAAGTTCAATATAGGATAGAGGTGCTTCAGTTTAG
>CAVCMI010000030.1:0-21494 GCA_963603365.1 Oscillospiraceae bacterium
AGCGATAAGCGTTGGGACGCACGCAATATAGAGGGAAATCCCTATCCTTTCTACGAGGGGGACGAAGAGTATAATTCCCAATTAGGGTGTGTCGGCTGCTACCAATACGACCCCGTAGAATATCGGAGACGCAGCGCCTTAAGGATAAGTCAAGAAACCACTGATTATATTCTTAACAAAATATATCCGGGCTATAAACCACAAATAGAATCGAAGAAAAAGAAATGATTACATATTCTATACAGCAAATTGCAGAACGATTGTCCACCTCTCAAAAAATAGTACGCCGATACATTGCGTCCGGTGCATTGAGAGCCGAGAAAACAGGTACGGCTTATCGCATTAGCGAAGAGGATTATGCCACCTTTGTCGTGCAAAAAGACAAACAAACTACCCTCACAACCGGTTTGTTTGAAAACGAGGTTACACCGGTTGCAAGAGACATCGTCAATTGGGCGGACATCTCCTCTGTGTGGCAGCACCCGCAACCCTCGCAAATGACTTTCGTGGATTTGTTTTGTGGGGCAGGCGGTTTGAGTAAAGGGCTTGAAATGGCAGGGCTGAACGGTGTCTGCGGACTTGATTTTTTCAAAGAGGCGGGTGATACCTATAAGCGCAATTTTCATCATCCCTTTGTCTTCGGTGATATTACATTGCAGGAAAGTAAAGACAAATTTTATGCTACCGTTAAGGAGCAATTGGCAGGCAGACATCTTAACATTGTTGCAGGGGGCTTCCCGTGCCAAGGCTTTTCTATGGCGGGTAATCGTATTGTGGACGACCCTCGCAACTCGCTGTATAAGGAGATGCTCGAGATTGTCAAAAATCTGCAACCCGACTTTGTTATTTGCGAGAATGTGAAAGGGTTACGCAGTATGCTCAATGGAGCAGTCGAGCACAAAATCATTGAGGACTACAAAGCCATAGGCTACGAAATGAATGTGACTACACTTTGCGCAGCAGACTATTATACACCCCAAAAGCGTGAGCGTGTTATTTTTATCGGCAATCGTATGGGGCTGAAAAACTACCACCCGCAGCCTATACTATCCCCGAACCATTATATCACAACGGGGCAAGCCATAGCAGACCTCATCAACCACCCCGAAGACACCGCTTTCAACCATGTGCCGACTAAGCACTCGCCTGAAATGGAAAAACGGATTATTGAGTGTCCGGAGGGTAAAAGTCTCTATAAGGGCTATTCCGATGCGTGGAAAAAATGCCCTTGGAACGAAGCCAGTTGCACCATTAAGGAGAACCATGGTGGTGTAAATATCCACCCGAAACTGCCGCGTGTACTTACGGCTCGTGAGATGGCACGCTTACAATCATTTCCGGATGATTTTATTTTTGAGGGCAAGAAGAACAAGCAGTTGGTACAAATAGGTAATGCAGTGCCGTGTTTGTTGGGCAAAGCCATAGGTCTTGCCGTCCGCTATTCCGCAGGCGACTTGCACTAACCGTTGTTCGCTATCGCGTATTATTTCCGTATATCCCCCCCCCCAGTCCCTCTAATCTGTCCAATTCTTCTAACCCGTCCTGGTATAACCTTTCCATCTCAACTAATAATTCCTAATTCCTAATTCCTCATTCCTCATTCGTTCAATGTTGCAACGAAGCCTTCACGAAATCCAGGAAAAGCGGATGTGGCCGGTTAGGGCGCGATTTGAACTCGGGATGGAACTGGCAAGCCAGAAACCACGGATGGTCTTTAAGTTCCACCATCTCCACAATGCTTTCATTCGGCGAAGTGCCGCAGATTACCATGCCATTGGCTTCCAGCAGGTCACGGTAGTCATTGTTGACCTCATAGCGGTGGCGGTGGCGCTCATTCACCATATCGCAGCCGTATGCCTGATAGGCCTTGGTGCCGGGCTTGATGCGGCAAGGGTATTTGCCCAGCCGCAGCGTGCCGCCTAACATGCTGTACTCATTCTGTCCAGGCAGGAAGTCGATGACCGGATACGGCGTAGTGGCGTCTATCTCCTTGGTATGAGCCTCCTTGAGACCGCACACATGCCGGGCAAACTCAATGATGGCGATTTGCATTCCCAGACAAAGTCCCAAAAACGGGATGTTGTTCTCGCGGGCATAGCGGGCGGCGTTGATTTTGCCCTCGATGCCGCGCGTGCCGAAGCCTCCCGGAATAAGGATGCCTTTCACCTCCTTAAGCATACTCTTGACATTGCGTTCCGTTATCTCTTCAGCGGCGATCCAGGAGATATGCAGTTTGGACTTGTTGAAGATTGCGGCATGCTTGAGCGACTCCACAACGCTGATATAGGCGTCCTGCAGTTCAATGTACTTGCCAACGATGGCAATGTTCGTTTCCTGAACCAAATTGCGGCTTCGCTGCACCATGTCTTCCCAGTCTGAAAGGTTCTTCTCGCAGCACTTGAGCTGCAGCCGCTTGATGACCTGCTCGGCAAGCCCTTCCTCTTCAAGCGCAAGCGGCACTTCGTAAAGCGAGGGGGCGTTGTTGTTCTCTATGATGCAGTCGAGTTTGACATTGCAAAAGAGAGAGAGTTTCTCCTTTATCTCCTTTGTGAGGGGATGGTCGCAACGGCACACAAGGATGTCTGGCTGGATGCCGAGACTGAGCAGTTCCTTGACGGAATGCTGTGCCGGTTTGGTTTTCAGTTCATTGCTCGGGGTTATAAACGGGATGAGTGCAACATGGATATACATGCAGTTCTTGGGGCCCTCTTCTGTCACGAACTGGCGTACGGCCTCCAGGAAAGGCAGGCTCTCATAGTCGCCCACCGTGCCGCCGATTTCCACAATGGCCACATCAGCCCCGGCAGTGGTGGCGTTCATGCGGATACGGTCTTTGATCTCGTTGGTGATATGCGGTATCATCTGTATCGTGCTGCCGGCATAAGAGCCGTTCCGTTCGTTTTCTATTACGGTGTAATAGACCTTTCCGGCCGTTACATTGCTGTGCTTGTTGAGGTTCTCGTCAATGAAACGCTCGTAGTGCCCGATGTCGAGATCCGTCTCCGCGCCGTCTTCTGTCACAAAAACCTCACCATGCTGATAGGGATTCATTGTGCCGGGATCCACGTTGAGATAGGGGTCCAGTTTCTGCATAGTCACCTTTACGCCCCTCGATTTCAGCAGTCTTCCAAGCGAGGCGGCCGTGATGCCTTTCCCGAGTCCGGAAACGACGCCGCCCATCACAAAAATGTATTTAGTTGCCATATTCTTTTAGTTTTATTTGTCTGTATTATAATATCTTCAAAAAAAATGCAGTCCTCTGTATCATCATCTTTCATCTATAACGCCCCAGTCGCCACTGCCACTGCTATGCCCAAGTAATTGCCTGCCGCATAGCCCACAAGTCCTATCACGATACCGCTCAGCAGCACGCTTTTGTTGCCCATAGCCTCTGCCACGGGCGGCACAAAAGGGGGCGAACACAGCAGTCCTACATGTCCGGCCGTAAACAGGTCGCCGTCAACCTTGAAAAGCCTGCATATTGCGACATGCAAGACAATGGAGAGCAGCATCACGAAAAGGATGTACCAAAGAATCATCACAGTAGAGCGGTTAATTGCGGATAGGCTGAATTGTGAGGCCACCACCACGCTGAATATCAAGATAAAAAACATGCCCAATTCAAATGTTTTTGGCAAATTTCTGACCTTCTTGCTGAAAGAGGCGGTCACGGACAGCGTTGTCGCCGACAGGATGACAATCAGTTCATTCACCTTGCCGGCGATCAGGAACGAGATGCCTGCCGATATTGCCACAACAGCGGCGGCAAGTGCAAGGGCGAGCAGCATCTTCGGGAACACGCGCTTGCTCAACATGCCGCGGTAATTCTCAAACCCGTCGCGCGGGACGGCTTCTGCGCTGCATTCCACATTGTCGCTGTCGTTCCTGCAAGGCAGGAGCTTGCGGAACAGTTTGTATCCGCCAGCCACAATAAACAGGATGAACGGGAACGTGACCATCTCCTCGAAAGTAAGCGTCACAACCATCAGGTCAGGGTCCACCTGCAGCGCCATGCCCAAAGAGTTGAAATTCATGGTGCCTCCCGTATAGATGCCCGTCATCATCGCAGCAATTTTCTCGAACTGAGGGATATGGCTGTTACGGAACAGGAGGTATCCTGCCGTCACTGCCACGACCACCGACACCATACCGCCCAGCAGCACCGTCATCGTCTTCGGCAGCGACTTGGCCCAAAGGCGGAAGTCTGAGCCGAACAGCATCAGTGGGATAGCAACGGGAACAGAAATGCTCATAATGGTTTTCTGCCATTGCGAAAGCGCTTGGGCTCCGGCCTCCTGTCCCGTGGGCAGAAGCCCCGACAGTGCCAGTAAAATGCCGGCCGCATATGCCATGACCACCGTGCCTACTCGCCTGGCCTGCTCAAATCTGCTGAACAGCAAAACGATAAGAACAGGAACAAGCACATATCCTGCAATTATGAAATAGGACATCACCATAAGACCGTCGTCAAGAAAAAAAACATGCGCTCACCATACGCAAGCAGCGTGCAAAAGTAGCAAAATCTTCAATATCATCTCGTGTTTTTTGTATCTTTGGCCCCTTGAAAAAATAAACACACTATGAACACGACTGTACCTGTGTACTGCGACCAGATAGGAAAGAAAGTGGAGGTGCCCTTCGGCACCACGCTGCTTGATTTCATCTGGCAGTACAACATCAAGATTGAGAACCCGATTCTCGGCGCATTAGTCAACAACACCGTCAAAGAACTTTACTACCGGATCCACAAGCCGGCCACCGTCACGTTTTTCGACTACTATTCCACCTATGGGAGAGGGCTTTACATCCGTTCCCTGTACTTTCTGCTGTGCAAGGCCGTACACGACACATTGCCGCTCAAGGTAAAGCTCCGCATACAACATTCCATTTCCGGCGGCCGTTTCTGCACACTCGAGAACCTCGACGGCCCCATCACCGACGAACTTGTGAAGGATTTACGCAACAATATGCTGGAAAGCGTTGCGCAAGACCTTCCCTTTGAACGCATTTCGCTGCCCACCCCAGATGCCGTAGAATTGTTCCGGAAGTTCGAGTTGGAAGACAAATACGAACTCTTCCAAAACCGCGACCGCATCTTCACCTCCGTCTACAAGCTGGGCAATACCATAAACTATTACTATGGCTATATGGTGCCCTCCACCGCATACCTTACCTCCTTTGACCTTGAGCGCTACGAAAGCGGGCTGCTGCTTAAAATTCCATCGGCACACAACGTCAACGCCATACCCAAGACCCGGCCGCTGCCCAAACTCTTCTCCGTCTATCAGATGCACAAAAAGTGGGTAACTGCGTTAGGCATTCCCTACGTCAGCGATGTCAACCGCCTTATTTCGGAGGATTTAGTGCAGGCTGCCGTGCTGGTTTCCGAGGCTTTTCAGGAAAAAAGGATTTCAGCGGTGGCAGATGCCATCAAACGCAAAGAAGGTGTCAAGGTAATCCTGATCAGCGGGCCGTCCAGTTCCGGCAAAACTACCACCTGCAAACGTCTCTCGGTGCAGTTGGGCGTGCTGGGATTCCATCCCGTGCAGATCTCTGTTGACGACTTCTTCGTGGAACGCGACCAGAACCCGCGCGACAAGGACGGCAACTTCGACTTTGAGGCATTCGAAGCCATCGACATAGATCTTTTCAACAAAACCATCTCCGACCTCATCGCCGGGGAACGGGTTGAGATCCCGACCTTCGACTTTGCGCGCGGCACCAAGGTGTGGACCGGGAAAACCCTGCAGTTAGACGAACAGTCAGTGATGGTCATCGAGGGCATTCACTGTCTGAACCCCCGACTCACGAGCCTTGTCCCCGACGAAGTTAAATTCAAGATATTCGTTTCGGCGCTCACGTCCATATCCATTGACCGTCAGAATCCGATTCCCACCACCGACAACCGCCTTATCCGGAGGATTGTCCGCGACTACAATTACCGGGGCTATTCTGCCATGGAGACGCTCCGCCGCTGGCGCAGTGTAAGAAACGGGGAAGAGAAGAACATACTCCCCTATCAGGAAGAGGCCGACGAGATGATCAACACCGCGCTCATCTTCGAGTTAGGGGCCTTGAAACCGTACGCCATCCCCATATTGCGCGAGGTTCCCGAAACCGCTGTCGAGTATGCCGAAGCGTCGCGGCTTCTCAAATTCCTTTCTTTCTTCAAGACCATTCCCGAATCCGCCATCATCGGGACCTCCATCCTGCGTGAGTTCGTCGGGGGCAGCAAATTTAAATACTGATGATTTCCCTTGTCGGGGCCGGAAACGTGGCAACTTGGATTGTCGAAAGGCTGCGGCATTCTGAAGAGTTCAGGATTTCGCAGATTTACAGCCGTCACCTGTGCAATGCCGAGCGCCTTGCCCGCCGTTGCGGTGCTGCCGCCATCGACAGCCTTTCGGCATTGGATCCAGACAGCAGTATCTTCCTGTTTGCGCTGAGCGACAACGCCTACCCTGCCGTTCTGGAGCAGATTCCGTTCCGGATGCCATTGGCGCTGCACACGGCAGGTTCAGTGTCGCAAGAGGTGTTCGCCCCGTTTGCCGAACACTATGGCGTGCTGTATCCGCTGCAGACCTTCACCAAGACCGCCGACGCGACGGGGCTGACCGTGCCGCTGTGCATGGAACTCGACCGGCTGGGAGAGCGTGCCGGCGAGGTGGAACGGCTCGGAGCAGCCTTGTCGCCACACTGCCACAAGGTGTGCGAAGAGCAGCGTGAACTGCTTCATCTGGCCGCCGTATTTGCCTGCAACTTCAGCAATGCCATGTGCGGCATCGCCGACAACCTGCTGCGAACCGGAAACATGGACATCCGTTTGCTGCTGCCGCTGCTGCAGCAAACGGTGGACAAACTGAAGACCATGACGCCGGCAGAGGCCCAGACCGGACCGGCACGGCGCGGCGACACAACAGTCATGGAAAAGCATGTCGCCGCCATCGACGACCCTTTGATACAAGACCTCTACCGCAACATTTCGGAATACATACGCCAGCAGCAAATATTTTCACGAAGACAATTAACGGATTGAAAAAAAAACTACATTTGCACCGCTTTTCGCAAAGAAAAGACAGTTAAAGTTATAAATTTAAAAACCAACACAATATGCAAAAAAAAGGCAACAAATACGGCACACACCGCGTTATTGAACCCAAAGGAGTACTTCCTCAGCCGGCTGATAGGATTGACAACAATATGGATGAAATCTACGACAACGAGATTCTCATCGATGTGCAGACCCTGAATATCGACTCTGCTTCATTCACAGACATCGAGAACTTCTGCAACCACGACAAAGAGGCCATGAAGAAAGAAATCCTCTACAATGTTGAATTGCAGGGAAAGCACCGCAACAGAAGAACCGGCTCCGGCGGCATGCTGTTAGGTACTGTTGAAAAAATCGGCGATGCGCTGAAAGGCAAAATCGACCTTAAGGAAGGCGACAAAATCGCCACGCTGGTATCCTTGTCACTGACTCCGCTCCGCATCGACGAGATCCTTGAAATTCGCGAAGACGTTGACCAGGTTGACATCAAAGGCAAGGCCATCCTGTTTGAAAGCGGCATCTATGCCAAAATCCCGTCAGACCTCCCCGAGAAGCTCGCGCTTTCAGCACTTGACGTGGCCGGAGCCCCTGCCCAGACTGCCAAGCTTTGCAAGCCGGGTGACATTGTACTCATCATCGGCGCTGGCGGCAAGTCAGGTATGCTCTGCTGCTACGAAGCAAAGAAACGCGTCGGCGTCACCGGAAAAGTCATCGGCATGTGCCACAGCCAGAAATCAACCGAACGCCTCCAGAAACTCGGTTTCTGCGATGTCGTGTTCGCAGGCAACGCATCCGACCCTGTCGCCATGATGGAAAAGATTGAAGAAATGACAAACGGCCACATGGCTGACATCACCATCAACAACGTGAACATCCCGGATACGGAAATGACCTCCGTCCTCTGCACCAAGAACGACGGTATCGTCTATTTCTTCTCTATGGCAACCTCCTTCACCAAGGCAGCCCTCGGCGCCGAAGGCGTAGGCAGCGACGTTACCATGATTATCGGAAACGGCTATACAAAAGGACACGCAGAGATCACACTGCAGGAACTCCGCGAGAACGAAGACCTCCGCAAAATCTTCACTGAACTCTACGCATAGTCCATACAATATAGTAGTAATAATTTTTGACGATGGAAAAGGGGAACTCACGTTCCCCTTTTCTGTTTTGCTTCTTCCTGAAAAAAAGTATTCAAAGGTCTTTCTGCGTTTTCCACATAAACAGCAGACTCAAGACCGTAATCAACGAACAGGTCACAATGAGCATAGAGGAACCCTTGATGTCTGTGAACCTGATTTCATCCATAAAGATACCGCGTCCCTGCAGCGTGAAGTCAGCAATGATTGTCAAGGCATTGTGCAGGAAATGCGCCAACACGGGAAGCCAGAGCGATCCGCTCCACAGCAACAAGTAGCCAAGATACGCGCCAAGGAGGAGGCGAGGTACAAAACCGTCAAACTGCAGGTGGGCAAGGCTGAACAACACCGCGGTAACCCAAACCGCCAGATGCGGACGCTTGAGCCAGCCGGACAGGAACACCTGCACGGTCCCACGAAACAAGAACTCTTCGCACAAGGCCGGCAGGGCGGCAAGCACAAACAGGTTGACCGCAAGCGTACCGTAAGTGTGCCGGGAAGTCAGCACATTCATCACCTTTTCGGCTTGTGCTGCCGTGGCATCCATCCATCGCTGCAGTCCGGAAAGTGCCTCGGGCAGACGCATGACCTCATTCCATTGCGACAACGCCGCCACCAAAGGAAGCAGCACTATCGACAGCACCAGTGTGACATTCACCAGCAAATAGTATGGTTTCCGGTTTGCTTTGTTATACTGCAGCAGATGTTTGTCTTGACAATACGAGAACAAGAGCGCCGGCAACAGAAACATACCCACCGAACTGAACGATTGCGAGATCCTAATGGCGGCGGGCGACTGCATAATGACGGATTGGTCGGCGCCGCCCGACACGAGGTAGGCAATGCCGCTCCCTAATATGCTGAAAACTATTGTTCCTGCCACCATAAAAAGCAGCAGGAACAATAATTGCACACCTTTCTTCTTTCCATCGAAGAAAGGCCTTATGAAATCCGTATTCATTTCACGAATGCTATTACATCGCCTTTCTGGACCTTGTCGCCCTGTTTAGCAACCACCTCGATGAGTTTGCCGCTATAGAGCGAATGTACCTCCTCGTTTCCGAAGAAAGCGCTGACAAAGCATACCAGATCGCCTTCCTTGATGTCGGTTCCCAATGGCTTTGCCATAGAGGGCTCGCCCACAGAGAGTTCCCAGATCACCTGACCGGATACGGGAGCGGTGATCATCTTGGCATCGGGTTCTTTGGCCAACACCTTGTCAATTACCTCTTGCTTGACAACCTCGGGCAACTTCACAATCTTGACAACCTCGCGCACGCCGGACTTCTCTTTAGCCTGTGCGAGTGCGGCCTCGAAGTTCTTTTTGGCTCGTCCCTCTTTGTAGTCGATGTACTGGCGCTCGTGCATAGCCAGTTCAAACAGTTCTTCATCGTCCGGCCCGCAATCCCAGCCTTTTTCTTCCATCATGGCACGGTATTTGGGCAATTCGTCCGGGTAGTTGTCTTGCGGGACTCCGTCAAAGAATTCAAACCCCTTCTCTTTGGCCAACGCCTTGATTTCAGGGGCAAGTTCGCCCGGAAGTCTGCCGCAGCGACCGAGAATCATATCCCACATGTTCTTGTCCATATTCGAGTATCTCGGCTTGCCCTGGGCAGCGGCCAAGATGTTCATCAACGCGATATTCTTTACATACTGGCTGAAGGGCGTGACCAGCCCGGGCGTGCCGACTCGCGGCCAAACATATTGAACCTCATCGAAAAGCTTGACCAGCAGTTCGTCTTCCGACAACTCTCGCTGCTTGTTCTGGCGAAGCGCCATGTTGATGGCATCCTTAAGTCCTTTCATGTCTGCCATCATAGAACCCATCATGCCGCCGGGCAGTCCGCAACCCAGCAACAGCGAAGTGCAAACCTTGTTTTTCGGCTCCATAAAATAGCCTAAGAAGTCGTCAATGAAGCGTTGGGTCAGCGCGCGGGCTTCCATATAAGCGCTCATGTTGATGTCAGCGACCTCAAAGCCGGCGTCTTTCAGCATAGCCTGAACAGCAATCACGTCAGGGTGCACCATACCCCAAGACAAGGGTTCCATAGCCACATCCACAATATCCACACCGTTGCGGCAGACCTCAAGCACGGAGGCCATCGAAAGGCCGGGGCCCGTATGTCCGTGATACTGCAGCACAAGGTGCGGGTACTTGTCCTTGATGGCTTTCACCAGCTTCCCCAAAGTGGCAGGACGCCCGATACCGGCCATATCCTTCAGACCGACCTCCTTGGCTCCGTATTCCACATACTTATCCACAATACCCATATAATGCTCTATCGTATGCACGGGAGAGTGGGTTATGCTCAATGCGGCCTGCGAAATCATGCCTACCTCATTTGCATACTTGATCGAGAGCTCCATGTTGCGGTAATCATTCAGTCCGCAGAAAGAGCGTACCACATCCACGCCTTGGGCTTTTTTCACCTTGAACATCAGACGACGCACGTCGGCAGGCACGGGATACATGCGCAAACCGTTAAGTGCGCGCTCCAGCATCTGGGTCTGTATGCCAGCCTCCCTCAACGGCCTGTTCCACTCACGGACCGCATAGTTGGGGTTCTCTCCATACATCAGGTTCACTTGCTCAAAGGCGCCGCCGTTGGTCTCAACACGGTCAAAGCAACCCATCTTCACAATTACGGGAGCAATTTCTTTAAGCTGGTCCACGCGCGGCTGATACTTCCCGGAAGATTGCCACATGTCGCGGTAAACCAGACAAAATTTTATTCTTTTAGCCATAATTTTAATATTAATGTATTGTTTATCAATTTATTGTGTTTACAAGACTTTTGTTTCTTTCATTTTTTCTTTTTCGTCAACATCAATGACCATACCGTCATAGCCCAGAAAGACATTCTCGGGCAATTCTTCAGAAACTTCTTCGTAAAGCCCCATATCGTGGGAGACGTGCGTGAGATAGGCGCGGCCAGGGCCAAGTTGCCGGATGACCCCTAACGCCTGCTCCATGTTGAAATGGGAGTAGTGTATCTTTTTGCGCAGCGCATTGATGACCAAGACATCCAAATCCATAAGTTTGGCCATTTCCGTCTCAGATATAAAGCTGGCATCGGTGATGTAACCGAAATTGCCGATGCGGTAACCCAATATCGGCAGACTGAGATGACGCACCCTGACGGGAACTACCGTCACGCCTTTTACCTGAAAGCTCTCCTCCTTTACCTGACACAGTTTCAACGCAGGCACTCCGGGGTAAGGATGGGGCTTAAAAGCATAGTCATAGTCCTTGTGGATCACATTCAGCACGCGCTGCAATCCATAGATCTGCATTGGGGAATTGCGAAGGAAACAGACGGGACGGATGTCGTCAATGCCGCCGATGTGGTCTTTATGTTCATGGGTGGTCAAGATGGCATCCACCTTGTCGATATGCTGACGCAGCAACTGCTGGCGCAAGTCCGGACCGGCATCTATGAGCATTTTCACATCACCGGTTTCAATGAACGCTGAAGTGCGCAACCGCTTGTCTCTCAAATCTGCAGAAGAACAGACGCGGCATTTGCATCCCACCACGGGAACGCCTTGTGAAGTTCCGGTTCCTAACAATGTTATCCTCATCGCGTTCTCTGTCACTCGTTCAAAAACGTGCGCAAAAATACAAAAAAGAGATTATCTTCCACGTTCCGAAACGATATTTTTTTATCGTTTTAAGCCTGGTGCGTGAACTGGCGTGATTGGGTGTATTTTTGTATTTTTGCTTTTCAATTTACAATCGAAAGCTATGACCCCGTTTTCACATTCAGACCTAACATTCCTGCAGCAGAGGGGCAGCACGCCCGAGCAGGTAGAACAGCAGCTTGATCTTTTCAGCAAAGGTTTCGGATACACAGAAATAGACCGTCCTGCCATTCTTGGCGACGGCATCCTCAAGTTGGACAATGAGGAGATTGAAGAACTTGCCGCAGATTATATCGATATGGCTTCCGGCAAGAAGGCGGTGAAGTTCGTCCCTGCCTCAGGCGCTGCCTCGCGAATGTTCAAAGACCTGTTTCTGTTCCTCACAGACAAGTCGGAAGAGAGCCGCCGCAAGGCTTTGCAGTTTCTGGAAGACCTTCCGCGATATCCGTTCTACGGGGCATTGGACGCGGAACTTGGCAAGACGGGGCATCGGCTGGACCAAGAGATCAGGAACGGCAACATCGAACTGATTATCAACAGCCTGTTACAGCCTGGCGGGCTCAATTACAGTTCGTGTCCCAAAGGGCTGCTGCCTTTCCACCGCTATGCCGACCGTACGCGCACTGCGCTTGAAGAACATCTGGTGGAGGCGGCACGCTATGCAGCCATCGACGGGCATTGCCACCTGCACTTCACCGTGTCACCGCAGCACAGAAGCGAATTTGAAGCGTTTGTTGAAAAAACGGCGCCCTATTATGAGGAACGGTACCGGGTCAAATACACCATCGGCTTTTCCGTGCAGGATCCGTCAACAGACACGATAGCCGTGAATCCCGACAACACGCTCTTCCGCGACGAAAACGGACAGTTGCTTTTCCGTCCCGGCGGGCACGGCGCACTGATTCACAACCTCAACCGTCTTGACGGCGACTTTGTCTTTATCAAGAACATCGACAATGTAGTGCCCGAGCGCGACATCGAGACCACCGTCACCTATAAGAGAGCCCTGGCCGCCTATATGCTGCAATTGCAGAACCGCCTGTTCCAATATCTGCACATCCTCGAGAACGGAGAACCGGACAACATGATGCTGTGCGAAATGCTGGACTTTGCCGAAACAGAACTGATGATTCCTTTGGACGGCGATTTCTCTGCGGAAGCGCTGTACCAAAAACTGAACCGGCCCTTGCGCGTTTGCGGTATGGTGAAAAACGAAGGCGAACCTGGCGGAGGCCCCTTCTGGGCATGCAACGATGAGGGCATCATTTCTCTCCAAATTGTGGAATCCTCCCAAATTGACAAGTCTGACCCCAAACAGGAACAGATGATGCGACTGTCAACCCACTTCAATCCCGTGGATATGGTCTGTGCTCTGAAAGACTACAAAGGACACTCCTTTGACTTGCTGAAATACGTTGACCCCAACACCGGATTCATCTCTTCCAAGAGTGTCGGCAGCCATACCATCCGCGCCATGGAGCTTCCTGGACTTTGGAACGGCGCCATGAGCAACTGGATTACCGTATTTGTGGAAGTGCCGGCCAAGACTTTCAATCCCGTAAAGACGGTTTTCGACCTGCGAAACCGATAAAACACTAAAAATAAGGGGAGGAGAATCCTTTTATTTGTCCCTCTTTTCGAGCGTGATGCCGAAGTCGGACACTCCTTTCACCGTTTCTTGCCGCATGCCTTGCGTTACGGTGAACGTATAGTTGCCCGAAAACGGGAATCTCACGTTCGGCTGGAAAAGGAACTTGTTGTCCTTTATGCGTCCTTTGCCTTTTCCGGTCCACTTCCCGAACTTGTCGCACAGGATAAAGCCCAGCGTGTCCTGTTCGCTATGGCCGTCGGGATACTGCGTCTGCATAAAGACATAGAAATTCTGGGTCTCAAAGTCAGTCGTATTGCGGAGATTGATGTATAAGTCGTAATAAACGGACGAGTCGGGAATGTCAACGGAAAAGGCAAGCGGTTCGGCAATGTTCCATTGTTCGTCCGGCACTTGCTTGATGTCGCGGTAGAAGACGTTGCCTCCGCAGCCGCAGGCTGTCAAGGCAAGCAATGCGAACAGCAGAATGCGTTTACTGGGGCGCCGTTTGTCTGTTTTGTCCTTCATGATTTTCACGAATCGGCTATATGTTTCAATTCGTCCATACTGTACCCGCCGTTGTCCTCGTCCATTTTCTTCTGGTTCACGCTGGCAAACTCTTCCAACGTATCGGGGATCTTGCCGTTTTCGTTCAACCTGATAATCTGCTTCACCTTGTCGAGCGGCAGGGCGAATATCGTAGAGGGGTCGTCGGAGTAAGAATACCAAGCTATTTTCTTGAAAATGTCTATTTTGTTATAGATGCCTGTGCCTTTTTTTGTTTTAAGCCGTACATTTGACGACGGAAACTCTTTGAGCTCCTGCTGATAGGTTTCCTGTTCAAAATTGAGGCAGCATTTCAGTTTGCCGCACATGCCTGCCAGTTTCTGAGGATTCAGCGACAGTTGCTGGGTGCGCGCCGTAGAGGTAGAGACAGACTGGAAATTGGTAAGCCACGACGAGCAGCAGAGTTCACGGCCGCATGACCCCAGACCGCCCAGCCGGGCAGCCTCCTGCCTTACGCCGATCTGACGCATCTCTATGCGGATGTGGAACTGTTCGGCCAGTATCTTGATCAGTTCGCGGAAGTCAACACGCTCTTCTGCGGAATAATAGAAAATGGCCTTTGTGCCATCGCCTTGATACTCCACATCGTTCACCTTCATTTTCAGGTTCAGGTCCCAGGCCGTATAACGGGAACGCAGCATAGTGTCGTGTTCGAGGCTCACCGTGGCTATCCACTCTTCAACATCGGCATAGCGGGCTGTGCGATAGAGTTTCTTTGTCACATGCTCGGGCTGTACGTGTCTGTTTTCCATCTGCCGTTGCACCTGGATCCCCAACATAGAGATGATGCCGATATCGTGACCGGAGTTTGCCTCTACGGCCACAATGTCGCCCACATGGTACGCCCCCTCCTGCGGCAGCAGGAAGAAATCCTTGTGGCTGTTTTTGAAGCGCACCTCGGCAATCGGGAACTCCAGATAGTCAAGCGATATGTCAAGTTTTTCCATCCAATTGTAGGTGGGCAGTTTGCAGGCGTTGTAGTGATATTGTTCGCAATGAATGCTCTCCGGGTCCGGGGTGTCTGAAAGCCCGCGGGTAAGAAATATGTTTTTCGCTATCTTTTCAGACTCCGGCGAGAGTCCCGTGCGGATGTCCAAGTCGAGGTACTTCTCCCAATCTTCCGCCTGTGAATGGTCCACATCTTCCTGGGCCACTTTTTTCCTGATGCCTTTTCGCGACTCCAGTTCTGCCTTTATGTCTTCGGCGGTCGGCACATCATGATCGAATGCTTCTGTTGTCTGGTCTGACAAGTTTTGCTCCGGCTGTTCCGCGGGAGACTCCGTCTTTGGCGTTCTTCCGCCATCTTCGTTATCTGCCGTTATTGTTGCCTCTTTTTCTTTATCCTTTGTTGATTTCTTATGAGAATTGTGATGATTGCGGTATCTGCGTTGGCTATTTTGATTTTTCTCAGATTTCTTTTCCATTTATATCCTTTCAGCGTGAGATTAAAAGACGGCAAAAATACAAAAAATAGAAGAACAGGATCTCCCGTGCGCCGGGACCGGGCTACTTCCGGTCTTTCATAAGCTGAACGAACGGGTTGAAGTAGTTCTCGCCTTTGGTCACCACGCCGGAAAGTCCCTTTCCGCCGTTCATCGGCCGCTTGACGTCGCCGAATATGCCCTTTTCGAGTGCGGTGAAAAGCCCTTCGACTTCAATTTCCTTCAGCAATTCGATAGTGTTGTTAAGCACTGTATGGGCGCGTTTGCGGCAGATGCCGTCCTCGCGGAACTCCATCTCTTCGCCGATGCTCTTCATATCGTTGAAAATATAGCGGGCGTTCTCGATGGAGAGATAGCGGTCGCTCATAAACGGGGTATGGATGGCTTCGGTAGGCATGCCGAGCAATTGTATGCCCTGATGTGTCCAGATGCCGATCATATTGAAAAGAGCGTCCTGGATATGTCCCCTGAAGATGTTGCCGGTCATGAATTTGGTAGGCGGCATATATTTCAAGGTTGCCTTGGGGAAAATCTCGCGGGTCATCTGGGCCTGGGCCAGTTCCAGGAGAAACCCGTTTTCGAGCATCGGATCCATCTCAAAAGCGTGGCCGAGTCCCATCTGCTCCTCGGGCAGGGCAGCCATTAGAGCCAACTGTTCGTTGATGAGGTCAGAAGCCAGCACGGTATGGGCGGCCTCAACGGCGTCTGCAGTAGTGAGGTAGTTGTCTTCGCCCGTGTTGATGATAACGCCGGCATAGCCGTTGATGATGCGGGAGAAATATTGGTCAACAAGGGTTCGCTGCGGATTAATGTCGCGGAAGAGGATGCCATAGAGGGCGTCGTTCAACATCACGTCGAGGCGTTCAAGGGCGCCCATAGCGGCGATTTCGGGCATACAGAGCCCTGAACAGTAGTTGCACAGGCGGATATAGCGCCCCACCTCCTCGCCGACCTCATCGAGGGCCTTACGCATGATGCGGAAGTTCTCCTGCGTGGCGAAGGTACCGCCGAAGCCTTCGGTAGTGGCGCCGTAGGGCACATAGTCGAGCAGGCTCTGTCCCGTGGTGCGGATGACGGCAATGATGTCTGCGCCCTGTCGGGCTGCGGCTTGTGCTTGCACCACATCCTCGTAGATGTTGCCGGTGGCTACAATGACGTAGATGTAGGGTTTCGGTCCCTCGCCGATGGTTGACAGATATTCGTTGCGCTTTGCCACATTGCCTTTGATGCGGGCAAGCGTGGCCTCAATGAAAGGCTGTATGGCGGCCTGAATGTCTGCAAGCGGATGAAGCTTTAGCGCCGTGATGTCGAGTTCGTCGCGCGAGATGCGCTCGGCAATCTCCTGCGGGGCAGCCTTGGTCTCAATGACGGCATTCCCGATGAAGTAGAGCACGCCCTGGTTGAGTACACCCTTGTCGAGCACTGCATCAACCACCCTGTTCGGGAGCGGCACGCCGTTTGTGTCCACACCGTCAATGCCGATAAGCCGGCACAAGGTGCGTTCCACCGCCACCGTGGTATATGAGTCCACAAATTCCTGCACTTGGCCAGCAATGTTCTTGGCCAGTTGTTTCGCAGTCTCCACCTGCGCAAAATCAAGTCCTAATTTACTTTTATTCATTGATGATATCTGTTTTTGTTATGAACTACGTTATGGTTATGGTTGTATTGTTTTAAGAAATTCATATTCAGCCAGATGCCATTTCTGGAGACGGTATTGGAAAGAGGTTCTCATCACGCCCAGCCCGTACCGTAAACTTTTGGGGAACTTTATGGACGAGGCCTCCGGAAAATACTTAGTGGGGCAGGTGATTTCGGCGATTTCGTATCCTGCAAAGAGGATCTGCGCCAGCATCTGATTGTCGAAGACAAAATCGTCGGAATCGGCGAGAAAGTTGATGTTGCGGAGCACGTCGCTGGAGAAAGCCCTGTAACCGGTATGGTACTCTGACAGTTTCTGGTTCAGCAAGACATTCTGCGAAAAGGTCAGGCATCGGTTGAAAAAGTACTTGTATCGGGGCATGCCGCCCTTAAGTGCGCCCTTGCCGAGGATGCGGGAGCCAAGCACCACGGGGTAAACGCCGTTTGCGATAAGCGAGACCATCGCCTCAAGCAACTTTGGGGTATATTGGTAGTCGGGATGGAGCATCACAACAATGTCGGACCCGAGCGACAGCGCCTTGCCGTAGCATGTTTTCTGGTTGGCCCCGTAGCCTTTGTTCTCGTCGTGCCGGATAATATGGCGGATTCCGAGCATCTGGGCGGTTTCAATCGTCTTGTCTATGGAATGGTCATCCACCAGCACCACCTCGTCAACGATGCCAAGCGGTATCTCGCTGTACGTCTGCGGCAACGTCCGTTCCGCATTGTAAGCAGGCAGCACAACACATATTTTCTTGTTCTTGAGCATTGTCTCCTATCACGACTGAAAAACCACAAAAAAGCGTGCAAAGATAAGAAATATATGTTGCACTTATGCAGATTTCCTGCCGAAGACTTCTTTCTGGACTGGAGAGCAACGGTTGTTCTGTGGTCAGCGTCATAAGGACAATACGACATTTTATCACACAATCATCTGACATTCTGCTATTTGATAGCCCTGCTTCAAAAAAAGAGGGGTCGTTCTGATATAATGGAAAAAAAGTGTACTTTTGCCCTCGCTTGAAACGGGATATAGCGTAGTCCGGTTATCGCGCCTGCTTTGGGAGCAGGAGGTCGCAAGTTCGAATCTTGCTATCCCGACTGCGGAGAGCAGAAAGAGTCGGTTCCGTAGCTCAACTGGATAGAGCAGCTGCCTTCTAAGCAGCAGGTTCTGCGTTCGAGTCGCAGCGGAATCACCATAAAAAAGCGCTTGCGAACCATTTTTCGGGAGCGCTTTTTTTTATACTCTATACTTTCCAAGTTGAAGTTGTCCACTTCATTTTTCCGGCAATCTTTGCCCGTTCGGCTGAAAAAAAAGTAATTTTGCAAAATTTTTTCTTAAAGCAGTTATGTACACATTTGTTGCCAGTCTGATATGTCTTGTTTTGGGATATTTCATCTATGGAAAGGTTGTCGAGCGCGTCATGCAGCCCGACGCCCAACGCATCACACCATGCTACTCCATGCAAGACGGGGTTGACTACATCCCGATGCCGACATGGAAAGTCTTTCTCATACAATTCCTCAACATTGCCGGCACAGGCCCGATATTCGGAACGATCCAAGGCCTGCTTTTCGGCCCGTCGGCTTATTTATGGATTGTCTTCGGATGCATTTTCGGCGGGGCCGCCCACGACTACATGGCAGCCATGATTTCGCTGAAACGAGGAGGGGCTTCGCTACCCGAAATCGTAGGTGACGAGATGGGCAGTTTTGCGCGCAACGCCCAACGCTATCTTGCCCTCTTTCTGATGATACTTGTCGTGGCCGTGTTCGTGAAGACCCCGGCAGGACTGCTGGCCAACCTTACTGACGGCCTTGTCGGCAACAGTTATTTGTTTTGGGTTGTAGTGATTTTCCTTTATTATCTGATAGCTGCAACACTTCCCATCAGCAAGATCATAGGAAAGATTTACCCGGTGTTCGGCGTGGTGCTCATCTTTATGGCGTTGTGCATTTTTGCGGGTGTATTCCTGCACAGCGGCACGCCTATACCCGAAATAACCGACGCTTTTGAGAACCACTACCCCGGCGGAGGCCTTCCGGTGTTTCCATGCATGTGCATCTGCATAGCCTGCGGCGCCGTCAGCGGTTTCCATGCCACGCAAAGTCCGCTCATGGCACGCTGCATCAAAAACGAACGCTATGGCAGGCGTGTGTTCTACGGCGCAATGATAACCGAAGGCGTGATTGCATTGATATGGGCGGCAGCAGCCTTGCAGTTCTCCAACGAACTGGATGTGGCCGGCAGCACTCCCTATGAAAAGATATACAATGCCATGCTTGACGAAAGCGGAACCATAAACCCTGCAATCTTTGTCAACCGTATATGCAACAGCTGGCTCGGGTCGTTCGGGGCAGTTCTGGCCATACTCGGTGTCGTCATCGCGCCGATAACCACAGGCGACACCGCATTGCGCTGCGCACGCCTTATATTGGCCGACACGCTTAAGATAAAACAAGACAAGGTGTTGAAGCGCATTTTGATTTGCATGCCGGTGTTTGTCATCAGCATAATCCTGTTGTTTGTGAAATTTGACGTCTTGTGGCGCTATTTCGCATGGTTCAACCAAACATTCTCCATATTCACATTCTTCACTATTGCCATATATCTGGCAAAACGGAACAAGCCATACTACCTCGCACTTCTGCCCGGAATGTTCATGGTTGCCGTGTGCGTATGCTACCTGTGCGTTGACCAGTACAGCTTCAACCTTAACTGGACCCTGTCTTATGTCATCAGCTTCGTGTGCGCAATTCTTACCGGCGTTTGGTTTATGACATGGAAGAAAAAATACTTGGGGAACTGCAACATAGCAAGACAATAAACACCGCGGCAGAACTTCGCGCCGGCAAGCTTGTCGGCATCCTCCCACCACATACCTCGTCAATGAGGAGGGCGTGATAGAGAAGATCTTCACTCCCAAGGAAATCAAGACGAAGATTCATGCGGAGCAAATACTGAAGTGCATCAACAAATAACCCCGGCGAGTTATGGCGATAGAACATAAATGAAGCACGGCACGAGACTGCACAAGGAATAAAAACAACAACACCTATGGAGAATAACCAAATAGAAATATACCGCTCGGTAACAGAAACTGTATATTACAACCTTGACGTCATCATCTCGGTTGGCTATCGTGTAAAGAGCAAACAGGGTGTTGCATTCAGGCGTTGGGCAAACAATGTACTCAAACAATATCTCATCAAAGGCTACGTCATCAACCAAAAACGGCTCGACCACTACGATGACTTGAAGAGTGTGGTAAACCTGGACTGTTCTGCATCATCAGCGATTACGTGTATGCCCTCGACACGCTCGACCGCGACATCTTTGAGGTGCACTCCGGGCTGAAGCCCGGCAAGACGGAGAAATCCGATTTCGGAAGCCTCACACTTGAACTTGGAAT
This sequence comes from Oscillospiraceae bacterium, assembly GCA_963603365.1. Classification (GTDB taxonomy): domain Bacteria; phylum Bacteroidota; class Bacteroidia; order Bacteroidales; family WCHB1-69; genus F23-D06. The sequence continues at coordinate 20,484 of CAVCMI010000030.1, forward strand.
CCCTGCCCACGTTGTTCGCAGAAGATTCATCGCTGCCTAGAAAACCCTTGCTGACTTCCTGAGATAATCACTCATCATAATAATGATGTATGATTTTTTTATATTTGCAACGAAAAAAAACGAAGAAAATGCTTTTAGTAGAATTGATTTTCACATATATAGTGGTTCGACTTGGTATAAAGTTTTTTCAAAAACATGGTTTGGGCGGCGGATATCCGTGGAAGAGGCACTGAACACAAAAATGGATTCACGGAATTATCCCTTTTAGTCTTGTAAAGTTGTGTTTTTGCGAAATTTTTATTATATTCAAGTAAAGCAATATAAATAGTAAAAAAATAAAACACTATAAATGGAAAGCATCAAAAAATTTAATGAGTTTGTGGATAATATGAATGAAAAATCATCTAACGTCATAGAAGAAAATGATATGCTATTTGAAATGGCATCCGTCGGATATTTCAATACTTTCAAAAAAATTGGAAAACCAGAGTCACCAAAGTTTAAAGTGTTTGTAAATGGAGGAGAAGGTAACGAACCACATATGCACATATGGGATGATGACACAAACGGAAAACAATTACACACATGTGTTTGCTTAACCAAAATAGAATATTTTCATCACAACGGGAAGGAAGACATCTTAACACAAGACCAAAAAGAACTGTTGGTTCTATTCTTAAAAGATGAATGTAAGAAGAATAAGCGTTATAAAACGAACTGGGAATATGCCCTATCTATGTGGAATGACAATAACACAGATAAAACACAAGTTGATGAAACTTCCGAAGTATTAGATTATACAAAATTACAAGACTAAAAGGGATAATTCCGTAATAATATATTGTAAGGCCATCTTCTTGTGAAGGTGGTGGTAAACCTTATAAATAAAGAGAACAAATAACATTCAATAGAGAATAATGAAAAGTTTTATTGCTATTGTCACAGGTGCCTCGTCTGGGCTTGGCGTATGCTATGTAGATGCTGTGACCAAACTGTTTCCCGACATTGACG
>CAVCMI010000031.1:0-32494 GCA_963603365.1 Oscillospiraceae bacterium
CAACAAGCGCATAGCCGCCATGCTCTTCCTCTGGTTCATGGAGAAGAACGGCATGCTCTACGGTGAAGACGGACACAAGCGCATCGCCGACAACACCCTCGTGGCTCTCACACTGATGATTGCCGAGAGCCGCACGGAAGAGAAGGACGTAATGGTAAAGGTAGTGGTAAACCTGATAAATAAGGAGAATAGATAAAACTCCGCCCGGATGCGTCAAGGATGAATTGTCAATAACTCCTGCTGGGGTTGTGTTGGCAACAAGGAAGTATATCAACTAATAACAGTCAACAGAGAACAATGAAAAGTTTTGGAAAGAAAGCGTATGAAAAACATACTCAACTTCATAGAGGTATTAGAACATACCGCATTGGCGAGCATCTCTGATACATTGTCGCTATCCGCAGCATTTGGGCAATGTTATTCAGAGAATGATACCAAGCTTATCAATCCTCTTGTGGATGCCCACCTCAACGAAAAACTCAAGGAAACTGCCCATAGCAGAATATTGTATTCCCTTTTGAAAGGCAGTGATTTCGTGAAAACTCATTTCCTGAATTATTTCTTAAGGAAGAAAGTGTCGCTTGCAAATATAACGATACCTAATCCTGACACGAATAGAATCGACTTAACAATAAAGGGAGCTGACTTCTACTTGATTATTGAGAATAAGGTCAACGGAGCGCAGGAACAGGAAAAACAGATAGACCGATATGTGAAAAAGGCTGGCAAAACATATCCCAAGGAACAAATCTATGTCTTGTATCTGAACAAGGACGGGCATGCCGTTCCGTCCGAGTCTTCATTGTCTCCTGAAACAAAGATGCAGCTTGGCGATAATTTAATTATCCAAGACTATAAGCACGACATGCTCAAATGGCTTTATAGCGTCAATGATAAGATTGCTTTTGATACTGATCCACAATTGAAAAGTGCGATAGTAGTATACATAGGGTATCTGGAAGAATATTTTCAAACTTCTGAACGACAAAAGATTATGAACAACAAACTGGACAATTTGATTAAAGAGCATTTAAAATTGGATGACAAGACTACTTCTGACAAACTGAAAGCTATCGAAGATGAATTGACAAATTTGGATAAGCTTAAAGAACGGTTGAAAGAATTACAAAAGCAATATAAGACCGAATATGACGAAGAGAATTTCAAAACGTGGTATAAAGAGAGTGCAGAACAGATAGATGACAATATCACTCTTACTCGCGAAAGTCCTACTGAGTTCGGATTTGACTTTAAATACAGCAAATTATTGTGTCGTTGTATGCTGGCTGTGGATGAAGTCGGATATTATTGGGGTATTCAGTGTAACCCTGAAGAATTTAGCGACGACAATATCAAAGATTTGAGAAATTATGTTCTCAACAGCAGGTCTGGCTTTCATAACTATGAAGGAAATAGTAAAGAATGGGTCGTGTCAGACTACGCTCCGGAGAATGAGATCGTTGGTCGTTTTGTAACGTTGACATCGTTAATTGCCAACAATGAAAAATGTACCATTTTATAAACAAAAGTGGTCTATTGGCTATGAATATCGAAGAAGTAAGAACATACAGTCTGACATTGCCGGGAGTGACGGAGGATATGCCATATGGTCTGGACTGTGTGGTATTCCGCATTGAGGGAAAGATATTCCTACATATCTCTTTGGAGCGGAGACTCATTGCCATCAAGTTGCGCCCGGAACGTGGAGAGGAGCTGCGTGAGAGGTATGATGCCATCACGCCAGCTTGGCACATGAACAAGAAGCATTGGAACGATATCGTTATCGAAAATACCTTTTCCAACGAGACCGTTGAGGAATGGATTAAGGAGTCGTACGACTTGGTACGGAGTAAACTCCCCAAGAGACTAAAAGAGAAATACGTATGACGAAGACCAGCGCAATACTCATTTACCTACTCGCTATCAATGTCGTGACGCTCGTTGTCTGCGGCATTGACAAGTACGAGGCGAAGCATGCCAAGCGGCGCATGTCAGAGGATACGCTGCTCCTGCTCGCCGTCGTAGGCGGCGGCATCGGGGCATGGTGCGGCATGAAGGTGTGGAATCACAAAACGATGCACAAGAAGTTCAAGTATGGTGTGCCCTTGATATTCATTCTGCAACTCACTGTTGCCATGTGGATTGTTAATAGATTTGCTGTCAGGGCAAACCCAGTCTACAGTTTGAGGTCTTCGGTTTCCACGGTTTTCTTGATGGCTCGGCTCATGTTCTGCCAGGCATACTTTGCCTTTTCTTTGACCACCTCCTCGGTAAAGGCGGCTTCCCTGTCGTTTGTGAAATAGTCTGCCAGAGCGTCAGCGATTTGCCGGCTGTCTGGCTCTACGACATAGCCGAACTTCCCATCTGCCACAATCTCGGGCAAGCCGCCCACGGCGGTCACCATCATAGGCTTCCCGAAATGGAAAGCGATTTGGGTGACACCGCTCTGCGTAGCCGTCTTGTAGGGCTGTGCCACAATGTCGCAAGCACTGAAATAACGGTTCACCGCACTGTCAGGGATAAAGTCGGTGTGCAGTTCCAGCCGGTCGCGGATGCCCAGCCGGTCAATCTGTTCCATATAGGGCTGGGGGTCTCCATAAAACTCGCCGGCCACGAGCAATTTGACATTGAGTGCTTTCAATCGCCCGTCAGCAAAAGCATCTAACAGCAGGTCAAGACCTTTGTACCCTCTTATAAATCCGAAAAAGAGCACATACTTCACATCTTGGGAAAGCGACAGCAGTTCCTTGGCTTTCGCCTTTGGCAGCGCCTCGCCATAGTCGTAGAGGGGGTGGCGACAGAAAACACGCGGCTTCTGACCGTCAAAAAGAGCGAGATCGTCGAGCACCTGCTTCGACATGGCCACAAACCCGTCGGCAGAACGGACAAAATAGCGGGCGAACATCCTGTCGCCGATGCGGTGCTCGTGCGGTATCACATTGTGCAGGACCGAGACCACCTTGGTGTGGCCGTTTCTGCGGACTACCCGCGAGATGGTGCCCAGACACGGCGACATGAACGGCAGCCAGAATGGCACAACCATCAGGTCAGGCTTCTTGCAGGCAATTTCGCGCCCTGTCTTTATCCAGTTGAAAGGATTGCAGGAGTTAACCCGCCGCAAAATCGTCAAGCCGCTGCGGTCGGGCTCTTCTGTATATTGGGTTTTCCCCGGGAAAAGAATGTCGGGGTATTGCAGCGTAAAGGTGTAGATTTCCACCTCATCGCCCTCGCGCAAAAACTCTTGCGCAAGCCTTTCATTGAAAGCAGTAAGTCCTCCCCGATAGGGGTATGCAGTCCCTACGATTATTATTTTCATTTTTTGTCTTGTTTTTTAATCAGATAATAGCCGGCCGTAACATAAAAGTCACGCAAATAGGGAACGGAACGGAACAGAGGCCAGCATTTGCGCGGCTTGAGCCGGAACTTGACCTCATAGTTAGGGTTGATGAAAAAGTAGGTCTTCTCCAAAATCCGGAACTGTTCGTTGCGGCAGATCCGCTCAAAGCGTTCCAGCGTGATGCCCGTCTCCTTAATCTCAAGCAGCGCATCTACCATACCTTCGGTTTCGCCGCTTTTCTTAAGCATAAACCGGTAAAAGCCATTCGGAAACAGGTGTATATAAGGCAGTTTGGAGACTGTCTGACTTTCGCAAATCTGCTGATGTCCTCCGAAAGGCATATACCATGGCGGAAATGCACAGAATACGACACCGTCATTTTTAAGAAAGCCTTTCAGGAAACCCATAAACTTCTCTTGATTGTGGATATGTTCAATAACATCCCTCATCATGATAACATCAAATCCCTCATCATGATAACATCAAATCTCTGATCGGCAGATGGAGGGGGCGTTATATCATAGATGTCGGAGCAGATGAATGATGTTTTATGCACATTCATGTGTGAAGCAAAAAAGCGTTTGGCATTCTCTATCTGCAGACCGTTCAAGTCTATACCGGTGCATTTGCATCCAAGATCCACAAAGGGCTTCAGATTTCCGCCCTCGCCGCAGCCGATTTCCAGCACCGACGTTTCCGGGTATAGTCTTTTGTGTTTTTCAATATAAGGTATGACGTATTTCTCCGTAGTGAAAGCCTGCTCGTCAAAATAGCGTTTCCTGTCTTTATGTCTCTGCTGCATCGTCGAGTTTTGCTTGTTCTGTTATTGATGTTTATGTATCACGCCGTTAAACTGGGCTGTCGGGGTCATGATGACCTCATTGAGGCAGACGTGCGGCGGCCGTGAGAGCACAAACTCAACCACATCGGCAATGTCTTGAGCCACCAACGGCGCATAGCCTTCATACACCTTGTCGGCTCTCTGTTTGTCGCCATGGAACCGCACAACAGAGAAGTTGGTTTCGCAGGCGCCCGGGGAGATCTGTGTGACCTTGATGCCGTACTTGAGCAAGTCGGTGCGCATGCCTTTGGTGAGGGCGTTCACGGCATGCTTTGTAGCGCAATAGACGTTGCCGCCGTAATAGACCTCATGGGCAGCGGTAGAGCCAAGGTTGATGATGTGGCCTATGCCGCGCTCAACCATTCCCGGACTGATCAGCCGGGTAATGTAGAGCAGCCCCTTGATGTTGGTGTTGATCATGCGCTCCCAGTCCTCGACAGCCCCCTCCTGTATAGGGTTGAGTTCCACAGCGAGGCCGGCATTGTTGACCAGCACATCTACATCTCTGAACTCTTCGGGCATTGACGCTATAGCCTTGACGCAGGCATCATAGTCGCTCACATCGAAAGCAAGCGGCAACACTTTCGTGCCGGTAGTTTGCTCTATCTCGGCGGCCACTTGCAGCAGCTTCTGTTCTGTGCGGCCGGTAATTGTCATCTTGATGTTCTGTTTTGCCAAAGTTCTGGCTATTGCTTCGCCAAAACCGCTCGTAGCACCTGTGATAAAAACATTATTCATAACAAATGGGTATTGCATTATTAGTGGCGCAAAAATAGGGAAAAAACGGAGACCGGACGGCCGCAGAACCGGGAATACACAGCGACAAGTTGAACCTGTCTTACTCCGCACCTTAGGAATTATAGAATGAGGAATGAGGAATGAGGAATGAGGAATGAGGAATGAGGAATTGTGATGGAACGATTTGCGGGAAGGCTCTAAGTTCTAAAAACGGGGAGAATCGAACGGGGCGGTATGTACTTAGTCCAACTGCCAGTCAGTCAGTTTCATATCATCGTCTTCGATAATAGAAAGGTAGTTCTGATACCTCAGCGGAGAGATTTCCCCTTGCATTACGGCCTCCCTCACGGCGCAGCCGGGCTCGTGCAAATGGATGCAATTGTCGAAGCGGCAACAGTTGTTGTATTTCCGGATTTCGGGGAAATAGTCGCGGATTTCCTCTTTGGAGTATTGTATGAGCCCGAACTCCTTGATGCCGGGCGTGTCCACCACAAAGCCGTCAGCCAGCGGAAACATCTCGGCAAAGGTTGTGGTATGCTGCCCTTTGAGGTGCTGCCGCGATATTTCACCGGTCCGGAGTAGCAGTTCCGGGGCAAGTGCATTGATGAGGGCGCTTTTGCCTGTGCCGGAATGGCCGCCGAACATGCAGACGCACTGCCCTACCCTGCGGCGCAGCTCCTCAACACCCTCTCCGGTGACTATGGAGGTGTGCAACGTCTCGTAGCCTATGCCGGCATAGAGTTGCGTCAGCTTGGCCACCATTTCCTTTTCGGCTTCGTTGTATAAGTCCATCTTGTTGAAGACGAAGCATACGGGAATGCGGAATCCCTCGGCGGATACCAGAAAGCGGTCGATGAACCCCAGCGAGGTCCGCGGCTGCTTGAGCGTCACCATCAAGAACAGCACATCAATGTTGGCGGCAATCACATGGCTGATTTTGGAGAGTTTAGTGGACTTTCTTTCGATATAATTGCGGCGGGGCATAATGTCGGTGATGATTCCGCTGCCGTCGGGTTCTTGCGCTGTATCCACCACATCGCCCACAACCACGGGGTTCGTGTTCTTGATGCCCTTGATGCGGAACTGCCCGCGCAGGCGGCATGGCATTATAGTGCCGTCATCGAAACGTACGTCGTACCAGCTGCCCGTTGACTTCACTACCAAACCTTTCATCGCACTGTCATCTTTTGCAAAGGGTCATGCTCGTGCTTTGAGCATACGGTCTCTCGTTTCGCGGTCAATGGCCAAATACTCGTCCACAGAGGCGGGCCTGCAGAATGTGGCTTGCGCCATTGCCTCGGAAATCACGTCCTGGATATCCACAAAGCGTATTTTCTCTTGCAGAAACCACTGTACAGCAATCTCGTTGGCCGCATTCATCACACAAGGCATACAACCGCCCTGCCGCGAAGCGTCGCAGGCTATGTCGAGGCATGTGAAAGTCTGGCGGTCAGGCCGGGCGAAAGTTAGTTGCGGGTATTTGGAAAAGTCGAAGCGCGGCAGGCTGTTCTCGAGTCTGAACGGATAGGTGACGGCATACTGTATCGGCAGCCTCATGTCGGGCATTCCCAGTTGCGCCTTTACGGAGCCGTCGCGGAACTGCACCAGCGAATGCACAATCGACTGCGGGTGCACCACCACCTCTATTTGGTCAATCGGCACGTCAAACAGCCAACGAGCCTCAATCACTTCCAAACCTTTGTTCATCATCGTCGAACTGTCAACGGTAACTTTGGGGCCCATGCTCCAATTAGGATGATTGAGTGCATCAGCCACCGTCACCGTTTCCAGATATTTCCTGTCGCGTCCGAAGAAGGGACCGCCGGAGGCCGTGAGTATCAGTTTCTCGATGGGGTTGAAATGTTCGCCGGCAAGGCATTGGAATATGGCGGAATGTTCTGAATCAACAGGATAAATCATCATCTGTTGCTCTTTGGCTTTCTGTGTCATCAGTTCTCCCGCCACCACAAGAGTCTCCTTGTTGGCCAGGGCGACCTGCTTGCCGTTCTCAATGGCACAGAACACGGGGCGCAGTCCTGCCACGCCCACAATGCACGAAAGCACCATGTCCACACAGTCCATCGTGCACACATCACACAGCGACTCTTCGCCGCAAAACACCTTGATATCCTCCTCGGCAAGGGCCTCCTTCACCTTTTTGTAGGCCTGTTCCTGCACTGCCACCACTATATTGGGACGGTATTGCAACGCCTGCTGTATCAGCAAGTCGGCGGAAGCGTTGGCGGCGATCACCTCCAGTTGAAGCAGTTCCGGATATTGTGAGATCACTTCGAGCGACTGTTTGCCCATAGACCCTGTGGAGCCTAAGAGCGCTATTCTGCGTTTATGCTCCCCGAAGTCCATTACGGTATGTTTCAATGGTACTGCAAATGTCTGCAAAGACGGTGTCCACATCGTGCATTCCGTCAATCAGGAACAATTTCCCTTGTTGGCGGTAATACTCCACCAGCGGCATCGTCTGCTTGAAGAAATTCTCCACGCGCACTTTCACCGTTTCTGGCGTGTCGTCGGTCCGGTTCTGCAGTTTGGCGCGGTTGAGAATCCTTTTTTCAACCTCCTGCATCTTCACATCGAGATATACGACTATATTGATGGTCAAGTCGCGGAAGAGTTCGTCCTTGTCGAGCATCTCGGCCTGACTGACTGTCCGCGGCACGCCGTCAAAGATAAAACCCTTGCTGTCAGGATGTTTAACAATATGGTCGTGCAGTATTTCCATTGTCATCGAGTCGGGGCACAGACCGCCGTGTTCGATGATTTCGTGAGCCTTGTCGCCCACAGTCGTATGGTGTGACATTTCATAGCGGAAGAGTTCGCCGGTAGAGACCGGGACAAGACCGAACCTGTCGGCTATAAGTTGTGCCTGCGTGCCCTTGCCGCTGCCCGGGGCTCCCAAAAGCACTATGTTTATTTGTTCCATTATTTATTGAGCATTGTTATTGTCTGTTTTCAGCTGATACAGATCAGGCAGGTTTCGTCCGTAGCCGTCGTAGTCAAGGCCGCGCCCCACCACAAAGCGGTTAGGGATATTGAAGCCGATGTAGTGGACGGGCAGGTCGAGTTTGTATTTGTCCGGCTTGCATGTCATCGTGGCGATGCGAATGTCTTTCGGTCCCATTGGTTCGAGAATTTGGCAGAGGTGTTTATATGTGGTTCCGGTATCTACGATGTCTTCGACAATCAGCACTCTTTGGCCTTTCAAGTCATCGTTGAGTCCAATCAGCGTCTTCACGTTCCGGGTGGTTTCGGTGCCGCTGTATGAAGAAAGCTTCACGCAGGAGAGGCGGCACTTGACGGTGAGCCGTTTCATCAGGTCAACGGCAAAGACGATAGCCCCATTGAGAGTAACCAACAGGATCGGGTCGTCGTCTTTATAGTCTTCATTGATACGGTCTGCCACTCTCTGTACAGCCTCATCTATCTCGGCGGCCGATATGAATCTTTCGAACGTCTTGTCTAAAACGGTAACAGTATCTAACATATATTTGTCAAATCTCAAATCAAGTTTGCAAAAATAGCATTTCCATTTAATTCATCATTCTTCTCCCATTTCTTTTTGCGTTTCTTCAATATGCGGCAGTGCAGCATTTCGCAATCAATGAACTAAGGGAGAAGCATCGTGCATGAGCAACGGCTACGCAATCATAAGCATTTGGGAAAAGAGGCTGGGCAACAACAGACATCCTACAGATCCGGCAAGCCCGGTTCAAAAACCCTGGCGCTGACTTCCGATCTATTTTGCTATTTTTGCCGCCCTGTCTCCGTCAAAGCGTAAGTATTTGGCGGAAACGGACTTCTATATTGTAAAACCATTAACACTGGGTTGAAATTGACTGAAGAAAAAAACATCCGTATTGAATCGTACTACTACGTCTTGCCGGAGGATCATATCGCCTTTTTCCCGTCCGCGCAACGCGACCATTCCAAACTGCTCGTCTATCGGGGCGGACAGATTACCGACAGCCGTTTTGACCGTCTGCCAGACTTTCTTGACCGTCAGCATCTGCTGTTGTTCAACGATTCGAAGGTCATCCATGCTCGTCTGCTGGTGCACAACGCCACCGGTGCCGCCATCGAAGTTTTCTGTATGGAGCCGCTCGCCCCAAGCACAGACCCCGCCACTGCCTTTGCCCTCACCGGTGAGGCGGTCTGGAAGTGTATGGTGGGGAATGCCAAACGGTGGAAGCATCCGCTCGAAATCAGCGTGCCTGTCGGGAATCGCACTGTCAGGGTAACCGCCGTGAAAGAGCCCTGTCAGGAAGGCACATTCAAGGTCACCTTTTCGTGGCCCGACCATGACATATCGTTTGCCGAGTGGTTGGAGAACTACGGCAAGATTCCGTTGCCGCCATACATCAAACGTGCCGCCGAAGTCTCTGACGAGCAGCGATACCAGACGGTGTATGCCAAGTTCGATGGTTCGGTGGCTGCTCCTACCGCCGGACTCCATTTCACACCGGAGGTATTCAAAGCGCTGGCCAAGAAAGGCATCGACACTGATTACGTCACCTTGCATGTCGGGGCCGGCACTTTCAAGCCTGTCTCGGGAGAGACTATCGGTGAGCATTTCATGCATGAAGAGAAGATCATCTTGTCAGAAAGCCTTGTACAGCATTTGCTTGCCGCGCTCAAAGAGGGCAAACGTTGCATAGCCGTCGGCACCACCGTGACGCGCACGCTGGAGTCGCTGTTCATCATGGGGGCCAAGATGCGTCTGAACCGTGCAGAGCCTCTTGCCGTGCGCCAATGGGAAGTGTATGAGGACGATGCCCTTAGGGCCGTCACCGCCGAGGAATCGCTCGAGGCGATACTGGAACACCTGCATCAACAGAGCACCGACTTGCTTCGCGGCACCACAGAACTCATCATACTGCCCACCTACAAGCCGCGCCTTGTGCATGGTCTCGTCACCAATTTCCACCAGCCCAAAAGCACGCTGCTGCTGCTCGTCTCTGCCTTCATAGGTCAGGATTGGCGGAAAATATATGCGCACGCCCTCGAAAACAACTACCGTTTTCTGAGTTACGGCGATGCCAACCTCTACCTGCCAGCCGATTCAGAATGAGACGTAATGGCGCAGATGCCGCATCAGTTCAGGATAGGCGTGCGTTACCTGCTGCAATTCTTCCATAGATCCGATGTTGCCGTGCTTGCTGCGGTAGTTGAGGATAGTGCGGGTCAGGTACGCGTCAAAGTAGGGATGCTTGACCATCTCCGCATAGTCCGCCTCGTTGATGTTGATTCTGCGCACAGCATCCTGACTGACCCTGAAGAACTGTGCAATATAGGCACTGTCCATATCCTTAAGCACATACACCTCATTGAGTTGCGAAAGGTCGTAAAAGCCGCCTAACCGGTCGCGGTACTCAATCAACTTGGCGGCACGTTTGCTTCCGAATCCCGGCACCGTCATAATGTCGCTCGTATCACATCGGTTAAGGTCAACCTTCACAATGTCGTACAGCCGCTGACGCCCTTTCTTCCCCTTCGGAACAGTGTCGGCTTTCCACCCTTGCCGGATTGAGACATTTGCCTGCTGTCGGACCTGCCACAAGGAATCCTGTTTCTTGTTAAATTCCTCTATCACTGATAAATCCGCATCATATCGGAGCGTCGTTTCCGCCTTGGCATCATAGAGGAAATAAACAGTATATGATACAACAATGAAGGCGAGCAGCGCAATCGCTGCCGCCTTCTCGCCTTGCGTAAACTCTAATTTCGTTTTCATAATGCAAAAGTAAAGAATTTTTTAATTAAATACCTTTGCATTGTGAATTTTTTATCTTTTTACAGCCTGTTCGACTGTGACACGTTCGCCAGTCTCGATGTCTATAAGCACATATTTGTTGTGGCCCATGTTCAGTTTTTCGGCATACTCGAGTTGGTGGAGGGCTGCCACACCGTTCTTGGCACGGAAAGCCTCGGTCTGTCCTTGGGCGGCTGCCACCAAGTCATGGCATGCGTGGTCGATGGCTACGATGTCGGCAGAGGCCACCGCACCGATGTCAGCGAGAAAAGGCTTGGGTGCACGGGCGGCACAGTCGCATACTTCGGAAATGTTGGCCATCACGTTGATATAGACCATCTGTCGCACATTAGTCAGCACCTTGGTATACTCCACCAGTTTTTCCAGAAAGACCGTCTCGCTATAGTTGGAATTGTCGGGAGAAAAAAGTTTTTTAGGACATTCGGCGATACATTTGGCACATCCGATGCACTTGGTGGTATCAATGACGGGGCCATGGTCGTCAACCGAGATAGCCATGGCAGGGCATTGCTGCACGCACCTGTTGCAGTGGAAACATTGGCTGGGATTGTTCACCTTGGGCGTGGCATTTGCATGAATCGCCATCTTTCCACCGGGCGAGGCAAGCCCCATGCCGATGTTCTTGATCGCGCCGCCAAATCCTGCCGATCCATGTCCCTTGAAGTGGGAATAGATGATGTAACTGTCATAGTCCTCTAATCCCGCACCGCCTTTGACGCTGGTAAAATGGTTGAGTCCCATTCCCTCGGCAGAATAATTCTTTTCTCCCCTGTCGTCCAGAATGTCTATGGGAGCAAACGTGAAACCATGCTCTTTGGCAAGGGCAATGTGTTTGTCTGTAAAACGACGGTCACTGACATACAGCACATTAGTTTCCACAAACGTAGGATTGACTTTTTCGGCAAGCGGCCTGAGCAGTTCCGGGTTCAGGTAGTTCTGATTTCCGCGTTCGCCGAAATGCACTTTCAGTCCTATTTTGCCTTTCAGATCCACATTCATGGCTTCGTAAAGGCGGAGAATGTTCTGCGGCGTAATCTCTCGGCAGAAATAGACGACAGACACGTCAGGGTCTAAAACCGGACTCGCAGGATTATCCTGCGATTTGCCTGCCATGGGCAACATCAACGTTGCCATAGTCAGGACTTTCAGATAATTCTTCAAAGACATAAGAGTTTATTTGTATAAATGGAACAATAGAGGCAGACGCCTCGACAAATGGCAAAGAGTTTGAATGTTTGTAACCTACGGGGGAAATGCAGATTTTCGTCACGTTTTAATAGTTGAGGTTTCAAAAGATTGCAAATATAAGAAAAAAAGGCTTGATTGCATCATCTTTTTATAACTCCAAAAATCAAGTACTTACATCATCTGACACTCTTTTGTTTTACAAGTTTTCTTATGTCTTCCTTCAAGATTCCGAGGCTCAAGCCACCGCAACCCCAAAACAGACCTACGACTTTCATTTGCACAAACATTCCGGGGTGACTAATGGGACACGCTTTGTGCACCTGTCATGCGTACAATTCCAATATTTTGTTGACGGCGTACCGGGCGTGGCGAAGTTCGGCATCAGTGGTCTGGCCGGCAATATGCGGTGTCAGTATGGCACGCTCCGTTGACGCCACGGAACACATGGCTGACGGCCACGACTGCTTTGGCAGGTTTTTCAGCCGCGTGCTCTCATATTCCAACACGTCAAGACAAGCCGCGGTTATCTTTCCGCTCTGCAAGGCCTCTGCCACATCGGCGGTGTTGACCACCAGCCCGCGCGAGGAGTTTATCAAGACAAACGGCAATGACATCTTTTCTATGAAAGCCTTGTCAATCATATACTTGTTCGCAGGCATATAGTTGACGTGCAGCGACATCACGTCGCATTTCTGCATCAGTGTCTCCAAGGGAACCATGGCGGCATCATCGTTCGCGTTCTCTGGATGGTATTTGTCGTAAGCATAGACCTCGCAGCCCAAGGAGTGCAGCAGCCGGGCAAATGCCGCCCCTGTATGACCGTAACCAACGATGCCATACCGGTGAGCCTTCAGTTCCGTCCCTTTGTTCTTTTCTCGCAGCCACTCTCCGGCACGCACCTCGCGGTCGGCAGCGGGGATGTGGCGCAATGCCGACAGCAACAGCCCGAGGCAGTGTTCCGCCACCGCATTGGCATTGCCTTCAGGCGTGGAAAGCACACGTATTCCGTGCTTTTCGGCAAAAGCCACGTCAATATTCTCCACCCCTGAGCCGATCCGCACAATGAACTTCAGTGCGCACTTCTGCTCCAGCATTGCCTGGTCAATGACAAAACGACTTCGGATGACCAGCCCCTCCACATCGTCCGGTCGGGACCGGAATGAATCATAGTCGCATGCCAAGTCTGTTTCACACAGAAACCCTTTTTCGGTGAGCTTTTCCGAAAGGTAAGGGTGCACTTTGTCCACAATCAGGATTTTCAGCATCTCTTGTTAGATTTCTGCACTGCTTTTTCAGCCTTTTCTATCTCTTTCTGAAGTTTGCAAGGCAGTGTGTTCTTCTCCATACATTGGTGACACCTCATTTCAAGCGTGTACATACGGCCGATACAGTAGTTGGAGTGTCCGCAATCGCTGCGGGTAAGTTCGCCGGACTTCAGTTTATTCACAAAGTCCGTATCCCGCACCAGCGCACGGGCCATCTGAAATGCTGTGAAACCGGAATCAAGCACCGACTCCATGTCTTTCTTGTCCACCATGCCTCCAACGTAAATCAGTGGCATCTTCAAGGCTTTGCGGAAGCGCATGGCGGTGTCATAGAAATAGGCGTCTTTGTAAGGCACGGTAGGAATGACAATGCGTCCGCCGAGGTGCATGCCCAGTTTGAGCCACCAGAACTTGCGCATATCCATATAGTATGCCAGTGTTTTGATAGGCATTGCGCCGCGCATAACCTCCATCGGGGCTTTGCTGACGAAGCCGGCGGTAAGCACCAGCGCATGCACGCCAAGCTTTTCGAGTTCCTGTGCCACCTTGATGCAGTCGTCCACCTGCATGCCGCTGCGGAAACCGTCATACATATTGGTTTTGACCACAATAGCCATATCGTCTTTGGCCTCTTCCATAACACGTGATATGACCCGTTTCATGAAACGCATCCGGTTTTCGAGCGACCCGCCATACTCGTCTTTTCGTCGGTTGGTATAGGGCGAAAGGAACTGGCTGATGAGGTAGCCGTGTCCGGCGTGCACCTCTATGCAGTCAAAGCCGGCACGGCGGCACAAGTCAACAGCCTTGCCGAAGTCTTCAACCAACCGGTCGATTTCGGGCACGGTGATTTTGCGCGTGAACGTAGGCGAGTATAGATTGAAGCGCCCTGACGGCGAAAGCGGTTTGCATCCGCAAGTGGCACGGTGGGTCATATTGCCGCAATGCCCGATTTGGATGGAAGCTTTCGCCCCCTCGGCATGTATTGCATCTGTAAGCCTTTTAAGTTCCGGGACTATCTCCTCGCGGAGCCACAGTTGGCCGTCAAACGAAAGGCCGCTCTGTGACACAGAGGCGTATGCCACCGTAGTCATTCCGATGCCTCCCTTGGCAACAGCCGTATGGTAATTGAACAAGTCGGAAGAAGGTTTGTTCCCGTATGCCATATTCTCAAAAGCGGCCGAACGGATGGTGCGGTTGCGCAAAGTTACGGGACCTATTTGACAGGGAGTGAAAATAATCGATTCTGACATAATATAAATACGGTACGTTGTTGTTATGTTGTTGTAGTGTAACTGATTATCCGGACGGTTATTGTATTGCCGGAAGCTTTTTGAAAATGCGGCGGGCATTTTCGGTCGTTTGGTCGGCCACGTCTTTCACGGAGACATGGAAAATGTCGGCCACGGTCTGTGCAATGAGCGGGATATAGGAACTCTCGTTAGGAGTTCCCCGGTGCGGCACGGGCGCAAGATAGGGGGCATCCGTTTCCAGTACAATATGCTCGAGTCCAATCTCGGGAAGCATCTCCTTGAGTTTGTTATTCTTGAACGTCACAATGCCGCCCACGCCTATGGCATAGCCGTGCTGTATTGCCCACTTGGCTTCCTGAATGCCGCCGGAGAAGCAATGTATCACGCCGGAGAGTTCGCCGCTTTTGAACTCACCAAGGATTTCAATCGCCTCCGGATAAGCATTGCGGATGTGCATCGAAAGCGGCAACTGCAACTCTCGTGCCCAGCAAAGCTGTTGCCTGAACGCCACTTTCTGCAGTTCCCCGTAGGTTTTGTCCCAATAGTAGTCAAGTCCCGTTTCGCCGATGCCTACAATGTTGCGGTCTCCGATGTGTGTCTTCACTGTTTCAAGGTCAGCCGCATAGTTGCCGTTCACATCTTGCGGATGAAGGCCTGCCAATGCGAACACATTATCGGGATACAAGTTAACCGCCTCGGCAATCTGTGCCGGCGTTTCCGGATTGACGCAAGCGAGGATCATCTGCTTGACATCTGAACACACGGCGCGCCTGACCACCTCAACGAGGCTCTCTGGATAATACTCCCTGTAGAGGTGCGAATGGGTATCTATGAAAACCATGTCTTAAAATCTGTAGCGCACACCAAGAGCAATGCCATAAAGGTCACCGTAATACCTTCCGTGTTCAGCACCGTCGTGTCTGTGTAAGAACATCAGATTGTACATCGGACGCCAGTCAAGGCTGATGTTGAGCGGTATGCCAAACTGGTATTCCACACCGATCTGTGCCCCAACGGCCAGACGCAAGTGGCTGTAGCCGTCAGCATAGCCATGCCAATAGTAACCGGCTCCTACGCCAGGACCCACATACCAGTTCCATGAGCCTGCAATGTTGAAAATCCAGTCATACGTGCAGGCGACCTCCGCATAACCGGTTTCCAGGAAAAAGTTGGAAACGCCTGCCG
Organism: Oscillospiraceae bacterium; assembly: GCA_963603365.1. GTDB lineage: Bacteria > Bacteroidota > Bacteroidia > Bacteroidales > WCHB1-69 > F23-D06. Next base: position 15,596 of record CAVCMI010000031.1, read on the forward strand.
TAAGGTCTATCATCTGTCCGGCACGTGTGGTGTGCTGATACGAAACCTCTGCCAGCGTTCCTAAACGGCCGCCGATGGCGCGCGGCTGGGCAACAGCAGTAAACACTAACAGAAATGAAAGAGCAACAATACCAAATGCTTTCTTTATCATAATGGTTTTCAATTATTTGTATTTGTTAAAAAATCTAAATCGTTTTAAAAATAAACATCCTCTGTTTCTATGCGGAGGATGTTGCCGTAATACAGTGAGATATATTAGTTGAGTTGGCTTTCAGAGACCCATTTGGCCACAATTTCTTCCTGTTTTTTCTTGTCAGAGAGTTCGGTCGTGAGCACCTTCTCGGCAATGTCGATAGAGAAATTGGCTATTTCGTTCTTTAGGTCGGTAATGGCTTTCATCTTTTCCATTTGGATAGTCTGTTTGGCATTCGCTATGATCTGCTGGGCTTCATTGTTGGCTTTCTGGGTTGCTTCGTCTTTCAGTTTCTCGCTGATTGCCCTTGCCTCGTTGAGGATCGCGTCTCTTTCTGCTTTGGCCTCGGCCATCATCTGAGCGTGTTTCTGTTCGATGCCTTCGAGTTCTGCCTGAACGCGGGCAGCGTTGTCAAGTTGGTCTTGGATATACTTGTTACGGGCTGCGATGCTCTTCGTGATGAAAGGCCAGGCGAATTTGGCAAGGATGAAGAAGAGGATGCCGAAGCCTATGAGCATCCAGAAGATGAGTCCGAATGAGGGTTTTATCAATTCCATAATTGTTCTTGTTTTTTGATAGACAAAAAAAGCAATGTTTCTCTGCCAACCGCAGAGAAACATTGGCTTGATTTACTTGATTGCGATAAGCAGGCAAACCACAACGGCGAACAGGGCCACACCTTCGACCAAGGCGGCGGCCAAGATCATTGTAGTACGGATGTCGCCACTTGCTTCCGGCTGTCGGGCGATGGCTGACATGGCGTCTTTGCCGATGTTGCCGATACCGATACCGGCACCGATTGCAGCGAGACCGGCACCGAGTCCGGCACCGATGTAACCGACTGCAACGGATGCTGCTTGCAATAATACTGTTAAGAGTGACATAATTGGTTTATTTTAAGTTAGTAAAAAGGTTCAATAATAAAATAATTATGCGGTCTGATGCTCTTCCTCCTCGCCCGCACCGCAAGCCATGCCTATGTACATAGCACTCAACAACGTAAAGACGAATGCCTGGATGAAAGCCACCAGCAGTTCAAGGAAACCCATAAAGACATAGAATATCAGAGAGACCACCGAAACGCCGTAGCCTATTGCCGGCGCCAGCTGCCCGAAAATGAATATCAGCGAAATGAACCCCAAGATGATGATATGCCCTCCCGTAATGTTGGCGAAAAGACGTACCATCAAGACGAAAGGCTTTGTGAATATTCCTACCAGTTCCACAAACGGCATCAACGGGATGGGCACCTTAAGCCACCAGGGCACACCAGGCGTGTTGAAGATGTCTTTCCAATACTCCTTTTTCCCCGAAAAACTTGTGACAAAGAACGTGATCAGCGCAAGAACGCCGGTGACGGCAATGTTACCCGTGACGTTGGCGCCGCCCGGAAATATCGGTATGATGCCCATCAGGTTGTTGAAAAGGATGAAGAAGAACAACGTAAGCAGGAACGGCGCGTATTTGTCCGACTTGCTGCCCAGCGAGGGGGTGATGACTTCATCCTGTATGTAAACGACCAGCGGCTCCATCAAGGCTTGAATGCCGTGCGGCACCCCGACAGGCTGTTGTTTGTATCTCTTGGCAACAGTTAGGAAGATGCAAGCAATCAGTATCAGCGATATGAACAATGCGCATACATTCTTGGTAATGGAAATGTCAATCTTGCAGACATGGTCAACGGGATATTCAACTCCCTCTTCAAGATGTCCCGTATAGTCATCGGACAGTTTCACGATGCTGCCTTTGTTGTCTCCCCAACCCATAGCATAACCCTTGTAGGCTGCCTCGCCATGGTGCAGTTTGTTAGACCAGAACGCAACAAACTGACCGTCGTCGATAAGCAGCACAGGCAACGGAACGGTCACGCTCTTGTCGCCCGAACCGCAGATGTGCCAACCGTAACTGTCGGTGACATGTTCCAATATGAACGGCCCCGCATCAAAGGTTTCTTCTTCTGTGGCCTGAACGGAATCGGAAAAAACGGCAAGCAGAAATGCGATTAAAACGAATTTCGAAACAAATCTATATTTTCCGTAACTCATATAGTATCAAGTAGTTTTAGTTTCTGTTCAACTATTTGCCTTTCATTTTAAAAAAGCGGCGCAATATACAAAAATCTGTTTTGGATAGGCTGCCGCAAAAATTATACTTTTGCCGCCCAAATCTGTAACAATGGCAAAAAAGTATCAGCTCTTCTGGTCGTTCTTCAAGATCGGCACTTTCACGATAGGCGGCGGGTATGCTATGATTCCACTGATGGAGAAAGAACTGGTGGACTCCCGGCAGTGGGTCTCCCGCGAGGAATTTATGGACATTCTGGCGGTTTCGCAGGCTTTGCCGGGCGTGTTCGCCGTCAACATGGCTACCGGCATCGGTTACAAACTGCGCGGTGTCGCAGGTTCCATAGTGGCCATCTTCGGCAATGTGCTCATGCCTATCCTGATCATATTAGGGTTTGCCACATGCTTCGGTTTCTTGAAAGGCAACCCCGTGTTTGAAGCCGTGTTCAAAGGCATCAGGCCCGCCGTTGTCGCCCTGATTGCCGCCCCGGTGTTCAATATGGCAAAGACTGCCGGCATCCGCTGGCGCAACTGCTGGATCCCGATTGTGGCAGCGGTTCTCATCTACCTTCTTGGCGTGTCGCCTACTTGGATAGTTTTGGCGGCCTTGGTTGGCGGACTGGTTTACGGGAGGTTCAAGGACAAAAAAGAGAAAGAAAGGAGGAAAGCATGATTTTCTGGAAACTATTCTTCACTTTCCTACGGATCGGCATTTTCAGTTTCGGCGGCGGTCTCGCCATGACTGCCCTGATTCAGCACGAGGTGGTGGAAGAGCATGGCTGGCTGACAACGCAGGAATTTACGGATGTTGTGGCCACGTCGCAGATTACGCCCGGACCGGTAGGCATCAACATCGCCACCTACACCGGATATGTGGCCGTAGTTAAAGCAGGGTACCCCGTATGGCTCGGCATCGCAGGGGCGTTCCTCGCCTCGTTCTCCGTCGTGCTGCTTCCTGTGCTGCTGATGTTTGTGGTATACCGGTTTCTGATGCAACACAAAGACAACCCTACAGTAGCCACGGTGCTCAAAACGCTCCGGATTACGGTGGTAGGACTGGTGACGGCGGCGGCGTTGCTACTGATGACCCCTGAGACCTTCGGCACGCTTCAAGACTCCCCGAGGCAGTTTCTATGCAGTGCCGCCATCTTCGCAACCGTCTGCTTTGCTTCGGTGCGGTTCAAGACCAGTCCTATCCTGCTGATACTGCTCAGCGGTGTGGCCGGATTCATTCTTTATGGCCTATAGCAGTCTTCGCCCCGCTCTCTCATTCTTCCCACCCGATTACCGTAAAATCGCTGCTGTATCGCTGTATCCTCCGCGGCTGCCCCTTGTAGGTGACGGTGCTTGCCCCACTGGTACGGATGCGCAAATCGTCCACTTGACCAAGGGAGACGCTCGATGCCTCGTCAGCTCGAACTTCTGCCTTCCCAACAGACAACCCCGTCAAGTCCGCTTGGGCCGCCTCTTCCGCTTTGACTTTCAGCTTTGACACCTCGCCGGTCATGACCACGGTCGAAGCTTCGTCAATTTCCAAGTCCATACGGTTCAGGTTTACAGGAGCTTCGCTTCTGAACGAGCACGCTTCAGACAATTTCAGACGGTCGAGGGACGGTGCGCTGACAAACACCTCAACGTCTTGCCACTGTTCATTAGCACGGTTTTCGTTACGGATGAAGAGAACACCGCCGCGGATATCAGTCCTTACGCCGCCCACTGCATCCGGCGAGGCTATCACCTGAACAGAGCAGGAATCACTTTGCCTGTACCTTATGGTCACCGCATCTTCCGCATCTATGCCATGGAAGTCACCGTTGTTGCGCCATTCGCTTACTGCTGTGCCGCCTTGTTTCAAGAAAGGCCGTTTGTCTATCTGTTCCTTGAACAGACACGAATTCTTGACAAAGGTGTGGCTTTGCTGGAACGTCTTCGCACCGCTGACAATCATCGCAACAATAGAGACTGCCCACAAAGCAAGCAGCGCCCAAAACGGCCAGCCCGGGCGTTTCCTTGGAGCCGACTTGCCCAACCGCGTACACACGATTGCCAGCGCTATGCCCGGACAAAGCAGGAACACGGCAATACTGACCAGCAGCGCAACCCCGGCTGGCGCTTTGTCTAACCACGGCACAAGACCGAACGCATTCAGCGACAGCAACACAATAATGCCAAACACTGAAAAAAACAGCAACAGCCCGACAAGTCCGGCAAATACTATACCGATGATTCTGAGTGCCTTGCTTAAGGAGTCAGGCTCAACGTCCCTTTCGGGCTCTGATCTCTCCGTACAGTTTTCCTGCTCTTTGCCAGTTTCTTCTTTAACCGTATCGTCTATGTTTAACGTATTCGTGGATTCTGCAAAACCGCTCGCTTCTGATGAATAAGTGGCACTAACCCGGGGCGAGGAGGAAGTGTCCTCGTCATTCTCTTGCTGTTCAAGTTCGGCAACTGCTTCTTCCACATCGGCCAACTCTATGACCTGTCGGCCCTGGAGTTTCTTGTCAAAAGAACCGGCAATACTGGCCTCAATGACTTGCATGACCCGTTCTCGTTCTTCTGGATCTGCATGTGTTTCGGTATCCTCAAGATACTGTTTTAACCGTTCGTAGGCATCTTCGTCTATGTTGAACACCCTACCGTTGAGGTTCACTGTAACTGTCTTTTTCATAATCTTACTGTTTGATATCTGTTCTTCAGTCTTAATAAAACGTTTTTATAACAGAAAAGATTATGCAAATATTGTGCTAAACCGGGACTGCATTGATAAAAAACAATTCTTTTGGGAACATACTGCATTTATCTTCCGTATGTTGAAAGGCAGGTTTATAATTGAAGTACTTTCCCTCTGAAAAGAAGAGCGCAGATTATTCTTTTTCAGTTATTTATATATTCAGTCAAAGGAATGTCGCCCCCCTCGTCAATAACTATATTTGCACATAAGGGAACCTGTTCTAAACAAACTTGCCTTTCCCAAGATCATAGTGCACCACATTTTCAAAGCCGCAGCGTTTCAGTTCAAGCAGTGCCTCGTCACCTAACAGCGCAATCTCGTCGGCCTTGTGCGCATCTGTGCTCACCACGACAGGAATGTCATATTGTCGTGCCAACTTCAGTATTTCAGTAGAGGGATAGAACGAATTGCATCGTTTCTTGTAAATGCCGCGCGTATTTATTTCCATCACCACATCGTGCTGATGTACAAGCCGCACGGCTTTTTCTGCCAAGTCACGGTACCATTTCTCGTCTTCGGTGAAAAAGCGGTTCCGGTTGTGCATCTTTATTTTATCCAAATGCGCAACAATGTCAAGATGTTCCGTTTCAAGCATCTCAAAAGTCTGCTCCCAGAATGAGGTAACGGCAGCCTTGACATTTCCGTTGAAGAGTTCTTTCAGACCGTCGTCATAGATTTTTGCCTCCTTGCCGTCAATAAACCACAGCCGGTCGCCGTGCGGAGGGCGCACCAAATGTACACCGCCTATGACATAATTCAAGCCGTAGTCATGGCGAAGTTTGTCAAACGGTGTGGAAATGCCGGGAATATAATCACACTCCAACCCCTTGAGCAACAGCACATCAGTTTTTTCTTGCAGTTTGTCAATCTCATTACAATAAAGCGGCAGATTATCGTAGGAGATGCCGAAATCCGTTCTCGGGACGTATGCGTGCGAGGAGAACCCGAGTTGCGTAAAGTGAAGCGCCTCGGCGGTTTCGACGTATGCGGGCAGCGGGTCTTTCCCGTCGCAGTATAGACTGTGGGTATGGTAATTCGTATTCATCAAGGATATGAAAAAAAGTCATCTGTTCTGTTTTACACTATCTACAAGGCCCAACACCTCGTTGCACTTGCCGGTATGTGCGCGGTTATAGTAGTTGCTCAAAAACACTATCGTAAGTCCGTCGGAGGGGCGGTAGAGCCAAACATTGTGAAATCCGTCCCAAAGTCCGCCGTGATAGATGGTCATGCCATGCTGGTCTTTGTCTTCCATCCTCACCCCATATCCATACCAATCTGCGGGAAGTGTTCCGTTGACGAGGCGGTTTTGACATTTTATGGCTTCATCGACCCACTCGGCAGGAATGATTTCCTTTTTTATGTAAAAAGCATTCGTCCACTTCACAAGGTCTTCGGCACTGGCATAGATGCCTTTATCGCCCAATATGCCGTTGAGCCGGTCATACTGCGCCAATGCGCCGCTGCGCCAGTGGCCTCGGGCGAGGGGCAATTGGGCACAATCCTCTTTCGGCGACACCTTTACGTATTCTATGTTGTCGGCGATGGATATATGCTGCCTTTTGAGTTCGGCATCCGAGTCCACCAACTCGGTGAAGAACATCGCGTCTTTCATGCCGGCAGGCTTCCACAACTGCTCCTGCACATAATGCTCAAAGGTGTCACCTGACGCCAACGACACCAGATCGGCCAGAATGGCATAATTCGTGTTTACATATTTGAACTTTGACCCTCTGGCAAACATTACCGGGTAACGCTGATGCACCAGTGCCTTCAACAATTGCCGGTTTGTGACAAATACCGTAGTATCATAGACATCGAACGGGAAATTAAAATACTCAGGAATGCCGGAGGTATGCGTCAGCAGTTGTTTGACCGTAACTTTGGAATAAGGAAAGCCCGGATAATACTTGCCCAAAGAATCGGTCAGACGGAGTTTCCCTTCGGCGCACAATTTAAGCACGGCGGCAGCCGTGAACTGCTTTGATATCGAAGCAAGGTCAAACAACGTTGCTGTTGTCATCCGGTTCGACGGTTCCTGCTTGAGTTCCGCCAACCGGTTCCACGACAAGTTTCCGTAGCCGGTCGTTTCCTTGTACAATTGCCGGAAACCGTATGCCCGCTCCACCAAAACCGTGTCGTGCATAGCAACAATCATCGTGCCGTTCAACGAATTGCCCATATTGTCGGCAAACTGCTCCAACGCGCGGGCAAGTGCGGATGTGGTATCGCGGTTCACCTTCACCTCGGCGTAACTGTGGTCTGTATTAGCCCTTGAGCAATTGGCGGTCAAGGAAACCGCCAGCAGCAGAATGGGCAGATAGAGAATACAATAGAGATTGTTCGTGATAAACAGCGTGCGTTTGGATTGACTGTCCATTTTATCCGTTCATCGAATTCAGGAAATCCTCGTTGTTTTTTGTCTTCTCCATATTTTCCTTAATGAAAGTCATGGCTTCGATAGTTGTCATATCGGCAAGATGGTTGCGCAGTATCCATACCTTTTGCAATGTTTCGGCCGGCTGCAACAGGTCGTCGCGGCGGGTGCTGGATGCCACCAGGTCTACAGCAGGATAGATGCGTTTATTGGAAAGGCGCCGGTCGAGCTGCAGTTCCATATTGCCCGTCCCCTTGAACTCCTCGAAAATCACCTCGTCCATTCGCGAGCCTGTATCTATCAATGCGGTAGAGATAATCGTAAGGGAGCCTCCGTTTTCCACATTCCGGGCCGCGCCGAAAAACCGTTTCGGTTTTTGGAGCGCATTGGCCTCCACGCCGCCAGAGAGCACCTTTCCGGATGCCGGCGCCATCGTGTTGAATGCGCGGGCAAGCCGCGTGATCGAGTCGAGCAAGATGCACACGTCGTGACCGCATTCCACCATACGTTTGGCTTTCTCGAGCACCATGTTGGCAATCTTGACATGACGTTCTGCCGGCTCATCGAACGTAGAGGAGATAACCTCAGCGTTAACGCTGCGCTGCATGTCCGTCACCTCTTCGGGACGCTCATCTATGAGAAGGATAATCAGGTAAATCTCAGGATGGTTGTAGGCAATGGCATTGGCTATGTCTTTAAGCAACACCGTTTTTCCTGTTTTGGGCTGAGCCACAATCAGGCCGCGCTGCCCCTTGCCTATCGGGGCGAACAGGTCAATGACACGCGTGGAAATGTCGCGCGTGGAGTGACCTGTGATCTTTATCTTCTCGTTCGGGAACATCGGGGTCAAATAGTCGAACGGGATGCGGTCGCGGATGTCTTCAGGGTCGCAGCCGTTGATCTTTTCAACCTTGGTGAGCGGAAAGTACTTTTCACCGGCCTTGGGCGGACGGATGGCACCGTAAACGGTATCGCCATTCTTGAGCCCGAACAGCTTGATCTGCGACATCGACACATAAATGTCGTCCGGCGAGGTCAAGTAATTATAGTCTGACGACCGCAGGAATCCGCAATTGTCGCTCGTGATTTCGAGCACGCCTTCGGCCATGACAGACCCGTCATATTGTGAATCTGCCAAGAAAGCCAATTGCTCGTTCAGGATCCTTTCGCCATCGTTAGGGTCAAGGTCTGACAGTTGTGTCTCTTCCGGTTTCTTCTCCTCTGCCTTGTGTTGTACATTCTGTTCGGATTTCGGCTCTGCTTCTTTTCCCGGAGTACGCTCTGCTGCCGGTTCCGGTCCGGATTTGACCTGTTTCCGTGCAACATGAGGCTTTCTTGCAGGCTCGTCTTGGCTGGATGCAGATTGTTCAGCGCTGGATGCCGGCTCTTCCATGTTTGCCGTTTCCTTCACCTTTGCTTTCTGTGCTGCGGCATCGTCAACTTTTCTGGGCCGTCCTCTCTTGCGTTTGACGGGCTGCTCTTCTGCGGACAACGGAGCAACTACGTCTGGCTTGGCTGCTGTGCCGGCTTCGTTCGGTTCCGTCTTGTCCTGTTCTTCGGCAGCCGCCGATGCTCTGGTTCTGTACTTCCTTTTGGGCTTCTCTTCTGGCGGAAGCGGATTGGCAAATATAACAGGCTCCTCGTTCACAACAACATTGTTGCCTTCTTCAACAGAATCTGAATGATCCTTGAACAGAGGCAGCTGCTTCTTGTCCGGAAGATTAACCTTGACGGTCTTCTTCTTGTTATTGGAGGTGGCTATGGGAAGGTCGTTCCCGGCATTAATTCTTCTTCTTTTCGGTCTTGGTTCTGTGGACTCTAACATCTTTGTCAAGTTGGTTTTCGATTTCCTTTCACCGGTTTCAAGCAACATTACAACGGCGGGATAGGACAGTAATTGTTGCTCCGCAAAAGGAGTGTGCAAAAATACATTTTTTCATAACTTATGCAAGAAAAAAAAGCGGATGAAAAGGGATTGATTTGCATTATGGATTAAAGAGAACAAAGGACACAAAAAGGTGATTTGTGACAAAAAAAAAGAAAGCATATCGTTCAGGATATGCTTTCTTTCTGTATGAAAAGTCAAGGCATCAACCTTGATTTGATTATTCTGCTGCCGTTTCCTGTGCGGTCTCTTCGGCTTTTGCCGGTTCTTCTGCCTGGGCAGATTTCTTGCTGCTGCGGCGAGTGCGCGTAGATTTCTTGGCAGATTGTGCAGAGGTATAGGTTTCGTTATAGTCAACAAATTCGATAATGCACATTTCGGCATTGTCACCCTTGCGGAAGCCAGTCTTGAGGATACGGGTGTATCCGCCGGGACGGTCAGCCACCTTTTGGGATATGTCGCGGAAAAGCTCCGTCACGGCATACTTGTTCTGAAGTTTGGCAAACACCATACGTCTGGAGTGGGTGGTGTCCTGTTTGCTGAGCGTCACGAGCGGTTCGACATATTTTCTCAATTCTCTGGCTTTGGCCAAAGTAGTAGAAATCCTTTTGTGCATTATCAGAGATGCCGACATATTAGACATCAGCGCTTTTCTGTGGGCATCTGTTCTACCTAAATGGTTAATTTTTTTAGCGTGTCTCATTGTTATTAATCCTTATCTAATTTATATTTTGATACATTCATACCGAATTCCAGTCCTTTGGACTTAACCAGGTCTTCGAGTTCGGCGAGAGACTTCTTGCCGAAATTGCGGAATTTGAGAAGGTCGGCCTTGTGGATGGCGACCAGGTCACCGAGGGTTTCAAGTTCTGCTGACTTAAGGCAGTTCAACGCTCTCACGGAAAGGTCCATATCTACGAGTTTAGATTTAAGGATCTGTCTGATGAGCATGGAATCCTCGTCAAAATCTTCGGTTTCTGCGGGCTGTTCCTGAACGTCAAGTGAAATCTTGTCGTCGGAGAAGAGCGCGAAATGTTGGATCAGAATTTTGGCGGCCTCTTTCAAAGCTTCTTTCGGGTGGATAGATCCGTCGGTGTCTATTTCCATAATCAGCTTCTCGAAGTCCGTTTTCTGTTCCACGCGGTAGGGTTCAATCACGTACTTCACGTTCTTGATCGGGGTATGAATTGAGTCTATTGCAATCACATCGATGCCGTCGTGAATGAAGCGGTTGTCCTCGACAGGCACATAGCCGCGTCCTTTGTCAATCGTGATCTCCATCACTAAACGGACTGTCGGTTCCATACGGCAGATGAGCAAGTCAGGATTCAGCACTTGGAAGAAATTGAGGAAACGGTTCATATCGCCGGCAGTGAAAGTTTCCTGACCGCTGATGACGACAGTAACCTTTTCGGAGTTGTTGTTCTCAATCTTGTTTTTCAGGCGGACCTGTTTAAGGTTGAGCACCATATCCGTAACATCCTCCATAACACCGGGAATCGAAGAGAACTCCTGAGCCACGCCTTCGATCTTGATGGAAGTAATAGCAAAGCCTTCCAAGGACGAGAGCAGGACACGTCGGAGTGCGTTGCCTATCGTCACGCCGTATCCTTGCTGCAAGGGACGAAATTCAAATACGCCATGAAAATCGTCGGCCTCGTTCATGATAACCTTGTCGGGTTTCTGAAATGTTAAAATTGCCATGTTTGCTTGTTGTTTGATGTTTGAAATTAAACGGTTAAAAGGTTCTGTGCTTACGCTTCAAGCGGCTTGCAGATTCACGAATAACCGTTTAACCGGCTTTTGATCTATTACTTGGAATACAACTCGACGATGGACTGCTCGTTTATGGTTTCGGGAATCTCCTCTCTTTGGGGATAATTCATGAATTTGCCTACCATAAGGTTGCCGTCCCATTCGAGCCATGCTGAATTCATAGCCTTGCCGCTCAGCGAATTGGTTATGACCTCGAGAGCCTTGGAACGCTCGCGGACTTCAACCGTGTCGCCGGGAACAAGAAGGCGTGACGGAATGTTGCAAACTTCACCGTTGACGGAAATGTGGCGGTGGTTGACAAGTTGACGGGCTGCTGCACGCGAGGGGGCTATTCCAAGACGGAACACAACATTGTCGAGACGTGACTCGATAAGCTGCATCAAGTTTTGACCCGTTGCGCCTTTCTTGCGGGCTGCCAATGCAAACAGTTTGCGGAACTGACGCTCCAACAGACCGTACGTGTATTTGGCTTTCTGTTTTTCCTGAAGCTGCATCCCGTATTCGGAAAGCTTGGAACGTCTTCTGGATTGACCATGCTGACCCGGGGCATAGTTCTTTCTCTCGAAATTCTTGTCGGGGCCGAAAATGGGCTCTTTGAATTTTCTTGCTATTCTTGTTTTGGGTCCTGTATATCTTGCCATAATTCTGTTTTATCTATTATTGTTTAACGGTACGAATTGAAAATTATACTCTTCTGTGTTTCGGAGGACGGCATCCGTTGTGAGGAAGCGGAGTCACGTCGGTGATCTCCTCAACTATAATGCCTGTCGTGTTGATAGACCTGATAGCAGACTCACGCCCTTGGCCGGGACCCTTTACATAAACCTTTACTTTGCGCAATCCAAGGTCGTATGCAACCTTTGCGCAATCCTGTGCAACCATCTGGGCAGCATAGGGGGTATTCTTCTTAGAACCTCTGTATCCCATTTTGCCTGCGGATGACCAGGAGATGACTTGACCGTCATTATTTGTAAGGGAAACGATGACATTGTTGAAAGAGGCATAAATGAAAGCCTTTCCCGAAGCATCGATCCTGACAACTTTCTTCTTGGATGTTTTTGTGTTTTTTGCCATAACTATATGTTTTCTCTATCCATGTACTGATTTAGTTACTACTTGGTTGCTTTCTTCTTGTTTGCAACGGTTTTCTTGCGTCCCTTACGCGTACGCGCATTGTTCTTCGTGCTCTGTCCACGTACGGGAAGACCGAGACGGTGTCTGATGCCTCTGTAGCATCCGATATCCATCAGACGCTTTATGTTCATCTGCTCCTCGCTTCTCAGAGGTCCTTCTACTTTAATCTCATTAACCAATCCACGGATTACTGCCAATTCATCATCGTTCCATTCATTTACCTTCTTGTCCCAGCTGATACCGGCTTTCGTCAAAATCCTCTGGGCGGTGCTTCTGCCGATCCCATAAATGTAAGTCAGACCGATTTCACCATGTTTGTTCTTAGGTAAATCAATACCTGCAATTCTTGCCATATTACTTTATCTTTTTATGTTTAATAATATTTATTATCCCTGACGTTGTTTGAATTTAGGGTTTTTCTTGTTGATCACGTAAACGACCCCGTGACGTTTGACCACAATGCAGTCTTCGGACCTTTTCTTGACTGATGTTCTTACTTTCATTTTTTTTTGATTATTGTTAGATTTTCTGTTCTTTTGTTCTGTGTTGAAATTATGCTTTATATCTGAATGTGATTCTGCCTTTTGTCAGATCGTACGGGGACATGGCAATCTGAACCTTGTCGCCAGGGAGAATCTTGATGTAATGGAGACGCATTTTTCCAGAGAGATGCGCAATAATCTCGTGACCGCTTTCAATCCGTACACGGTACATTCCATTTCCCAGTGCCTCGGTGACTACGCCGTCCAGATCGAATGATGATTGTTTTGCCATATTCCTTGTTGTGATTTTAATAAAGTTCGTCTGTTCCGATTACTTCTCCTATCAGTTTGTAGGAAGATATTACTTCTGTGCCTTTTGAAGTGATGGCCAATTGATGCTCATAATGGGCTGCGGGCTTGTGGTCATGAGTGCGGATTGTCCATCCGTCTTTCTCTATATAGATCTTTCTGGCGCCCAATGTGATCATCGGCTCTATGCAGATGCACATCCCTTCCTGAAGGACATCTCCATGCCCCTGCCGTCCATAATTAGGGATGTCAGGTCTCTCGTGCATCTCCTTCCCAATGCCATGTCCGCAGAGTTCTCTAACAACACCGTAGTTGAACTGGCTGACGTAACTTTCGACAGCATATCCGATGTCGCCCACAGTATTGCCTGCTATGGCAACCTTTATGGCACGGTTCAACGACTCTTTCGTCCTTTCCATCAGCAGACGTACCTCCTCAGAGACTTCACCGACAGCAAACGTATAGGCAAAGTCACCTTGGAATCCGTCGAGTATGGCGCCGCAGTCAACGGAGACAATGTCGCCGTTCTCAAGAAACATCCCGTTTTTAGGGATGCCGTGTACGACAACGTCGTTGACTGAAAGGCACAACGATGCCGGGAAACCTTCGAACCCCTTGAAAGAAGGGACAGCATGATGGTCTCTTATGTACTCTTCGCCAATCTGGTCAAGGTACGTAAGGGGAACGCCCGGCTTGATGTGTTTGGCCACCTCTGCCAACGTTCCTGCCACGACCTGAGCGCTTTTCCGAAGCTTCTCGAAGTCCGAATCGGTCTTGTATTTCACTCTTCTGAACACCATATCGAGATTAACCTCCGTAAACTCCGCCCATTCTGCCTTTTATTCTGCCGGATTTTGTCAAACCGTCGTAATGTCTCATCAGCAAGTGGCTTTCAATCTGTTGCAGCGTGTCAAGTACAACCCCCACCATAATCAGCAGCGAGGTGCCGCCGAAGAACTGGGCGAACTGCTGGTTGACGCCGAACAGACGCACAATTGCGGGGAGCACGGCCACGATGCCGAGGAAAATAGAACCTGGCAGCGTGATGTGCGACATGATTCTGTCAATCATTTCAGCAGTCTGCTTCCCGGGTTTCGTTCCGGGGATGAAACCGCCGTTCTTCTTGAGGTCTTCGGCAATCTGCTGCGGATTGATCGTGATAGCCGTGTAGAAATACGTGAAAAGGATGATCAGCACGAAAAACACGGCGTTGTATCCGAAGCGGTTATAGTCGATAAAGCTGCTCCAGAAACCTGACGTGGTTTCTGTCGTGATGTTGACAAACGTCAACGGGATGAACATAATGGCCTGAGCGAAAATGATGGGCATGACACCGGCGGCATTGACCTTGAGCGGAAGGTAATTGCGGACGCCGCCGTACTGTTTGTTGCCGACAATGCGTTTGGCGTACTGTACGGGGATGCGGCGTGTGCCTTGCACCAGCAAAATGCAGAGTCCGATAATCACCATCATCATAATGATTTCAATGATGAAAACAATCGGTCCGCCGTTCATTTCGGAGATGCGGGCCACAAATTCGGCTTTGATAGCATACGGGAAGCGGGCTATGATACCGATCATGATAATCATAGATATACCGTTGCCGATGCCGTTGTCCGTGATTCTTTCGCCCATCCACATAATAAACAGCGTGGCTGCAATCAACAGGATGAAAGCGCAGAAAGAGAAAGCGGTAAATCCGAGAATGTGGTGGTCCAGCATAGAGGGGGCGACGGCTCCGGGGAACTGGTTCACAAGGTTGGCGATATAAGCCGGGGCCTGGATGGCCAGCACCACCACCGTCAAATAACGGGTGATCTGGTTGATTTTCTTCCTGCCGCTTTCACCCTCTTTGGAAAGGCGCTGGAAATAAGGAACGGCCAGCGTCATCAATTGGATGATAATGGAGGCCGAGATGTAAGGCATTATGCCGAGCGCGAAGATAGAGGCGTTGGAGAATGCGCCGCCTGAGAACAGGTCGAGCATTCCGAGAAGGCCCTTCTGCGCCGCGCTTGAGAACGCGGAAAGTCCGCCGGGATTGATGCCCGGAAGCACCACATGCGCGCCGAAGCGGTAAATCAGGATGATGAAGAGCGTATAGAGGATGCGTTTCCTCAGGTCTTCAATCCTGAATATGTTTTTGATGGTTTCTACAAATTTTTTCATCTGGAAGTTCGGTTAAGTTAAAAACTACTCGGCCTGTGCAGATTCCCTGGTAAGCGCCGCGCTTCCGCCTGCCTTTTCTATCATCTCCTTGGCTTTGGCGGAAAATTTGTCAGCCTTCACATTGACCTTTGCTGTCAGCTCGCCCTTGGCGAGAATCGCCACGAGGTCGTTCTTCCTGACCAGACCGTTTGCTACCAGGACATCCTTGTCAATGTCCGTGACGTTCTTTTCAGCCAGCTTCTGCAACGCACTTACGTTGACTGCATTGTATTCAACACGGTTGATGTTCTTGAACCCCCTCTTGGGCAGAATTCTGTATATAGGCATCTGGCCACCTTCAAAACCGATCTTGCGGCTGTAACCGGAACGTGACTGTGCACCCTTGTTGCCGCGCGTAGAAGTACCACCCTTGCCCGAACCTTGTCCTCTACCTATTCTTCTTTCGCTTTTCGTTGAATTTGCTGCTGGTTTTAAGTTGTGTAATTCCATTTTGTCGTAAATTTCAAAAATCTGTTATTTTATTTCATTATAATTCTTCAACGGATACCAAATGCTTGACCGCTTCGACAATGCCCAATATTTGATCGGTTGCCTCATGCTCTACCGTTTGATGCATTTTGCGCAATCCTAATGACTGCAATGACCTTTTCTGACGGGCAGGTCTGTCAACTGCACTTCTTACCTGCGTAATTTTAATCTTTTTCATCCCTACAATTTAATTTAATTGTTGTTATTAATTCATTTTATCTTTCCCTAATAAAAAAAATAGCGCACTTTTTTAGGCAAAAGTGCAACTACCGAACTATTCAAACTATAATCCCACCCCACTCTCTATCTGCCCGCCACTTGTATTACAGTCCGTGAAAATCAAATAGTTGCAAGCACCATCCACTCTTTTCTCCCCCTCTTGCGGCTTTTCACTTCAAAAAGTGTGCAAAGATACGCTTTTTTTCAATACACAAGTCGTATCCCATAAGTTTATTTTTACGGTTGGTGTCTCTCCCTTCTTCCTGACTGCAAAAAAAACGTACGGGGCTGTAACATCTGCCGCAGCCTTTACGACATAAAAATATGGATGCGCAAAAAAGCGTCCGACAAACGATATTTTACTATCTTTGCACGCTTTAAAAAATAATAAATATAGTATCATGAAGAAAATTATCTTGACCGTATTGATGACCGCTTTCGTATTCGCCAGTTTTGCCCAGCGAAGCAAGCCGAAAAGCGATTTCGTGCTGAACCAACGGATGTACGAACAGTTTTCACCCCAAGAAATCGAGGATATGTACAACAACGACTTCGCCCGCCTCTTCAGTCTCAATTTCCGTCTCACCAACATGGTACGTGTTGCCACCAAATACGACGGGGATGTCAACATGCTCCAAAGTCTGGAAACGTACGCCAAGCAGGGCGTGACCCCCGACGAGGCGGAGATTATACGTTCTGGTTTCATAAATTACACCTCGTACGATTTCCCGCAGGACGAAACCAGGACAAATGTCGTCCCGCTCCGCACACCAGGATACTACATTCTGATTCTCTCAAAGAGCGCCTACGATGCCGCCGAGTCGGCAAACCTTAAAGAATACGTCTATTAACACTGAAAGCACGGCTTTGACACAATAGAAATGAAACTTATGCCCAAGGGATTCATACAGCAAAAGAAAACATCACAGATATGAAAAAGATAGCTCTATTTTTTCTGTTCGTAAGCGGAGTGGCATTTGCCAATGCCCAAACGCTCATCTTAGGGTCTGCCACCAGCCCACAGTCGGGGTGTGCC
>CAVCMI010000032.1:0-26705 GCA_963603365.1 Oscillospiraceae bacterium
ACTTCGTGCGTATCATAACCGACAAGGGGACAGTCGTTAAACCGTTCACGAAACGATAGAACAATCAGCAATACGATTTCAGGAGGGGTGATCCAAAAGGTCAACCCCTCTTTTTCTTTCCTTTTTTTATCGGACAGCAATGAGAAAAAAAACGGTGAACAAGATGAAAACAACCATTCGCCCACAGGAAGGGACGGTTGTGCTACGACAGTTGGTTTTCTTGAATCTATGCATGGAGGCTTTTCATACATAGATTTGTCCTTTTTGAAAGTAAATGCTATCTTTGCAGCCTTTATCATTAATGCCAGTGCCATGTCTATCATCGTCAACAATGTCAGCAAGGTTTTCGGGAAGCAATATGCCTTGAACAACGTTAGTTTTGAAGCAAAAAAGGGGGAGATTGTCGGCTTTCTCGGACCTAACGGTGCCGGCAAGACTACTATGATGAAAATCATCACATGCCTCATTCCCCCTACCCAAGGAAACGTCACCGTCTGTGGGCTTGACATCTGGAAAGATTCGCTTGCCTTGCGAGAGAGAATAGGATACCTGTCGGAGGCCAACCCGCTCTATTACGACATGTATGTGCGTGAGTTCCTGCAGTTCATTGCCGGCATCCACCACCTCAAAGAGGCAAAAGCAAAGGTGGCTGACATTATTGAGAAGACCGGACTTGTTCCTGAAGAGCACAAGAAGATCGGAGCCCTCTCGCGTGGCTACAAGCAGCGCGTTGGCATCGCCCAAGCGCTCATCCACGACCCCGAAGTGCTGATCTTGGACGAACCCACCACCGGCCTCGACCCTAACCAGCTTGTTGAGATCCGCGACCTGATCCGCACCTACGGCAAAGACCGCACCGTACTGCTATCTACACACATCATGCAGGAGGTACAGGCATTGTGCGACCACGTCATCATCATCAACAAAGGCAAAATCGTGGCCGACGCCAAAGTGTCGGAACTGCCCCGGATGGCCGACAAAATGGGGCTGCGCCACTCTTCTGAACTCAATGTCCCCGAAATGGAACGCCTTTTCCAGGCACTCACCTCCCAAGACTGACAAAAACATGTACCGTCTGCAGCAACCCTTATACAAGTCCGGCGACCATTACATTGCCATAGACTTTGAACAGGCTTTCCAAGCCGTCGCGGCACAGATGTCCGGGGTTCAGGCAAACCGCACGCTGTTCATGACCTCGGGCGACTACTCTAACGAGGAACTCTATCTGTTGCAACGACTTGCCCGTGCCGGCTTCAACACCAATGCGATAGCATCGTTCGACTACTACCGCCGCGGCACCGCTTTCTGCTGGGACAAAAACGACATTGTGCCGCTGGCCGAACTGTGCGGTTCCGATGTCTTCTTCACCATGCTAAACCCCGCCGCTGACATACCTGCCCAAGAGCCGCTGCTCAACATACTGAACAGTTGCCCTTCTACGCCACGCTACAATTTCAACACCCCGGAAACGCTGAACATAAAAGACTTTGGTGCTTTCTTCCGCTGTGTGAACCGCTACCTCATTGAAAACGGCCTCGACAAGGGCATCTATGTAGAGGGGCTTGGCAAAGACTATGGCCAGTACAAAGACCGGATCCTGACCGACAGCCTTGACTTGCTGCTCGGCATCAATGGGCTACATAAGAATGACATACAAGAATTTGCTGACCATCTTCGCCTTTTCAAAGCTCCGGTGTTCCTGTTTTGGGAACGCTATTTGGACGGGCGCGGCGCCATAGAACTGGAGAACCTCTGCATGCTGCTTGACATCCAAGCCAAGCCTGCGGCAGGGTTTCATTGCGTCAAAGCGGAACCCAACTCGCAAGGGCTCTTTGACATGGGCATCACGCCCCAGTTATGTGTAGGCGGCATACCTTTTGAGGAAACAAACGCCGCGCTTATGGAAAAGATATACGGGAAGCCCGCACAAACCGAGGTTGTGGACGTGCCGTCACGCCTTGCCGCCAAGGATTTTGACGCGTGCTTGTTGTTCAATGCCGGCGGAGGTGCAATCCCCGAGGACGTAACAGCAGCCGCACACCATTGCCGGTTCTCGGCCCTTCAGACCGTCTTCATTGGCGACACGGCAACCCAAAGGCCCATGTTTGACCTGCTGCTGCCCGCATCGCTGCCCAGTGAAGTGGAGGGCACCTATACCGACAGCGGCCGTGTGCCCCACCGCAACCGGGCCTCCGAAAACTGCCCGCTGCCTTTCACGACAACTCAAATGCTCTCCCGCATCAGCCGCAAATGCGGACTGCCCGATCTTGAAGACACCAACGACATCTTTCTGGAATACATCTCCTTCTTCCAAGGGGGATGCCACAGCAAAAACAGGCATTTCTTTAGATAATCACCCATAATCCTGACTATGAACATAACCTACACTCAAGACGTTCAGCCCGACAACAAGCCTTTCAAACCCGAAAGCCGCGCCCGCAAGTTCTGGCGCATCGTTTTCGGGTCAATGCTCGGATTCTTCCTCTCTTCAGTCATCGTTTCCGTGCTCTATTTCATCATGTTCATCAGCATGTTTGCAGCGCTGTCTGCCACCTCGCAAGACACCACAACCATATCTGACAACAGCATACTGAAAATTGACTTGGGCATGCCTGTCAGCGAACGTTCATACGAAACCCCCTTCGACAAGTTCAACAACTATTACAACTCCGGACTCGGACTCGATGACATTCTGGCTTCCATCAAAAATGCCGCCACCGACCCTAAGATCAAGGGCATATACATCAACTCCGCAGCCGCATTCGGGTCGCCCGCAACTTTAAAAGAAATCCGCGACGCCCTCCTTTCGTTCAAACAGTCGGGCAAATTCATTTACGCATACAGCGACTATTATTCGCAAAACGGCTACTACATCGCCTCTGTGGCCGACAAGGTTATCCTGAACCCGGCCGGCATGCTGGAATTCAAAGGATATGCCGTTCAAGTTATGTTTTACAAAGGATTCATCGACAAGATGGACATTGACGTGCAGATTGTGCGGCACGGCCAATTCAAGAGTGCCGTCGAGCCCTACATCCTCGACAAAATGAGCGAGGCAAACCGCGAACAGATGACGGTGCTGACCAACTCTTTGTGGGAGACATTCCTTGCCGACATTTCCAAAAACAGACACGTGTCAGCCGACAGCCTCAACCTCATAGCCGACAAGTTGCTTGGCTTCATGCCGGAAGAAGCCCTTCGGCTGCGACTGGTTGAC
Source organism: Oscillospiraceae bacterium (assembly GCA_963603365.1). GTDB lineage: Bacteria > Bacteroidota > Bacteroidia > Bacteroidales > WCHB1-69 > F23-D06. The sequence continues at coordinate 3,218 of CAVCMI010000032.1, forward strand.
AAACTTGGCTATGCCGGCGATGCCGAGAAACTGATGAAAGAGCACACCGGCACAGACAATCTTAAACTTGTCTCGATCAACACCTACAAAGGCTCCTTCAACAGGTCAAACAAGGCTACAGACAAAATTGCCGTCGTATATGCCACGGGCAACATCCGTGACGGCAAGGGCGACGACAACAACGGCATCTACTCCGAAAGTTTCATCAAAGAACTTAGGAAAGCTGCTGATGACAAGGGGGTGAAAGCCATCGTACTGCGCATCAACTCCCCCGGCGGAAGCGCCATCGCCTCCGAGAACATCTGGCAAGAAATCGAAAGAATCAAACAGTCAGGCAAGACTGTCGTGACCTCAATGGGCGACTATGCCGCGTCAGGCGGTTATTACATTGCCTGCAATTCCGACTACATCTTCGCACAGCCCAACACGCTGACCGGCTCCATCGGTGTTTTCGGCATGATGCCCTCCGTGCAGAATTTCCTGAAAAACAAACTCGGCATCACCATAGACAGGGTCACGTCGAACACCCATTCTGACTACGGCACAGGATTCCGCACTTTTGACCCGGAAGAGATGTCGGTAATGCAGCGCTCCGTCGAACAGACATACGCCACCTTCACCGGTCGTGTCGCTGACGGCCGCAACCTTGCCAGAACGTATGTGGACAGCATCGGACAAGGACGCGTATGGGCGGGCAAAGACGCGATGGAACTTGGCTTGGTGGACAATTTGGGATCATTGGACGATGCCGTCGCCAAAGCCGCCCAACTGGCAGGACTCGCCGACTACGCCACGGTTGCCTATCCGAAACAGAAACCTTGGTACTCACGATTGTTCAGCAGCAACGACGACGAGGTGACGGCTGCCCTAAAAGCAAAACTCGGAAAACTCTATTTCACCTACGAAGGCATCGACCAAATTCTCTCGCAAGAAGGGGTTCAGGCCCGCATGCCGATGAACATCTCTATCCAATAACCAAAACCGACTCCCGTTATGAATCCAGACTTCTTCACTTCAGCATTTCATATTTACCTGTACGTCATGATTGGCCTTGCCGCCGTCGTGTTCGTAGCGCTTTATTTCGTCACAGCCGGGTACGGCGCGTTCACCTCCAGCAAGTGGGGCAAAGCCATCAACAACAAACTGGCGTGGTTTCTGATGGAGTTCCCCATCTTCATCGCCATGATTATCCTATGGCTTGCCTCTCCGCACCGCTTTAGCCTCGTCCCCATGGTATTCTTGCTCATCTTTGAAATACACTATTTCCAGCGTTCCCTCATCTTCCCTTGGATCATGAAAGGAAAGAAGAGCAAAATGTCGCTGGCAGTGATGTTTATGGGCATCGCCTTCAATATTCTCAATGCCATGATGCAAGGGTACTGGATCTTTTTCGAGTCTTTCAACTGCAACTACCGCGTCTTAGGTCTCTCCTACACAGACACGGCTTGGCTTTGGTCGCCGCAGTTCATCATCGGCGTCATCATCTTCTTCGGGGGCTTTTACATCAACCTCCGCTCCGACTATATCATCCGACACCTCCGCAAAAGCGATGACGACACGAACCACTACCTGCCTTCGGGTTTCATGTTCAACTATGTGACAAGTGCCAACTATCTGGGCGAACTGCTTGAGTGGCTTGGCTTCGCCATCCTCACCTGGTCACTGTCGGGACTGGTTTTCTTCATCTGGACTTTCGCCAACCTTGTGCCCCGTGCCAACTCCATCTACAAAAGATACTGCAAAGAATTCGGCCCCGAAATGGAGACCCGCAAGCTGAAACGGATTTTTCCGTTTATCTATTAACCTGAACGCCGCAATATCAACGGTTGACTTTACAGCGTCATGAAAAACCCGAACATCGATGAAATCTATGGCTTGTACCTTAGCCATCCCCGCATCTGCACAGACACGAGGAACATCATACCCGACTCCTTATTCATTTGTCTGAAAGGCGCGAACTTTGACGGCAACCGGTTTGCCGCCGCCGCACTTGAACAAGGGGCGGCCTACGTTGTCACCGAAGACGAATCGCTTTCGGGAGAGCCGCATTGCATTGTCGTGAACGACGCGCTCGGCACGCTCCAGCAGTTAGGGGCCTTTCACCGGCAAAGGCTCACCATCCCCGTCATCGGAATCACCGGCACCAACGGCAAAACCACAACCAAGGAACTGACGGCCGCCGTGCTGAGCCAACGTTACAGGACTGCTTTCACGCAGGGCAACCTCAACAACCACATCGGCGTGCCGCTTACGTTACTTGCTATCAAACCCAGCGATGAAATCGCCATCGTAGAAATGGGCGCGAACCATCCCGGAGAGATTGCCGCATTGTGCCGCATTGCCCGACCCGGCTTCGGACTCATCACCAACATCGGCAAAGCCCACATCGAGGGTTTTGGCTCTGTAGAAGAAATCATACACACAAAAAAGGCTCTTTACGAGTCTGTCATGGCAGACGGCGGCACCCTGTTCGTCAACAAGAACGATGCAACATTGTGTGCTGACCTGCACTACAACAAGACCGTCTATTACGCGGAGGACGCATCAAACCGCATTACGGACATGTCGCCCTACCTCAGCGTCACCATTGGCTGCACGTCTGTAAACACTCTCCTGACAGGAGGTTACAACCTTGACAACATCTTGGCCGCCGCCGCCGTCGGTCGCCATTTCGGCATATCGCAGGCAGAGACGGCACGCGCTATCGGCCAATTCACGCCAGCCAACCACCGATCGCAGGTTGTCCGGCACAAGGGCAACACAATCATTGCCGACTATTACAACGCCAACCCTACCAGCATGGAGGCCGCGCTCCGCAACCTTGCCGCCATCAGACATCCCCGCAAAATGGCCATCCTCGGCGACATGAGGGAACTGGGGACCATCAGCGGCGAGGAGCACCGCCGCATCATCGCGCTCTGCCAACAACTTGGCATCCCTGCCGTTTTTGTCGGCCCCGAATTCTGCCGGCAACACCCCGACCGCTGCTACGCGGATGTTGAAAGCCTTAACCGAGCCTTGGCAGAACAGCACATATCCGACACGATGATTCTCGTAAAGGGCTCCAACGCCATGCATCTTGACCGACTGACTGCCATCCTGCCATGAAAACCCTGACCAACTGCACCGGCCTCGGCATCATGTCAGGCACTTCCCTTGACGGCATAGACATGGCACTTTGCACCTTCCACAGCGAAGGCAACCGTCTTGAATGCCGCATCATACGCGCCTGCACCGTGCCTTACGCACCCGACTTCCGTAAAAGGCTTGCCAATGCCACAGGACTTTCAGCCATAGAATATGCCCGCTTGGACATCGCCTTAGGACAACTGACAGCACAGCACATCAACCAATGGATCGGCAACGGCAACAAACCCGACTTCATAGCCTCGCACGGGCACACCATATTCCATGACCCAGCCGCCGGCCTTACCGCCCAGATCGGCAGTGGCGCAGTCATCGCCGCCCACACGGGCATCACTACCGTTTGTGACTTCCGGACTGGCGACGTAGCATTGGGCGGACAAGGTGCTCCGCTTGTGCCCATCGGCGATGAACTGCTGTTCGGACAATACGATGCATGCCTCAACCTGGGCGGTTTCTCCAACATCTCGTACCGCAACGGCGAGCAGCGACAAGCGTTCGACATAGCCCCATGCAATATGGCTCTTAACATGCTGGCTGAAATGCTCGGACAACCGTTTGACTTCAACGGCGAGACCGCACGCACCGGTCAACTGATACCCGAACTGTGCACCGAACTCGACAAACTCAACTATTACAGGCTTCCTCCGCCAAAATCATTGGGCAAGGAGTGGTTTGAAGCCTGCTTCAGCCCCATATTGAGCCAATTCCTGAAAACACATCCCGTTCAAGACTGCCTCAGAACTGTAGTAGAACACATTGCAAGGCAAATAGCCGGTGCTGTGCCGCATTCTTCAACCTCAATGCTGACTACCGGCGGCGGCGCACACAACGCCTTCCTCATCGAACGCCTGAAAGAGATTTGGGGCGGTCAAGTAATTGTTCCCGACTCGCTGACCATCGACTACAAAGAGGCACTGGTGTTTGCATTTCTCGGATTGTTGCGGCTGAAAGGGAAAGAAAACTGCCTCAAAAGCGTCACCGGCGCCAGCCGGAACTGCTGTGGCGGAGCCGTTTATGCTGTTTAAAACTTTTCATAAAAAAAACAGTTGCAACAGGCTGCGAACAGAGAAAAATATTACTTTTGCCGTCCTTGAACTGAAATAATTTGAAACCTTAAAAAGTCATAAGATTATGATAACAAAGAAAAACGACAAAGGTAATCTGGAGAACAAGAGAACAATGTTCCTCCTGATTGGATTCATCGTTGTATTGGCTTTGGTTTATGCTGGGTTTGAACTGTTTGCGAATGAGGATAAAGCCCCGGCCTTTACTATGGAAGAAGATGAGTTCATTGAAGTAAAAGACGAGGATGTCATTGCTACCGACCAGACTCCCCCACCGCCGCCAGAGCCCGTACACCAGCAACAAGCTGTCGTGCTCAATATTGTTGAAGACAACATCAAAGTCAATACCGATTTGGATTTCGGTCAGGATATCTTCGAAGATGATGTCATACCTGAAATTGAAGACGAGGTTGTTGAAGTCATTGAAGAAGCCGCAGACGATACGCCTCCCGTCTATTTTACGGAAGATATGCCGGAGTTCCCGGGCGGAAGCGAGGCTCTCTACTCATTCCTCGGCAAAGAGATTCAGTATCCTGAAGTGGCCCGTAACAACGGCATCACCGGTACCGTGTTAGTAGAATTTGTGGTAGAGCGCGACGGACGCGTAAGCAATGCAAAGGTGAAAGTGCCCTTGTACCCCGACTGCGACAAAGAGGCCGTACGTGGCATCATGGCAATGCCAAAATGGAAACCCGGCAAGAATATGGGGAAACCTGTACGCTGCTTCTTCCAAGTGCCAGTAACATTCAGAATGTAATCAGTTCAAGTTTTCAATCAAGTTGTGAATTGCTTTCAAATTTTGTATCTTTGACATCTGAAACAACCACGAGATTCTCCGGACGCATTGACGAAAGTTGTGAATTGCTTTCAAATTTTGTATCTTTGACATCTGAAACAACGCGGAAAAGATGGCGAAAGACTTCGACAGAGTTGTGAATTGCTTTCAAATTTTGTATCTTTGACATCTGAAACAACGTAAGCGTCGAAGGAGATGCCCATGGCTGAGTTGTGAATTGCTTTCAAATTTTGTATCTTTGACATCTGAAACAACCGCCAATGCGTCCAGCATCCTTAAATGCAGTTGTGAATTGCTTTCAAATTTTGTATCTTTGACATCTGAAACAACAAGAAGCACTCGAAAATCAAGCCACTGTTGGTTGTGAATTGCTTTCAAATTTTGTATCTTTGACATCTGAAACAACACAGAAACTGCGAACTTTCGCAAGGGCAAGGTTGTGAATTGCTTTCAAATTTTGTATCTTTGACATCTGAAACAACACTATTGCTGGTCCCGCCGCCGCGGCCGAGTTGTGAATTGCTTTCAAATTTTGTATCTTTGACATCTGAAACAACAATTCTGGTCTGCCGCCGCCGCCGCCGACAGTTGTGAATTGCTTTCAAATTTTGTATCTTTGACATCTGAAACAACCACCACTGCTGCCGTCGCCGACACCACCAGTTGTGAATTGCTTTCAAATTTTGTATCTTTGACATCTGAAACAACCGCACTATTGCCGGTCCCGCCGCCGCCGCGTTGTGAATTGCTTTCAAATTTTGTATCTTTGACATCTGAAACAACCGCCGCCATTCTGTATTTGCTCCCTTCTGGGTTGTGAATTGCTTTCAAATTTTGTATCTTTGACATCTGAAACAACTATATATTTGCAGCATAAAAATCTAATTACGTTGTGAATTGCTTTCAAATTTTGTATCTTTGACATCTGAAACAACGGTAATTTTGTTTCGGCTTAGCCCACCCCGTTGTGAATTGCTTTCAAATTTTGTATCTTTGACATCTGAAACAACGTGGAGGGATAGGATGGTGGTACACTACTCGTTGTGAATTGCTTTCAAATTTTGTATCTTTGACATCTGAAACAACGAAAAGAGCGTCGGGCGCACGGCGGTGCATGTTGTGAATTGCTTTCAAATTTTGTATCTTTGACATCTGAAACAACCGTTTGGGATGGTGGTGGTTTCAAGGTATTTGACGGTTTTACCGCTCACGTATGATGCGGACGTTGTGCCGCCAACGGTCATAATTCTGGTTGTGTCAAGCTTTTCCGTAATCAGCGGCACCTTCAAATCCGTTATTGCCGCAACAGGATCAGGATTGAGTGCGGAAATAACGGTTGCCGTGCCGTTGGGGCCTACCTCCGTGCCGCTCGCCGCAGCCTTGACGCAGGTGGTGGTCGGCGTAACTGTAACCGTTGGAGCGGTTGCCGTAAACGTAGTGCCCGTGCCCAGCACCGTGTCGGTAGAGCCCGCACCGATGGTGACGGTGGGAGCCGAAGCCGTGAAAGTAGTACCCTCGCCAAGCACCACGTCGCCGCTGCCTTTGGAGAGCGTTACCGCGTGTTTGTAGGCCAGCGTCCCCAATCTGGAAAGGTCGCCGAACTCTATCCATTTGCCTTCGGTGTTGGAATCGGGCTTGTAGTAGATGAACTCGTCTTTGTCGTACACCACGATGTTGCCGTTGACCGCTGTGACACTGCTGCCGTCAATGGTGACGGGATTGGCGGTCGCAAGGTCGTAGAGCTCCGTAGTGGTAATGCCCAGAAAGAACGAGCCGCTGTTGAGCGCGGCAATAGAAGCGCGCGCGGTCTCGTCTTTGATGTTGTAAGTATTACCGGACGGTAACGTAATTTTACTAATGTATGCCATTCCGTTTGATTTTTTTGGTTTGTTGTTGTTCTGTTATTTCCGTTGTTATATATATGTTGATGGAGACGGTGTACACACCGTCTGTACAATTATCAATTTCGGTTAAACACAAGCGTTTCGCCCGACACCTCTTGGCTGTCGTTGACGTTGAGTTTGTTGTTCCACGCCTGCCGTTCCGCCGCCGTAACGTGCGCCACGTTGTCGGCAATGTGCGCCGCCAGCATCTCGCTTTCGTGCTGCCCGATGAACGCTATGTCCTGCACGTAGGCGTTGCCGTCACCAATCTTGATTGCGGGGTAGTAGGTGGCGGTGCCGTCCACCGTCTCACAGTAGTGGTCGGTATAGACGATGATAACCCCCTCGTCGGGCACGAAACCTCTCTGCGCGTCCCAATACGACGCGGTGCCCGTGAGGACGAGAGGGGCGGCGGCGGAGGAGACGCGGGCGGCGATGGCCTTCGCGCTGACCGTCAGCTCGTCGCTCGTCCAGTCCGCTCCGGAGAGGGCCTGGATGAACTCGCTGATGCGTATTTGTTCTTTTCGGATGAGGGTAGCCATCGGGGTTAGGTTTTTGATGGAGACGATGTGCACACCGTCTGTACATTTCAGTGCAAATATAAATCCGCCGGGGCAAATGCGCTGGGACAATTATTTCAGCAGGTTCCGCGCCACAGCCAGCGCCTTGTCGCCGTACCTTTCGGCCACCAGCTTGGAGAGCTCCGCCATGCCGTCGTCGATGGGTTTGCTGATCCAGTCGGACATGCTGCGGCGCACATACACGCGCTGCGAGGCTTTGCGCCCGCTCTTGGTGGCGGCGCCGCGGCGCGGCTGGCCGTTGCCCACGCCGTACTCGCGGAAGATGCCGTGCACGGGAAACTGGAACGCCACGTGGTCGAGGTCGCCGTTTTTGGTCTTAAGTTTGTAGGTGGTTTTGTCGCGGAGCTTGTACTCGGTTTTTCCGGCGTACATGCCCTTGATGTAGGTGCGCGGGGCTTTCTTGCCTTTGGCGAAGGCGGCGGCGTTGGCTTTGGCCCTGCCGCGCTCGCGGTTGGCCCACTGGCGCACCCTCGCGATGAACTGTTCTTCGGTGATGAGGGTCTCGTCTGGCATATTCAGGTTATTTTTTCACGGTGGCGCTGTCAATTTGCAGCAGGTATGTTTTGGCGGACGGCATCAGGATGGTGCCCTTGTTGTAGCGTCCGTAGATGCGGTTCACGCTGCGGTCGGTGACGCAGAGCTGCACGGTCATGAACGTGCGGTCGAGGGTGAGCAGCGAATCGATGACGGTCTGCTGGTGGCTCACCTCCTTGCGGAGGGTGCGGTTGTGGGCGGATGTGGCCACGGCAAAGGTGACGGCCACGGCTACGACGAGCGCGGCGGCGGCAACGAGGATGATTTTGAGGTATTGTTTCATAATTTTTTATTTTTGTAGAGACGGTGTGCACATCGTCTCTACATTATGTTAGTTTCGATTGCAGGCGGAAGCCGGCCTCCACGTCGGCGGGGTTGGCGGCGACGCCGTTTTCCACGCGGCTCATGGCGCACACGATGGCGAGGAAGTCGGCTCGGCTGCCGCAGGCGGCGAGCGTCTTGGTGCGGGGCACGCCGCTCCATTTCTCCACGTGGGCGATGTAGCCGGCGGTGTTGTTCTCGTTGGGCGGCGCCCAGTGCGCGATGATCTTCTCGATGGTGTTCCATCCGCGCGTCAGGTAGGTGCCCAGCAGTACGAAGGCGGCGCGGTAGCCGTAGGCCATGCTGGTGAACTGCTTGAACGATGGGTCGCCGGAGGGCTGCTTCTCGCCCTGCCATTTCGTCCGGTCTTTGCGAATGTTCAGCGGGTTGTTGTTGCGGAGCCCGCGAGAGGTGGTGGTTTGCATATTTTTTCGTTTTTTATTTCGGCAGAGACGATGTGCACATCGTCTCTACATTGGAGACGAGGCACGCCGCGTCTGTACGTTATTTTTTGCGGTAGCGGTTCTCCTTTATCACTACGTTGAGGCGGTGCAGCACGGTGTGCACGCCGAGTTGCAGGAATTTCTCCTCGTCCTGTATGCGGTCGCCGAGCAGGTTGCGGTGTATCAGCACCCAGCTGAACGACGAGGGGCGCTTCTCGTCTTCGGCTTCGCCGTCGCCGTCGCTGTCGTCGTCGCCCTTTTCCTTGTCCGCCTTTTCGCCGGCGTAGGGGAATATTTCCGGATAGGCCCTTTCGAGCGCGGCGCGGCGCGTGGCGCGGTAGTTGAGCAGGATGGCGGCCTCGTCGAGGGGGTCGATGCCGTCGAACAGGTCGAAGCGGTGCTTGGTGCCGTAGGTGGTGAAGGGGACGCGGATGTCGGTCTCGCCGTCGTAGTCTTTGCGCTTCGGGCGGAAAAGGGCGCATATGAGGGCGCGGTGCAGCCCCTGTATGGCGCACTGGTCGGCATACACGAACTCGCCCCACGTTGCGTTGCCGAAACCGGACACGGGCCCGTAATAGACAACGCCCCCGATGGTGACGGACGGCACCTTCCAGTCGCGGAAGTCGTAGCCGTCGGGATTCGTCACAAAGGCGAGCTCCTCCTCGATGCGGTAGCGCTGGAAGGGCGTGAGGCTGTCCACCACCTCCTGCGGCAGTCCGGCCACGACGGTGAGCAGGCTGTCGGCTGCCGGCGCTCCGGCTGGGCGCGTCAGGTGGCGCACGGCCTCACGGAACTGCTCCGGCGTGAGGTCGGCCAAGGTGTAGGGCAGCTGGAGGTCGGTTTTGGCGATGTCGGTTTCGTAGGTCAGGGTCATGGCGTCGTTTGTTTTATCGGTACAGACGATGTGCACATCGTCTGTACGTTATTCGGCGAGGGTGTCGGTCCATTGTTCAGGGTCGGGGTCGGGGTCGAAAGGGGAGACTACGCGGATGGTGTAGCGGATGCCGGCGTAGAGGTGCTGCTCGTTGAGCACGGGCACGGCTGACACGGGCTCCACCTTGGCGCATATCACGTCAAGGTCGCCGTCGTAGGCCATGCGGCGCAGGAACTCGTCGCCGATGCGCTCGCACAGGTTCATGGCCGCGTAGATGTTCTTCCAGTTTTTCGCCTCCTTGTAGTTGGTGGCGACGATGAACGAGGTCTCTCGCGTCTTCTTGCCCTCGGTGTTGTAGTCGAGCTCGAAGCTCTCGGCGATGACGGCGGGGAAGCGCACGCGGTTGCGCAGATCGGTGTAAAACTCCTCCAGCTCGCCGCGGAAGTAGTGGCTCTCCTCGTCGGTGTGCCCCACGAGGGCGTGGTTCCCGGCCAGTTCGCGGATGTAGTTGTAATATTGTCCTGGTGTCATTAGGGTTTCGTTTTTTTATCATCGTAGAGACGATGTGCACATCGTCTCTACATTATAATGTTTTCAGCACGTTGATAAGTTCCTGTTGCGGGTGCGGGTCGTCGGCTGCGGCGTCGAAGGAGCAGTGGAAGAAGATGCCGCCCGTGCCGTCGGCGGCTTCGGCGGTGGGGTACCAGCGCTTCGCGTTGTAAGTCTTGGAGATGCCGTGCTGCTCGCAAAGCTCGCGCAGCAGTTGCCGGAGGGCTTCCAGCTGGCGGGTGGTGTACATCTCGTAGTAACAGGCGCCGTGCCAGCGGTTCTTCCGGCAGTATTCGTAAAAGTAAGTCACGGACTCGCCGGCGGGGTTGTCGGCGGGATGGAACCGCCCGTCCCTGTCCTGTGTGAGGCGTCCGTGGCTTTCCAGCAGGATGTGCAGAGAAGATGCGCACATCGTCTCTACATTCGTCACCGTGCCGTTGCGGGCGACGGTGTAATGCATCCCGTCGGATGATGTGCCGTGGTGCAGCACGATGCGGGTGGGTACGGACGCGGCGCGGCGCGGCTGCGCGGTTTTTTTAGATTTCTTTGTTGCCATTTTCTTGTTTTTGGTTGGTGTTTGGCCGGATGCGGTTGCGGCACTCGAAGTCGAGGCAAGCGTCGCTGTCGTATTTGATGCGCAGCTTCAGCACTAACTTCTCCGACTCGTATTTCTGCCGCTTTATCTCGAAGAGTTTGCGGCGCAGCTCGTCCGATATGTCGTCGTAGTCGTGCAGCTTGGTCTCGTAGCGGGATATGAGCGTGTCCTGGTATTCCAGCTGTTTGCGGAGGGTTTCAAATTCCTTGTCGTCGATGTCGGCCTGCGCCGATTTGTGCTCCAGCGCGCGCTTTTTGCATTCAAGCGCGTACATCACGATTGTCCAGACGTTGGTGCCGCCCAGCAGGATGGTCAGAATCCAGGAGAGAGTGGTCATTTCCATTGCTATGCCATGAATATCTTGCGGTTTTGGTTGTCGAAACGGATCATGCCGTCAGCGGGGCTGTCGCCGGCGAAGCCGGTGTAGTTCCCGTAGTCGTCGGCGTTGCTCTGTATGATGTTGAGGGCGGCGGCCAGATATTGGTCGGCCTTGTGCGCGAACTGCGTGCGGGTCTCTGACAGTTGCGCCCGCTCCACAGGGGCTACGGTCACGCCGTCCATCGAGGCGGTCTCGAACAGCAGCCCCTTCTCGGTGGGCATCTTGTGCAGCTCGCCGATGCCCTCCGCCGCCGCCATGTACACCACGTAGTCGCGGATGTAGGGCAGTATTTTCGCGTAGCGGCTTACGGATTCGTCGCACGCCAGCAGCTCCTGATAGAAGTCCGCGCCGATGCGGTGCTGGAGCTGGATGAGTTCCACGTCTCGCACGTACTGTCGCATTTTGAGGTAGGTGAGGCGGCTGCCGCCGATGTTATAGACGGCGTTGAACGTGGCGGTGTCGTTCACCAGCAGGATGTCGTCGGGGCTGGTGTACTCGGTGAAGGTGGCGGCGTTGTCGTCGATGTATTCGAGGATGGCGTCCAGCGCGTCGAAGCCCTCCTCCTTGAGGCTGCGTTTCAGGTTTTCCTCCTGATAGCGGTAGAGGCGGTTCTCCTTGTCCACTTCGGCGGAGACGCCGGTGTCGCTGATGTTGGCGGCGATGACGTCGTAGCCTTTCCACAGGGCGAGGCGTATGAGCGCGAAGCGCACCTTGTTGATGAGCGCGCTGTCGGCGCACTCGGTTTCCAGCAGCGGGTCGCCGGCGAGGTAGTCGGTCATCCGGGCGAAGAGGTCGGCGCCCAGCAGCGGCAGGATGAAGCTGTCCTCGCACAGGGCGAGGTGCGGCGCGACGGACTCGTAGCGCAGGTTGACGTTCACGGGCAGGTACTGCTTGAACTCGTCGGCGCGGGTGTTGTATTCAGAGGAGAAAAGTTTCGGTTCCATTGGTGCTATATATATTATATTGTATAAGTCTTTACGTCAGCGATTCGGAGGTGTTGCGCCCCGTGTCGAGGGTGGCGAGGGTGATGTTGCGGTATTTGAGGTCGATGTCGTGGATGCCGTTGAACTCCAACATCGTCTCCACGGGGTCGAGCACCGCCTGTTTCTCGTTGTAGCTAAAAATCACGCTCACCAGCAGGCCCTCGCGAATATCGGAGCCGCTGCCGGCGTTGCCGCTGTACGGGCCGCCCGGCATTCCGGCACCCAGCACGGAGGGGTTCACCATCAGCGAGAACAGGATCTCGGAGTTGGCCGCCGCCGACGTGGAGAGCCGCTCCTCCGCCTTGATTTCGCTGTCGAGGCGGGAGATGATCCAGCCGCCGGTGGTGCGTCCGCTCTCGTCCACGTAGTACTGGGTGAACAGCGACTTGTTGGCGTTCTTCGTGTCGGTGAGCTCGCGCTCGAAGTTGTCCATAAAGTCCTGGATGAGCTGCTTGCGCTCGTTCACGTTCTTGTACTCGGTGCGCGGGAACTGCTTCTCCCAGTAGGTGGCCGGTATCTGCACGTGCCACATCAGGTGCATGGCGTTCTGGTAGGCGCGGTTGAGGAATTGCGGGATTTTGTGGGCGATGTCTATCCAGCCGCTCTCCTGTGCCGACAGCCAGTCGGGGCGGGCGTAGTAGTCGTTGTTGCAGAAGTAGTTCTTGAGGCGCGGGAAGGCGACGGCGTTTTTGCCCTTGAGCCGCCCGGTGTCGCGCCGCCAGATCAGGTCGCCGTTGGGGTCGTACTCGTCGAGCATATCATAGACGACGGCCTCCTTCTCGGTGGGCATCGAGTCGCGGAAGTCGCCATACACCAGCAGCTTGGTCTTGTCGGCGCTGATGCGGCAATGGCGGGCGTTGAGAATCTGCACGCGCACGATGCGGTTGCCGGCGTTGTCGAACACCAGCAGCGGGAAGGCGTTGCCGAACTTGGCGAGATCGCGGAAGGCGGCGGTGTGGTAGTTGCGGAATGAGACGCCCCGCAGGTAGGCGAGCACTTCGGGGTCGCGCACGGGCGAGAATATCTCGTTGTTGCTGTCGTCGAAGCCGCTCACCTGCACCGGCACCACGCCCTGTCCGCAGCAGCAGCGCACCTTGTAGTTGAGGCCGGTCTGCAACACGCTGGTGCTGCCGATGGTGCGCTCCGCGTCGTCGGGGAAGCGGTTGTCGGGTCCCCATGTGGCGTAATCCTTGCCGCGAAACGGGAAGGTGTCGTCAAGCCGCTCCAGCACCGTTTTTGTCGTGCCGGTGACACTGCCGAAGACCGCGCGGCCTTGGAACAGCTTCGGGTCGCCTTGTTTGTCGAATAGGATTTCCATAGCTCTATATCTTTACTCTCATATTGTTGTACATCCGGATATTGTCGATACAGACGGGGTGCACGTGTCCGACGGCGTTGCCCTGCCCGTCGAGCTGCTGCACGCCGCGCATCCGGTTGGCCTTCATGTTCATCCGAAGGCCGCAGCACCGGGCGCGTGAGAGCGTCACCAGTTCGCCGTTCCGCTTGTAGAACTGTATGGCGAAACAGCGCGGGCGGCCCGCCGCCGTCTCACGCAGCTCCATGTCCGCAAGCGCCTCCGCGCGTGTGATGACCTGTCCCATATCTTGTATTTTGGAGCAAAGATAACGCGGACGCGCGGAACACGCTGGGACAACTTTTTTATCGTCGGGACGGTGACGGAGCGACGAAAAATTCGGAAACGGTTTTTTGCAGAAAAAAGTGATTTTCAACGCCATGCGGCCGTCAAAACTTAAAAATCCATGTTTCGGACAAACATCGAGCCGCCGCCCGCCCTACTTGGCGTGGAAATTTCCACCGCGAAAAAACAAGGAAATATGATTGAGAGTATGCAACACGCTATGGTCTAAATCTCACATTTGGGTCGGCCTTGCGCAATATGCTTCCGTACTTCTTTATCTCCTCGTTGTTCATAAGACGGGTTTCTTTTGTAAACCTGTTTTGGACATGAACAACCCCTTTGGGTATGTTTCGATGCGTGTGGCCCCAGTCAAAATCCAAAGCCATATTCCTGTTTTCGTATGTGCGCATTTGGTCAATGTGGCCTTCTTTCCCCATTCTGAAATAGATACTGGAAGTGTTGGACATGGAGGGCAGATTGGAATGTCCGACTTCCACGCCAAATTGTCCCAAAACTTTGCCTGACAAGCCATCGGCTTCAATCACGTCGATGGTATAGTACAGCTGCTTGGAAAAACCACCCTCCGCCACATAATATCTCGGTCCACCCATTTTACCGTATGATATAGGAATAATCGTACTCAATTTTGGAAAGATAATCCTCCACCGACATGCGCCGACCGTCAACGGTGATGATATGCTTGAAGGCATCCTCGGCATCAAAAGTGGAGTACGCGTCTTCCGGATAGTCGGTGTCGATAAAAAATTGCTGCCCGCCGCACCCATACCATATTCTGAAAAACAGCTCGTCTTTGGAGGTTTCATATAGAATCAGGTCTGCATCGTCATCGATATGATGGGGATCGACAATCCTCTTAAGGATCGTAATAAAGAAGTCGGCCTCTTTGTCTGTTTTTGCATTTAGAATGCGTGCCGTAAGATACCTGAAAGAATTTCGAATACCATAATTCTCAACGAGAAGTGCTTTCGACTTGTCTCCGATGAGTTCATTATAATAATGTTTGAGGTGGTTCAACCTTCTTTTGTCTGCCATATTGTTTCAATTTGGATAAATGATCTTTGATAAAAACCACATCTGGGTGGTCTATTGTGCAAGGGTTGCCGTAAACGAGCAACCTTCGGGGAGATTTTCGCCTTATCAGTTCATTCACGCCGATTTGCCACAGGGCTTGCGCGGAAACGGTTCTGCCCTTCGCGATATGCCCTATGGCAATAACGCTATTTTCGGGCAACCCGTCAAAGCAATAGCGAAAACTGTCAATGCCGCCCCAGCTGGCACTTGGAAAAACTTGGATGCCGTTCTCTTGCAACCATCCGGCAAGCAGTCTGTTCCGATAGACGTTCCACATATTTACGATGGAAGGAGCGTCTGTGTATATTGAGAAGTCGGGGGCTACAACGCACCGAAATCTACGAAGCGTTGGCAGATACTTGTCAGGCTGCCGCCACACCCGCTCAAATTGGTAGTCGTCAATGAAGAAGTGTATTCCACAATCAAGACTTTTTGCGGATAAAGTCCGATTGAAAGGGATGAAACTTTCAGGAATATCAATGTGGCAAGAATGTATTGCGGGCATATCGTAGCTGCCTGTAAAATTCAGTCCCTTGCACAAATGCAGGTTGCAGAACTCGCTTTTTCGCCGATGCAAATATTTTTCCATTGTGTAGCCCGAAACGATATTGCAAAGATAAAAAAATACGCTGGGACAGCCCTCACAGATACCGCCCGCCCATTCGCACGGGGATGAAGTCGCCGCCATTGCGCCGCACGATGCTGCCGTACTTCGTCCACAAGATCTTATCGACGGCGTCGCTGAAATGGGTGGCCTCCTCCGGCAGCACGTTGCTGCCGCGCCGCTCGCTGCTCTTGTCCTTCTTGAGTTGGCCGTCGTACTCTTTCACCATCGCGTTGTTCATGCTGATGAGCGTGTAGCGGCAGCGCGTGCCGTTGATGCGGAAACGCGGCAGCGCGGGGTCGTCCTCCTTGAGGATGCTGTTGATCAGGATGTACTTGTCGCTCTGCGGCGGCTCCATGCCCGCGTGCTCGTGCTCCATCACGTCCCAGCCGGCGGCGGTCAGGCACTCCACCGCCAGCTGGTTGTAGGTCTTGCTCTGCACGATGTTGGGGTTCCGGCTGTCGCCGTACTTGTCCTTGTAGTAGTGCAGCTCGCGGTTGGCGTGCTGGCGGTAGTGCGCGCAGAACTTCGCGCACAGCTCCTTGATGAGCACGTTGCTGTTGCCGTCCGGCTTGACGAAGAACTCGTTGATGACGTTGTGCACCTCCTGACCGGTGTCGCGCTCGGCGGCAAAGTCGTAGCTTCGGGTCTGCGAAACGCTGAACAGGCATATCGACGAGCCCCAGTCCGGCACGATTTCCAACGGCAGCGACGGGTTGCAGTCGCGGTCATACACGCTGCTACCCAAGATGTCCTCCGGCTTGTAGTCGAAGCCCGTGGCCTGCGCCATCTCCATAATCAGCCGGCTCTGCTCGCTGGCGTAATACACCTGCCGCTCCTCGTTGATGGCGTAGAAGCAGTTCTCCACCTTGTCGAACAGGTAGTTCATCACCTCGATGAGGAACGTGAGGTAGGGCTGCTTCTGGTATTCGCGGCGGACGTACGACAAGCCGAGGTTCTCCAAGTTGTCGAAGGCGTTGGAGCAGGTGAACAGCAGCCCGCCGCGGCTCACGAAAGGCTCGATGCGCTTCTTGAGGCGGGCTATCTCGTTCCACAGCTCGGCGAACTGGTGCGGGTCGGTGAGGGTGAGCAGCTCGATCTGCATCTTCACGATGCGGTTCCATACGCTGAAAAGGTTCACGCCCTTCTCGGCGTCGTAGTAGCCGGCGTATTCGTTGTGAATTGCTTTCAAATTTTGTATCTTTGACATCTGAAACAACGCCGTTTGGCATCGTGGCAGGACAAACACGGTTGTGAATTGCTTTCAAATTTTGTATCTTTGACATCTGAAACAACACCTTTCGGCAAAAATCCATTCTGCAAGTGGTTGTGAATTGCTTTCAAATTTTGTATCTTTGACATCTGAAACAACACAAAAAAAGCGAACAGAACAAATACATAGTTGTGAATTGCTTTCAAATTTTGTATCTTTGACATCTGAAACAACTGGATGTCGGCAATCGGCACTAAATCAGTTAGTTATGCGCTGTTTCAGAAATAAAAATTCCGCTCCGAAAAGGGCGGAATTTTTATGTTTTTGTCCAGTTTTCTGCGTCAAAACAGTTCCAATTGTTGCACGGGCGGGTTCAAACTTTCGACTTTTTTGCCAACAAAAAGTTCGATTTGCCCGAATTGTTTGTCGGTGATGCGCAAAATTCCAACCGACCCCAACGCAGGTATAATGCGCCGCACGCGTTCGACATGAACATCGGCGTTTTCGGCACTGGCACAATGGCGCGCATAGACAGAAAATTGGAGCATGGTGAAACCGTCGGCCATCAGTTTCTTGCGAAAATCGGCGTATGCTTTCCGCTCTTTCTTTGTGTCGGTCGGCAGATCGAAAAACACGAAAACCCACATGATACGATATGCACCGAAGCGTTCTTGCATTACATTTCGGGATAGGCTATTTTGCGTTGCTCGCCATTGAAACAGCGGTAGAGCGATGCTGTGGTTTGCCCCACTGCCACCATCAGCGGACTGCGTTTGCCGCCAATGGTTACATCTAATGTCGGTATTTGCAGCAATTCGCGTTTCAACTCTATCGATAGTTCGTCGCGTGCTGCGCCACGCTGCCGAAGTTTTACAACCAATGCATCGACATAGGGGCGGTAGGGTTCCATGATGTCGTCGGCCAAACAGTAGGCATTGTAGCGGTTGTGATGGTGGATGCCGAGTGTCGGCAGCAAGCCGCTAGCCACCAAACCGCGCGCCACTACGGCACGCAGAATGGCATAACCATAGTTCAGCAGATTGTTGGGTGCAACGCCCTCGCGTTCGCGTGTGAAGTTGGGAATATCGGCAAACAGATTGCGCCAATAGAATACCGCTGCACGCGCTTCGAGGTTATCGCTATCGCCACTTTTTACATCGGCAGCCCACGCCAGCATATTGCGTGCCACACTGCCGTGTGTTGCTTGCAGCACAGCGGCCTGATTGCGTATTTTGTACTGCACGGTTTGTTGCCAGAGTTGTTTTTTCAGCGGGAGAGAGGCATCTAACTGACAGCGAAACCGCTCGTTTTGCGTGGTGTTTCCGCAGAGTGGCAACATCAGCCCGACGGGCAAATGGCTGCTGTCGCAAGTGATGACAGCGCAGTTGTTTTCGAGTAACGCCTCCAACACGCCTTGTGTGACGGTAATTTGTTTGTTGTCGAGCACCACCACGCCGATGTCCTCGATGGGAATAGTGGTAGTGGCTTCGCGCTTGAAACTATCCGACACATCGGCTTTTTCTACTTCGGGCAACTTGATGACCAGTTGCGCATTTTTCAGCGACAGATAGGCTGGATTGTTGAAACAGAGCGTGCGTTTAATCATAGTTTTTGACCATTAAATTCGACGATATTACCCAATCTATCTACTTTAAGCGGCAGACAAATTTCTTTGATCATTTCTCCAGTAATTGCCCTTTCGTTTTTTGATTTAGGACTTCTAACGCCATATTCATCTTGAATAGTAAAGAAATCATTATTCCCAAATAGTTCTTTTTGTTTTTTCTTATTCATTGTGAATATGGTGCTAGCAGAATATGCAGGTATGAAATCTGCCATTAAACCACTTCCACTAACAAATTTATAAATCCGCTTTCTATCTATAGATGAAACATTGACGCCGTTTTTTAACTCTTCGTCGGTTGGTAAATATACCAAATCGTTGGGCGAAAGCATAAACAGCAGATGAGCCGTTGTGGCAATCGTCCCGTTTGATTTCAGTTTTTCGTCCACATCGTTTTTCCATTGCTTCCCTGCTTTTTTCTGGCTATCAATGACCATATTTAGCGGAATTGTGGCGTATGAACGAATTTTGGAATAGCCGCCATTATCATCGATCTTTTCAGATTCGTAAATGGCAAAGAAAAGATTGGTGCCTTTGGCTGCCTCGACAAACTTTGCCGATTTATTGCCCTGTTGTCCAATGGCAAACTTGTCGGCTTTCTCATAAAGGCGTGCTTTTAGAATTGGTTTGTGATTTTTTCCACCATTTAGGGTCTTGATATTTCGGTTCATTTCGTCGATGCCATCGGGCGAGAAAGCCAATTCAGGATTGTCGTCTTTTGCGTTTAAGTGGGCGCGCAATATCTTTTGAATGCCTGTGTCCGTAATGGATTTTATTTTCTCTTCGGCTTTCTGCAAGTTTTGTGCGTCGGAAAATATCGAAACCAAATCTTTCCGCGTGGCAAAATAGCGTTCTTTTGTCTGCTTTGTAAAATAGTACACCTCAATTTTCGCAGTATTTATGTCGGACCACACATCTTTGTTGTCTTCAAGATATTTCTTGATATATTTAGCGTCTTTATTTTCAGAAAGCAGTTCCAGAATCTTCTTTTTCAACTCTTTTTCGACAATGGCTTTGGGATTTTTCAAGGCTTCGTTGAGCGACACGCACTTTTTCATACGCAGGTTTACTTCGCCAAACACTGTATCCTTGTGCATCGGTTTACGAATAGCCAAATTATCTCCTTTTTCTTGCTTAAACAATGCTTTTTTGCCATTCTCGTCGTAATGCTGGTAATGGTTGGTGGTTTTGTTTATTACACGCAAATTTTGTTTGAAGCTTACAACAATATTTTGCAAAGCCGTGTATGCATCTTGCGTGAAAGTGTCCCAAGGTTTGCAAAATTCCTTGAAAACATTTTTCTTTTCGCCATCGATTATAGTTTGCTCCAATCGGCGTAATTTGCATTGTAGTTGATAGCGGTTTGCGTTATATTTAGAGTGTGCTGCCTCGTTGTTGAGTAAATTTACATGGTCGCGTGTGGCGCAGGCTATCACTATGGCATCCATCGCATGATGTCGGTGGTCAATGCGTTTTTTGTTGAATCCCTTTTGCAATTCAATGGGCATATTTGGGATTGTATGACCTTCGGTATTCAACGCTGTAAAGCAATCTCTGCCTGTCAGTTCATTGAGCCGTTCGAAACGCGGTAAAACTATTCTATTCCACACATCGTTCATACCCCAATCTTTTTTCAGACGATCGGTGATTTGCCCATTGACCGAAATCAGATGCTTTGAAGTTGCTTCAGGTTCGTATTCGCCATTGGGCAATTTTTCGCGCACAATGTTCGACAACAACGCTTTTACCACTTTGCTGATGTAGCGGCTGTCGTTCAGTTGGCGGGCGATGAAATCGTCTGGAATGTCTGTCAGAAGCAACTTTTTCATTTTCGTACGATTGTGCGAATAATTTTCTTTGACAAACTTTTCGTATGTATCAACCGAAAGAATTTCGACTTCTTTTCCTTGGCTAATCTGCACTTTTTCGCCATGATGACCTTTGATAAATTCATAGCCAAGTTTGCTCCCTTTCAAGAGATTCACTTCTCGCTCACAAATCACCTTGTTGCTGAACGAATCATCGAAATAGCGCGACTGCGGAATGACATGTTCAATTTCGTATGCAGGTGTGAAAAGTTTAGAAAGCGGAATTATCTCGCCTGTATATGGCGAACGGTATTGTTGTTCGAGCCAGCATTTGTATCGAATGATTTCCGATTTTGAGGGTTGGGCTGTTTTCGAGATTTTGTTAACAAAGTCGTATTCCTTGTCTTCTTTCGACAGGTTTTCGAGTGCATACTCTTCGTAAATTCGTAAAATGTCTTGCTGCGACGGCGAATACGATCTGACATTTTCAATGCCCATTTCGGGGTTCATAAATTCTGCGAGCAGGGCTTTGATGCGCAGATTGGTGTTCTCATTTTTGGCGATATTTTCCGTCATTTTCTTGCGTTTGTCGGCTGGATTTTTCATTTCACGACCGAGTTCCACATGAATTTCGTCGATGTGGCCTTCTTGTTTCCAAATGTCGCGTACGGTGCGAAGCGTTTCTGTAATCACCTGTTCCACAATAGGATTGCGCAACGAGTGTTGTTTGAATGCCTTTAAGTAAGCGTCTATATCTTCGGGTTTTTCCCATTTGGCAATCTCTTTAGTTTCCGAATGGCGATCGTACACCACATAGCAAGCGAGCCACAAAGGCAATCCTCTGAAATGTTCAATATCGGTCAGGTTGATTGCTTTTTCGCGCACTCTATCCTTTATGTTTTCGTCGTATTCGCCCGTGATAATTTTGTCGATACGCTCCTTGGTCTTTTGGTCAATACTATCAAGTTTCCAATACTTGCCCCTGCGCATCAACGGGAGCAATTTTTTGATCGCCTTTTCGGAATAAGCGCCATACTCTTTTTTGAAGGGCTTGATTTTGGCAAACGCTTCAATAAATTTTTCAGATTTGGGGAGTTCGTTCTTGTCGGCATATTTTTTCAGTGCTCGTCCGAGTTCGTTCTTGTCGTCGATGGAGTAAAGTATGTGCCATAGTTTCTTTTCCCATTCATTGTCCAAAATGGCCTTGATGTCGCTTTCATTGTCCAAATTGTCCTTGATGTCGCTCTTTTTCAGAGCCGAAAGAATCGCAGCCCGAGTTTCGTTGCACGGATACTCTTTGTCCTCAACATAGTTCCAGCGGTATGGATATTGTTCTTGCCCTTTCGCTTTTTTGAAATTGAAATATTTACTCAATAGGGTGTCTTGTTTGATAGAACTCCTATCATTTAGCCAGTCGAAAAGTTTTGTGTAATCGTCGTCATTTGTTAAGAATTCGGCTGTAACATCTACATCGGTTTGAAGTTTATCCGACGAAGCCTTCCCGAACAAATCCAACTGGCCGTCGCTGACGATTTTTTCTCTTTGATAAATTTTTAGGTTTTGAACAAATTTCCACAAACGAAATTCTTGATACAACGGATTCGACTTGGCGATGCATTTTATTGGACGCTCGTTGCCTTCTTTGTCGAAATGCGACTCGTATGGGCAATTACTTATCAACGATTTTTTGGTTTTGAGCGGTCGTTGATAGAAAATGATATCGTTGATGAACAGATTGGCAAAATCTGGCTTCGCAATGTTGTTCCGATGCGCCTCGTTGTTGGGATACAATTCTTCGACGCAGGCCTTGTACAAATCTTCATTTTGTAGTTCAGGGAGTAGTTCTACCTGCTTTGTGAGAATTTGCATTAACTCATCTCGATAATATCTGCGTTCGATGGTACGAACAAGTTTGCTGATAATTTTCTGATTAGGATTTGTCTGAAGCGCATCGTAAATGTAACAACCGACGGTCTTTTGGCTGTCGTCAATATCCGCTTCCGTTTTCTTTTTTAATAGAGTCCAATCGTCGTCTTTGGGTGCACGGAATGAGCGTTTTATATTACCGTCTTTATCTTTTTTCGGGCTACCATCTTTTTCGAGGTCCGTCGTTACAATAAACTCTTTGACTTTTCCTTCCCAATCCAAAGGCACACGACTTGTTCGGCGATATATCATGCCATTTTCCAAATAGATATTAAACCAAACATCGTCGCCTTTCTTTTCGTCTGTTGCCTCAACTTTTATAACCTTTTGGGCAAGAAATTCCACCAATTTATCGTCTTTTTCCTCCTCTTCTTCGCCACGCAGTTGATAATAGCCGCGTTTTTGGTTGAAATTTAGCAGAATCCATGCCAATTCTTCTTTTGTAATGGCTTGTCTCAATGCTTTTTTACGCAAGTAATAAATGGTCCAATCGTATGGTATCTTTTTGTCATTTTCCAACAATTCAGGGTGATGTTTTCGAAAATCAGCAAGCATCTTTTCGAATGAGTTTTGAAAAATAAACTCAAATTTACCATCGGTGGTCTTTCTCCAAGGCAATTTTGGTTCAGAATTTGCCACAAATTTACCATATCGGTCGAGTTCTTGGGCAAAATGTTCGGGTAAAAAGCCGAGCAAATTTAACACACGATGCAAACGCTCTCTGCGCAACAAACACCTTTCCCTCAAGCGACGATTTCCACGGAAATCCGTGCGTTGTGCCGTTTGAGAAACAGATTCTCCACTATCAAATTTGCCCAACACGGCATCGTCCATCGGAATAATCCGAGAACCAGCCGCACTGATTTCAGACAAATTTTCTTTACCTGTTTCGTCTGTAGAGGCATTCACCACCGCCCAACCAATGCTGTTTGTGCCTAAATCGAGTCCGAGAATTTTTCGTGCCATAGTGTTATTGTTTTGAGAGTTTATATTTTCAATTATTTTCAATTCCACAAAGTAAAACATTTTTTTGGAAAAGTTTGGTAGAACAAAAATTTTGCTGTATCTTTGCCGTACAAAAATTTGAAGCAATTCACAATAAGGATTATTCCGTTGTGAAATCATTAGGTTCCCCCATCGACCTTCATCGGTGGGGATTTTTTTTGTAGAAAGTGCTGCCGCGGTTGCCAACACACGGCTCACCCGATAAATATAGGGGATTAGTGTTTGTTTTTGATATAAAAGCCTTTGTTGCATGAACAATCAAGGACTATTAGCATTTATTGCTGTCCGCTAAAACTTTTTGAACCCGTAAAAGAAAGGGCTGGATTCCTCGCTTGGAATTCAGCCCTATTTGTTACTTTTGTTTTTGCACATAAAAAAAGCAACTATGAACAAAAGTACACATTTTATCGGACAGCCGATGTATGGTC
>CAVCMI010000033.1:0-101247 GCA_963603365.1 Oscillospiraceae bacterium
TCCGTTGAACTTAGCTGGACAGAGACGGGCACGGCCACGGCCTGGAACATTGAGTACGGCCCGCAGGGCTTCACGCAAGGCACCGGCACGATAGTGCCCGCCACCACCAACCCGTTCACGGTCGCCGGCCTTTCGACCACGGCCTACGACTTCTATGTGCAGGCAGACTGCGGCAGCGGCGAAAGCAGCGGCTGGAGAGGGCCTGTCAGCGCAACGCCGGGCAGCTACAACATGCCGGCTACGGGCACGTCCACAATCACGATGTGCGAAGGCATCATCTACGATGACGGCGGCGCTGACGGCAGTTATTCTTCCTCTTGCGACGGCACGCTCGTGATCAACCCCGCCACGCCGGGCAACGTGGTCAAGGTGCAGGGCATAGGCACCTTCGCCACCGAGGGCTATTATGACTACCTGACCATCTACGACGGTCCCAACAATACAGGCACGCAGCTCTTCACCTCTTTGGGCAACTCAAGCGGTATAATACCGGAATGCACCTCTACCTCAGGACCGATTACGCTCTATTTCTATTCTGACGGCAGTATGCAGTATTCCGGCTTTGCCTTGCAGGTGTCCTGCGTTGGTTCCGACCCCGGCCCTACGCCTCCGGATCCCGAACCGGGCGTGATGTGCGATGCCCCTGCCAACCTTACGGTTTCAGACGTGTCATTCAACGGCGCCAGCCTCTCGTGGACACAGACCGGCACTCCTGACAGCTGGACTGTATATTTCCGCAAAGGCACCGAAGCCTGGACTACGGTGAACACCGCGACGCCGTCGCCGTACACCCTCACCGACCTCGCCCCGGAAAGCGACTACGAGGCCTACGTGGTGGCCGTCTGCGGCGACTCTGTCAGCTCGCCGTCCAACACCGTGACGTTCAGCACGCTGGCTGACGGCATTGCCGACTATGTTCTGTCCCAGACCAGACTCTACCCGAACCCGACGAGCAGCAACGTGACCGTTGTCAACAACAGCTGCATGATCGAGAAGGTTGAGGTGTATGACGTTTACGGCCAGACCCTCCGCGTGCAGCAGGTGAACGGCAACAGCGCCGTGCTTCCTGCCGGGGAGCTTGCCGCCGGCATGTACTTCGTGCGTATCATAACCGACAAGGGGACAGTCGTTAAACCGTTCACGAAACGGTAATCCCCAAAAACTTTTTCATAGCGTAAGAGGGTGCGCAAGTCTGCGCATCCTCTTTTTTTATGGTTATATGGCTGAAAATGCGGGGTCAGGCGATTATGTGCAATGACCGTATTTACAGATGCTCCGCCTGTCAGTGCCGCATGGTGATATTATTGAAGACACAGTTGGAGATGCCGTCGCCTTTATTTTGTATATTTGCCGCGTTTTTCAAAAGAAGCAATTTAAAAACTCAATACAAATGAAAAAAATCATCTTTTTTGCCGTAATGGCGGTAGCAACGATGGGTGCTTTTGCCCAAAACCAGTCGATTGTCATCAAGACGAACGCATCCCTCAATTGCCAGAAGTGTTGTGACCGATTCAAAGACAATGTGCCTTTTTTTAAGGGCGTTACAGACTACACGTATGACAAGACGAACGGACAGTTGACCATCAGTTACAATGCCAAGAAGACAGATGCAGACCAGCTTCGCCAGCAAATCAGCAAACTGGGTTACGATGCCGACAATGTGAAGGCTGATGCCGATGCACGTGCCAAATTGCCCGCTTGCTGCCGCAATGCAGGTACTTGCGGGCATGATGCCAAAGCTGTCACTACGGAACACAAGTGTCAAGGCGCTGCCAACGGCGAGCATAAATGTCAGCACAAGTGCCAGCAGGATGCCAACAAGGTAACAGGCAGTAAAGCTGCTGCTGCAACGGAACACAAGTGTCAAGGCGCTGCCAACGGCGAACATAAATGTCAGCACAAGTGCCCTAACGCACAGAACAAACAATAAATAGTTAAACCCGAATTGTACGGGAGGGAGGCGGTAGATACCGCCTCCCTCCCGTTTTTCTTGTGATTAACTACAAAGCGGTTGTTGTCACTTTTTCTTCATTGCAGCGACAGAGAGGAACAGGCCGAGCACGACGCCGCACAATGCGGCAAAGAGTACCTGAAAGTCGCCGGGCAGACAGAATGTCAAGGTATGTGCCGGGATCCAGAAGAGGGGTATGGTTTTCTTGAAGACGAAATTCCATTGCGTGTCCCAGTCGAGGTTGCGGATGTGCTCGCCAACATGAACCGGGCGGAGCAGGCAAAACGCGCTTCCTTGATAGGAGGCGATGTGCATGTCACTGATTTTGTGGATGGTCATGAAGACAGGAGCAAACGAGGTGTTCATCATCAGGCTGATACAGAACGCCCCTGCCAGTTTCAGCAAGCAGAAGTCGCCGTCCATAGCCTTTTTTACGCCGTCAAAGCAGGCTGCTTTATCCATAAATGAGGGGATGCCTTCTCTGAACACGTTCATGGCCAATGCTATCCACATGCCCAGTAAGCCCCATACGATGAATTTCGGGAATAGTCCGAACTCTTTGCTGCAATAGTAACCTTTCTTTATCCTCAGCCCGAGCATCTCGCCGAAAGTGGCCAGGATTCCGAATTTCAGGAAGGCCATCCACAAGGGAAAGCGTTGCGTCAGCGTGCAGAATGTGTCGTAGACCTGCTTGCTGACAAAGAAAGGAAGCAGGAAAAGAATGACTATGCAGAGGGTAATGATGTCGTTTTTCTTCATATCTGTATCGGAAAAGAGAAGTGGTTAATTGTATTGCAGATGTCAGAAACTGTATCCGATACCGAGGCCGACAACCTCCTTGAACTGAACGCGGGCCTTAGGTTCGCCCGGTTCGCCGTCGGGGCCGGGCATCCCGGCAATCATCACCTGGTCGTAGTATTTCATTGAGGTCATAAGGCTTACGCTCAAGCATTTCAGGAAATTATAGGATATGGCGAAGTCCCAGTCGATGTCAAAGTTGCCGAAATGCTGTTTTTTAGAGGTATAGGGGGTGAAGAGGGTAATGGTGGAGATGATTTTGAGGTTCTTGATCCGGGTGTAGTTCACGCTTCCTTTGAAACTGAGACCGAGAGCGGCGCTACCTGCCGGACGGTACAGGTCGCCCAAGCTGTTTGCCTTTTCGGGCAGGCCGTAGCGGTCGCGCAGAATGGAGTCGCGGCAGTAAGTAAGACGTCCGGCCAACGGGGAGACATAAACGGAGAAGATGTCATTGGGCATGAAGTCGAGACCGAGGGAGAGGTCAGTATAGGAGGGGGACGCCCATTTGGAAATCAGTGTCTTGTCTCCTGCGTCGTTGTTGGCGTACTCATAGCCGGGTGCGTATTGGGTCTTGTGGCTGCCTAAGAGGGAGAGATACCAGGACTTGGCCAGTTTGTATCCGAATTTAGAGGTAAGGTATAGCTTGTCGTTCGATTTTCGCCAGCTGGGGGTAAGGTCGGAGGAGTAGAGTTCTCCGATTTCCGTGTCGAGGTTGCTGTCCCAGGCGATGTTGCCTTTTTTGTATGACAGGGTCAAGTTGGCATAGACCACGCCTGTGACGTTGTTGTTGCCGCCGGCGGCCCAGTTCCAGAATTGCGTTTGCGAGGCATTGAGCCCCACCATGCCCGTAAATCGCCAATGCTTCACGCTGTCGGTGATCTCTGCCGATTTCACTTTGGTTTCCATTGCTGTTTTTGCCGCGCTCTTTTCATCTTGAGCATGCAGTGCGGTGACAGAGATGCCTAAAAGCAGTAACGTCACGAAAAAGTAGTTGGATTTCATTACGTTTTGTTTTTGTTAACAATTGAGTTTGTTGAAAGCGCGCCACCATCTGCCGGGCACTTGGTCATTGCATGCCACCAGGTAGTCGTGTTTGGTGCAGGGCAGGTAGCAGGTCTGTTTGATGTCTTTGTCTTTGCTGATAATGGGCACGGCCATCCACCAGCGTCCGGTTTTTTTGCTGCAGAAGAACACAAGGTCTTCCAAGGCGCCGGAGACGGCAATGCTGTATTGGCGGTAGTTGTCTTTCTCCCTGAAGTTGCTGTCGTTTGGCCGGTTGATGAATCCCTCGATGAAGTACCAGAGGATGTGCGCTATCAGTTGAGAGGTCTGGTTGCTGTAGTCCAAGGTGGGGTTGTATTCGTAGATGCCGAATGAGGAGAGTTTGTCGCTCAGTCCGGCGTATTTGGCTATCTGGCAAATCTCTTCGCCATAGAAGCCGTTGGAGGAGGCGTGTGGGCAGCCGGGCGCGTCGGGGCGGCGCACCGCAGATATGTCAAAGGAGATCATGTCAGCATTGCGCACGATGGGTTCCACGTCTTCAATGTTTTTGCGCATAGTGCCTACACGGTAGGTTTCAAAGAACAGTTCGTCCATAAGCTTGATGACGGCCGGGCTGTTCATATAGGTCTGGTAGCCGATGTTGGCATAATTGAGCAGGTAGTTGGGCTGTTGCAGGACGATTTTGTTCAGATACCGGTCGGAGCGTATCGGCGAGTGCTCGTCGCCGAGGTCAAAGCAGGAGTCAACCGCCACGAGGTTGGTTACGCGTTCTGTTTTTTCGTAGGCGCGGTAGTTGGCGAACGCCAAGTCGTTGCTTCCGCCCAATATGATTGGTATGACGTTGTGTTCCAGCAGACAGGCGCAGATGTCGGAGACTATTTCGTAGGTGTCGTCAACGGTTTTGCCGATGCGGACGTTACCGAGGTCGATGATGCGGACGGGCGCGTTCCAGGCGTAGAGTTGGTAGAACTGCCGCCGGATCTCGTCCGGGGCGAGCGCGCAAGAGCTGTTCTGCCAGCTGTTCCGGGATTCCGGCACGCCAAGGATGGCTATCTGAGCCTCGCCGATGTTGAGAGAAGCGGCCGGATTGTATTGCAGGATGCAGGAGAGCAGCCTGTCGTCGGATTGTTTCTCTTCGTGAATCCCGAGCGTAACGATGTCAACGGGGTCAAAATAGAGTGAAAGGTCCATGGTTACGCTTTTCTTCTGACGGTTCTTTTTTTGGCGGTCGGGGCGGTAGTGGCGATGATGTCCAGACAGTCCTGGAAGGTGAGGTTTTCGGCCACGCGCCCTTTGGGGATCTTGTAGTTGTCCGTGCCGTTGGTGATATAGGCGCCGTAGCGTCCGTTCATCACTTTTATTTGCGGGTCTTCGTCAAAGGAAAGGAGCACATTTTTGTTCGGCGCACCCTGAATACTCTCTATTGCCTGTTCCAATGTGATTGTTTGTATGTCGGTGCCTTTGGCAAGTGTCACGTTCTTGCCGTCGTATTTCAGGTAAGGGCCGAAACGTCCCGCCGTCACGAAGATGTCTTTGCCGTCGAGTTGCCCTAAAAGCCGCGGAGCCCTGTCGGCGTCTTTCTGCTGTTTTTCCTTGATGAGTTCAACGCATCGGTCTATCGTGATCTCAAGCGGGTCTTCGCCTTTAGGAATGGAGACGAAGGCGTTGTTGTAGCGGATGTAGGGACCGAACCTGCCGGCGCCGACTGTCACATCGTGGTCTTCCCACTTCCCGAGGTCACGGGGCAGTTTGAACAGTTCAAGGGCTTCGTCAAGCGTGATGGTCTCAAGGAACTGGTTGGGTGCGAGGCGGGCATAGCGCGTCTTCTCGTCAGCATAGTCCTCCCCGATCTGTACCATAGGCCCGAATTTGCCCAGTTTGGCGAACACTTTGGCGTTGGTCTTGGGGTCGTAGCCCAGGAAACGCTCGCCGTTGGCCTTCTTGGAGAAGTTCAAGGCATGGTCGATGTTTTCGTGGAAGTTGCCGTAGAACCGCTGTATCATGTCATGCCAGTCTTCCTTCCCGTCGGCGATCTCGTCAAACTGCTTTTCCACGTCGGCTGTGAATCCGTAGTCCATGATGTTCTCAAAGTTCTGCTGCAGGTAGTCGTCCACGACGATTCCGACATTGGTTGGGAAAATTTTGTCTTTCTCAAAGCCGAATTTTTCCTTTTTGGTCTCTTCGGTCAGTGTGTTTTTCTTCAAGATGAGGCATTGGTAAGGTCGTTCGCTCCCCGGCCGGGTGGCTTTCTCCACATAGCCTCTTTTCTGGATTGTGGTGATGGTGGGCGCGTAAGTCGATGGACGCCCGATGCCCAGCTCTTCCAGCTTTTTCACAAGGCTGGCTTCCGTATAGCGTGCGGGCGGCTGGGTGAAACGTTGGGTGGCTGTGATGACGGAATAGTTCAGTTGCTCGTCCGCTTCCATTTGCGGAAGCATGCCTTTTGTCTCTTCGCTCTCTTCATCTTTCGATTCGTTGTAAACTTTCAAGAAACCCGGGAACAGGACAACCTCTCCCGAAGCGACGAACTTTTCTTCCCTGTTGGAGACGGGGATGGTGATGACGGTCTTTTCAATCTTGGCATCGCTCATCTGCGAGGCAATGGTCCGTTTCCAGATCAGTTCGTAGAGATGTTTGGAGAAGACGTCCCCGGGGATCGACTGGCGGGAGATGTCGGTAGGCCGGATGGCCTCGTGGGCCTCTTGCGCGCCTTTGGTTTTGGTGATATAGTTGTGCGTATGCACGAATTCCTCACCGTAAAGGTTTGCGATGGTGTCTCTTGCAGATGCGAGCGCCAGGTTAGAAAGGTTTACGGAGTCGGTTCTCATATAAGTGATGTGACCGGCCTCGTAGAGTTGCTGAGCCACCACCATGGTCTTGCTCACCGAGTAGCCAAGCTTGCGCGAAGCCTCTTGCTGAAGCGTGGAGGTGGTGAACGGAGGGGCAGGGCTTTTCTTGCCGGGATGCTTCTCTATGGCGCTGATTCTGAATTGGGCGGTCATGCAGGCATTCAGGAACTCAGCGGCGGCATCCCGGTCGTTGAACCGTTTGTTGAGTTCCGCCTTGAGTTCCACTTTGCTGTCACGCAACGGATGAAACAATCCCTCTACACGGTATGAGGAGGAGGTCTGGAAATGCTCGATCTCGTGCTCGCGCTCCACTATGAGTTTGACGGCTACCGACTGCACGCGCCCGGCCGACAGCTGCGGCTTGACTTTGCGCCATAACACGGGAGACAGTTCAAAGCCGACAAGACGGTCCAGCACGCGCCGTGCCTGCTGGGCATTGACAAGGTCAATGTTCAGCTCGCGCGGATTTGCCAGGGCCTGCGAGATGGCGCTCTTCGTGATCTCGTGGAATACGATGCGCTTCACTTTTGCGGGGTCAATGCCCGTGACTTGCAACAGATGCCATGATATGGCTTCACCCTCGCGGTCGTCATCCGTCGCAAGCCACACGGTGTCAGCGGCGTCTGCTTTCTTCTTTATTTCGTTGATGAGCGCTTTCTTGTCTCCAAGCACGATGTAGTTGGGCTCAAAACTGTTCGCGACATCAATGCCGAGGTCTTTCTGCGGCAAGTCTCGGATGTGACCTTTGCTTGAGATGACTTCAAAGTCATTGCCTATGAATTTCTGGATGGTCTTGGCCTTTGCAGGAGACTCGACAATAATCAGGTTCTTACTCATAGTGTTACGATGATATGTAGATGGTGTGTTTCTTTTGTTTACGATTTATGGTTCAGTCGTTTGGCCGGTTGTCTCTTTTGCCGACGGCTTGGGGTTATAGTGGTAGCCGAGCAGTTCGTCGGCTTTGTCGAATTGGCGCCGGGAGATGAGCTCGCGTATCCGGCACGATCTGACTTCAATGTCGTTGGACTGGTATTCGGGTATTTCTATGACGTTGACACCATGCTTGAGGCATACCGTTTCGATGTCGTGAATGTGACCGCCGCCGCCATGCCCCATGGTGTGGTGCGGCCCCATAAGGAGCGCATGGACGTGAAGCCGGCCGATCAGGTATTGTTCCAGGAATTCCACGTAGGTGAGTTCCGAGAATGCCTTTGTGAACGGAACGACAATGGCGGCTTCGATGCCGGCACTGTCCAGCTTCTGCAGGTTCTCTTCCAGGGTGTTGATGGTGAAAAAGCCGCTGCCGGGATGCAGCACTTGCCGGGGATGCGGATGGAATGTGACAACAACGCTTTGACCGCCTGTCTCGCCGGCTGCGTTGCGGAGACATTCGAGCAGACGCTGATGCCCAAGATGAACCCCGTCAAAGGAGCCGACGGCTGCGACAGGTTTCGTCAAGGTTATACTCTCATCAAATCCGTTGAAAACCAGCATGTCAAAAAAGTTGTCCCTCTACCGCAGAATGGCGCCGGCCTCGCGTTCGTAGGCGGCAATGAGTTTCTTCATCAATTTGCTGATCTCCTCTTCCGTCAAGGTCTTGTCCGGGTTCTGCAATACAAAGTTCAGCGCGTACGACTTTTTGCCCTCGCCGATCTTCTCGCTCTCAAAGACATCAAACAGCGAGATGCGTTTCACCAGTTTGGAACCGTATTTCATCCCGATGCGCTTCAGTGTCTCAAAGGTCACGCTGCGGTCCACCACTAACGCAAGGTCTCTCTTGACGGACGGATAGACGTTGATGCCTTTGTACTGTATCTTCTGCCCGGCGACAACCTTTTCGATGGCGGCAAGGTTGAACTCGGCATAACAGACAGGTTTCTTGAGGTCGAAATATTTCAGCACCGCTGCCGACAGCTGCCCGGCCACGGCAATCTCTTCGTCCCCGAAACGGTACGAGACGAAGTCGGAGAACATTCTCGGTTCTCCCTCGGTGGAGAGCGTCATCATCCCGGCAGAGCAGTTGACTTTCTCCAGAATGTTTTCGACCATGTTCCGGAGATAGAAGAGGTCGAGGTCTGCGGTCTTGTGGTTCCATGTGTCATCGCCGTCCTTGCCGGTCACAAACATCACGAATTCGTCCTTCTCGCGGTAGCGGACGGTCACGTCGTCTTCGTGGGCGGCCGATGTGTCAAGCCAATAGGTTTTCCCGAACTCGAACAGGCGGAGGTTGGCGTTCTTGTTGTTGGTGTTGCGCACGATGTTCTCCATGCCGCCGAACAGCAGGCTCTGGCGCATTACGTTCAACTCGTTGCTTAAGGGGTTCAGGAGCCTTATGCTCTGCGTCTCATCGATGAACCCGAATTGCGCCGCGTATTCCGACTTGGTGAGCGAGTTGTTCATGACTTCATAGAAACCGTTGTCCGCCAGATAGGTGGAGATGGCAAGTTTCAGGGAATGTGCGTTCACGGTGTCCTGCCCGGTGGGCATTTTGTACGACAGAATGTCGGAGATGCCGATGCGGTTGTAGCCGTAAATGCGCAGTATTTCCTCAATCAGGTCGATGGGTCGTGTGACGTCTGCTTTGCTCAACGGCACTTTCACCAACAGCCGGTCGCTTCCGGTGTTCTGGATTTCCATGCCGAGCATTGAGAGGATCTTGGTGACGGTCTGCCTTTCAATCTCCTGTCCGGCCACCTTGTTGATCTGGTCGTAGGTCAGCGTAATCTGGGCGGGTTCTATCTTGTAGGGGTATAGGTCGGTGATGTCGGAGATGGGTACTGCGCCGGCGAACCTGACCATAAGGTCTGCGGCGCGCTTGAGCGCGTAAACGGTGATGTCCGGGTTGCAGCCGCGCTCGTATCGGAACGAGGCGTCGGTCTTCAGGGCATGCCGTTTGGACGTCCTGCGTATGGACACGGGGTTGAAATAGGCGCTTTCGAGAAAAACACGGGTTGTCTTGCCGGTGATGCCGGAGTTTTGTCCTCCGTAAACGCCGGCAATGCACATGCCCTCTTTCTCGTTGCAGATCATAAGGTCTTCTGCGTTGAGTTTCAGTTCGTTGCCGTCAAGCGTGACAAAAGGCGTGCCTTCGGGCAGGTTCTTGACGATGACCTTGTTGCCCTGGATCTTGTCGGCATCGAAGGCGTGCATAGGCTGCCCCAGTTCAAACATGATGTATTGGGTGATGTCCACGACGTTGTTGATGGGACGGATGCCCAATGCGCGAAGCCGGTTCTGGAGACACAACGGCGACTCGGCGACGGTCACGTTGTCGAGGACCATCCAAGAGTAGCGCGGGCAGTCCTTCATGTTCTCCACCGTCACGTCGATGCTGAAGCGCACGTTCGCGATGGATTTCACTTCAGGGGCCGTGGGCAGTATGAGCGGGGAACAATCGTGTCCGGCCTGTGTCAACGCAGCGTAAAGGTCGATGGCCACGCCGGTGTGGCAGATGGCATCGCACCGGTTTGGTGTCAGTCCGATCTCGAAAACGGTGTCCGATTCAACGTTGAAATACTCGGCGGCCGGCGTGCCCGGAACGGCAGCCTGGTCCAGCACCATGATGCCGTCATGCGACGTGCCGAGCCCGATCTCGTCTTCGGCGCAAATCATGCCTTCGGAAGGCTCTCCACGCAGTTTCGACTTCTTGATGGTGAACGACTCGTCGCCGCTGTACAGCGTGGCGCCGACAGTGGCGACAACCACTTTCTGGCCGGCCGCCACATTGGCGGCGCCGCATACGATGTGCAACGGATCGCCTTGACCTACATTCACGGTGGTGACATGCAGATGGTCAGAGTTGGGATGCGGCTCGCAGGTCAGCACTTCGCCGACGACCAGACCTCTGAGCCCCCCGCGTATGGTATCAAACGTTTCGATGCCTTCAACTTCAAGGCCGCAGTTTGTCAGACAACGGCTCACTTCATCGGCGGAAACATCGAAAGAAAGCAGGTCTTTCAGCCACTTATAAGAGATTTTCATTGGTGTAATTTATTTGTTGCCAATAAGTTAATGTACATCACCTTTCGGTGTGAAATGAAGTTGCAAATATAAGTAATTAAACATAATGCACAAAACGCCCCCGATTTTTATGGCACGGGGTCGAAGCCGCTCCCTCCCCAGGGGTTGCAGGAGAGCACTCTTTTAAGGGTGAGCCAGCCGCCTTTGAACGGCCCGTATTTGCGTATGGCTTCAAGTCCATAGGCAGAACAGGTGGGCGTGTACCGGCATGATTTTCCGATGAGGGGGGAAAGGGTGTATTGATAGAGCTTGATGAGGGCAATCATGACAGCCGCCAACCCTTTTGAAAAGCAGTTCAACACTTTTTTCATGACGGTTGCATGAGTGGCGCATTCAGTTTGTTCAGGATGTCAATGGCCGATTGCTGAACGGTGGCAAAGTCAGGCAAGCCGGACCCGATAAAAATCCAGCACATCTGCATAGGTTCGGCATGTCCTGCAAGGAGATGCTTGTTGAGACGGTATGCCTCGCGCATGAGACGCTTGATGCGGTTGCGGTGCACCGACTTGGCAAAACGGCGCTTGGGCACGATGACCGCAAGGCGGCAGGTTGCACCCGACACGCTGCCTTCTTGCGCTTTGCCGGCGCTTTTCGTGTAATAGCATTTTATGGGATAGACAAAGACAGCATTCTTTCCGCTGAGAACACGCTGTATCTGGAGCGATGATTTCAGGCGTTCCCGTTTCGGGAAGCCGGCCTTATCTCCTGCGGGTTGCATACTCTTTCAGGAAAGCATCCAACGCGTCCGTGATGGACGGGAACTCTTTGGTGGGGGCGACAACTTGCGTGGTCCATCCCGCGGCTTCCAGCGCTGAGACCACCGATGAGCCGAGTGCGGCAAAGGCCACATCTCCCTGCTTGAAGTCGGGGAAGTTGGACTGCAGCGACTTGACGCCGTTTGGACTGAACATCACAATCATGTCATATTTGCTGATGTCTATGTTGTGGGCAAGGTCTGCCGGGGTGGTCGTGAACACCAATGCCTCGTGGTGTTTGATGGCGTGCGCGTCCATGTAGTCAAGCAGCGACTGCAGCGGGCCGTCCGGACCGCATGGGATGAGCATGTTCAGGGACTTGTTCTTCAGCAGGATCTCGTTGAAACTGGCCGTAGTGTTCTCTTTCGGGGAGAAAATCTTGCGCTTGCGGTACTGTATGTATTTTTGCAGGTAGAAAGCCACCGCTTCGGTCTGGCAGAAATATTTGGTTGACTCGGGCATCTCTATTCTCATGTTCTTGCAGAGCGTGAAGAAATGGTCAATCGTGTTCTTGCTGGAAAAGATGATGGCCTGATGCTCTAAAAGGTTGATTTTGGACTGCCGGAACTCCAGTGCGGTGATGCTCTCTATCTTGAAGAATTTGTAGAAATCAATGTTGATGCTGTATTTGCGCTTGAGTTCGGCGTATGGCGATTTCTCAAAGTTGGCAGGCTCATTTTGGGATATCAGTATGCTCTTTATTTTCATTTTCTCGCTGTTTCTTTATGGGAGGTACACCTTAATATCTTTTTGACTGTCAGTATGTTGAAAGCAATTTTACGAATAATAGATTCGGTAAGATTTCAAGCGTGCAAAAGTAGAGAAAAAAGTGGAACAAATTTATGCCTCTTGGATTTATTTTCAATAGCCGGTACAGGAAAAGGGTCACCAGCACGGCAAGCACGGCAAGGTATCCGTACATTACGGTGATAGTGCCGAGGCAGCCACAGACAACCAGGAACGGGAACAGGAGCAGGCCGGCATTTGTGGTGAAGATGAACTTGTAGATATTTAACGCCTGCAACTCTTTGGAATGTTCGAAAAGCGATGCATAGATGCGGTTTGCCAGCATCTGGAACAGATATAGCACCAGAAGCGTAAGGAACAGGACGCCAAAAGTTCCGTAGGCACCGGCAATTTCCAACAGGCGTGAACCGCCATGCTCCAATATCAGCAATATGCCGTAAGATATGGCAGCAAGGTCAAGTCCCAACAGCACGGGGAAGATGTATTCCTGCAGCACTTTGCTTTCCCGTATCAGAAGCGAGTAGAAACGTTTGGTATAGAGCGACCGGAAGAGCACCAGCAGTTTGCGGCGAAACACGGTCATGGAAACTGCCAAGACGAACAACAGGGCGCATAACAGGATGATCCGCGGGTTGTCGGGCTTGGCGGCCAGTTCTGTGCAGTATTCGCGCACGGCAAGAACGTGGCTGTTAAAAAGTGAACTCAAGGCGGCGGATTATTTGACCACCAGTTTCTTGGCCGCGCCCATTTTGCCGTCCTGCTCGATGCCGTAAAGGTAGATGCCGGCCGAAATGTCGGAAAGGTCAATGGGAAGGATGCCTTCATTGCCGGCGGCACAGCGGAAAATGTCACGTCCGACAAGGTCTTTGATGACAACATAGCAGTTCCCGTTGTCGGTTGCCGTATACTTCACCGTGATGCGGTTATGGGCAGGGTTCGGGTAGGCCTGTACCCGGATGCGGGCCGCATCGGCTTGAGCAATGCCCGTGCCGGTATAGTATGAAACAATGAAAGATATGGTTTCGTTGTTTTCTGTGTTCGAAAAACTGTATTTCTTCAAGGCCTGTCCGTTTGACGGGGTGGAGTAGTTGGCGTGGAACACGGCGGAGTCCTCGTGGGTGACGTGGACGCCGGCTGCCACATAGAAAGGACGCGATTGTGTGCCGAGGTAGCAGGTCCCGCCAACGCAGAAAGTGTTTTCCTCGTCAGGTATGGAGGTCAGGTCGGTGCGCTCTACTTGCAGATAGATGTCTTCGCCTTCGGAGGGGTTGGCGTATTCAATGTAAAACTCGTCAACCTCGTCTATTTGAACATTACGGTAAATGGTGTCGTTGTTGTTCAGTGTCTGAGAGTTATAATAAAGTTGGAAAGTCTGGGCCTGTACAGAAACGGCGGCCAAGGCGACAATCAGGGTGAATAATTTTTTCATTGTGTTGTTCTTTTGTGCTTGAATGATTTTAATAGCGCGGCAAAAATAGAAAAAAAAAGCGTACCTGCAGAACAGGCACGCTTTTTTGATTCTACGGAGAAGAAGACTATTTTTTTCTTCTTTTGGGTTTGAGGTTGTGTTTTGCGACGAAATCGTCGAGAACTTCCTTCAGTGTAGGAGTTCCGATTTCCTGCAGTTCATAACCGACTTTCACAACCGGCTGTTTGATCTTGATGAAGCGCGGCAGGTCGATAGGCGTGCCGATGACCACTGCGTCGCAAGGGGTGTTGGCGATGGTCTTCTCAAGGTCTTTCATCTGCTGCTCGCCGTAGCCCATGGCCGGAAGCAGGGTGCCGATGTTGGGGTATCTTTCGAATGTAGTGGTGAGTTCGCCGACTGTGTAAGGTCTCGGGTCGATAAGTTCAGCTGCACCGTATTTCATGGCAGCGACGGAGCCGGCGCCAAATTTCATTTCACCGTGGGTCAATGTCGGGCCGTCTTCAACGACGAGCACGCGTTTGCCCTTGAGCAGTTCCGGCTTGTCGACGGTCAGCACGGAAGCGGCGTCGATAACCATGGCTTTCGGGTTGATTTTGGCGAGGTTGGCGCGAACCATGTTGATGTTTTCGAGAGATGCGGAGTCGATCTTGTTGATGACGATGACGTCAGACATGCGTGCCACTACTTCGCCGGGATAGTAGGTCACCTCTGTGCCCGGACGCAACGGGTCGGCGACGCCGATGGTCAGGTCGGGCTTGTAGAACGGGAAGTCGTTGTTGCCGCCGTCCCACAGCACGATGTCGCAGCCGTCAGGGTCAACCTCTGCTTCGCGGAGGATGGCTTCATAGTCAACGCCGGCATAGATGACGTTGCGTTTTGTCACCACATGCGGTTCGTACTCTTCCATTTCCTCGATGGTGCAGTTGTGTTTCTTCAGGTCTTCAACGCAAGCGAAACGCTGAACTTTCTGTTTGTTCAGATCCGGGTCGTAAGGCATAGGATGACGGACAGCCACAACTCTGAAGCCCATTTCGACCAGGTATTCGATGATACGGCGGGAGGTCTGTGACTTGCCGCAGCCGGTACGGGTTGCACCCACAGCGATGACAGGTTTCTTTGATTCTACCATCGTGTCCTTAGGTCCCATGAGCCAGAAATTGGCGCCTGCGGCGTTCACGATGGCGCTGACACCCATGACGTACGTGTACGGTTTGTCGCTGTATGCGAAAACGCAGTCGTCAACGTCATATTCCTTGATCAGCTCAGCCAGCCTTGATTCCGGATAGATCTGTATTCCGTTCGGATAGAGGTCTTCGCCGGCCAGTTCTTTGGGGTATTTACGGTCGTCGATTCCGGGAATCTGTTCTGCGGTAAAGGCAACCACATTGTAGTTCTTGTTGTGACGGAAAAAGGTGTTGAAATTGTGGAAATCTCTTCCCGCAGCACCAATGATAATTACGTTTCTTACTTTTTTCTTCATAAAAACTGTTGTTTTAAGTTATTACAATAAGTGATTTTCTTTATTTGCTTTTTTGAGCGGCGCAAAGATAGAAAAAAAACTAATAATTCGCAATTCCGGCATTTTTTTGCTATTTCGTCTGGTTGGCCACCACCGCTTCCTTGGCTTTGAGTTCCTCTTCAGAGATGCCGATGTATTCGTCTTTCAGGATCTGCATGTTGTCGTCAAGTTCCATCAGATAGGGGGTTCCGGTCGGGATGTTGAGTTTGACGATCTCTTCGTTGGAGAGGTTTTTCATGAATTTGATGATGCCGCGGATGCTGTTGCCATGGGCGACGATAAGCACCTGCTTGTACTGGTGCAGGTTCTCAACGATGCTGGCGTTCCAGAGGGGGATGATGCGGCGTGTGGCGTCTGACAACGATTCTGTGCCGGGACGGGCCGAGCGGTTCTTGATGCCCTGATAGCGGATGTCGTACTTTGGATGGCGAGGGTCATCGTCCGGAATGGGGTCCGGCGCCACGTCGTAGCTGCGCCGCCAAAGCATCACCTGCTCTTTGCCGTATTTCTCCACGGCCTCCTGCTTGTTCTGCCCCTGCAGCACGCCGTAATGCTTCTCGTTGAGCCGCCAGGTCTTCTCTACCGGCAGCCACATGCGGTCCATTTCCTCCAGCACGAGGTTGAGCGTCTTGATGGCTCTCTTCAGGTAGGAGGTGTAGGTGTAGCGGATGTCAAAACCGCCTTCTCGCAGTGTCCTGCCCGCTTGCCGCGCCTCCTCTTCTCCTTGAGGTGTGAGGTCCACGTCTGTCCATCCCGTAAACTGGTTCGACAGGTTCCATTCGCTTTGTCCGTGTCGTATGAGTATGAGTTTATACATATTATATAATTTGTATGCTTGGTGGATGTTGGTCTTTCTTCTTTCCTTATTGGCGGAGCTTGTTTCCCTTGTCCGGAAATACGATCCAAGGCTTGAAATGCTTGGCCTCCTCAAAGTCCATGGTACAGTATGAGATGATGACGACGACATCGCCTACGCAGGCTTTGCGGGCGGCGGGGCCGTTGAGGCAGATCACGCCGGAGTCTTTTGCCCCTTTGATGACGTAGGTCTCCAGACGCTCCCCGTTGTTTACGTTCAGCACCTGCACCTTCTCGTTCTCGATCAGGTTGGCAGCCTCCATCAGCGTCTCGTCGATGGTGATGCTGCCTACATAATTAAGGTTGGCTTCCGTTACGGTTACCTTGTGGATCTTCGATTTTAAAAGTTCTATGGTCATTTTGCCGGTTTTAACGATAACGAATATTGTCGATAAGCCTTACGCCGCCAATATGGACGGTGATGAATCCCATGATGCCGGGTGCGTCGTCGAGTGTCTGCACAGACTGGAGCGTCCGGTCATCGGCCACCTCGAAGTACTCGAGCGTGAACTCGGGTATCTTGGCGATTTCCTGTCTCACGAACGCCTTGATTTGCGGAACGTCTTTCTGCTCGCGCGAGGCCTTGAGTATCCGGTAGATGTTGGCGGCGGTCTCGAACTGCTCCGCCGTGAGCCGCTTGTTGCGCGAACTCATGGCCAGCCCGTTTGCCTCCCGCACGATAGGGCAGGGCACGATCTGCACCTTGATGCCGCATTGACGCACCAGTTCCCGTATCACTGCAATCTGCTGGTAGTCCTTTTCGCCGAAATAGGCGCGGTCGGGACAAGTCCAGTCTAACAGCCTGCGCACGATGACGCCTACGCCGTTGAAATGCCCCGGTCGGGCAGCCCCCTCCATGACTTGCTCCACACTGCCGAAACAGTATGCTTCGGTGGGCTTCTCCGGGAAAACGTCCTCGACTTCCGGCATGAAGGCATAGTCGGCGTATGCACAAATGAAGTCAAGGTCCTTTTCCGGCGTGCGGGGATATTTCTGCAAGTCCTCAGGATTGTTGAACTGCACAGGATTTACGAATATGGAGACGATTACGATGTCGTTCTCTTTTCTTGCCCTTTGGATGAGCGACATATGGCCCTTGTGCAGAGCCCCCATCGTCGGCACCAGTCCGATGCTTTTGCCCTCTGTCTTTACTTTCTTTGCCGTGTTGACCAATTCGTCAACGGAACTGATAGCAAACATGTTTTTCTATAAAAGTTGGTTTTTGGTCCGTTTATCGAAAACAATGCTTATCCCCTCCGGAAAAAGCGGGCAAAGATACATTTTTTATTAACCCTTTCATTGAATGTTTTCTTGTATCATTTCTTTTAGGGCTTCGATGATGTCAGGGTCGTTTATAGGGACTTCCCCGAGCGCTTCGTGCACCTCGTCGGTGTCGAGCGTGTAGTCAACCTCCCTGTCGCGCCGGTAGCGGAATATGAAGCGGATGTCAGGGTAGGCGGAGATGGTCAGCGCCAGAGTGCCGGCCAGGTCGCCCATCGGCGGCCGGTCTAAATGGCCGAGCCCGAACACGGCGGTGACGGTCGTGCCCTCGCCGACTTTCGACTGGATGTCAAGGCTTCCGCCGGTCATTTCGGCGTTCTGCTTGAGCAGCGGCAGCCCGAGCCCCACCTTGCGGGTGGTACGGGTGGTGAAAAAAGGGTCGATGACATTCTTGACGGTCTCTTCGCTCATGCCGCAGCCGTTGTCCTTGAAGACGATTGTCAAGGTGTCGGCATTGCTGTCTGCCGTCACTTCGAGCGTGATGACGGTGGCTCCTGCCCGGGTGGAGTTCTGCAGGATGTCCATTATGTGCATGGAGAGGTCTTTCATGACGCGGCTATTGGTTCAGCAACCCGTATAGTTTCCCCGCCGTTTCAAAGGTCTGCTCCGCAGTGCCCAACACGGGGATGCCCTCTTCTTTGGCCTGCTCCAGCATATCGTCGTCCGGCTTGTTCCCCTTGACCAGTATCACACACGCAAGCTCTTTGAGCGAGGCTATGGCGATGACGTTCTTGTGGGTCTGCAGCGTGACCCATGCGTCCCCCTCACGGGCAAACCCCATAACGTCGCTCAGCAGGTCAGATACGTAGCCGCCTTTGATTTCACTCCCTAAGTTCTCTTCGCCGCAGAAGACGGCGAAGTTCATTTTCTCGACAAGTTCTTTGATGGTCATTGTGTTATGTTTAATATGTTAAAAGTCTGGATGATTCAGGATTGTTCAGGCAATGTGAGCATCACCCTCCGTCCGTTTTCCTGCCTGAATGCTTTTCGGATTTCGTCAAAACTGCGGGTTTCCAGTTCCATATAGCATGGTGCGATGCCTATCCGGCTGGGGATATGCGCATCAGAACTGCGCGTGAAACTCTTTCCTTTCAGGTATTTATGCGTTTGAAGGATTATGTCGGCGTTGCCGCGCTCCGACAGTTCCACGGCGTCATATTCGAGGTCGAAAGGGATGAACCCGAGCTGGCTGACAAGACTGGTGGTCAGTTTGTCGATGTGTGCGGGCACGAACAGCCCCCCGGCCGCATGCACGAAGTCGGCCACCTGGTTCACCGACTGGTCAAGGGCGGCGGTGAGCAGCCGGGGCTCTTCATAGATGATGTTGAAGTCTTCGTCGATCTGCACCTGGTCGCCAAAGCGGTCAGGGTCGTTAGGAATGTCGGGCAGATGCTGCTCCAGATAGGCCTGCAGACGGTCAAGGGCGGCGTGGTCAGGCATATAGGCGAGACAATGCGCCTCCTCTTTGGTGGTGATCTCGGCGCCGCAAAGCACAAAGATGTCGCGGTTATGTGAGTAGTGTTCCGCCAGACGGCAATGGCGCGTGGAGTTGTGGTCGGTAATGGCGATGATGTCGATGCCCTGCGCCAAGGCGCATGCGATGATGTTGTCAGGGGTCATCTCCAGGTCTCCGCAAGGCGATAGCAGGGTATGCGTATGTAAGTCTGCCTTGAATGTCTGCACGTCTCGGTGTTTTTTTGAACGGAGCAAAAATACAAAAAAAATGTACTTTTGCCCCCTCATGTTATTAAAGTATGGAAGAACAGAAACAACCGAACAACCGGCCCCGTTTCGGCAAGTATGACCTTATCGCCGAACTGTCCAAATATTTCCCTGTCGAGAACGCCTCCACCGCAGTCGGCATCGGCGACGATGCCGCCGTGATGAGCCCTGCCGACGAGTATGTGGCAGCCTCAACCAAGGTTTTTCTCGAAAACGTACACTTTGACCTTACTTACGTGCCGCTGCGGCATTTGGGCTACAAGGTGGCTGCCATCGCCTTTTCCGACGTGCTGGGCATGAATGCCGTGCCTGCACAGCTGATGGTGAACATCTCCGTCTCGGGACGCTTTGACCTTAAGGCGGTCAACGAAATCCTGGACGGCATGGCCGCCTGCTGCGATACTGTTCACGCTGACGTGGCCGCCCTTGACCTCTCCACCTCCCCCCGCGACCTGGTGATTGCGGTGACGGCAACTGGGGAATGCGACCCCGCCCACCTCGCCACCCGCAAGGGCGCGTCCGAAAACGAACTGATTTGCGTCTCCGGCGACTTTGCCGCCGCCTATGCCGGACTCCTCCTGCTACAGCGCGAAAAGAAGGTCTTTGAGGTTAATCCCGACATGCAGCCCGACTTTACGGGCAAAGACTACCTGCTGCGCCGCCAACTCAAGCCCGAACCCCGCATTGACATTGTGGAAGCCCTCCGCTGCGAAGACATTATCCCTACCGCCATGACCAGCGTCGGCGACGGCATCGCAGCCGCAGCCATGCAGATCTGCCGTGCCTCCGGAAAAGGCTGCGACCTCTTTGAAGAAAAGATGCCTATGACTGAACTGACTTTCACGACACTCAAAGACCTCGACATTGTGCATACGGTGGCGGCTCTCAACGGCGGCGACGATTATGAACTGATGTTTACGGTAAAACAGGCAGACTACGAAAAACTGAAAAATGTGGACAACATCTCCATTATCGGCTATGTCAAGGAACAATCCGCGGGTTGCCATCTCATCACGGGCGACAACCGGCAAGTGGAACTGCGCGCGCAGGGATTCGCACAGGCCGACGGACAGCAATAGCTTTTTCAGATGAACAGCAAGAACGGTTTCAATATCGGCAATGTGGCCATTGGCGCAGCCGCCCCGGTGGTGGTGCAGTCGATGACCAACACCGACACCAACGATGTGGAGGCCACCGTGGCGCAATGCCGCCGAATGGTGGCATCGGGGGCACAAATGGTACGCATAACGGTGCCCTCGCTGAGAGAGGTTGCCGCCATGCGCGAAATCAAAAGCCGTCTGCGCAGCGAGGGCATCAACACCCCGCTGGTGGCCGACGTGCATTTTAACCCCAAAGTGGCGGAAGAGATGGCCAATGTGGCCGAAAAGGTGCGCATAAACCCCGGCAACTATGTTGACAAACGCAGTTTCTCGCAATACGAACTCAGCGAATCCGCCTATCAAGAGGCCATAGACCGGATGGCTCGCTCTGCCGCACCGCTGCTGCAACGCTGCGCCGAACACGGCACTGCACTGCGTATCGGCATCAACCACGGCTCGCTCTGCGACCGGATAGTGAACCGCTACGGCAACACCACTGAAGCCATGGTGCAGTCAGCGCTCGAATGGATCGACATCTGCAACCGTTCCGGATTCCGCAAAACGGTGATTTCCATGAAATCCAGCAACGTACGCACGTCCACCGAAGCCACGCTGCTGCTTAAACGCGCCATGGAAGAGCGAGGCTGCGACTGCCCGCTGCACATCGGGATCACAGAGGCCGGCAACGGCTTGGAAGCCCGGGTAAAGTCTGCCGCCGGCATCGGGGCGCTGCTCTTGAGCGGCGTGGGCGATACGGTGCGCGTCTCGTTGACAGAGCCGCCCGAAAACGAGTCTCCCTTTGCCCATCGGCTGCTGCAGGCCGTGCAGGGACTTGACCCCAAACAAGGCGTTGTGCAGGCGGGGATGCTGCATTTTGCCGACAATGACGGAGACGAGGAACGCTTTATGATCAAGGCCGCCGCCATTGCCGGCTATGCCTCGCATTTCAACCGTCTTGGCG
Organism: Oscillospiraceae bacterium; assembly: GCA_963603365.1. GTDB lineage: Bacteria > Bacteroidota > Bacteroidia > Bacteroidales > WCHB1-69 > F23-D06. The sequence continues at coordinate 20,990 of CAVCMI010000033.1, forward strand.
GCATTGAGTTCCATAATCCGAACATCTCCGACGCGACTTTACGAGAACTCGAGCAGATGGTCATGCAAGCCTGTCGCATCAAGATGAGCAAGACGGAGTTCATAGCCTGCCCCTCCTGCGGACGCACCCAGTATGACATAGAACAGGTGTTCGCGCTCTTGAAAGAGCGCTTCCCCGACTGCCCCGGACTGAAACTCGCCGTGATGGGGTGCGTGGTGAACGGTCCCGGCGAGATGGCCGATGCCGACTTCGGCATTGTCGGCGCCAGCCATGGACTGGTATGCGTATATAAGGGCAAAAAGCGCCTCACAGAAGCCATAGAGGTGCCCGAAGCATTGCGACGGCTCGAACGCCTCATTGAGGAGCATTTCAGACAAGGCATCGACGCGCACATAGAGGCGTGAACACAACCCAACTGCAACACCGCGACTTTTCAACAAACGATAACCCTTTGCAATGCCGTCACTTTCGGACGCAGTGCCAATAATTGCAAATAATGGCGGCGCAGAATGAGGGGCATCCGTTTTTTTGTGTATGTTTGCACTCGCAAAAAACATTGTGATGTCATTCTTCAATATACAAAAGCACGAGCCGCGCGAGTTCAAGTACAAGCCTCGCTATTATACCCCCGAAGAGCAGAAACCTACCGGCAACCATCGTCGCGACTTCGCAGACGAGCTGCATCGCGAGTGGCAGGGCAAGCGCCGCCACGACCGCAATGAGCGCAAGACCCCTTGGCTGACCATCGCCGCTATGGTGTTCTTCGCCATAGTGATAGCCATTGTCTATTTCAAGTTCTTTGCGTAAGCATGGATGTCGTAAGACTGCTGTCTGACATGGTTGCGAACCAGATCGCAGCCGGCGAGGTGATACAGCGCCCCGCCTCCGTGGTCAAGGAACTGCTCGAGAATGCCATCGATGCCGGCGCGCACAACATCCAGCTGATCGTGAAGGATGCAGGACGCACGCTCATACAGGTCATCGACGACGGCAAGGGCATGTCTTTCAATGACGCCCGTATGTGCTTCGAGCGTCACGCCACCTCCAAACTTACGAGGGTTGACGACCTTTCACGCCTCACCACTAAAGGATTCCGTGGCGAGGCCATGGCCTCCATCGCCGCTATCGCCCACGTGGAACTCAAAACCGGCCAGCCCGACGAGACCGTAGGCACACGGGTGTGCATTGAGGGCACGCGCGTGACTGCACACGAACGCATCGCCGACCAGAAAGGCACCTCCATCGCTGTCAAGAACCTCTTTTTCAACGTTCCGGCACGCCGCAGTTTTCTCAAGTCCGACAACGTCGAAATGACTCACATCGAAGAGGAGTTCTATCGCGTGGCCCTCATCCACCACGACACCGCCTTCGCCCTTTTCCACAACGGCAAGCCTCTCTTCCAACTGCAAGGAAGCAACTTCAAGCAACGCATCATCAACGTGTTCGGCATCCATTTCAAGGACAAACTCTTTCCCGTTGAGCAGAAAACGGACTTCATGAGCATCACCGGATTCATAGCCAAGCCCGAGAACGCAAAGAAGAAGAAAAGCGAGCAGTATATGTTCATAAACAACCGCTATGTGCGGCACAACCTGCTCAACTACGCGGTGGAGACGGCCTACTCGGACCTCATTCCGCAAGGTTACCGTCCCGCTTATTTCATCGGGATTGACGTCAACCCTGCCGCCGTCGATGTGAACGTGAGCCCTACCAAGGTGGAAGTGAAACTGCAGGACGAGAAACTGGTGTTCGGATTCCTCAATGCTGCCGTAAAGCGCACGTTAGGCACAATGTCGCTGGTGCCGCGCATCGATTTCGAGGCCGACCCCTCCATGTACACGCCGCCGCCCCCGGCCGGACATGTTGTCACGGCGCCCTCCTTGGGCGTGAACCCTAACTACAATCCCTTCGATTCCCCCTCGTCGCGCTCCGGCGGCTCTGGCTGTTCCGGCGGCCAAAGCTCTGCCTGCATGCACCACGACGGCGGCAACTTGAAAGGGTGGGACGATTTCCTGAAAGGGCTCTCCCATGAGAACACGCCTGCACCGCAAGCCCGGCAACTGCATATTGATTCGCCCACAACGCCAGACACGAAATCCGATCCTTTCGCCTCCGACGACGTTCCCTTGGAATACTTTATGGTAGTCAACCGCTACCTCTTCGTCAAAACAGACGGCCAGGCGCTCCTCGTGGATGTGTTGAACGCCACCGAGCGCATGCTCTACAACCGCTGTCTCCAAGCGTTGTCACAAACGCCTGTGCGCATACAGAAAAACCTCTTCCCGGAAACAGTGTCCCTCACGCCGTCGCAGGCCGACCTGCTCGACACGCTCACGGCCGACTTCCGCAAACTGGGCTATGACCTCGAGAAGATAGACAACACCCATTTTGCCGTCAACGGGACACCTAACGACGAGGCTGACTATGGCGACCTGCAGTCGCTGATTGAGCGTGTTCTGGAAGACTACCGCACCAACCAGTTCCTGCACAAGGCCGACAAAAACCGCAATATGGCACTCAGCATGGCGCGCCAGAACCGCCGCTGCCATGCCATGCTGAACACTCCGGAGCAGACGCGCGCCTTTCTGCACGAACTGTTTACGGGCGAGTGCCCTGAGATGTCGCCATCCGGCAAGCGCGTCATCCGCATGATGAGTGTTGAAGACCTTCAGCAATTGTTTGAAAAATGAATGTCATTGACTTGAAAGACATATCGTTCGGCTATGACAAGACGTTGCTGTTCCATGGCTTGTCGGTTGCTTTTGGAGAGGGTGATTTCTGCGCTGTAATGGGTCCGAACGGCTCGGGCAAGACTACGTTGCTGAAGTGCATCTGCGGGTTGCTTAAACCCTCGTGCGGCGAGGCGCTGGTGATGGGCAAGCCTGTTGAAGCATACCATGCCAAACATTTGGCAAGACTTGTCTCCTACGTGCCGCAGCGTCACGACACCGTGTTCGACATTACCGTGCACGACCTTGTGATGACCGGCCGCTATCCGTACCAGAAAAAATGGCAGTTGCCCGACACGCAAGACGAGCGGGCAGTTGACGAGATGCTGGACCGGTGCAACTTGACCGGACTGCGCAACCGGATGTTGGCATCTTTGAGCGGCGGCGAAATGCAACGCGCCCTCATCGCCCGTGCTATGGCACAGCAGACACCTGTGATGCTCCTCGACGAGCCCATGTCCAACCTCGACGTGACACACCGTTACGAGATCATGGACATCCTTGCCGACCTCAACCGCAAGGGGGTCACGGTGATCATCATCATACACGACATCCCTATTGCCGTTGAGTATGTCACCAGCGCACTGCTCATGTGTGGCGGAACCCTCTTGACGCACGGCAGCAAAGAACAGGCACTCGCCCCGGAGCGCCTCCGCCAGTGCTTCTCACTGGACGAGGTGTTCCATATTACTGAACAAGGCTACATTTACAGAGAAATAGGAATGAGGGGTTAATGGGTGATTGTCAGGATGTTAATACTGTACAATTTTTTTTGAGGCTGAAAGTGGTGTTGTATAGGATAAAATGTTACTTTTGCAGCCGTTTTTGGAGAGATGGCAGAGCGGTCGAATGCGGCGGTCTTGAAAACCGTTGAGGGTCACACCTCCGGGGGTTCGAATCCCTCTCTCTCCGCAAAAAGCCTGCTGACTGTCAGCAGGCTTTTCCATTAAAGAAATCCCATCTGAATGCAGAATCCCGGCATCGAAGTGACTCAACGGAGAGACTTCCGAGCGGCAAAAAAGACGCCGATGCGGCGGACGCCGTTCACGGAAAGCGCTATTCCCGTTTCCCCAGCGCGCGATTTTTGCGGTCTTGCCGCTTGAATCTATGCAACGCCATTGTCGGACGAGTCAAAACATACGTAAAAAGAGGGTTGCCGTAGCGGCAGCCCTCTTTACAACATAAGTTACTGCAAAGATGATCTCAGTACTTGTAGAAGCCTTGTCCGGTCTTGCGTCCCAGCAGTCCTGCGCGAACCATCTTGCGGAGCAGCGGGTGCGGACGGTATTTGGGGTCGCCGAACTCGTGATAGAGCACTTCCATAATGGCGAGGTTGACATCGTTGCCGATAAGGTCGGCCAGTGCAAGCGGTCCCATAGGATGGTTTGCCCCCAGCATCATGCACTTGTCGATGTCTTCAGCGCTGGCGATGCCGTCGGCCAGGATCCCGACAGCCTCGTTGATCATCGGGATGAGTATCCTGTTCACGACAAATCCAGGGGCTTCGTTCACGGGCACCGGTGTCTTTCCGATCGAGGTTGCCAAGTCAACAATAAGGTTGCAGACCTCGTCGGAGGTCACCTGCCCTTTGATGACCTCAACCAGCGCCATTCTGTCGGCGGGGTTGAAGAAGTGCATGCCGATGAAACGTTCAGGGCGTTTGGTGCACGATGCGATTTCCGTGATGGACAGCGAGGAGGAGTTCGTCGCGAATATCGTTTCGGGCTTGCAGATGCCGTCAAGTTCGGTGAAGACGTCTTTCTTGAGCTGCATGTCTTCGACAGCGGCCTCTATGACGAGGTCGGCATCGGCAAAAGCGGCATAATCCGTCGTTGTCGTGATGTTTTTCAGAATGGCGTCAACGGCTTCCTGCGTGAGTTTGCCCTTTTCGACCAGTTTCCCGTATGACTTCACGAAAGAGCCCATGGCCTTGTCCAGGCTGGCCTGGGTTCTGCTTTTCATTAATACAGGCATCTTGGCGGCGAATGCCTTGACGATGCCTTTAGCCATTGTTCCTGTTCCAATAACGCAAATTTTCATAATCTGGATATTTTTAAATGTTGAATTGTAAATTTACCGGTTCTTGAATTGGGCCTGTGACTTGTTCAGGAAAGCGGCCATGCCGTTTTTCTGGTCTTCCGTGGCAAAACATTTCCCGAACATCTTGTTCTCGAAAGCGATGCCCTCGTCGGCGGCCATGTCGTACTCCTCGTTGATGCACTGTTTGGCGTATTTTACTGCAATAGGGGCGTTAGACGCGATTTTCCCGGCCAGTTTCATGGTATAGTCCATCAGATCTTCGGGCTCGCATACGGCATTGACCAGTCCGATGCGCAGGGCTTCGTCCGAACGGATTGTCTTTCCTGAGTATATCATCTCCTTGGCATACCCGATGCCAACGGCCTTGGCCAGCCTGAGCGTGCCGGAAAAGCCCGGGATGATGCCCAAGCCCACCTCCGGTTGTCCGAATTTGGCCCGGCTTGAAGCGATGCGTATGTCGCAGGCCAGCGCCAGTTCGCATCCGCCGCCCAAGGCGAAACCGTTGACGGCTGCGATGACCGGAATGGGCAACGTTTCAATCTTGCGGAACACAGACGCCCCGAGTCTGCCGAAACGTTCGCCTTCCTCTTCGTTGAGGCGCTGCATTTCGGAAATGTCAGCCCCGGCCACGAAACTCTTCTCGCCGTCGCCGGTAATGATGAGCGCGCGGATGCTGTCGTCTATGTTGCTGATGAACTCGGCCATCTCTGACAGCACGGACGAGTTCAAGGCGTTCAATGTCTTGGGCGCAGATATGGCTAATGTGCAGATTGCGCCTGTCTTCTGGATCTTTAAGAATTTATATTCCATTGCAGATTGTTTTTTTTTGAGTTGGCAAATGTACATTTTTTTCAGCATCGTTTTTCTTTTCCGGAATGGCCTGAAGTTTTTGTGCTATTTTTGCGCACGGATGGCAAACGGGCGAAAAACATAGGAGGCGGAGTCTAAGCCCCATTGTTTTTGTAGTTTGCGCTTCCATATTTTTTTACGTCAAGAGAGAGCAGACACGACAATGGAAAACCTGAATGTTAGAATCGACAAGTGGCTTTGGACGGTACGCCTTTTCAAAACACGTTCATTGGCCACAGAAGCCTGCAATGCCGGCAAGGTGAAATTGGACGGCACAAACGTCAAACCCTCGCGGACAGTGCGCACCGAGGAAATCTACGAAGTCCACATTGGCGCGCTTAACAAGACCGTACAGGTGATAGCCGCACCAAAGAGCAGGGTAGGGGCGCCTTTAGTGCCACAGTATTATATTGACAAAACCCCACAGGAGGAGTATGACAGGATGAAGACGCTGCACACCGGCGAGTTCAGGCCGCACGGGCTCGGACGGCCGACAAAGCGCGACCGCCGGCAACTTGAATATGTAAAACAGCAGTTTGACAGAACAGAAGACCTGTAAGTTTTCCCTGCTCCCGCAGTCCAAGAGGAGGACATATTAACGACAAGAAAAAAAAGGTGAAATGCCATGCAGAGTGCTTTGGCGAGGAAAGTTGTTTCAAACTAAGGCTATATGCTCTGCACAATTGCCGTATCACACAAGTTTTTCGGCAGTGTTTTTATCATTAAAGAACACTGAATACTGATTTTTGGTATAAAGCAACAAAAAATACCAAGAAGTTTGTATTGCAAGGATGTTGGCGACGACGCATTTTTGCAGCCTGAAAAACCAAATAATAATAATCTTATGAAAAAAATGAAAATCAGATTGATGTTATTGCTGTCAGTGACAGCATTGTGTTTCACGGCATGCCACAAAACCCCGACTGTCAAAGACATAGCCGGAACATACAGCGGCTACACCCTTGCCAGTTGCGCTTATTTCCAGGACAAATGCACGGATGGCGAAACAGTGACGGTTGAGGCTAACGAAGACGGCTCGGCAAAGGTTACGTTCAAGTCAGCGACCTACGGGGAGTTTGAAATTGCGAATGCACAGATGACCGACAATGACGGCGTCAACATGCTCTCCGGCAACGGAACAACGCAGATGGGCATGGGCGACAACGTCTCGTCGTACGAATGCTCGTTCACGGCCTCGATACGTTCCATGGACGATGCAGAGATGCAATTCAGCGTGCCGGCCGTGATGGGCGGGCTGACAATCGTGTTCAAAACCGGCACGGCTCCGGCAAGCGAAAGCAGCAAATAAACGGAAAACTATTCCAGACCTTAACAATGTTTGCTGAACATAAAGCGATACTGCTGCTGGCGGGAGTGACGGCTATGCTGTCGCTCTCCGCTTGCAACGGGATTTTCGGCTTCCTGTACGACGACCCTGACAAACAGGTGAAGAACGAGTACGGATTCATCTCAGAAGATGCGAACACCCATTCGGGGCGCATTTACATTGACGCCACCTCTTACACCGATTGGCAATACATTGACTTGCACAACAAGGAGGTGGTCAAAGCGCCCGTTGACAGCTTGGAGCCCGCCAAGTGGGACTTTGCCGTTCACCGCTACGATGCCAAGACTAACGGCGGTGCGGTGTTGGAGAGCAGCGCCGCCGATTTCGATGTGCTGCCCGGCCTTGACCAGATTGCAGCCGCCGAGTTTGTGGCTGACGAATGGACCACAGACCGGATTGCCGTGGACATGTCGCAGATGATGGACGGCATCATCCTTTATGCCGAAAGTGACTATAATCCTTGCCTTTCGCGATGGCTGGCGGTGAACACCACTTCGATGCCTCCGGTTTACACGCTTTCCGGGAAAATATACATTCTACGGCTTGCAGATGGAACCTACGCCGCCTTGCGGCTTTCCAACTTCATGGATAACCATTCTATTAAAGGCTTTATGACAATCGATTACTTGTATCCTATCTCATTCTGATGCGAAGATTCTTCCTTATCTTTCTTCCGGCAGTGCTTTTCTTGCCGGACTTGTCTGCCCAGCGCCGCATCTATGGTACCATCATGGATGAAAGCCTCCATCCCATTGCCAATGCCACCATTATGGTGCAGGAGGCGCCTACGCTCGGGGCTGTTTCGAACGCCAATGGCTATTACGAGTTGAACTTGCCCGGCAAACGCGACTATACGGTCAAGGTGTCGTTGATAGGGTGCGCTGACACGGCCAAAACCGTGCCGGCAGACAAAAGCGGCAGGGTTGATTTCATGCTGAGAGAGCACACCACGATGCTTGACCGCGTGGTAGTCACGGGCACGCGCACGCCGCGCGCTCTCAAGGATGTGCCCATCATCACCCGGGTGATCACAGATGCGGACATCAAGACGGTAGATGCCACCAACGTCGGAGAGCTGCTGCAGACTGAACTGCCGGGCATCGAGTTCTCCTATTCCATGAACCAGCAGACCTCGCTCAACATGTCCGGTTTCGGCGGCAATGCCGTGCTCTTTCTTGTTGACGGCGAACGGCTCGCCGGGGAGACTTTAGACAATGTGGACTACTGCCGCCTCAACATGGACAATGTCAAAAGCATCGAGATTGTCAAAGGCGCCGCCTCGTCGCTCTACGGCTCCAATGCCATCGGGGGCGTGGTGAACATCCTCAGCCGCAATGCCGAAGAGCCGTGGTCGGTGAACCTGAACGGCCGCTACGGCGCACACAACGAGCAGCGTTACGGCGGGTCGGTCGGCTTCAACAAAGGCCGGTTCAACTCCATGACCAATGTGCAATATACCTCCATCGACGCCATTGACCTCACCCAAGTCACCGGCAGCGACACAACGGGCGACTACAGCAAGATCTACGCCAACAAGACCGTCAATGTCAAGGAACGGCTCATTTTCACCGCTGCCGACAACCTCAAGTTCACGGCACGCGCCGGCTACTACTTCCGCGAAAGGGACCCCGAGGGCAGCAGCAAAGACCGCTACCGCAGCTTCTCCGGCGGCATCAAAGGCAACTATGACATCACGGAACGCGACAACCTTGAGCTTTCGTACACTTTCGACCAGTACGACAAGAGCGACTACCTGACCGTCACCGACAAGGATGTGCGCGACTACAGCAATGTGCAGCATACCCTCCGGACGCTCTACAACCATACCTTTGCCCGCAAACATACCCTGACCGTCGGCGGCGACTACATGCGCGACTATCTGATGTCATATCAGTTTGAGGACAACGGCAGCCACTCGCAGCACAATGCAGACGCCTTTGCGCAGTTCGACTGGAACCCGCACAAGAAAGTCAACGTCATCGCCAGCGTACGCTTCGACTACTTCTCGGCGGCGAATCTCTTTCACACCTCGCCTAAATTAGGGCTGATGTACAAGATGAAGGACTTCTCGCTCCGTGGCTCGTACGCCGGCGGCTTCCGCGCCCCGACACTCAAGGAAATGTATATGAATTTTTACATGGGGAACATATTCATGATTTACGGGAATCCTGACCTGAAAGCTGAGACCAGCCACAATTTCTCCCTCTCGGGCGAGTACAACAGAAGAAGGCACAACATTACGGTGACAGGATTCTATAATATTGTAGATAACCGCATCACTACTGCCTGGAACAAGGTCAGGCAGGGGATGATCTACACCAACATGTCGCGACTTCAGGTGGCCGGCATCGACGCTTCCGCAACCGGAAAGTACCGTTTCGGGCTCTCGTGGCGCATCTCGTATGCTTACACTTACGAACATATCAAAAAAGGCGAGCCGCTGCTCTCCTCCACACGTCCGCATACGGCCACGGCGCGCATCACATACGACAAGAGTTGGAAAAACTACGGCTTCAGCCTCAGCCTGTCCGGACGTTACCTCTCGAAAGTCACCGCAGATGTCTATACCAGCATGACCTCCTACGAAGAGACGGAAAAGCAGACCTATCCGGGCTATACCATCTGGAAACTCAGCCTTGTACAGCACGTCTGGCGCGGCGTCAACGTCAATTTGTCCGTTGACAACCTTTTCAATTACAGACCTGAATACTATTACAGCAATTCGCCCACAACGACAGGAACGGCTTTCTATGCGGGCATTTCGCTTGATTTGGAACAGATGTTCAAGAAAAACAAGTTTTAACCATTATGAACCGAAAAAAAACAGTCATGGCGGGCATCGCGGCCCTGCTTCTCGTCGTTTCAGGCATCGTGGCCTGGAACGTCCTCTTCTCTCCCACGAAAATAGCATTCCTCAACTATCAGGCTATCACAACCGGTGAGATCGCCAAAGCAAACGACCTCAAGCGGGTGAAATTAGCCTCCTTGGATCCTGAAAACCTGAAGAGGATCGGCAAATACGATATGGTGTTGATAAACGGCATGGGGCTTCGCATCACCGCAGAGCAGCGCGCCCGGATCCAGAAAGCCGCCGACAAAGGGCTGCCAGTGCTGACGACAATGGCCACCAATCCAGACAACCATATTGTCTCCATTGATTCTTCCGATGAAGCCGCTGTCAGGGGGTATCTTGCCGGCGGAGGCCGTCGCAACTACCGCAATATGCTGCTCTACATCCGCCGCAACATCGACGGCAAGACTGTCGGAACAGCCGTGCCGGACGCTCCGGTGATGCGTGACGAGAAACAGTTTTACCACAACGACCCGTCACGCCCGGAAGACGAGGAAATTGACTTCGCCACGCTTTCCGAATATAACGCTTTCTTGAAAAAGCACGGGCTCTTCAATCCCGACTTACCGCATGTGGTGGTCACCGGGCAGATGGGAGACCCCACAGACCTGATAGCGAAATTGGAAGAGACCGGCAATGTGGTTTATCCCGTCCGCGACATGCATTTGTTGGTGAAAAGCGGCCAGATGGACTCCATCAACCCCTCCGCCGTCATCAACATGGCCCACGGACGGTTGGGAGACTTTCTCGTCAACTGCCTGGCAGAAAGGAATATCCCCTTGTTCGCCCCACTCAATGTCAACACGCTTGTGGAAGAATGGGAGAAAGACAAAATGGGCATGAACGGCGGTTTCATGTCGCAAAGCATCGTAATGCCGGAAATAGACGGCGCCATCCGTCCGTTTGTGCTTTTCGGGCACCGCGTTGACAAGGACGGGCTGCAACAGGTGTATGCCATTCCCGAGCGTCTTGAAACGTTCGTGCAAACCGTCAACAATCACATTGCATTGAAAAACAAGCCAAACAGCCAAAAACGCATAGCCATCTACTATTACAAAGGACCGGGTCAAAACGGCTTGACTGCTGCCGGCATGGAAGTAGTGGAGTCGTTGTTTAATCTTATGGTGAAGATGAAAGAGGCCGGATACCGTGTGGAGAACCTCCCTGCCACGCCCGACGGACTGCAGGCACTCATCCAGCGCCAAGGCTCCATATTCAACGCATACGCCAACGGTGCCAAGGCTGACTTTCTCAAAAACGGCAATCCGGAACTCATCACAGCGGCCGATTACGGAAAGTGGACACAAAAGGCCGTCCGTCCAGAGATGATGAAAGAGGTGGAAGCGCAGGACGGACCCTTCCCGGGGCATTACATAGCAGACAGCAAAGGCAATTTGGCTTTGCCGCGCCTTGTCTTCGGCAACGTTGTACTGCTTCCGCAACTGGCCGCAGGCATAGGCTCCGATGACTTCGCCATGGTGCACGGGACAGATGCCGCACCGCCGCACGCTTTCATAGCCTCCTACCTTTGGGTGCGTTACGCCTTCAATGCCGACATTATGCTTCATTTCGGCACACACGGCAGTCTGGAGTTCACGCCGCACAAACAGGTGGCCTTGAGCAGCTATGACTGGCCCGACGTGCTCGTGGGCGCCACACCGCACCTTTACATCTATACTATCGGTGACGTGGGAGAGGGCATGATAGCCAAACGTCGCACGTATGCCACATTGTTGTCGCACCTTACGCCTCCGTTTATGGAGAGCAACCTGCGCAACACCTACTGCAGCCTTACCGATGCCGTGCAAGAGTACAACACGCTGTTGGGCAAGGAGGACAAGCCAGGCATGGAGAAAGCCTCGCTCAAGGTCAAGAAAAAAGCCGTACACTTGGGCATACACCGCGACCTTAGGCTCGATTCTGTTTTGTCAAAACCCTATACAGAAAAGGAAATCTCACGCATTGAGAGTTTTGCCGAGGAGTTGGTGAACGAGAAGGTTACCGGCGAACTCTATACGATGGGCAAACCCTATTCAAACGAACGCATCAGAAGCAGTGTCAACGCCATGGCAACCGAGCCGATCGCTTATTCGCTGCTGGCGCTCGACAAACTCCGCGGGAAAGCCCCTGCCGACATGGAAAAACACAAGTCGCAGTTCACGCAACGCTATCTGCTCCCTGCCCGGAAATTGGTGGCGCGCCTTTATGACGGGAAAGTGCAGGTCAACGATGCCTTTATCTGCACAACCGCCGGCATTACGGCACAGGAACTTGCCAAAGCTCGTGAGACGGCATCCTCGTTCTCTTCGGTCAATGACGATATGATGTCAAGGATGATGGCCATGCAAGCCGCAGCCAAGTCCGGCACGGCGTCATCCCGTCCCTCCGGAAAACCCTCCGGACATCCCGCGGGAATTCCTAAGAAAGGTCGTCACCCCTCGTGGATACCAAAAGGAAATGCTTCGTCAGACAAAACAGCGTCCAATTCTTCTGCCAAGCCCTCTGGCATGCCCAAAGGCATGGGCGCGTCTGAAATAAGCAAGGCCGACAAGGATTTTGCGCGAGCCGTGCAGGAACTTGAACGTACGCTTTGCAATGTCGGGAAATACAAGCAAAACCTCGAGAACAGTCCTAAGATGGAGTTTGCCGCCCTTCTGAACGCCATGAACGGCGGTTACATTTTGCCGTCGGCAGGTGGCGACCCGATTGTCAACCCTGAAGCCGTACCCACAGGGCGCAACCTCTATGCCGTAAATGCCGAGGCAACGCCGAGCGAAACGGCCTGGGAACGCGGCAAGGCATTGGTTGCAAGCACAATCAAGCAATACCAAGACCGGCACAGCGACTCATTCCCCAGGAAGGTCAGCTATACGCTCTGGAGCAGCGAGTTCATTGAGACGGAGGGCGCGACTATAGCCCAGGTCCTCTATATGTTAGGTGTGGAGCCCGTGCGCGATGTGTTCGGACGCGTAACGGACCTTCGGCTCATACCGTCAGCCGAACTGGGGCGCCCCCGCATCGATGTCGTGGTGCAGACCAGCGGACAGTTGCGCGACATCGCCGCTTCACGTCTCTTCCTTATCTCGCGCGCTGTGGACATGGCCGCCGCCGCCAAGGACGACAACTACGACAACTTCGTTGCGACAGGGGTGGTGGACGCAGAACGCAGCCTGATAAAGAAAGGCGTTTCGCCTAAAGAAGCACGCACGATGTCACACTACCGCGTCTTCGGTGGCGTGAACGGCAACTACGGCACGGGTATCACCGGAATGGTGGAGCAGGGCGACCGTTGGGAAAACTCTTCCGAAATCGCCGGCACCTACATCCAGAACATGTCTGCCTACTACGGCAGCGAGAAAGACTGGGAACAGGTTCCGCAATATGCTTTTGAGGCAGCCTTGACCAATACTGACGCTGTGGTGCAGCCTCGGCAGAGCAACACCTGGGGGGCTTTGAGCCTCGACCATGTGTATGAGTTCATGGGCGGCCTGAACCTCGCCGTGCGCAATGTCACCGGCAAAGAACCCGATGCCTACATGAGCGACTACCGCAACCGCAACAATATGCGGATGCAGGAACTCAAAGAGGCGGTAGGAGTGGAAGGGCGTACTACAGTCTTTAACCCAAACTATATAAAAGAAAAGATGAAAGGCGGTCCCGTGGCGGCCGAAAGCTTTGCTGAAGTAGTGAAAAACATGTACGGCTGGAATGTGATGAAGCCTGATGTCATCGATGATGCCCAATGGAACGAAATCTACGACATTTATGTCAAAGACCGCTATGGCCTTGGGGTTAAGGACTATTTTGAGAAACAGAACCCTGCCGCCTTTGAGGAGATGACCGCAGTGATGATGGAAAGCGCACGCAAGGGATTGTGGAACGCGTCTGCCGAACAGCTGTCTGAAATCGCCGCCCAACATGCCGAAATGGTGGAAAAACACAAGCCGTCGTGTTCTGTTTTTGTGTGCGGCAACACGAAACTGCAGTCTTTCATAGCCTCAAAGACCTCTCCGCAGACGGCCAAGCAGTACAAGCAGAATATCCGTGAGATACGTGAAGCACAGGCCAACGGAAACGAGAAAGGCATGGTTCTCAAACGCGAAGAACTGAGCCGGTCAGAGCGTAACGTCAAAATTGTCAGCAATGTAGCGGTTGGCGTACTCGCTGCCGGTGCCATTGTCGCGCTGATACTCATCGTGCGCCGCCGCCGCAAAAAAATGGAATCGTAATGGAAACTGTCGTTGCCGTCATTATGTTGTTGGTCTGCTTCAACTGCATTTTGAAGCAGACCTACCGCAAACCCGTTGGGGTGGCGGTCTCCACGGCCGCCTGTACCTTGTTTACGGGGCTGATGTGGCCAGTCGCCATCGAACAGTCAATGACACAGATCTCGGACTGGCTTGCCGACTCGGCGCTGATGCTTGACATCGCTGTTGTGTTGACCGTTGAGGTTGCGCTCAACATCGCATTCTGTCTGGTGGCAGTACATATCGGCAATTCCGGTCTTCTCAAGCCGCGTACAATTCGCCTCTACCGCCTCTTGAGGTGGTTCCCGGGCATTCTGATCTATCCCGTGCTGTTCAGTCTGCTGGTCAGCGCCGTGTTTGCGTTTCCCGGCGTCTCTTTTCCGCTTGTCTCCTGGGGGCTGGCTGCAATCGTGGCAATAGTCATCCCGACAGGCACCGTCGCACTCAAGAAACTGCTTCCCGAGAAAGACATACGTCTCGAAGTTCTCTTCTTGCTTAACATATTCATTGCCGTGTTGGGCATTGTGTCAACCGTCAACGGCAGTACTGCCGTTGACGGCATTAGCGAGGCAAACTGGGGGGCATTGGCAGGTGTGTTGGCTCTGGTCGCTGCCGGCATCCTCTCAGGTGCGCTGTTTTATAAAGTCAAAATGAAAAAATCAATTAAAATCAAATAATGCTATGAATTACATTTCAGATGTCCTTTTTTGGATTTCAACTGGACTGCTCGTGCCCGTAGTCGTGCTGCTCATCTTCTTTTTTGTCCGTTCCTTGCTGCTGGCCGGGAGCTTTTTCGGCCAATATCTTGCCATTCGGCGCACGGCCTCACTGCTCGGCACGGCATTGAACGGCCTTAACGAAGACAATGTGCAGACACTCAAAGAATCCCTTCCGCAGAAGAACCCGTCGCTTGTGGTGACCTATATGAGGCGTCTGCTTGACGCATCCGGCAATCCCGCCTTGCAGCAAAAACTGATTTCGGAATTTGAAATCAATGCCGACAAAGACCTCGCCGTGTCCAAAACATTGTGCAAAATGGGACCTATGTTAGGACTTATGGGTACGCTGATCCCGATGGGCCCCGCTCTGGTAGGACTCTCAACAGGCGACATTTCCTCGATGGCCTACAACATGCAGGTGGCTTTTGCTACAACGGTAGTGGGACTCTTTTCCGCCGCTATCGGCTTCATTACACAGCAGACCAAACAACGCTGGTACTTGCGCGACCTTAGCAACCTTGAATACGTGGCAGAATTGCTCAAAGCTAAAACGGGGGACAAATGAGACGGAGACTGATTGGAAAAGATGATGACGACAACGACCCGATGAGCGTTGTAGGCAACCTCTTTGATGTGGCTATGGTATTTGCCGTGGCCTTGATGGTGGCGCTGGTCACCCGTTACAATATGACCGAGATGCTGAACCAGGAGGATTTTACGATAGTAAAGAATCCCGGCAAAGACAATATGGAGATTATCACGAAAGAAGGGGAGAAAATCAGCCGTTATACGCCCTCAGAGGATTCGTCTTCAGACGAAGGGCGTAGGGGAAAGAGAATCGGTACAGCTTATGAACTCGAGAACGGCGAAGTCATCTATGTGCCGGAATAGGCTTTTGACCATTGTTGTCTGACATGACATATCAGCTGACAAGTTCAACGTGGAAAGTAAAAAAACGGCATAAAAAAAGTGTTATAGTTGCACATTCAAACAGATGAACTTCCTAATTCCTAATTGAACAAACTGACTAAAACGATCTTCATGTTTACGCTTGCGGTCTGCCTTGTTGCGCAGATGCCGCAGTGCGGCGTCTTTGTCTGCGGACGCTCTATAGTGAGCGACGTTGACGGCAACTACGACCACTTAGGAATTGTTGAATTAGGAATTAGGAATTAGGAATTAGGAATTTGCGTAATGCCTCTAAGTTCTAAAATCTAAGCGCTAAGCGCTGTACCCGGTCAAGGGTGAGAAACTTGAATCTGTCCAGCCTTTTCGGCCGTCACGGGAAACTATCGTAGGCGGCTTTTTTGTATTTTTGCCGTCTTGTTTTTCTGCCGTAAAATTGATTATTAACAATTTATACAACGTATGAGAAAATATCTGTTACTCCTGATGGCGGCGCTATTTATGCTTCCCGCCATGCTTTCCGCACAAAAAAAGTATGAATATGTGTCCTATTCGCACGATTCGCTGCACACACGCATCTACACCCTCGACAATGGGCTCAAGGTATTCCTTACGGTCTACAAGGATTCGCCCCGCATACAGTGTCTGATCCCCGTACGCGTGGGCAGCAAGCATGACCCCGCAGAAACCACCGGCCTGGCGCACTACCTCGAACATCTGATGTTCAAAGGCACTCCCAGTTTCGGTACACTCGACTGGAATGCCGAGATGCCGCTGCTCGACCGCATAGAACGGGAATTCGAGGTCTATCGCATACAGACCGACAAGGCGGTGCGCGACAGCATCTACCACATCATCGACAGTCTGTCGTACGTGGCCAGCGGCTATGCTATCCCCAACGAGTATGACAAGATGATGAATTTCATCGGCTCGCAAGGCACCAACGCCGCCACCTCGAACGACTATACGGTTTATATCGAGGACATCCCGTCCAACCAGCTGGAAAACTGGGCTGTCATTCAGGCAGACCGCTTCATGAACCCCGTGCTGCGCCTGTTCCACACCGAACTGGAAACGGTATATGAAGAGAAGAACACCTCCTTGGCCAACGACTCCCGCCAGGCCAACGAGGCTATGCTCAAGGCGCTGTTTCCCAACAGCCCATATGGACAACAGACAACGCTCGGCCGCGCCGAACACCTCAAAAACCCTTCGATTACCAATATCCGCAATTTCGTCTCCGCCTATTATGTGCCCAACAACATGGCCATTTGCCTTTCGGGCGACTTTGACTATGACGAGGCCATAGCCGTCATTGACCGCTATTTCGGTAAAATGCAGCCCAAAGAAATTCCGCACTATACCATACGCAAAGAGACCCCCATCGAAGTTCCCGTCGAATGCGAGGTTGTCGGACACGAGGCCCCTTTTGTCACTGTTGCCTTCAGGATGGACCTTCCGGCAAACCACAAGGACATCTACATACTGCGCATGCTCGACAATATGCTGTCAAACGGGAAATGCGGCATCATCGACTTGAACCTCAACCAGAAGCATCTCGTCTCATCGGCTTCTGCCTATCCTTACGTGCTCTGCGACAATTCGGCATACGTGCTCTATGCGCGACCCAATGCCGGACAGTCCTTAGAGGAGGCCAAAGACCTGCTGCTCGCGCAGGTCGAACTGCTCAAGCAAGGCGAGTTCGACGAAGATCTCCTTCGGGCATCCGTCAACAACATGAGACTCGGCGAAATGAAGAAACTGGGCAGCAACCGCTCCCGGGCCTTTATGCTCGCCAATGCGTTTGAAAACGACATCGATTGGTACTATGCCTCGCAGAGCACTGACCTGTACAGCAAGATCACGAAAGAAGACATCCTCGCCTTCGCCAAACGCCACTTCAAGGAGGGCAACTATGTCGTCGTCTATAAACGTCAGGGAGAGCCCTCGGAGACCGTCAAGGTTTCAAAACCGGCCATCACCGCCATTCAGCTAAACCGCGATGCAGAATCCGATTTCTTCAAGCAGGTCAGAGCGCGCCAGGTGAAGCCCATAGAGCCCGTGTTCGTAGATTTCAGCCAATCAATCACCTTTGACAGTTACCGCGATGCAGCCCTCAATTACGTTCACAATGACGAGGACGGCACATTCACGCTGAAAATCCTCTTCAATGCCGGAGAACTCAATGACTTGTACCTGCCTTGTGCCGTTCGTTACCTCGACTTTCTCGGAACGACCAAAATGACCGCCGAAGAGGTGCAGACCCGTTTTTACCGCCTGGCCTGCAGTTACTACATCAACTGTTCAGACGTTGAAACCGAGATTGTGCTCTCCGGGCTGTCAGAGAATTTCGGAGAGGCTTTGGACTTGATGATGGAGGTGCTTGCCAATGCCGCTCCTTCGGGCGAGGCGCTGCAGCATGTGATTGACGACGCACTGAAATCCCGTCAGGATGCCAAGAGCCGACAGAACAGTGTGATGAATTGCTTGCGCTCGTATGCCGAATATGGCCCCGGACTGGTCAATTACCAGCTTTCAAAAGAGCAGATCCGCAATATGGACGGCGAGAAGCTGCTGGCGAGCCTGCGAGCCCTGCTGCAGTACAAGCCGGAGTTTTTCTATTACGGCCCGGCTCACCTGAAGAAACTGAAATCCGCCCTGAAGAAAAACTACAGGCTTCCCAAAGCATACGGAACGCCTTCCCCTTGCAAGAAAACAGAACGCCTTGCCACTACGGAGAATGTGGTCTATTATGCCCCTTATCCCGCTCGCCAGTCGCGTGTGATCACCTCTATGCGCAGCGGCATGATGGACGCTTCCCTGCTGCCCGTCATCAACATGTATAACCAGTACTTCGGCGGCAGCATGAATGCCATCGTGTTTCAGGAGATGCGCGAGAAACGCTCATTGGCCTACTCCGCAACGTCCGGATTCGTATGCCCCCACGATACCGCTGAATACATGTACAACTATTCTTATATAGCAACCCAAAACGACAAGATTGTTGATGCTCTCGCGGCTTTCGACTCCCTGTTCAACAACATGCCCGTGTCTGAAACGGCCTTCGAATTGGCACGCAAAGGGGCAAAGTCATCCATCGCCGCCAACCGCGTCACCAAAATGGCTGTCCTGAACATGTACCAGCGCAACCGCAAGATGGGCATCGACCATGACTACCGCCGCGACTTCTACAGTCTCATTGACGCGTTCACCATGAAAGACATTCAGGACTTCAATGCCAAATATATCAGGAACAACCCGAAGACCTACATGATCCTGGCCGCCGAGGACGAAGTTGACTTCGAGGCCGTGCAGGCCCGCTTCGGACGTGTCGTGAAACTCTCCCTTGCCGACATCTTCGGTTACTGAGGAAGCGGCATTTCTTGTAACTCTTTTGTTGAACGAATTGATGATGACAATGAAAAAACGCGTTTTCCTTACCGGCGCCACCGGTGTGATGGGGTGGGCGGGACTGCAGGAACTGCTCCGAAAGCCTGACCTGTACGACGTGACAATCCTGGCACGCCGCAGCGAAAAGAACATCAAGAAACTGGAATGTGTCAAGGACAAGGTCCGCATAGTATGGGGCGACCTGACCCGGTACGAGGATGTGCTCGCCGGCGTCAAAGGGGCAGACTATGTGCTGCATGTGGGCGGCATGGTTTCACCGTCTGCCGACTATTATCCTAAAAAGACTATGCATGTGAACGTCACCTCGGCACAGAACGTAGTAAATGCTGTTTTGGCGCAGCCCAATGCCGATGATATCAAGGTGGTTTACATAGGGTCGGTGGCACAGACCTCCGACCGCAATGCGCCGTTGCATTGGGGACGCACCGGCGACCCCGTTTGCGCCAGCGTCTATGACCACTACGGCATCAGCAAGATCAAGGCGGAGCGCATCTTTGCCGACTCGGGGCTCAAGCATTGGGTCAGCCTCCGGCAGTCGGGCATACTCTATCCCGGCATACTCAAGAACTTCGACCCCATTATGTTCCATGTGCCGGTCAGGGGGGTGCTCGAATGGGCCACCGTGGAAGATTCCGGCCGGCTGCTCGCCAATGTGTGCGGCGACGACGTGCCCGAATGTTTCTGGAACCGTTTCTACAACATCAGCAGCGGCCCCGGCTTCCGGATGACCAACTACAAGTTTGAACGTCTTATCCTCCAGGCCGTACACTGCCCGCCGCCCGAAAAGCTGTTCGATGCCAACTGGTTCGTGTTGCGCAACTTTCACGGACAATATTACCTCGATGCAGACGTGCTGGACAATTTCCTGCATTTTCGCCGCCATAATGACGCCGAATCTTACTTTGAGGAGATGAGCCGCAACTTGCCCGGCTATTTCAAGATGGCAAAAACAGTGCCGGCAGGCCTTGTCAAAGCCGTGATGTCGCGGATGGCCAACAAAAAGCAATGGGGAACACAATGGTGGATCAAACACAACGACCAGAACCGCATAAAGGCTTATTACGGCAGCGTCGAGAACTGGCGCAGCATCCCGGACTGGAAAGATATGGACTTGTCTGAACCGCCCGGCATAGAGCATGCTGTCCATATAGACCATGGCTACGATGAGAGCAAGCCGTTGTCTGAGCTTTCGCTGTGCGAATTGCAGCAAGCGGCCGAGTTCAGGGGCGGCAAGCTTTTGTCAGACTCCTATGACGGGAACGCCGAAAAGAAACTGACCTGGCAATGCCACAAGGGGCATCGCTTCGAGGCTTCGCCGAAAATTGTTCTTCTTGGCGGGCACTGGTGCCCCGACTGTCTGCCTCCGGCATGGGATTATGACGACCTTGCACGGCACAGCCCGTTCTTTGCCCAAGTTTGGCTGCCCCAGCACCAAGGAGAACACAACGTTTATGGCCCTGAAATTTTTGAAGGATGGGAATGATGAACGGGATTATGAAGTTCTTTTTTTCTTTGTTTCTGATGGCGTTTCCGGCAACCCGCCTTTCGGCACAGTTGCAGGATTGCGGCACGGCGAAGGACAGCGAGGGAAACCTTTACCGCACGGTGCTGCTGGGGAAGCAGTGCTGGATGCGCGACAACTTGCGGGTGACGCACACCCCGGACGGCAGGGAACTGAAGGCTTTCCCGCGCGGTTCCGGGCTTGAACGGTTCCCTGGAGGTAACCCTGCCAATATGCTGCAGTACGGACTGTTCTATACATGGACCGAAGCCATGAACGGCGCCCCGGCGACGGAGAATGTCCCGAGCGGCGTGCAAGGCATCTGCCCCGACGGATGGCATCTGCCCTCCAATTCCGAATGGATGGGGTTGGAAGACTTTCTGGGCTACCGCGACGAGTACCGTTGCGGCACCGACGTGAACAATGTGGCGAAAGCCATGGCCTCCCGCGAAGGTTGGACAGCCCAGTCTCCGCTCCATACGCCGTGCAGCATAGCTGAAACCCCGGAAAACAATGACGCCTCCGGCTTCTGCGCCCTGCCGTCAGGCAGCTTTTGGAAAGGACTCGACGGCTTCGGCTCGAACACGGGCTTCTGGACAGCCTCTGAAGGCAGCGAGACCACGGCCCCGGTCCATTGTTTTTCGGCATCCAATGCAACAGTCGAAATAAACTGCACCCCTAAAGAGGCTGCTTATCCGATACGCTGCCTGAAAGACACAAACTGATTGTATAATCTTTGTACCAAAATGCAACAATGACAAAATTTGAAGAATTACGCGCCAAATACCCCGTATTCACATACGAGGGATATGAATACGTACGGAAAGGCGACGACTTGCACATGCAGTTCCGTTTCAGCATCGGAGACCGGATAACGTTCACGCCTTGTACCGTCCTGAGCCCCGGCATCTGGTCAAAATACCCCATCGACTTGTCAGAACTGGACGGTATAGTGTTCCACATCGGCATGATAGAACTGATAAGCTATTGGAAATGCACATGCAGCCCGATTGTCCATGTCAAGCCATGCCGTTTGAACGAGGAACAGCAGGACTGGTGGCGCAAGTTGTACTGGAACGGCCTCGGCGAGTTTTTCTACAAAAACGGCGTCCGGACCAGTGTCGGCGACTTTATGGATTTCACGTTCGGCGCCAGCGCCGAGACGGCATCGTTCAAGTATCCGTTTGTGAAAGAGAGCAGCCGTGTGATTGTGCCGATAGGCGGAGGGAAGGACTCGGTGGTTACGCTCGAGGAACTGAGGCAGCACCGTCAAGTGGCGCCGTTCATCATAAACCCCAGAGGCGCCACCTCAGAATGTACGCGCATTGCCGGATTTGACGCCCCGGAGCAGGTCATAAGGATGCAGCGTACGATTGACCCGCTGCTGATAAGGCTCAACGGCGAGGGGTTCCTCAACGGACATACGCCTTTTTCCGCTATGTTGGCATTCTGTTCCGTGCTCGTCTCTGCTGTGACTGGCATCCGCGACGTGGCGCTCTCCAACGAGGCCAGCGCCAACGAGCCTACGGTCATAGGAACGCACATCAATCACCAATATTCCAAATCGCTGGAGTTTGAGCAGGATTTCCGCAACTATGTTGAACGGTTCATGGGTGATGCCAACCATTATTTCAGTTACCTCCGCCCCTTCACGGAACTGCAGATCGCCGAGAAGTTCGCACGCTATCCCCAGTATTTCCATACGTTCAAGAGCTGCAATGCCGGAAGCAAGGAGAACAAGTGGTGCTGCAAGTGTCCAAAATGTCTTTTCGCCTACATCATCCTCTCGCCGTTCATTGACGATGCCGTGATGATTGACATCTTTGGCGAAGACCTGCTCGACAACCCCGATCTGGAAAAAGTCTTTGACGAGCTGGCGGGCTTCTCTGCCCATAAGCCTTTCGAGTGTGTGGGGACAATAGGGGAGGTGAACGAGGCCCTGAAGCGCATCATGGAGAGCCGTAAGGACAAACACCTTATTAAGCATTACATCAATGTGCAGATGGGACAGATTGAAGACGCGCTGCTGGAGGATTATTTCAACATGGCGCCCTGAACGCTTTTCTCAACAGATTGAATAACAGAACCAAAAAAATAATAATAATGAAAAAAACCACTTTGCTTGTCTTGGCTGCCGGCATGGGAAGCCGTTATGGCGGACTGAAACAGCTGGACCCTATGGGACCTAACGGCGAAACGATAATGGACTACGCTGTCCGCTATGCCGCCGAGAGCGGATACGGGAAAACCGTCTTTGTCATCCGCCGTTCCATGGAAGAGGACTTCAGACGCCTCGTGCTTCCGCGCTATGCCGACAAAATGCCTGTGGAGTATGTTTTCCAGGAATTGGACATGCTGCCTTCCGGCTTTTCTTTGAATGCGGAACGCAAGAAGCCATACGGCACGGCACATGCCATCCTTGTGGCGAAGGATGCCGTGCATGAACCTTTTACCGTCATTAATTCGGACGACTTCTATGGCAAGGAGGCCTTCAGAATCATGGCTGCCTTCTTGCAGGAAGAACAGTCTCCGGTACACCCGGTATATGCTATGGTAGGTTATCGTCTCGACAAGACTCTGTCCGAGAACGGAACAGTTTCAAGAGGAGTCTGTTCCACCGACGAGGACGGCTTTCTCAAAACCATTGAGGAGAACCGGAAGATTGCACGGAATGGACAAGTCATCGAAAACGCCGAAGAGGGCAGACACCGCACATTCACCGGTGAAGAGCCCGTCAGCATGAATTTCTGGGGGTTCACACCGGAGTTTTTCAACTGCCTTGAAGGCCTTTTTGCTGAATTTCTGAAAGACAACCAACAGAACGTCACCGCCGAGTTTCCTATTCCCGACGTTATTTCCTATCTGATGGCAAATAGTCTTGCTCGCATCAAAGTGCTTCACAGTCAAGCCGAATGGTTTGGAGTCACCTATCAGGAAGACCGCCCCGGCGTCGTGGAGAAACTGAAACATGTAGAATAACTGATAAAAAAATATTTAATTCACACCACAGACAGTTATATTTTTCCTATTTTTGCAACTGAAAACAAAACAGGAAAAAAATGCTGGTAAAAACTTATTCATGTGCCTTGATGGGTGTGGCGGCAAAGCAGATTGCCGTTGAGGTCAGTGTTGACAATGGTATCGGCTTCCATTTGGTAGGATTGCCTGACAGTGCGGTCAAAGAGAGCCAGCAGCGCATCGACACGGCATTGAAACACTATGGCTTACGGATACCCGGCCGCAAGATTGTGGTAAACATGGCCCCGGCGGACATCCGTAAGGAAGGGTCGGCCTTTGACCTGACCCTGGCGACTGCGATTCTGGCGGCCTCGGAGCAGATCTGTGGCGGCAGTTCTTTGCAAGAGTACTACATCTTGGGCGAACTCTCGTTAGACGGCACTTTGCAGTCGGTAAAAGGTGCTCTCCCGATTGCCATGGAAGCCAAAAGGAACGGGAAAAAAGCGATCATCCTGCCCGTGCAGAATGCCAAAGAGGCCGCCATCGTGCAGGGCATAGACGTGTTGGGCGTGGAAAACATAGGGCAGGTCATCGACTATTTCAACAAAGGGAACCCGATAGATCCGGTAAGGGTGAACATAGATGCCGAGTTTCAGCGCAGTCTCAACAATTACGAGTACGACTTCTCGGAGGTGAAAGGGCAGGAGAACATAAAGCGGGCACTGGAGATTGCGGCTGCCGGAGGTCACAATGCGATCCTGATAGGGCCGCCGGGCTCGGGCAAGACGATGCTGGCCAAGCGGATCCCCTCCATCTTGCCGCCCTTGACCATAGAAGAGGCGCTTGAAACGACCAAGATCCATTCCGTTGCGGGAAAGATGGGACGTTTTTCCTCGTTGATGGCCGTACGCCCGTTCCGATCGCCGCACCATACCATCAGCGACGTGGCGCTGGTGGGCGGCGGCACGCACCCTCAGCCGGGCGAGATCTCGCTGGCGCACAACGGCGTGCTCTTCGCCGACGAACTGCCCGAGTTCAAGCGTAATGTGCTTGAGGTGCTCCGACAGCCTTTGGAAGACCGCTTCGTGACGATCTCGCGGTCGCAGTATTCTGTCGACTTTCCGGCTTCGTTCATGTTCATTGCGGCCATGAACCCCTGCCCGTGCGGAAACTACAACCATCCCTCCATTGCCTGCACCTGCCGCCCCGGAGAAATCCAAGGGTATCTCGGACGTGTGTCAGGGCCGTTGATGGACCGCATAGATCTGCATGTGGAAGTGACCCCCGTCAGCCACGAGGAGTTGGCGGCCGACAAACCTGTGGAAAACAGCGCCGACATCCGCCGTCGTGTGGTCGCCGCAAGGCAAATGCAGAAAACACGTTTTGAAAAGCACGCCAATGTCTTTTGCAATGCCCAGATGAGCAGCAAGATGGTGCGGCAGCATTGCGTCATCGGCGAGACCGGACAATCGATCCTCAAGCAGGCAATGGACCGGCTGGGGCTCTCCGCCCGTGCATACGACCGCATCCTCAAGGTTGCAAGAACCATCGCCGACCTTGACGGAAGCGACAGCATCAGTACAGGCCACCTCAGCGAAGCCATCAATTTCAGAAGCCTCGACCGCGACAATTGGGGGAAATGAGTGGGAAGGCGGCGGCTATTCGCAGGTCAGTTCTCCGCGGAGCGGCTGCTCGACGAGTCTTTTCATCTCTTCCCGGCTCAAGTCGTGCCCCAGCAGGTACATCAGTTTGGTGACCGCGGCCTCCGTTGTCATGTCGTGGCCGCTGATTACGCCGATGTCCGCGAGGTGTTTCCCGGTAAGATAGCGTCCCATCTCGACTCCGCCGCCGCCTTTGCACTGTGTTATGTTCACGATGAAGACTCCGCGCACTACGGCCTCTTGCAGAATGTCGATGAAACCGGCGTCCGTCGGGGCGTTGCCCACACCATAGGTTTCCAGAACTACTGCACGCAGCCCGGGCGTCCGGAACAGCACTTTCAGATAGTCATTCCGAATGCCGGGATAGAGTTTCACCAGCGCAATGTTGTCGTCCATCTTGTCGTGCAAGGTCAGGACACCGGCATTTTCCGCATGCCGGATATTGGAGAAGTGGAAATCCACGTTTGTGTTCACATCGGCAAGTTTCGGATAGTTCGGAGAGGTGAAAGCATTGAATTTCGAGGCATTGTCCTTGAAGGTTCTGTTGCCGCGGTAAAGGCTGTTCTGGAAATAGATGCACACCTCCCGGATGACCGGCTTGTCGTTGCGGTAGCATGCGGCGATGTCGATGGCATTGATGATGTTTCGGCGGCCGTCGGTGCGGATGACCCCCAAAGGAAGCTGCGAACCTGTCAGGATGACCGGCTTGTCCAGATTCTCAAGCAGGAAACTGAGCGCTGAAGCCGTGTATGCCATCGTGTCGGTGCCGTGCAGGATGACAAAGCCGTCGAAAAGGCTGTATGAATCATGGATCATCTTCGCCAGCCGAATCCAGAACGACGAGTCCGTGTCCGAAGAGTCGATGAGGGGCAGCATGTCGTGGAATGTGAGGTCGGCTTCCACAAGCCGGAGCATAGGCAGCTGCTGATAGATGTTCTCGAATTCTACCGGCTGAAGTGCCTTGCTTTCGGCATCCATCATCATTCCGATGGTGCCGCCAGTATAGATTACCAAGATTTTACGCCTGTTCATACACCTTTTTTTAGGCGGCAAAAGTACAAAAAAAGTGTTTTTTTGTCGAGTGCGCGCCTGACTTTTCCTGCTGCATTTGCGCATGACGCAGCCAAATCACCCAGACAAACCTTTTTTACAACGTATTCCGTCAAGAACCGGTGATGCGGCTGAAAATAAATTACTATGTAATACGTTGTTACATAATATTTCACCCCCCTCCCCCGAATAATTCCGGCAAGAACGGCAGTTTAACAAAAAAACATTATTTTTGCGCCATCGTTTTCTTAGGAACTTGTAATGCTTGCCCTGCCCGCAGGACAGGCAGGGTGGGTGAGAAAGGTAAAAAACGTTAATAATACAATGGAGGGCAGAAATTGTATAAAATAACCTGGGACAAAGAGACGGGCGGAGTGCTGTTGCACTTGCGCATAGTGGAGGGTACGTCCGGTACTTCTCCACGTCCTGTGTTCTGGGAAGCGTTAGATGCCATAGGTGTTGAGCGGGGGGGGGTGGAAACCCCTGTAAATCAATTGCTTTTTATTGTACAAGGGGTACAATAAGCCAAAGACACAATATCAATCTATGCAATGAATCAAGCAACTTTGCTGCTTGTTCGATTGTTATTATATTTTCTTTTTTCATACGTTTTCTTTTAACAATTGTCTCAATTCTTTTGTTGAATGTGAAAGAATTGAATAAAAACTCATATTATGTTTAAAGTGGTGTGGGATGCAGAGAATAACGGTGTTCGTCTTACCATGTCGGCAGCAGGAGAAGCTCTGAATGTTTCTCCTCGTCCTGTTTTCTGGGAAGAGCTTGATTTGCTTGGCCTCAATAAAATGGGATGGATATACCCTCATGTGGATGAGCCTTTGCTTTGGGCATGTGACCGACGCTACTTCTACAGGGGACAGTTTGTGTTGGAGGTGAAAGGTGGCAATATATTCGATGCCCCTACGGTTGTCCAACAAACCGGTTTTGAGTCTTTGACCTTGGCTCCTGTGGATATGGAGAAACTCCGTGAGCGCAATGAGGATACCATGTTCATCATTGAGCATGAGGCGATGGACTTCATAAATCAGACCTATCGTAGATACAAGAATATTCGGGAGGTGTCTCAGAAGAATCCAGAACTTGATTTTCAACGGTTGGCAAACTCTTTGGAAAAGAAAACTAAGCAGGAACATGTTGTCGTGAAGGAGGACTGTGACAGCTTTGATGTAATGCCACTGAGCAAGGCGGAAGAATTGGGGAAAGCACCGATACTCAAGAAGGATATAGAACTGTTTGTCGCTTCATTTTCCGGTGGAAAAGATTCACAAGTCGTATTGGATTTGGTTTCAAGGGTGGTTCCAACAGAAGATTTTGTGGTCGTTTACTCAAATACAGGTTACGAACTACCTCCGTCTTTAAAGCTTTATGACGAAATAAAAAACTTTTATAAGGAGAAATACCCTAATATGCGTTTCTATGTGGCTCAAAACCACCGACCGATACTGCATTATTGGGATGAAATTGGAACACCGAGCAGAATACACCGTTGGTGTTGTAGCGTAATGAAATCTGCTCCTCTTAGCCGTTTGCTAAAAGATGTTGTTGGCAAAGGAAAGCAACCTAACGCAGTGCTGTTTGATGGGGTAAGAGCAGAAGAAAGTGCAAGCCGGTCATCTCGATCAAGAATAGGTAAAAATGTGAAGCATAATAACATTATTAATGTTAGTCCTATTTTGGATTGGAACGCAACGGAAATATATCTGTACATTTTGCTGAATAGGCTTTACGTAAATGAAGCCTATAGAAAAGGACTGTCAAGGGTTGGATGTGTGATATGTCCATATTCTTCATCATGGAGTGAGGATTTATGTGGACAATTGTATCCTCAAACATTAAAACCATTTGTCTCTAAGATAAGAGAGGGGTTGGAATCGGCGAAAATTTCAGGTATTGATAACTATATAAAGACTGGACGTTGGAAAATGCGTGCTGGTGGTAGGTATCTTCAGAATAATTCAAATGTGAATTTCATGAGTCTTTCTCCTGAATTTAGAGCTGTAATGTCTAATCCAAAAGAGAACTTACTGACATGGCTTATAGTTTTGGGAAATTATTCTTACGAAAGAGATGGTAATAGAATTACTATAAATCTCAAGAATAGGAATCAAATATACAAATGTGTTCTAGAGGACAATGGCAACACACAGGTCTTTTCTGTTTGCGGTATAGACCACAAAGATGTCGTGTTCATAAGTCATCTAAAAAAGGTTGTATATAAAGCGACCTATTGTATACATTGCGAAGTATGTGAGGTGGAATGTCCGACAGGTGCATTGTCGGTAGTTCCAGTTGCATCGATAGATAAAAACAAATGCGTACATTGCATGAGATGCATAGATTTTGATGGGAAGGGCTGTCATGTGGCAAGTTCTATAAGTACATCTGACACAAGTATAATGACAAATCAACTTAAAAATATGGCACAAGGAACTAAATCGGGCATAAATCGTTATAACGATGGTATGGGATTACGCCGTAATTGGTTAGAAAAGTATTTTGGCTGCTATGCTACTTTTTTTGATAATAATGACCATGGGTTAAATCCAAGGTATCAAATTCCTCCTTTTATTAATTGGTTGAGAGAATCTTGTATATTGAATCCTAATGGAAAAGAAATAACAGAAATCGGAGCGTTATTAGCAAATGCATATTTGCATAATCCGACAATTGTATGGGAAGTTATTTTTATTGGTCTTTGCGAAAACTCTGAAATATGTAACTGGTATCAAAGTGCAATAGATTTTAATGTTAAGTATTCCAGAGAAGAGATGGATGTTATTCTTCAGAGCAGTTATCCAGACCTTAAAGATAGAACGTTGCGTAATCCGATGAATTCGTTAATGAATACATTTAAGGAAAGTCCGTTGGGAGCAGACGTTCATGTCGGAGTTGTATCAAAAGAGGCTGGTAAAGTAATATTGACTCGTCTCCCCCACAACGAAATTTCGCTTGTTGCTGTGGCATACTCCCTTTATCGTTATGCAGAACGCCAGAAGCGGTACATGCTTTCTGTTTCTGAATTCTATGATGAAAATCAGACGGAGGGGATTTATCGTCAGTTCGGCATCAGCAGAGAGACATTGGAGAAGTTGTTGCTGAGTTTGCAGGAAGAGAGCAATCATGTGTTGAGGGCTGAACTGAACATGGGGCTTGACAATATCATACTCCGGGAAGACCTTACTTCAAAGGACATTTTGAAACTTATGCTCAAATAAAAAATAAAGACTATGGCAACGAGATATGCAGACTTCATCAATATACGGGATTTCCTTCCAGTATATGACATGACGGATGAAACACCTGACTTGTGGCAGACTTTCATCCCTACCAATCAGTTTTGCGATTTGCTTTCACGTAGCATAAATGCAATAACATCGTCGGATATAAGCAAGCGTCGCTCCATGTGGGTTCGTGGCACTTTCGGAACGGGAAAGAGTCACGCAAGCAGCGTGGTTCGCCATATACTCTGCGACCCTTACGGCGACATTGAGGAATATTTGAGAAATATTCCGAACGATTCCCTTAGGGAACGAGTGAAGGCTATACGCAAGGATAAACGCTATTTCCCTGTGGTTCTGAAAGGAGTTGAAGGCGCATACAACATATCCCGGTTCCGCCTGTCTCTTCAAAGGGAAACAAAAAAGGCTCTTGCCAAAGCAGGATACGAGATGGTGGTTGAGTCAGACTTTACCGAGGCTCTTAAATGGGTGGAAAACCATCAGTCAAGAATTCCTGAGTTGTTGGAGAACAATGATGAGTTGGCATCTGAGGTGGGCAACTATGAAAAGTTGGTGGCAAAGCTGAATGCCAACGACATAGACGTGTTCTTGCATTTGGAAGAGGCACTTGCCGCTGACAAGACTTATTTGACAAGCGACAACATCAGCGACTGGCTGGTGGACGTGCAGAAGAAAATAGCGGAAGAAGGCATCGCGGATGGTCTGATAATCTTTTGGGACGAGTTTACCAGCGTGATGGACACGCTGCAAAGCGACCGTATCAATGTACTGCAGAACATTGCGGAAAAGTCTCAGAAGAGCAATGTGTTTCTGTACTTGATTTCACACCGTACAGAACGTACCAGCGTGGATGCGAAGGGCAAGGACATTACCAAGATGAGCGACCGCTACGACAGCGTGGATTATAAGATGGATGAAATCTCCACTTATCTCATATTGCGCCACACGTTCAGTATAAAGGACCAATGTGGATTTGATGTCGCAACTTGGAAACTTAGATTTCACATAGACCCGGATGTGTTTGACTATCTTTGCGAAAGCAACTCTCCTGAGGAAAAAAAGCACATAAAAAATCTCTTCCCTCTACACCCTTACACCGCTTTTTTGTGTTCAAAGATGTCCAACATCATGGGGTCGGCAAACCGATCTGTACTCAAATTCATGAACGATGAGAAGAACGGCTTTGCTTGCTTCATAAATGATTCTACAAACTATGATTTGAAGATGATGCTCACAGCAGACTGGCTATGGGATTTCTTCTATTCTGAGTTTGTGAATGACCCCTTATGCGCTGCATTCATCAACGTGTACAACTCCAACAAGGCCAGGGTCAACCAAATGGGAGATGACTACCTGAGGGTTTTCAAAGTAATCCTCTTGTTGAATGCCTTAGGAATGAAATTTAAGGAGACCCCCGAAAAGTATGCGCCAAATGATAAAAATCTGAAGTACATATTCTCGTCTGACAGATGTGAGGACAAGATACATGGAATACTTGACTGGTTGGATGAAAACCGTATCGTGGCTCGTGACATACTGGGTGAATTCAAGATTTCGGTGTCAACATACAACACCGTTGAGTTGTCCAAGGAGAAAATGCAGGTTGAGGTAAATTTCAAGGATGCCGTAAGCTTCTTAAAATATAATGATACGTCAAAGAAAGGCATCGAAAAGATATTCCTTGTAGGTGAAACGCTTATGCGTAAATGTGAGCCGCAGTTTTATTCATGTGAGGAGTCGGAGGCGTTACTTCGCAGTAAACTGAAAAAGTACACGTCGGAGAAACCCAACTTCCTGCATGTGGCATTGTTCTTTTCTGTGACTGATGAGGCTCGTGACATGATGGAAAACAGAGTGAGAGAATTCTCGGAAGAGTTTCAGGACACTTTGTTTATTGTGCCGTCGGAGGTCTTCACGGTAAGTGCGAAGAGTCATTTCGTAGATGCTGTGGCACAGGCGAATGTCGGTCGTTCACATTTTAATAATGACGAGGCAAGCCAATTGGAACGCGCTGCAAATGAATATGTCGCAAAGTGGAAGAACCGCATGAATGGCGGTACATATAACCTGTATTACAAGGGAGAACTCTCCTCTGAAGGCATCTTCGGGAATGTTTATAATGTTGTCAACAGGCGATACAGCGTACAGCTGTTCCCACAAGGAATGGAAAGTGTAAAGCCTCTCCATAAGGAGTCTTTGACGTTTTTTGCCAACAAGAACTATAAAAAGCTGTCTCTCCAGATGCTTCAAAAGCGCACACGAGATGAAATGCTGAAGTTTGGCGGCTCAGATATACCGGCCAGATTGATATTCATGGACGGAGAGAACAACCTTGTCACGGATACTTGTGAACTGACGGAGAGTGCTGTGCAGGGCGGATCTTGGCTGAATGCCATTTGTCAAAAAGTGGATGAACTGATAGAACGCGCAAAGAAAAAATACACAGACAGATTCTCCTTGAGTGAAGTTCTTGCTCCTTTGATGAGACCGCCTTACGGAATGTTCCCGAATCATGCCAATTACGTGGCTTTGGCTTTTGCTCTCCGCAAGCATAAAGATGACCTGTTCAATCCGAGTACATCTCAACCTGTAGGTGACGAGAAGTTAAATGACATGATTGAAGTTCTTCTGAAGATGTGGGACAATGGCAGCAGCGAAGCAAGTAACAAATTGTTTCTGCGTTTCGGCTCCGTTGAGGAACGTAACCTTACCAACAAACTTGGAGAGATATTTAATCTGGGTATGGTTAAGGGGGTCAATTTGTCAGACCTAAAGAGTCTCACAAACGCCAGATGGAGCATCACTGAATTCTGTAAACAAGTTGCCAAATATCCGCTTTGGTCGTTGCTTTATTGCGAAGAGATAAAATCCAAACCAAATTGCAAGAAGGCAATCAGTGACCTCATAAATCTCTTCAACCAAGACAGCTATCAATTGTCCAAGATAAAAGAACTCCTTCATGAAATCAATAATGACCAGATAGACCTCTACAAGCTGTTGACGAAGGCAGACAACTATCGGGATGGTTTTGTCACCTTTATCGGAGAGATTAAAGACGTGGAACTGAAACCGGAATGGTGGGGTGAACTGGAGGAAGAATTGTCTCATTTGCAGTCTGAAATCGCTTACCGCCGCGAAGAAGACGTGAAATCCTGTGTAATGTCGTTCTACATTTCCAAGATTAAAGAACTGTCTGGAAACGACAACTCCCGTAATGGTAATGATGGCGACATGCCTGGTGGGCAACAAGGCAGAAATACTTATGACGGACAGCAAGGCGGTTCACATACAGTTTCCGGAGGCGGTTCGGCAACAATATCCGAAGCAGTGGTTCGAAAGGCGAAGAATCTTGTCAAAGAGCAGACTATGCCAAGCATGATGTGGCAAAAAGTTGTCCTTGACATGATAGAAAGCCGTCCGGAAGTGTCTTCATTCATCATAAAATATCTGGGAAGTTGAAGTTATAGCGCATGGATACGTCAGAAAAAGTAAAGATATTCAGTTCGTTCAGTGACCTGGCTCAAGAAATTATAAGAGACAGGGATACGCGTGACATGCTGGCGCAACGCTACGCTGTCCGCTTTATTATGCTCAATAATTTCAATGAATTTAAAGAACTTGCCAAGTTTATGGCAAATATTGGAGTTGATACACTTGACTTGGAAACCTTGCTGGAAGAAGGCGAAGATGACATGTGGATTACAAAAGACGTGTTGAAGGACGCAATTAGAGCGTGCGTGAAATCTACTTTTGTAACACCTTTCTCTGAGGTTGTGCGCTTCTATAATGATGATGACTTCAGGGGCTTTTTCAATGAGATAATGCTTTTGGAGGACATACAAAATCCTAATAAACGTATTTATGTGCCTTTAATAGGGTTGCAGAACCGTTTTACCGACTTCCTGAATCATTTCGCCCGAATACAGGAGAGCGCACCAGTCTGGAGATATGATGCTGACGTGCAGTCAGTGGAAGTCTTCTTTGCCAAATACAAGGATTTTGTGTTGCCCAACGGTTCTGTACAATGTCAGCTTGATTCTCTTCGTGACTGGCTTATGTTTTGGAAGAAGCAGGCTCCGCAAGAAAGAATCGTTTGTACTTCAATGCCAATCTCAGCGAAATACAAATATTCCAAACCAGATAATATCTTTAATTTCACAAGGATAGCAAATGCCTATGAGTTCATGACAAGGTTTCTTGAACTGAGTTTCCCTTTTGATTATGATGAAAACGAGAAAGATTTTTGGGAGCAGCTTCTGCTGCATATAGACAAGGGAAAACTCGATAGTTTTTCATTTGAGACTTTTGTCCGCACTTCGTTTAATAAGGTGAAGTTCGCAGCATCTGACATAATCAGCGAGTGGGCAGAACCCACGACATCCACATATGAGAGATGGCTGCTTAAAAACTATGTTCTGCACACAAGTTTCGCGGAGCAGTATCCTTATATCCGCATGTGTTTTGAGACAATGTCTTCTTTGTCCGATGAAGACCTACTGACCAACATGATTGCCACACGTGTTCTTTATAATGACATTCCTGTTGACAGATTCCCGGAGTATGCGGCAGAGCGTCGTGAGATAATCGTTGACAATCAATTTGTCTTTGAACGGAAGGTTACTAATGAAGAACAGAACTGGCTATTTGATCGGATACGTGAAATCTTCCAGATAGGAGGCGATTTAAATTCTGCGATAGCACTGTGTACCGGTGTGTTCGACTTCGAAAAGAAACTTCTCATGGGTTGGTCTGTTCACCACCCGAACAATCAAAAGTTGATAGAAGCTGTCCGTAGATTTTATCCGGACTATGCGGCTTATATGTCAACCGGGAAACCTTCTCATTTCAAGGTTGAGAACCAATGGGCGATTGATTACATTAAAGCATACAAAAAGTCGAAGTTGGAAGACAAATATTCTGATGACATTGCCTGTTTCATAAAGGAGAAGAACAATTCAGCCGCAAACTTCTACAAATGGTATTATGGGTTTGAAGAGACTCATGGCGTCCTTGCTGAGATGAGTTCGAACGTGGCCTTTAAGCCAGACAAGATATTTTGGATAGACGGGCTTGGCGCTGAGTTCTTATCGTACGTGCTGTTTCTTATAGAACAGGAGAATGCGGACATGAAAGTGGTGCGGTCGCAAATAACCCGTTCCCGTCTCCCTTCGTCGACGCATCACAACCGGTTTGAGGGTGAGGCTGTAAAGAAATATGGTGCTTTGGATGAATTGGGACACGACTCACATGGCTATAAGCATTTCGACACCCTAATAGAAGAGTTGAAAGTCATAAAGGTTATAATCCAAGATATAGTTTCTGCTTGCAAAAACCACAAGTGTACTGTCGCAATTGTTTCAGACCATGGGTTGAGTTGCCTGTCTCGTAAAGCTCCGTCTAAGAAATATGATGGAAAGTTTGAGCATGAAGGCCGATATATCAAAACGACTAATGACGCGCTGTCGGATTCGGACTATTTAGTACACGAGAATGAGGAGGACGGACAAAAATACAAGGTTGCCCTGACTCATTCCTCTCTATCAAAAGTCCCGACTCATCAAGTTCATGGTGGTTGTACACCCGAAGAGGTTTTAGTTCCTTTCATCCTTTTGTCCAATAAAGACGTTGCTAATAGCGTCAAGTATCAAATTAAAGTCTCGGACGAAGACATAATGCTGTCCAATCCAGTCGTAAATGTTACGGTCATTCCACAGCCAAGTAGTGTTACCCTTACTTGCGAAGGGAAAACCTACAACATGGATAGAGTCGGCACTCAATGGACAACTATCTTGCAGAATATCACGGAAGGTACACATGCCGTTGATATAAAGCCGGAAGGAGAGGGCGGTACTGAGCTGAAAATAAAGATTGTTGGCCTTGTCGGAGACACGGACATTGACGATATGTTTGATTTGTAGTCATTATGAGTATAATAGGAAATAAGATAAAGCAAGTGTTCGGAAGTGCCGCAGTTTACAAAAATCCGGAAAATTACGAGGTTTTCAATGGGCGGAACCTGCCGTCTTTCGTGAAGGATTATTTGATTTCCACCCATATAGCGGCAGACGGTTCATTTAAGCGTGAAGCTTTGTCGAAATTCCTTGATGCACATATACCGAAGGATAATAGCGCAATTCTTGCCCGGCTTCGCCGCGGGGAAACTCTCACGCTGTTAACACGCTTTGTCGTCTCGACAAGCCTTGCGCAGAACAAGACAAGTTTCCAGATTCCGGATATGGGGATTAAAGCCTCTGATACATTGATACCGGACTATCTTATTGATGAATATCCCGACGATTTGATTGATGGCGAGAAATGGGGTATCATGAAGATTGTCTATATTGCGCCAGTTGAACACGGAAGGGGACATGTGGAAATGGTGAAATTCAGGCCATTCCGTCCGATGCAGAAATTAGACATCAATTATATCCGTAATTGCCGTGAGCAATTCACGCTGGAAGAATGGATAGACGTACTCATCTCCGCAATGGAGTATACTCCAAGCGCCTTTGCGTGCATGACTCAAAAAATGGAATTTCTGACTCGTTTGCTTCCGTTTATCGAGCCACGCTTAAATCTTATAGAACTCGCTCCCAAAGGGACTGGCAAGAGCTATGTCTTTGGAAATCTGTCAAAATTTGTATGGCTGGTTAGTGGCGGCAAGGTCTCTCGTTCCAAACTTGTGTATGACAAATCAACTAAAGCACCGGGCATCATGCGCTTTTATGACATGGTAGCCTTTGATGAAATACAGACCATTACCTTCTCCGATAACTCCGAAATGCAGTCTTTCCTGAAGAATTATCTTGAATACGGACGCGCTACGATAGACAACTATGAGTTTATGTCCGAATGTGGTTTGATGCTACTTGGTAATATACTTCTGTCGGAGAATAATGAGCCGTTAAACTACAGGTATTTTGACTCGTTGCCGGAAGTGTTCAAGGATTCGGCATTGCTGGACCGTTTCCATGGGATGATTGAAGGCTGGCTTTTGCCGCGTGTCAATGTGGATATGGCTCTGCACGACTGGACTCTTAATGTGGAGTTCTTCTCTGAAGTTCTGCATCAAATGCGCACCGAGTCGGTATACTCACATATAGTGGACGACCTGATAGAAGTACCCAATGGGGCGGATATGCGACATACGAAGGCGGTTAAGCGTGTGGCCACCGCTTATTTGAAATTGTTGTTTCCACATGTGACGACTGTAGAACAGGTAGACTTGAACGAATTTAATATGCTTTGTCTGCAACCTGCGATAAGACGCAGGGATATTGTTCGTCAGCAATGTAGCAATATAGATGCTGAGTCATCATTCTCCAAACCAATCCCAAAATACAGAATTAAAGGATTGAATGCGATTGAGTAAACCCGATGACTTGAATACAGAAAAAACAAAGACCTTATATTTAAAAATCTCGAAATTTTAAATTAAAACTATGAACCAAAGAGAAGAATTAGAACTCATAATCACACTGATAAAGAAATATAATCTTCCTTTAAGTCCCATTCTTGAGTTTGCTGTTAAGGAGAGAATAGGCGACATTGATTTGGAAGAGCGCGGCAGCACCATTGTTCAGGAAGAACATGTTGTTGGAAACAAGGATTTAGAGGATTATAAAAGGGATTTTTCAAATCTCTCTGTTGGCAACGCAAAAGGAAAGAGATTGCCACATAAAGCCATTCTTCTTATTAGCATAATTAAACTTATTGAAAATGATGAAATTGCAGAGAACAGAATTGAACTCGGCCAGAAAATAGCTTCGGCTTTTGCCTTAAACTGGTCCAACTATTTTTGGGATGTTAAACAACCTAATGTTTGGATGCCGTTCTGGTATCTCAAAACCGAACCGTTCTGGCATTTCGAGCCAAATGATAATGAAGAACTTTTACAAGGACTTTTAAAGTTCGGCGGTCATCCTTCAATTAATCAGATGCGACATGTGATAAAATTCGCATACCTTGATGATGCTCTTTTTGAGTATTTGCAAGATGATGAGAGCAGAGAGGCTTTAAAAGAAATCCTTGAAATAACATATATTAAAAATATTTACAATGCCGATTCCCCTGATGAAATCACCACCGCTTTCTCCCCAATGCCCAAGTATGAATGCTGGCGTGAATCAAACCGGTCGGCGGGCGTTCTCCACATATGGGTCAATGACCATGAGTATATACAGGAGAAAAATGCAACTCAAACTATGATAAAGGCAATAAACCTTGCGGGGCCCGAAAGAGTGGCTGCCCTCTATATTCCAATTTTTGGCGAGTATTTGGTGCAAAAAAACTGGCATAAGGAAGGAAAATACGCAGATCGTCAAAGAGAACTGAATGACGGCTGGCTGCTCCAGACCTGCGGCGGAAATGTGGCGAAGAAAAGGCAACTTGAAAGGATTTCAGATGCGCTCGGTTTGGGCTGGCGCGTGGAACTGGTGTAGCAGCAATCCCGTTTCCCTCTTTTTCCCCTTTCATCTCCTGTCAAAGCAGCTCGGGGTGACGGCCTGAAAGAAGTGGCCGTCACCCCGCGCGTTGGGTTCGCGTCTCGGGGACGCTATTTGACAAAGCGACCTACAAAGGCTCGTTTGCCGTCGGAAAGACGGATGAAGTAGGTGCCCGGGGCAAGGGCGGAACAGTTGACGGTTACGGCGCCGCCGTCGGCAGTTACGGCCTGCGACTGCACCATGCGCCCGCTCAGGTCATACACGGCCAGGGTGTTCACGGCAGAGACCTTGCTGCCCAACGTTACGTGCAACGTCTCCCGCACCGGGTTGGGGTAGAGTACGAGGGCGTCTTCGGCAAGGCGCTCTTCAATGCCCGTGGCGGCCATGTCGGCAGCAGAACGCGGCACAAGGTAGTAACGGAATGCCGGATAAACGTTGCCGATCTTGCTGGTGGCAAAGTTGAAGCCCGTCAAGGCTACTTGGGTGGCCGGGATGTCAGAGCCGATGTAGTCAACGTCCTGGAAGTAGGGGAATACGGCGGTGTCGCTGACGCTGTTCTGGCTGACCACATAGCGGTTCAGCGTGGCAAAGGCGCCGGTGCTGACGAACTGCACGCCGTTGAGCTTGATGAGCTCGGCCTGATGGTTGTGCATGAAGCTGTTGTCTGCCAACTGCGACAGGGTGACCTCAAGCGGTGCAACGTCCTGGAAGATGGCGGTAACCTCATTGTGGGGCTCGGTGGGGATGAACTCCAGGAATCCGTAATAGTTGGTGAGCGTGCCGTAAATGGCAGATACCTGGTCGCCTACGGAAAGGTCGCCGAAGATGCCGCTGTTGTCGTAAATAAGGATGGCTCCGGTGGAGTCTTGGATGACTTTCTGGTTGTTGTAGGCGGCCACGGCGGTGACGACAACGTTGTTGCTGAGCTTATAGACAACATCGTCGGCCACGCGCGCGCTGTTGTCGCTGTAGTCGAGCTTGGAGCGCAGCTCGGCGATGGAGTGTACGATATACTGGTCTTGCACGCCGTAGGTGAACGTAAGGGTGTCGGGGGTCATCGTGCGGTTGTTGATGTCGGCGACTCCGCTGACGATGAGGGTATAGGTCGTGCCTTCGGTGAGGTCAGGCTGCACGTTCAGCACGACGGTATTGCCGGCGCCGCCGCTCAGGGTGGCGGACGTTACGGCGATGCCGTTGTCAAGTGTGTAGTTGCTTGCCGTCTGGGCCGTTACGGCATCCAATGCCTTGCTGAAGGTGACCTCAACGGCGCTCTCTCCGGCATTCACGGAGCTGATGGCCGGGGGTGTGGTGTCTACCTGCGAAACAATCCGGATGTTGTCGATGAAGAAGCGGCCTTTGCTGGCGACGGAACTCATGAACTTGATGGTGGAAGCCGTTGTGCCGCCCGTGGCCTGTATTTCATAGTGTTTGTAACTGCCGTATGAGCCGTCGTTGTCCATGTCGGTTGCAGTGTAGAGGGTGTTGTCCACATAGACATTGAGCGTCCGGCTGTCGTTGTACCACGCTTCTGCGTCAAAACTGATGACAAACTGGCCGCCGTTCGCGGAAAGGTCAAGCTCCGGGGTCTGGATGAAGCCTGCTGCGGACGTCTTGCCAACTTTTACTTTCCCGGTGCAGGGATAAACCCAGTCGGCAGTCCATCCCGGAACGTGCGTGAATGAGTCGATTCTGGTTGCAATAGAGTAGGAGTTGCTGTCTGTAACCAGCGAGAAGTCCTCTTCAAGGACGACAGTCTGTGCAGACATGCCGGCGACGATGGCCAGCAAGACGAATAACGGTAAAAAAGCCTTTTTCATTTCTTTACTGTTGCTTTAATTAAATTATGTGTTGATTGTTAATTGTCATTTTTCGGGCGCAAAAGTAGCATTATTATCGTTTTCCGGGCAATGGAGGTCTAATAATTTTCGCCGTACGGTGCAGCTGCAGTTCCGCCAGCACCACAGCCATTTCCGACTCGCCCTCCGGGGCGTCTTTGGGCTTCCACGCCACAATAAACATGACGGAGACACCAGTCACCTGATAGCCTCGCTCTTCCCATTCCGCCAGCTCGTCTTTCATCTTATGCGACAGCTTGACGATCTGTTGCCCCGTCTTC
The DNA here is from genome assembly GCA_963603365.1 of Oscillospiraceae bacterium. Taxonomy (GTDB): domain Bacteria; phylum Bacteroidota; class Bacteroidia; order Bacteroidales; family WCHB1-69; genus F23-D06. The sequence continues at coordinate 61,077 of CAVCMI010000033.1, forward strand.
GGTATGCAGAACCCGTCTCTGCGGAATTGAAGCCGGTCGCCGCTTCTCAGCGACAGGATTTCTCGTTTGTAGTCTTTCGAGTAATGAAGCCAAATGTCCTTGTGTGACATCTGGAGTATAATCTCATCCGGCAGATCATAGCCCGTTTCGTCGGTGGAGAATGCGTCAATTGAACGGCAAGTTGAGGTCATCTTAGAGAACACATTGCCGGTGAGACGGTTGCCGCTGTTGTGGCAGGTGGTGTGAATGGAGAGCGTGCGCTTGGCACGCGTCATTGCCACATAATAACGGCGCATCTCTACATCTGTCACCTGCTTTGGCTCACTGATGAGCATGTAGACGTTGTCAAACTCCCGTCCTTTGGCTTTGTGGATGGTGCTTACTGCTATGTCCGCTTTTGAGATGTGGCAGAAATCCTCTATTGACGATTCAAAGATGAACTCGCACAGGTCGCTGAAGTATTTGGTTCGGTTGGTTTGCTCAAAGGTGCAAAGAGCCTGTTGCAGATAGGGCAGCGCCATGCTGTTGTCGTATAGGGCAAAAGTCTTCTGTTTGGCATCCAGCCAGAGTTCTTCAGGGATGACCGGGGCATTGAGTTTTGACACTCCGGCATTGATGGTCTTGATGAAATACTTGGTTTCTGCCAGATTCCAAAATCGGAAACGCTCAACAGACTGTATCAGTTTGGCCGGAAGGCCACGATGGCGGAGCAGCGCAAGTAGGATGACGGCTTCTTCGTTTCACAAATCCCGCATCTTTGCTCACAGAGACGATTGGGGCGCTCTTGATGCGCTGGCGGATGCCTTGGGCAAAAGCGTTTGCGGCATCTACGATATGACGGGCGCTGCGGAAGTTTTCTGTCATCTCTATCAGCCGCCCGCCCGCTCTTTTGCTTAGACTGAACATATATTGGGAGTCTGCGCCGCGAAATTCAAAGATGTTCTGGTCGTCATCGCCTACAGCGATGACCCTCATATCCTCGTTGGCGTCCAGCAGCGCCGTTACCAGTGCGAACTCGTCCTTGCTCATATCCTGCGCCTCATCAATTACCAGCACGGTTTTTCTGATGCGGTTAGGCTCCACCTCGCCGGCGTTTATCATTGCGGTCGCCTTTATTTCAACATCGTCCGTCTCCTCCAGATTACCGATCCTGCCCAAGAGGTCAAAACAGTAGGAATGGAAAGTCTTGATGTCTACATAAAAGGCGGCAGGTCCTATCAGTTCAATCAGGCGTTTCTTGAAGTTTGTGGCGGAGGCTCTTGAGAATGTGAGCATTAACAGCTGGTCGTGCTTCACGTCTTCCAGCAGCAGCAATGAGGCCAGTTTGTGAACCAGCACGCGGGTCTTTCCGCTGCCGGGGTCTGCAGCCACCACAATGCAGCGCGAGTCTTTGTCGTTGATGATTTCTTTTTGCCGGTCCGACAGCTCGCCGAAGAGTTTCTTGTACCTTGCCGGGGTGATGGTGCGCTGTATTTCCGCTTCACGCTCGCCCTTGAAGTATTTTTTCACAAAACTGCGGTAGTCTATCTGGAAATAGTCGTGTACATATTGCAGGGCTTTGTCGTAGTTTTCTACCATCAGGTTCGCATATTCGCCCACAATATGAATCTGCTGTATCTTCTGCTTGTAGAACTCGTCGAGCATGCGGTAGTCGTCAAGCTTGTAGCGCAGCTTCGGCTCCTTGAGGCGGCGGATGTGCATGGCGTTGTAAAGCACCAGAAACCCTCCCTCGAGTTTGAGCGCTTTATTTTGGCCAGATAGAGCAATGCCTCCTCCACATCTTCAAGTTGCAGATTTTCAAAATATAAGGATTGCGTTTGCCCGCTGGCTTTCATCTCTTTCAGAAGTTCAATCACCGAGAACTGGACGGCATTGTCTTTCGGCTGTCGTTTTTCTCTTTGCTCCGCAAGGGTGTATAGACGCTCAATGATAAAGCGGCAGGCATCTATCCTTTTTTCAAATCTTGCAATCATACGCTTAGGGTCAAGGTTCTTTGTGATGATGCCGTTGTTGGCGTCAATGTCTTTCTTTGTCAGGTATCCGCTTATAACCAAGAAGTAGAGCAGGGTTCGGATGCTTTTTTCTGTCGCCTTTTCAATGCCAGTGCGTATGGCATTGTCGTTGAGTTGTTTGTATGAAACAGGCGACGCGTTGTCGGAGATATGCTCGAGGATGTATCTTTCAAGTTTTGCAAAATGTTCAAAGATTTGCAGCGGTTTTTTCTTGGTGTTGCTGATGTCTTGCAGAAAGGCTGTGATGTCAAGGGTGTCGGCAAGGATTCCTTCCTGTCTCATACGTTCCACGACAGAGATCACCTCCCTTTTGCTTAGCCCTAAGATGTCGGCAAGATAGTCCACGCGCGATTCGTCCTCGCTGTCCTGGGCTTTGGCAATGTGTTTCTCCGAAAGCAATGACTTGATGACACGGATCGCTTTCTCGGCCTCATCTTCCGAAAAGAGCGCCGATTTAGTGATGCGTTGCCGGGCCTCGTCCATGTTTTTGACGGTGATGCCCGTAGCATAGACGTGCGGGACGTTGCTGCCCCGTTCAATATAGCCGCTCTGTTCCAGGGCAGAGAGGGCGGAGCGTATACGCGTCTCAATGTCAAGGACGGAGTCATCCCAACCGGCTCGCCGCGCTATTTCCAAGGCAGAGCAGTTGACATGCTGCCGTGATTTCGTGAAATCTTTAATGGCTTTCCAGACTTGTTGTATTTCGCTGATGCTCAGCTTGGTTTGACTGAGCAATTGGAAGTGCTTGTCCAGGTCATTGTCGTTGTAGAGCACGAAGCATTTTGCATTGATGTGAGGGTCTCTTCCGGCACGTCCTGACTCTTGTATGTAGTTTTCCAAGGAGTCGGAGATGTCGTAGTGCACCACCAGCCCCACATCGCTTTTGTCAACGCCCATGCCAAAGGCGGAGGTGGCCACCATGACAGACACCTCACCCGACATGAATGCTTCCTGGTTCCGGATTTTCTCGTCAGCCTCCATTCTGCCGTGGTATGGCAGTGCGTGAAGGCCGTCATGGGTCATTTTCCCGGCAAGCTCCACGGCACGTTTCGTGCGAGATACATAGATGATGGCCGGGCAATTGCTCTCTTCTACGATAGCGCGCAGCCGCGAATACTTGTCGTTGTCAGATTCAACATGTATGACGGAATAGCGCAGGTTGGTGCGTGTTGCGGACGAGGCGAATATTTGCAAGGTGATGCCGAGTTCTTTTTTTGAAATAGTTGCAGATGTCCTGTATCACCTTTTGTTTGGCGGTGGCGGAAAAGCAGGAAACCGGGATCGGGTCAAAGGTGTTTTCCCCGAATTTCTTTTTCTGGTATTCTCGGATGAACTTGCCGATGTAGAGGTAATCGACCCTGAAGTCTTGCCCCCAGGCGGAAAAGCAGTGTGCCTCGTCGATGACGAACCGTACCACATGGCGAGCCGTCAGGATGCGCTCGATGGTCTTTGACCGCAGCATTTCGGGAGCAATGTACAAGAGCGATACTTCGCTGCTCTGCACACGTTCTATGGCTTTCTTGCGGCTGATGGGGTCGAGCAGGCCGTTGATGGTTTCGGCATCGGCGATGCCGCGGTTGGCAAGGCTGTCCACTTGGTCTTTCATGAGCGACTGCAGGGGCGAGACGACCACGGTAAGGCCGTGTACGGACTTGCCCTCCATCAAGGCGGGCAACTGGAATGTGAGCGACTTGCCGCCGCCTGTGGGGAATATGGCCAGCAGCGACTTGCCGTCAACGGCCGCTTGCGCTGCCTGTTCCTGCAGCGGTTCTCCATCGTAAGTGCGGAATTCGCTGAAGCCGAAAAACTGCTTGACGTTGTGGCGGATGTCGAGTTGCTGGCTACAGTAGCCGCACCCTCCGCGACAGCGGTCATGGCAAAGAACCTTGATGACATGTTCCACTTCGGGGTAATGATGCAGCACCCAGCCGGGCGTTACCGAGTGCCCTTCGCCGGTTCCGATGAGCGCCAAGGCATAGGCCAGTCCGCAAGGCCACTTCCGGACGATGGAGGCAAGGTCGGCATTGGCACATATCCGGCCTTTGTATTCGGTGCAGATCCAGCCGATGAGCTCCTCCTGGCGGACAACGCCTCGCGCATTTACCATTCTCAAGAATCCCACAAATTCTGGCTCACCACAAAACAGCGCCGCAAAGAGGTTGCGCTTTCTTTCAGACAACTGATTCCATTGGGCAATTTCGTCCATGAGCAAATCGCGGGCTTTCTCGCAGTCATTTACAGGGTTGTTAAGTTGTTCGCTGATAATCTTGTCGTCCTTTACCAAACGGTGATAGGGATGTTTAGGAAAGAGCAGGGGAGAAAGGTAGAGCGTATCCACTAATTGACGTTTTTCCGTAACCTTATGATGCAGGTATTTTGCATCAAAGTGTACGATGTTGTGTCCGCAAAGATAGGTGACATGCCCGTCGTTGAGGAATTGTTCCAGCGCATTGCGGTCGTTCTTGTGAAAAACGGCCCCGTCATAGCGCAACGCTCCGATGTCGTGAATTCTATGGTCTGAATTGCCGACCTCGGTGTCCAGGATGGCCCATCTTGCAGCATCGCTCCTGATATGGGAATTGTTTTCAATTTCCATATAGTCAATATCTTGCGCAACTGTTTCCTCGGCATTGTTGTTGGCGTCATTTCTTTTGCCTTTTACAAAAATACGCTCGAAAAGCGACATGGGTTCACGTTTTGTTGCTTTGTTTTTGATAGATGAAGTAGCAGTTTTACTCGATTCGGCAAAGATAGCACAATATCTTAATCGTGACAGCGCATTGTTTTGCGGGGTTGCGGCTGTCGATTCCGACGGCTTACCTTTTCGGGAAAGTTTTATCTTTGCCGTCCGAACAAAAAACGGCAAACTTGCGGCAAAAAAAGCGACAACGCCTTATGTATTTGTATGTTTTCAATCCGGAACACGACTATGCGTTAGCCAATAACGGGGCTCACTTTGTGCCGCCGGCCTCGGCTGTTCAGTTCGCGGACGACTGTGCCCTGTTTCTGTCGCATCTGGTGGAGGAAGACAGCTGCATATTTTTGCCGTACCGGCAGCGTTCGCGCTTCTATGTCGTGTCAGACGGCACGTTTGCCGACACGCCGCCCGCCGTGGAGGGGGTGCGTCCGTGGGGCTGGAACGCTTTGCTGGCGCAGCAGTGCCGCGAGGCTGTTCCCGGCATTACGCTGCCTGATGCGGCGACGCTTTCGACCTGGCGCACGCTTGCCCACCGCCGCACCGCTGCCGATGGCCTCGATTTCCTCAAACAGAACTGTCCGGACGGGGCTTTGTTCCCTCAAACGCCTGCAGAACTCTCTTCGGTTGACCAGGTTCGACATTTCATCAGCCAACACAAAGACGTGCTTTTAAAGTCGCCCTATTCCGGCAACGGGCGAGGCCATCTCTATGCCCACGGAGATTTCACGCCCACGTTGCAGCGGCAATGTGCCGGCGTGTTGCGCAGACAGGGCTCTCTGATGGGAGAACTGCTCTATGACGTGGCGCTGGACTTTGCCATGGAGTTTGAATGCCGCCAATCCAACTGCCGTTTTCTGGGCTACTCGCTCTTTGACACCCGACACTATGGATACGCCGGCAATAGACTTTGCAGTGATGAACAGATGGAACAAACGATTTGCCATTATGTTAGCATAGATTTGCTCTGCGAAGTGCGCAGGCTGGCAACAGCGTTCATCAATAGACGCATTGCACCATACTACAGCGGTTTTTTAGGGGTGGATATGTTCATCTTTGCCGACGAGAACGTTTTCCGGCTTCATCCCATGGTTGAAATAAACCTGCGTATGACGATGGGCTTGGCGGCACATACGATATGCCGCAAGTACGTTCACCCGGCAGCCGCGGGGACATTTGAGCTTAAACGGTTCCCGTCTGCCAAAGAACTGCACGACTTTCTGCAACAGCAGCCTGCCGCCTGTTGGGAAGACAATAAATGGCGAAGCGGCTTTTTTGCCCTCCATCCGGTGTCAAAGCGGACAAAATACCTGATTTGTGCAACTTTAAAATAATGAATAATATGACCGAAATGACAATTGACCCCGTCATCCGCCTGATGACAGCCGAAGACTACCGGCCGGTTTACCGCCTGTGGACGGCAACCGAAGGCATGGCTTTGCGCAGTTATGACGACTCTGAAGAGGGCATAACGCGCTTTTTGCAGAAAAACCCGACGTCCAATTTCGTCGCCCTTGTTGAGGGCGAAATCATGGGCGTACTGCTGTGCGGCATCGACGGCCGCCGCGCCTACATTTACCATACCGTCGTGCGACAGGACCTGCGCGGCAAGGGCATCGGCAAGAAACTGCTCGCCGCTGCCTATAAAGCAATTGAAGCTGCCGGCATCAAGAAAAACGGCCTGCTGGTCCTCAATGACAATGCCGTCGGCAACGCGTTCTGGCAGTCACAAGGCTGGACTAAACGTACCGATGTGACCTACTACAGCAAAAACAACTGACCCGTCTTTTTTTATGCTATCTTTGCCACCCGAAAAAAACAAATCGATTGAAACGACTTGAACTTTTTGCCGCTTTGCTTTTCCTGCTGGGTTCCTGCGCCAAGGTGGTTACCCCGGTAGGCGGCCCTAAGGACACAGAGCCGCCTAAAGTGGTAAAGGAGCATCCGGCTAACAAGTGTCTGAACTTCAATGCTTCATCCATAAAGATAACGTTCGACGAGTTCGTCACGCTGAACAAGCCGTCGGAGAATATCCTCATCTCGCCTCCGCTGACGGTACAGCCCGACTATCAAATCCGCGAAAAGAGCCTTGTTATCAGGCTCAAGGATTCGCTGCTGCCAAACACGACATACAATATTGTGTTTTCAAACAGCATACTGGACTATCATGAGGGCAACGCGCTGAAGTATTACCACTACAGTTTTTCTACGGGCAGCGCCATCGATTCCGCCAGACTGTCGGGAAAGGTGTTAGACGCGCAGACCCATGCCGGCGACGACGGCTTCTTTGTGCTGCTCTATGAGCAGGACATTGACTCGCTGCCGCTGACTTCACGGCCCTCCTATATCACCAAGAGCGCGGCTGACGGCAGCTTCCAGTTCCAGAATATCAAAGACGGACGGTACAAGGTGTTCGCACTGAAAGACATCAACGCTAATCTGCGCTATGACCTTCCGAACGAGACCATTGCCTTTGCTGACAATCCCGTGCATACCCACATCGCCGACACGACCGCGGAAACGCTTCCCGACACCTCTTTGGTGCTGTATGCTTTTTGTGCCGCCGACTCTGTGCCCGTGCTGCTGCGCTATGAGAACCCGGCTGCCGGACTTTACAGGTTCCCGTACAAATCGCCGGTCACACGATTCTCAGCCACTCCTTTAGGCAAAAAGCACGATTATTTCCAGACGATAAACCGTACCGCCGACACGGTAACATGGTACTTCAAGACCCTTCCGAGCGACACGATGGTTTATCTGTTCGAAGCCGACGGGGCAAAAGACACCGTAACCCTGACACCCTTTATGCCGAAGAAAACGGCGGTTCGTGGCGACCGCCAAGAGCGCCGGAAACTGGCCGTTCGTTTCCTCAACGAAGGGCACGCCTTAAAACCGCTTACGCTTTCGTTTCCGTACCCTGTGATGCCGGCAGATTCGTTCTGCATCTTTGTAATCACACAACAGAAAAACGTGCGCGACACAGTATGCTGGCGCACCGCCGTGCCCGACAGCTTTGTCATGCAACTCGCCTTGCCGATGACGTTCGAAACAAAGAAAAGTTATTCCGTAATGATTCCGGATTCTGTGTTTTTCGGCTATAACGGAATGAGCAATGACACTTTGCGGTGCTCTTTCACCGCAAAGTCAGAAAAGGACTACGGAACGTTAACTATGAATTACCTCTTCCCGGAAGGCGGCAGCTCTTACATCGCGCAGCTGTGGCGCGGCTCGAAACTGGTGCGGGAAGATGTGTCGGAACACGACACCACAATAACTTATGGGGCTCTCGACCCCGACAACTATAAGGTCACCGTTGTTGAGGATGCCAACCGCAACGGACGTTGGGATGCCGGCGACTACCGCCGGCAACGGCAGGCCGAGCGCGTGTTTGTCTATGGAAAGGCCATCAACATACGGGCTTACTGGGAGGAGGAGGAGACTTTCTCTGTAGGAGAGAATGTTAGAAATACTGAAGATTAGGATACTAAATGACAATAGAAGATTTAAAGTCGCAGTTCTGCGCGCCCGAAACGGCTGAGATCGTAGAAACGCTGCGGCAACAGGAGACCGGCAGACCGCTGGTGCTCAACGGGCTCTCCGGATCAGCGTTCCCGCTGTTGGCCGCCAACGTCGCTTGCGGCATCGATACAAGCCAGCTTTTCGTGCTGCCGTCCCGAGAAAAGGCAGTCTATTTCTACAACGACCTTGAAAAGTTGCTTGGCGAGCACGATATGCCGCTGGCAACCCGCCGAGTACACTATTTGCCTTCTTCTTTCAAACGGGCACACACCACAAGCGAGATCGACAACTCCAACGTTAAACTGCGTTCCGAAATCGTCAACCGCATTTCAGTCGGGTCAGACCGGGGCTGCATTGTTGTCGCCTCCCCGGAAGCCTTGGCGGAGAAGGTCGTGACGAGAAAGTTTGTGCAGGACAACTCTTTCGCCATCAGGCGCAATGCGGAAATCCCGACTGACGATTTCCTGCAATTCCTCTACGAATTTGAATATCTGCGGGAAGACTTTGTATTCGAGCCCGGACAGTTCGCATGGCGCGGCAGCATCTTCGATGTGTTTTCCTATTCCGACGAGTACCCATGCCGTATCGAACTTGACGACAACCGGGTGGAGTCCATCCGCTTTTTTGACCCTGAAACGCAGCTCTCGCTCCGCGAGGAAGAGCAGATCAGCATTATGCCCAAGGTGGTGTCCATTGACCGGCAGGAACAGCGCATTTCGCTTTTCGATTTTTTGCCGGCAGATACGGTGGTCTGGACAGACAGTCCCAAAATTGTCGCAACGCAGATCGACGCCTTGTACAAACGTGCGGAAGAGGAATTCAAGGACGGGGAGCATAAGGCTGCCGACTTCTTCATCCGCAAAAAGGAGTTTGAACAGGCCTGTGCGTCACGCTGCCGCTGCCTCCTCAATGCCACTCCCATAGAGGGTGACACCGCCATTGACTTCGGCATAAAGCCGCAGAACAGTTTCGGCAAGAGTTTCGACTATCTGTTCCTCGAATGGATTGACAATATGGAGCGAGGCATCAAGAGCGTGTTCCTGGCAGAAAGCGAGGGACAGTTGGAGCGTCTGAAGAAGATAATGTCTGAAATGATCGAGAAATACAACAGGCAGAACGAAACAGGCTACCGTCTTGACCTGCTGTATTGTCCGGTCCGCTACATCCTGCACGAGGGTTTCCGTGATGAGGCGCGCAAACTGGCGCTCTATACCGACCACCAGTTCATGGAAAAATGCGAGCGTGTCGTCATCCGCGGCCGCTACAAGAAAAGCGAAGCCTTTACCCTCAAGGAGATCTACGACCTTCAGCCGGGCGATTATGTGGTACACATCGACTATGGCATCGGCATTTACCAAGGACTTGAAAAAACCGAGATGAACGGGAAAGAGCAGGAGGTCATCAAACTTTCATACAAAGACGGCGACCTGCTTTATGTGAGTGTCCACTCGTTGCACAAAATCAGCAAATATGTTGGCAAGGAGGGTACGCCGCCCACCCTGCACCGCATCGGTTCCGGCTCGTGGGACCGCATCAAGGAGCGCACCAAGAAAAGGGTAAAGGAGCTGGCCATCGACCTCATCAAGCTCTATTCGGAACGCAAAGCGGGCAAAGGTTTTGCTTTCTCTCCCGACACTTACATGCAGACCGAACTTGAGGCATCGTTCATATACGAGGACACCCCCGACCAAACCAAGACGCTTGCCGACGTGAAACGTGATATGGAGAGCCCGCACCCGATGGACCGTCTTGTATGCGGCGATGTCGGCTTCGGCAAGACCGAGATTGCCATACGTGCTGCGTTCAAAGCCGTGTGCGACAGCAAGCAGGTTGCCGTGCTGGTGCCTACCACGGTGCTCGCCCTGCAGCATTATACCACTTTCTCCGAACGTCTTCAGAACATGCCGTGCCACGTCGAGTACATCAACAGGTTCAAGACCGGGAAGCAGGTCAAGGAAACCCTGCAACGGCTCAAGGAGGGCAGAATCGACATATTGGTCGGCACGCACAGGCTGCTGAGCAAAGATGTCGTGTTCAAAGACCTCGGGCTGCTCATCATCGACGAGGAACAGAAATTCGGGGTGGCTGCCAAGGAGAAGCTGCGTGAACTGCGCGTCAACATCGACACGCTGACTATGTCGGCCACGCCGATACCGCGCACGCTGCAGTTCTCCCTCATCGGGGCCCGCGACATATCCGTAATCTCCACGCCGCCGCCCAACAGACAGCCTATACAGACCGAGGTGCATGTGTTTGACGAGGACATCCTGCGCTCGGCCGTGCAGTCAGAACTCGACCGGCAAGGGCAGGTGTTTGTCGTGCACAACAAGATACAGAACATATCGGAACTGGCCGGACTGATACAGCGGCTGGTGCCCTCCGCCCGCATCGCAGTGGCCCACGGACAGATGGAGGGCGAGAAACTCGAACAGGTGATGACCGACTTCATCAACCGCCGGTTCGACGTGCTGCTTTCCACCACGATTGTCGAATCCGGCCTCGACATAGTCAATGCCAACACCATGATCATCAACGACGCACAGAATTTCGCGCTCAACGTGCTGCACCAGCTGCGCGGCAGGGTGGGGCGCAACAATCAGAAAGCCTACTGCTACCTCTTCATCAAACCCTACGACACCCTCAACGACCAGGCTCGCAAGCGCCTGCAGGCCATCGAGGATTACTCCGACATCGGCAGCGGCATACATATCGCCATGCGCGACCTCGACATCCGCGGGGCAGGAAACATCTTAGGCGCCGACCAAAGCGGATTCATCAACGAAATCGGCTATGAAATGTACCAGAAAATACTCGCTGAAGCCATCCGCGAGATGAAAGACGCCGATACGGATGATGTGCAATGGGCGGACAACTCCGGTCTTGTGCTGCGCGAATGTCTCATTGAAACCGACATCGAGGCGCTGTTCCCCTCCGACTATATCAGCAATGTGAGCGAACGTATGAGCCTCTACAAGGAAATGGAAGGCATAAAAGACCTCCGGGAACTGGAACCGTTCAAGAAAAAACTGCTCGACATCTTCGGCCCGTTGCCTAAACCTACCGAGGAACTGCTCCGCATCATTCCGTTGCGCCTCCTTGCCGCTAAATTGAACTTTGAGAAGCTTATACTCAAGAAAAAAACGCTAACCGGTTGTTTTACGGGCAATTCCGCCTCCAAATACTATCAGTCAGACACTTTCGGCAAGGTTATCGGTTTTGTACAGCAAAACCACCCTGCCGTTCAATTGAAAGAGAGCAACTCCAAACTTCTCTTGACCATACACAACACGCCCTCGGTGAAGTCGGCCATGCATTGGCTTGAAAAGATGGAGCAGTACATCCTCCGTGATTAAATCAAGATGAACACGGAGACGCAAGATTTCATACGGAACCATTGGCGTGAAGACGTCAACGCGTTGGCATTGGCAGGATGCCGTGACCATGCTGTTGACCTCAGGCTTGCTTTGCAGCAAATACACGGGTTGCAGAAAGCGGAGAAGAAACTGCCCGCCCACTTTGCCGCTGCCGGCGTGCTCTTTCCGTCCGCCCTTGCCATGGAGCAATGTTCCTCTTGGGCCGCAGCGCAATACAAAGCCTCTCTCCTGCAGGGCGACACGTTGGTTGACCTTACAGGCGGCTTTGGCGTTGACACGTTCGCCTTTGCCCGCAGATTCGGCGCCTGCGTGTATGTGGAGCCTCAACATGCTCTTTGCGAGACAGTACGCCACAACGCCAAAGCCATGCACGTCAGCAATGTCGCCTTCTGCTGCCAGACGATGGAAGACTACCTCCGGCGGGCGCAACCCGCCGACTGCCTCTACTTGGACCCCTCACGACGCGACAGCCTCGGGCGGCGGGTCGTCTCCCTTGCCGACTGCACCCCCGACATTGTGGGCTGCAAAGAGACGCTGCTTGCCCTTGCCCGCAAAGCCGTGATGGTGAAACTTTCGCCGATGCTCGACATCCGTGACACCCTCGCACGTCTGCCCGAGACCGCTGCCGTGCATGCTGTATCCGTTGACGGTGAATGCCGCGAACTGCTGTTTGTGCTCTCCCGCAAGCATGTAAACCCGCAGCAACGCCCTTTCGTCGCTGCAGACATCCGTAACGGGAGCACTGCCACATTCCGTTTTACACCGCAAGAAGAGATGGAGGCTCGCCCCCTCTGGGCCGACAGCACCGGAAAGTACCTCTATGAACCTAATGCAGCATTGATGAAAGCAGGGGCATTCAGAAGCGTGGCGGTGCGCTTTGGACTGCATAAGCTGAACCCCAATTCCCATCTATACACCTCTGACCATTTGCTCCCCGACTTCCCCGGCCGGGTGTTTGAAGTGAGAGATGCCTTCACTTTCGGCAAAAAACAATGCGCTGAACGCCTCAAAGGCATAACTGCCGCCAACGTCGCCGTGCGCAACTTCCCGCTAACCGCCCCTGAATTGCAGAAAAGGCTTTCCCTGAAAGACGGCGGCGAACATTATATTTTCGGAACAACCTTTTATGGAGGCCGGAAAATGCTGCTGTGCTGCCGTAAAGTGACTCCCTTAGCGTGAATTGCGATTCGGTTTTTGCCAAAACGAACTTTTGCGTACTTTTGCGGCTGCTTCGGGAAAGCAGATGCTAAGCACCGGTTTTGCCGTGATTGTTGTTTTATAATACGGACAGAATGAAGACCCTATTCTTGGACAGAGACGGCGTGGTAAATGTGCAGATTGTTGGCGGCTATGTTGAAACGGTTGAACAGTTTGTCTTTGCCGATGGCTTTTTGGAGGCGATGAGGTTGCTGCGCCCTAAGTACCGCCACATCATTTTGGCAACCAACCAGCAGTGCATTGGCAAGGGAATCTGCACCCGCGAGCAGGTGGATGCCATCCATGACTTTTTGCAGCAACGGCTGGCTGCACAAAACACCCCGTTGGATGCAGTTTATTGCTGCCCTCATCTCGCCGTTGAACACTGCACTTGCCGCAAGCCGGCCATCGGCATGGCACTGATGGCGAAAAGGGATTTCCCTGACATCGATTTCTCCAATTCCGTCATGCTCGGCGACAGCCTTTCGGACATGCAGTTCGCCGTCAATGCCGGCATAATGCCCGTGCACATAGGCAAGGCAGGACTGCCCGAGCATGAACTTGCCCGCAGTTTGTCCGTTTCCCATTTTGACTCTATTCTGGATTTTGCAAGGCAATGAAAGTCAAGTTTATTCTCTATAATATCGTTTTCTATTCGCTGGCAATGCTGCCGCTTTGCGTGCTGTATCTCTTCTCACTGCCGCTGTACCTTATCTTGAATTATGTTGTCCGTTACCGCAAGAAAGTCATTTTAGACAATCTCAAGAACTCATTCCCTGAAAAGGCAGACAAGGAGATCCGTCGGTTATGCAGAAAATATTACCTTCATCTCTCTCAAATTGCCGTAGAGATGATCAAGATGCTAATGTTGCGCCCGGGGCAACTCAAGCGCCGTTACCGCTGTCAGAATCCCCAATTGGCCAACCGTTTTTTCAATGAAGGGCGGAGTGTCATCCTTATGTCGTCTCATTACAACAACTGGGAGTGGATGATACTGGCTTTGGACACGATGTTCGGGCAACATGGGGTAGGGGTGGGGAAAGCCAATACCGACAAGGCTTTTGAACGGATGGTAAACCGGGCGCGCACGCGCTACGGCACAGAAGTGGTCTTCGCAGACACCGTACGGGAAACGTTCGAGCATTATGAGCGGAATCGTCATCCGGCCGCCTATATGATGCTCAGCGACCAGTCGCCGAACAGCAGCAGCCGCTGCTATGTGACAGATTTCCTGCATCAGAAGACGGGTGTCATTTTCGGGGCTGAACACTTTGCAAGAAAATATAACATTCCCGTGCTCTATTATGAAGTCATCAAAGACCGGCCCGGATACTACCGTGTTCGCCTTGAACTGATCTCAGAGAACCCCGCCGAGATGGAAGAGTATGCAATTACGCAACGCTATGTGGAGTTGCTGGAGCAGACCATCTGCCGCAAACCGCAATACTGGCTTTGGAGCCACCGGCGATGGAAATTCAAGTTCTGAACCTGACTTTCAACTCATCTCCAACATTCTCCTGATAGGCACGGCGGCTCGTTCCAACAAATCCGCATCCATCAGGATTTCCGGCTGCTCCGTCTGCAAGGCAGAGAGGATGTTGTCGAGATTGTTTTTCTTCATGTTATAGCAGTCGTAGGCGGGCGCACCGTTGTGAAGGGTATAGAAGCGTTTGCCGGGATTCTGTTTGCAAAGCTCGTGCAGGATGCCGCTTTCGGTAACGATGATGAACTCCGGGCTGTCGCTCTCTTTTACATGCTTGAGCATGGCTGCGGTGGAACCTACAAAGTCAACCTGTTCCAACAGTTCGCGGCGACATTCGGGATGAGCGACTGAAGGCACTCCCGGGTGTTCGCTTTTCACTCTTTCGAGCGCTTCGACCGTATAGCGGTCATGCACGCGGCACGCGCCGTCCCACAGCAGCATCTGCCGGCCGGTCATCCTGTTGATGTAGTCGCCCAAGTTGCGGTCAGGGACAAAGAGGATTTTTTCGTCCTCGGGCAGTTGCCTTACCAGTTTGAGCGCATTGCCGGAGGTGACAATCAGGTCTGACATCGCTTTCACGGCAGCCGAACAGTTCACGTATGACAGCACCTTGTACTCGGGATGCCGGTTCTTCATTTCCTGCAAAGCCTTTGCTTGACACGAGTCCGCCAAAATGCACCCTGCACTCATGTCGGGCACCAGCACTTTACGGTTGGGGTTCAGAATCTTGGCAGTCTCGGCCATGAAGTGAACACCGGCAAACACGATGATGTCGCTCTCTGTGTTTGCCGCCGTGCGTGCCAGACCAAGGCTGTCGCCTACAAAGTCGGCCACCTCCTGCACTTCAGGCAAGGTGTAATAATGTGCCAATATAATAGCATTCTTCTCTTTTTTGAGAACTTCGATGGTTTCCTTTATATCCATAATCCGGTATTTGATCTCTTGTATTTGGGAATTACTGCTTATGGCAGAATTTAACGGCATTACTTGAAGAAGAATCGTCTGAAGTCGAGCCCTAATGCGTAAATCATGAGGAGTATGAGCAGAATGAAGCCTATGGTGTTGGCGATGCCCAGGAACTTGTCGCTGGGCTTCTTGCCGGTTATCATCTCAATCAGGATGAAGAGCACATAACCGCCGTCGAGCGCCGGTATGGGTATGATGTTCATGAATGCCAGTATGATGCCGAGCAGGGCGGTCATGTTCCAGAAACGGTACCAGTCCCACACTTTGGGGAATATGCTGCCGATGGTCAGGAAACTGCCGAGTTGTGTGGCGCCCTCTTTTGTGAATACGAGTTTGAACTGTTTAACGTAGTCGCCTAAGGTCTG
The DNA here is from genome assembly GCA_963603365.1 of Oscillospiraceae bacterium. GTDB lineage: Bacteria > Bacteroidota > Bacteroidia > Bacteroidales > WCHB1-69 > F23-D06. The sequence continues at coordinate 76,688 of CAVCMI010000033.1, forward strand.
CACGCCCATGACAATGCCTTGCGGCACCGACTGCAGGAGCGTGAACTCCTCGCGAACGGCGCTGAAATAGTGCGACGGCATTTTTGGGGCAACACCGATGACCCCCGACGAGTCTGGGGTTACGGCAACATGGCATAGGCTGTCGCCGCGGTAAAAGGCCAGGTCGAGACTCGTGTTCCTGTTGTCGCTGAAGATCTTTTTGTAGTCGAAGAAGCTGAACACGGCGGAGTCTTGGATGCTGACGAGGCTGTCTCCGCGCCGCAGCCCGCTTTCGGCTGCCGGAGTGCCTGCCAGCACGCTGTCAATCACGAACGGGAAGCGGTAGTTGCAAGGCACGCTGCCAGACGAACTTGCGCTGACAATCTTTCGGGCCAGCGTCTTGGGCACACCAACGACCACCGGCTGGCTGTCGCGCAGCACAGTCACGGTCTTGACATCCTCCAACAATATGGTGTTGCTGAAATCATTCAATGTGAGCGGCTTGGACGAATCCACAGCAAGGATGACATCGCCGTTGCGGAAGCCGGCATCTAACATCTCCTGCGAAAACTCAAGCCCGTAGCGCGCATTCTCCAACGGGATGTATTCGCGCCCCCAATTGAAGCATATTGCAATATAGATAATGATGGCGGAAAGGAAGTTGACCAGCACACCGCCGATGATGACGAAAAAACGCTGCCACGCCGGCTTCGACCTGAACTCCCAAGGATGCACCTCGTTGTCAAGGTCTGACGCTTTCGTCGTCTCATCCACCATGCCGTTGATCGCACAGTAGCCGCCGAACGGAAGCCAACCGATGCCCCATTCCGTGTTCTCGGGATGCTCTTTCCACTCTTCCGGCGCCTTGGAAGAGAAGAAACTGAAATGGAACTTGCCGTCGTATCTCTTCATGCGGAGTATTGAGAACCCGGGGTTGAAAAAGAGATAGAACTGGTCAACGCGGATTTTGAAAATCTTGGCAAATGTGAAATGCCCCAGTTCGTGCGTGATGATCAGAAAGGCCAGACTGGCCACCAATCCCAGTATTTGCATCGTTATGCCCATAGTCATTTTTTTCGAGCGGCAAAGATAACAATTTTTTGTACTTTTGCCCCGCATATTTCCCCAGAGATTATGGCTGTACAGGAATCTAATGAAAAAGCACAATTCCGTTCCGGCAAAAGGCTGCTGTTCGCAACAGGGGTGTTGTTCGGACTGCTTCTTGGCATTGCGCTGACCGCTCTTGTGATGCTCTGTGCAGAACGGAAAGGAGCGCATACTGAAAGTGCAGCCGAGCCGCAACAAGGCAAAACGGTGACAGACACGGTGTTTCATTATGTAATACAAAAACAGAAAATAACACAGGTGTCCGATGACATTGCCGAACAGGATACGCTTTTCATCGACACGCTCTTGCAGGATTACGAGACTCAGGACCTTACGATGGACGAATCGCTGTTGCCGAGCATGGAAGACGAAGAGGAAGAGACGGGTGACCTGGTGCAGGAAAAGATGCTGAACAGCCTTTCGGTTCCCGTGACCTTTCTGGACGACATGATGCAGGTTCTTGCCAATGAGGCTTCGGCTCATATCCAAGTCCAGCAATGGAGCACCCCCGTCCGGAACAGGGTTACATGTCTTTTTTCAGACAACATTCTGAAAGTTAAGGGGCTAAAGATTGACGGATGCAAGATTTACCATTTCCGGGGAAATTATTACCTCGAGGTTGACCAATGCACCTACCTGATACGGCCAAACAGCCATTTCGAAAAGCCGGAAAGAGCCGAAAACTTTATTTTTTGAATACACATGAAGACCGTTCCGTTTTTCAAATTCCATGGTGCCGGAAACGATTTCATCATGATCGACAACCGTAGCGGACACTACGGGCTTGAGGACAATGAGGTCGCCTATCTTTGCGACCGTCGTGCGGGCATCGGCGCCGACGGGCTCATCTTTCTCGAAACAGACCCTGAAGTCTCTTTTTCGATGCGCTATTACAACGCCGACGGCAAAGAGGCCACCCTGTGCGGGAACGGCAGCCGTTGTGTGGTGGCTCTTGCCAATATGCTGGGCGAAATCGGCGACAATTGCGTGTTCCGCGCCTCCGACGGCCTTCACGACGCAAGCGTCTGCAGCCATGAGCTGAACACGTGGGTAATCTCTGTCGAGATTAAAGACGTGAAAGAGATGACCGTCTATGAGGACGGTTGCTTCCTCGACACCGGCTCTCCCCATTTTGTGGTTCCGGCAGATGGACTGAATGCGTATCCCGTTGTCGCTGAGGGATGCAGACTGCGCCACGACACCCGTTTCTGCCTTGGCGCTAACGTGGACTTTGTGGAGACAGACGGCGACAGCATCAAGGTGCGCACCTACGAACGCGGCGTGGAAGATGAAACGCTCTCCTGCGGCACAGGGGTGACCGCCGCCGCATTGGCATGGACGTTTCTGAACAACAAAAGTGACGGACATTACGAGCTGCCTGTGCAGACAAGAGGCGGCTCCTTCAAGGTGGCTTTCGACAAGAAAGCTGACAGCTACACGTTCATCTCGCTTGTTGGCCCCGCAGTCTGGTCTTTCTCCGGCACGGCCGACGTGCCGGATTCGGCCTGCTCGTTCTCGACCATGAAATAAGCCCCGAAGAACTCTTTCGTTACAATGCGGATGAGCGTATAGGCGGGTACGGCAAAAATCATGGCAAACACGCCGCCAATATAACCTGCCATCAAAATGACAATGAAGATTTCCAGCGGATGCGTGTGTGTCCTTTTCCCATATATGTAGGGCTGCAGCACAAAGTCGTCTATGAGTTTGGTGGCGCCGATGGCGATTACCGCTTTCACCAGGGTGGTCATAAGCATCGCACCGGACGGGTCAGAGGGCAACAACGAAGTGATGGATATCACGACCGCGCTGATGCCCGCGATGAGCGGACCGACGTACGGAATGATGTTGAGAAAACCTCCTATGATGCCGATGAGCATCGGATTGGGAACCTTCAGTATCACGCAAAAGATGGTGTCAAGGATGCCGACAATGAGCATTTCACAGAAAACCCCGAGGAAATAGGAAGAGACCTGCTTGCCAGTGGCGTTTAAGATGTTGCTGAAGTTCTGACGGTATTTTGTCGGTATCCACCCTTGTATCATCTTGAAGAAAATATGATGGTCTTTCAGCGAGAAGAATGTCATGAACAGGATCGAGAATATGGCAATGAACACCGTGCCGGCAGCGCTGAAGGTGTTGCTCAACAGCGAGGAGAAGTTGACCTGCTCGATGAATCTGCCCCATTCTGAAACCACCAGCCCAAAGGCATGTTGGTGAGGCTTGACGATGCCGAACTTGCGGAGCACCGGGTCAAGCTTGTTGATCCACACCTCAAACGACTGGCTCAAGGATGACGGGTCAAGGGATGCCAGAAATGTCAGCTCGCGGATGATCGCCGGGACAATCAGGTAGCATAATAAACCGAGCACGGCTATTATGACAAGCAGCGTGACGGCAGCGGCAAGCGATTCGGGGAACTGTCGTTTGCGGATGCGTATGCGTGTGAGCAGCCTCATCAACGGAGTGCCCAGCAGCGAAAGAAATATGGCAACGAAAATGTATAGCAGGATGTCCCAGAAAAACCATCCCAGAAAGATCAGGACGGCCAATAAGACAAGAACGGCAATGATGCTTCTGTTGTTAGTCATGTTTTTTCCGTTTTGATATGTTTGGAGTTCCGGCACGCAGTTTCCGGCGGTAACGCGAGTCGAAACTCTGTTTGTATCCTAATGCGACGCCGGCAGTGTAGTTGATTTTCGAGTTGATGTCAGGACTGTACAGGTCTTGGGAGTGTTCCCCTATGTAAGTGTAGGCCTTAAGCTTCCAAGTGCCGCTTTTGTTTATGCTGTATTCTACGAATACGTCGCCGTACATGTTTTCGGCAGCCGATTCGGTTTCCCTGTTGTCATAGTAGCCGAAACTCGTCGACATGGTAATGCGGTCGTTCAGCAGGTTGGCGTTTGCCTGTATGCCGTATTCCGCCGATGTCGTTTCAGACGCCGAGTTGTAGATGACCCCTACGGACCCGTGCCTGTTTTCCATGACACTATGAAGCACGTTGTTGAGCGCGCTGCTCAGCAAAGAATAACTGGAGGAAAGCCCGCCGGTGCCCGAAGAGAACGGTGTGCTGGGTATGAAGCTGTTGGAAACCATAAAATAGGCAAATTGCTTGGTCATGTTCTCTTTGTTGGTGGTGTCAATAGCGTTATAGAAGATGTTTCGCGCTTCAGTGCTGCTGTTGGGCAACTCGAAACTGAAAGTGGGCTCGAGGTTGCGCATGATTTCGCCGTTGAGGTGAAGGTATGCGTTGACGGTGGTGTTGCTGCCCGACAGGTATTCTTGCGGCACGATGCTGGCCAAAGAGGTCTTGGAACTCTTGTAGGCACTGGCATTGACTACCATGTTGTTGAGCGGCCCGTCAAAGGTGATCTGTCCGCCAGGCACTAATGTGAACCGCGAGTTCACGATGTCATAGAGCGAAAAACGGAAGTCACCCGAGTGCAGCGCGAGGCTTCCGTACAGGTTCAGGTTGTCGTTGCTGTTGAAAGTGAGCCTGAAGTTGCCGTTGGCTTTTGCGTTCATGGTGCCGCCGATGGACTCAAGCGACAGCACGATGTCGGCATCGTCCGTGACGTTGAAGGCAAAGTCGAAGTCCAGGTCCATACCACCTTTTTGCTGCGCAATAGTGGACTGTGAGGTGTCTGCGGCAGTCTTGAAGCGGATAATGGTCGATTCGCTCGCCGAGCTGGCCGTGCTGACAAGAAGGTATATTTTCGTCCCCGAAAGTGTCTTGAGGTTTGCTCCCCTGAAAGTCATGCCTTTGTCCGAGCCTCCGATCTGGACGTTTCCGGCTGCGATGCCCGTGCCGTAAAACACGGCATTGTCGCTCTTGGGCGTGTTCAGCACAGTGACCCCGTCCGTGTGGATTTTGAGGTCAAACCTCATGCCCTTGAATGCTCGGTGCCGTATGCTGCCGTCCAAAAAGGCGGTGTTCTGCAGGTTGTCGCTGAATTGTATGTGGTCGAAGAATATGCCCTCCTCATTGAAGCGGAGGTTCTGGTTGTCGAAGTGGTAGAGGGTGCCTAAAGGTGCGATGCTCATGTCGGCAGAGAGCAGACGCACGTTGCCGTCAAAATAGGTGGAGTCGGCCGAAGCATAAAAAGCGAGATTCCCGGACGCCGTGCCGCTCACACGGTCGCTGATCCCGGAAAGGAACGGCTCAAGGAAACCGACATTGAGCGTGTCAAACTCGGTGAGAACAGCCAGTTTCTTGGCATCGGGCGCATAATAGCCGTTTACGTCAGCAAAAGTGTTCTCCTCGTCACGGAAACGGCGCACGTCATAATCAGCCAAGGTGGCCGCTGTTATGGTATTGCTGCTCCGGAAGAAGCCGCCGTTGAACCCGATGCGGTTCTGCGTGTCCCATCCCGCCATCAAGAAAAGATTCCCGATTTTCTCATCGTTGAAGACAAAGTTGTCTGCCAACATCTTTCCGAGAATGAGCCGACGGTCTCCGTTCAGCAACATCACATCGGCTGTCAGCAGCCCGTCGCAGGTCATATTGCTGAGCAACGGGTTCACAATGGACATGTCAAGGGTCTTGACGAGCAGGTTCAGCCTGGACTTCTGCTTGGTGGAGTAATCTCCATCGATGGTAACGCTGCTCGAGTCGTTTTCAAATACCAGGTTGTTGACGGCTATGCGCTGCTTCTGGAAGCGTATGTCGTTGCCCTCCCTGAAATGCCAAGCCATTTCGTCAAGATATACAGTAGTGTTGTGGAGACGGAGCACAAGGTCGTCTGGATCAGAAAGGTCAGCACACCCCGAAAGTCTTGACATATAGGTATCTGTATCGTTATGTCTGTTGTTCCACTTCAGGTCGTAAAAAACCGAATCAAGGCTGGAGTTTGCATGCAGCTTAATATTATGGAAGCAAAGATGCTGTTTGCGGTCACCGATATGTACTGAATCGGTGCTGAGCTGCAGCCCTATCCGTGTGGTGTCTGAGGAACTGCTGTTCAGAGAGAAGTGATGCACAGAGAGTTTTTTCTTGATTGCGAAGAATGGTATATTAACCTTTATCAAGTCGTTATGGGCATCAGCATAAAGTTCTGCTTCAAAATTGGAGTTGGGGGCGATGATAATGTCCGGGACTAACATTCTCAGCACGCGGTTGGCTTCGTAGGTGGAGACGCGGACCTTGAGATAACGGTCGGCCATCGATGAATTGGCATTGCTCTGCGCATGGCGATTGGCGGGCTCTTCCACCAGCGAAGGGAAGTATCCGTGGGCTTGTTGCATGACATAGTTTGCGATTTCACCTGTGGGGAAGTTGTTTTCGAGGGTGGCGTTGAAGACATTTGACGAAACGATGAACTTATGGGCAAGGTCAGTGCATATTGACGTTACCCTGAAACGGCAATTGCGGATGGAGTCGCCATTGTTGAAGACCCAGATGTTGTCACAGCCGAGGTATCCGGTCACCTCATCAATGCCACTGCCCCTGAGGGTGAAGGTGAAGTTGTCGAAACCGGTTTTGAGGGTCGGGTTGTTCTGCAACACATAGATGACCCTGTCTGTCCCTGTGGCGGTAGAGTCTCTCTTGGGCAACAATCCGGCGGTATGGCCAATGTCGAAATGGTCGAGGCTTACGTCCCCTTGCATGAAAGGCGTCTCCTCCGACAGGTCCAGATTGCACGAGACGGTGCAGGCCAAGTGCGGGTCGCGAGCCTCTGCAACCGCTTTGAAAAGCAGGTTTGCATACTCGCCCGACACTTTGGTGTGGCGTAGCGGATAGCCCATAAGGTCAATATGATCAATGTCGCCGTCAAGAGTTGCTTTCAGGGTTTGCAAGTTCTTCTTTGACCATCCTGTCGAGGCCATAATCCCTTCGGCTTTGAGACGGAAACTGCTCTTTCCTAATGCTTCGTCTGCCCCAGAGATGCGGGCAAGGTTGACAGATTCTCCGTTGAGCATCCCTTTCAGCACCGTTTTCCCGTTGTCGGCGAATGTGCGCATCTCGGCCGATAGGCTGCCGGCATCGGTGCGTGCTGCGAGGTCGGCATTGAAGTCTTCCATTGTGCCGATAAAGGAGACCTTGAATGCTGTGCTGCCTAAAAATGCCGTCTTTTTGGCAAAGCCGGGGTTCTTTCCGCCAGGGAGGGTCAGCAAGGCCAGTTCGGGGGCAAAAAGGGTACAGGAATCGAGCTGTACGTTTAAATAGGTGTCCGGGAAACGTGTGATGTCTTTTATGACAAGGTCGCCGTTGATCCGGTTCTTGAAGCCGCATGCGGCACGGAGGCCGATGATGCTGAAGTCGTTGACGGGGCCGCTGATTTTCTCGCCTTTCACGAAGAGGGTCTCCTCCATGCCGCGGAGCGAAGGGACAAAAGCGGCCACATCTTTCATGCAGAGCATTGTGGGCCGCACCGCCGCCCGGATGAGCACGGAGTCGGTAAAATCAGAATAGGAGGTCCATTCATGATAGTCAAAGGCAAGGTCCATGTCGATCCTGCTGTTGGGGGTTCTGGCCTTTAACTGCTGAAAACGAAGCCCTTGGCTCCAGATGCAGAACTCGCCTTGGGCATCAGTCATGGAAAAACCGCCATATTGTTCAAAAGAGAGGTGTTTGAATTTGGCGGCGACACTGTCGTTTGCCACAATAAACTTGTCAACCTCCCAGTTGATGTTCTTAAGTTCAAAATAGGCATAGTCGACAGGCGGCGCGTTGCCGGTCTCGAAAACGGTACGCTTGTCGTCGTTGATGAGCACAAAACGCGAATTGACCAGCGTGAGGTGCTTGGCAGTAAGCAAGAAAGAGGATGAAGAATTGTCGTTTTTCTTGAACTTGGCGGCCCACGCGGCAATGTTTACCGTAGTGTCGCCCGAGTAGGTGCGCAGCACGACGTCCGCGTCTGAAAGCGTCACGCTGCCGAACTTCAGTTTGAACGGTTTAAGGCCAAGCCCGGCAAGGCGGCACTTCACCTTGCCCACATAAATCATGTCCTGCTGCCGGTGGTCTTCTATGTGCAGCTCATCGGCCACAACATGCAGCGTGGGCGAGAGGCGGACATGTTTCAAGGAGATGCCCGTTCCCCAAATCTGACTCACCTTTTCCGTGATTTTGTTCACCGCAAAAGTCTGTACAGCAGGTATCAGGAAAAGCCCGGCCAACAGCAGGTCAAATGCAATAAGGCAACCCAACACCCAAAGCAGAATCTTTCCCGCTTTCTTCCCGATTTTTTTGCTACTTTTGCTGTCCACTAATTATCAGGTTATGTCAGTTTACATTCTCGGTATCGAATCCTCCTGCGATGACACCTCCGCGGCTGTTGTAAAGGGCACTGAAATACTGTCCAATGTCATTGCAAGCCAGAAAGTTCACGCCGAATACGGCGGTGTTGTCCCCGAACTGGCTTCACGAGCCCATCAGCAAAACATCATCCCGGTGGTCGATACGGCTTTAAAGCGTGCAAAAATAAATAAAAATCAGTTATCTGCCATTGCTTTCACTAACGGGCCGGGACTTCTCGGTTCGCTCCTTGTGGGCAGCTCGTTTGCCAAGGCTATGGCATACAGCCTTAACATCCCGTTAGTCCAAGTGGATCATCTGCAAGGACACGTGCTGGCCAATTTCCTGCACAAGCCTGACGAGGAGAAGCCCGTGCCTTCGTTCCCGTTCTTGTGCCTGACGGTGTCGGGCGGCCATACGCTCCTGCTGCAGGTGAACGACTACTTTGACATGCAGCGACTCGGAGGCACCATCGACGATGCCGCCGGCGAGGCGTTCGACAAGGCGGCCAAAATCCTCGGGCTCCCTTATCCCGGCGGCCCCGTCATCGACAAATATGCCAAGGAGGGCAACCCTGAACGCTTCACGTTCGCCACGGCACACCTCCCGGGTTACGACTACAGTTTCAGCGGACTGAAGACCTCGTTCCTCTATTTTGTCCGCGACCGGCTTAAAGAGAACCCGAACTTCATTGAGGAGAACATCCACGATTTGGCTGCATCAATACAGCATGCTGTCGTTAAATCGTTGATTGACAAAGTTGTGAAAGTCTTGAAAGTGTCGCCTTGCAAAGACCTTGTGTTGGCAGGCGGCGTCTCCGCCAATTCGGGGCTGCGCAATGCCGCCGCTGAAGTGGCCCGCAAATACCGCCGCAACCTCTTCCTGCCGCCGCTGGACCTGACGACCGACAATGCCGCCATGATTGCCGTCTGCGGATATTTCAAGTATTTGAAACAGGAGTTTGTCGGTGTTGACGTGGTGCCCTACAGCAGCGAAAGAAGCGATGCTTTCCGTAAATAGCGCTTCAGGGGTCAGTTTCTGACATCAAGGGCATTGCGGAACGCATTGCCAATAAGCATGAACGAAAGCACGAGCAGCATAATGGCAATGCCCGGCACAACGGCGAGATAGGCTTTGTCGAGCACAATGTAGGCATAGTTCTCTTTCATCATCATACCCCACGACGGCATCGGCGGCTGCACGCCCAAGCCTAAAAAACTCAAGCCCGCCTCCATAAGGATGGCTGACGAGAAGTTGGAAGCCGCCACTACGATTATAGTACCGGTGATGTTAGGCAGTATGTGCTTGAAGATAATCCGCAGGTTGCTGAAGCCAAGCGCTTTGCCGGATTCAACAAATTCTTGCTCGCGAAGACTGATCACCTGCCCCCGCACAACCCGCGCAATGTCGACCCACATCGTCAGACCTATGGCGATGAAAATCTGCCAAAAGCCTTTTCCTAAGGCAAAACTGATGGCAATGACCAGCAGCAACGTCGGGATCGACCATACCACATTTATGATGAAGAGCAGGATGTCGTCGACTTTCCCGCGGTAGTAGCCGGCCATGGAACCTACTGTGATGCCGATTGCCAAAGCAATGAATATGGACAGGAAACCTACAGAAAGGCTGACACGGCTTCCGATCAGCAGCTGGCTTAGCACGTCACGGCCATAGCGGTCGGTGCCGAGCAGGAATTTCTTTGTGACGGTCAGTTCCGGTGACAAGTCCGCTTTCGCGAATGTTGCATATTCGTTCTGCTCAAAAAGCTGTACCGTCACGGAGTCTGCGTTTTCGTGGTACCGGCTGACCGGGATGGTGCGGTAAAGAGAGGGCTGCCCAAACAACATCCGCTTCAGCAGCGGCTGCTTTTCAGTTGCCTTTTCCTGTTTCACCAACAACAGCATAACGCTGAACCCGGGCTTGCGCAACGCTATTTCCAACTGCTGATGGTTGCAGTATGGCGTATGGTCAGGCGTGATGAGATACCCTAAAATGGAAACTATGACGACTGATGCGACAAAAAAGAGCGATATCACCCCCTCTTTTTCTTTCTTGAATCGGTTCCATGCGAGCTTTGAAAGGGAAACGGCTCGCTCTTCTGCTCTTTTGTTCTTTTTCGGGAATAACATATTGCCATAACGGTAAGACAGGGCGCAAAAATACAAAAAAAAGCAGTGCCGCCCGGACGTCTTATCGTACCTCGCCAGTATCGAAGAACGCATCTTTGAAATTGATGAGATAGACTGTTTGGGTGCTGCGCGTCACGGCCGTGTAAAGCCAGCGCATATAGTCATTTCCGACTCTGTTTCCGGGCAGACAACCTTGGTCGATGAGAACCTTTTTCCATTGTCCGCCTTGTGTTTTGTGGCAGGTCAAGGCATAGGCGAACTTCACTTGCACCGCATTGAGGTATGGGTCGTTCCGGGTTTTAAGGAAACGTGCACGCGCGTCCGGAATCTCGGCGTAGTCTTCCGAAACAGCCTGATAGAGCCTGCGCAAGTCTTCATACGGCAGTGAAGCGGCCTCTATGTCAAGGCTTTCCAGAATAATCCTGATGCTTATGTCGGGATGGTCAGGATAATCGCACAGCCTTACGGTCACATCGGCAAATGTAAAGCCATAAAGCTCCTGTTGGCGGTGTATGGCCATCACCTCCATAATGTCGCCGTTTGCAAGAAAGCCCACTTCAGAGGTCTCGTCCACCCAATAGTAGTTGTTTTTGACGGCCATGATGAAGTCGCCGGCATTGATGCTGTTTTCCCGGTAGAAGATCCGGTTCCTGATTTCGCGGTTCAGCATAATAGCACGCCGGTTGGAATAGGTGATGGACACAATCTCATCGGAGGCGTTTTCCCCGTAAAGATCATTGAGCACCTCTTCAAGTTCGGAGCCGGTGATGCGCACGAAGTCGCCGAATCGCTTTCCGCAGAAAAAAGGGGGCATGGTTTCGCCGCGGGCGATTTTGCTGCGCAGCAGTGTGGCGTTGTACAGGACGCCTGAGTCGAGAGCCTGCCGGACCACATCGGTAAGGCTGCTTTCAAAAATCCGTACGGGGTAGGCGTGCCGCATGTAGTCCGGACTGAGGGCAGGGCTTTCATTTTCTGACACCGGCGGCAGCTGGGCATCGTCGCCGATGAACAGCAGCCTGTTGTGCGCTTGGGAGAAAACATAGTCTGTCAGGTCGTCGAGCAGGTTGCGCCCGCCGGCAAACTCCTCGCCGGAAGCTTGCGTCGAAATCATGGATGCCTCATCCACGATGAAGAGGGTGTGGCTGTACTTGTTCTCCTTCCGGAGAAACTTGCGGACGCCGTCTTTGGTGACAGTACGGTAAATCCATTTGTGGATGGTGTAGGCTTTGCGTCCGGCATGCTGCGAGATGACTTTTGCGGCACGCCCCGTAGGCGCGAGAATGACGCACTTTATGCGCACCTCTTCCAGAGACTTGATGAGCGCGCCCGTCAAGGTGGTCTTGCCCGTGCCGGCATACCCTTTCAAGATGAATAGGAAGCCTTCGCCGGGCTCATATATAAAAGAGGCGAGGTCTGCCATGGCCTTCTTCTGGCTTTCTGTCGGAGGAAAGCCGAAATGGCAATGAAGGCGGTCGAGAAATTCGTTGCGTGTCATAGCGTTGCGTTTAAAGAAACGTTACCTCCTTGAATCCGCAGAGGTAGTTGCCCCCGTGCCCGTCTTCCAGCGCCAGCCGCCCATAAAAGTCGATGCCGGTGATAGCTGCAGAAACTTCTTGGCCGTGTATGCGGTAGCGGCCGAACTCGTTGAGCCGGTAAAGCCGTTGCAAATAATGAGTATGAAGCCATTCCGCGTTTTCGGCAGAAAGGCGGGAGATATTGTCAAGCAGTGTCTGGCGGTAGGATTGCAAAAAGGCAGGGATGTCGTGCTGCACACCCGTTTCGAGCAGCAACGAGGTGGGGTGGGGGATGTCGGACGGAAATGAAGGCTGATTGACGTTGATGCCGATGCCGGCAACGGTATATTGCAGCCGGTCTCCGCGCACCGTATGTTCGATAAGGATGCCGGCCACCTTCTTGCCGCTGACATAGAGGTCGTTCGGCCACTTGATACGCACCTCGGGCACAAATTGTTCCAGAAAAACAGCCGTTACAATCGAGAAATACTGGTTGAAAAGGAACTGGCGCGCGGCGGGCAGGGGAGGCCTCACATAAAAGCTGACCAGCAGGTTCTCGCCGCGGCTGCTGAACCAACGGTTCTGTCCCATGCCGCGTCCTTGTGACTGGTAGTCCGTATAGAGCGCGAAAAAAGGCGGCAACGACCGGCCGGAAACGTCACCGGCGGCAGCCATTCCTGACAATAAAACATTGGTGGATTTGGCATTAGCCACAAATTGCATACCGCTGAATTTCATTCCGCAAAAATAATTATCTTTGCGCACAAATTTCAAAAATGATGAAGAAAACCGAAATACTGCTTCTGGCCGTCCTTGCCACGGCTCTTGTAAGCAGCTGCGAAGACAAGTCGGGAACGTTTGCAGAACAATGTTACACGAATACCGAAAAGAACAAAACCATCTACAACTGCCTTGACACCTGCCTTGACGTGGCCGTCAACAACCTGTGCAAACTGAACGGATACTCGCAGTATGACGAGGGCGTTTACAAAATCGACTTCGCCCCTATCAGCCATGTGCTCGATACGCTTTCAGAACACCAGCAGGGATGGTTGGCAGACTCGCTTGTGTTCTATTCCAACCGTATGGCTGAAAGTTCCGGAACGGTGGTGCGCGACGCTTTTTCAAATGCCATAAACAAGCTTGTCGTCTATAACCCGGACGAACTGCTTGACGGGAACACAGCACTTATCACAGCGTATTTCAAACAGATGAAATACAAAGACATAGAAAGTGCGTTTGCGGCTCCGATAAGTGTCCGCATAAGTGTATTCGAGGTCGGTTATTGGCTTGACGAAGTAATGCGCCAGTATTACAGCATCACCAACAAGCCCGTTTCTTTCGACCTGCAGGCCTACTTGACAGAAAGGATGATGGACGGCATTTTCGAGGAGATGAGCAAAGAAGAGATCCTCACCCGCACCGACACGCTGCACCGTTTCACCGGCAGTGACCTGCTGAACAGGGATTAAGGATTGTGCGCGTTCACAGCCAGACCATTTTAACAACGACAATAAAACATTTAAAGATATGCGTACAGAAAAACTCTTCAAAGGCAAGACATTGGCCATCTTATCGGGCGGCGGCGACACGCCGGCCATCAACTCCAGCATCGAAAGTGTACGGAACCGCGCCTCTATGCTCGGATTCAAGGTTTACGGAATTCTGCGCGGATGGAAGGGACTGCTTGGTGACGGCGATGTGGTGGACTTGACGAACATACCCTACAACGGCATATACGGCGGCACGGCGCTGCTCTCATCAAGAACAAACCCGTTTCCGAGCAAGAAGAATCCGGAAGACCGCTCGCAGCAGATCCTCCGCAACATCGAACGCTACAAGATCGACGTCCTGGTCACCATCGGCGGCGACGACACGAACGGCGCAGCAAGGAAGATGTACGAGAAATACGGCATTCCGGTCATCGGCTTCCCGAAAACCATCGACAACGATTTGAGGACAAGGACGATGCACCATTATGCCGGACAACAGCACGAAACGGTGCTTTGTCCGGGTTTCCCCTCCGGGGCTATGGCCATCAAGAAACTTACCAGCAAGCTGCACACCACCAACGAGTCGCATCAGCGCATCATGGTGCTGGAGGTCATGGGGCGCGATGCAGGCTGGCTGACCGGTTCTGCCATATTCGGCGGTGCACAGATGGCGCTGGTGCCCGAAGTGGAAATGACCAAAGAACGCAAAGAGTTCTTCTTCGAGTCCGTTAAGGAGAATTACTTGCGGTCGCCCAAGCACAGCCTTGTCATTGCCGTGTCAGAGGGCGTACGCTGGTGGGACGACGAGAAACAGGAACTCGGCATGGTGTATGCCTCATCCGACACTGACGAGTACGGACACCCTCGCTTCGGCGGAATCAGCGGCACCATTGCCTCCGAAATCAGCCGCAAGCTCGGCATCGAAGCAAGAGGGCAGATCTCTGGCTACATCCCCCGATCCGGTAAATGCTACGAGTACGACAGACGGCTCACCTCAACGCTGGCAGACAAGGTGGTGGACCTGCTGCTCCGCGAAGACTACGGCAAAATGCCTGTCATGCACGACATCGTGCCTTACGAAGAACTGGAAGAGTTCCACGCCTCTGAAATCGAAATGGGCAACATCGGCAACTTTCCGCTACCTGCAGCCTATTATGATGCCAACAGGTTCATGTTCACCGACCAATACGTGGATTTCCTGACAAATATCTTAGGTTCGCCGTACCGCATGGAATTCAACCGCAGATTCCCCGTTGTCATTCCCGAATAGGCGTCACGCCTTTTTTATTGTAATCCCAACTACTTCCCCATAAAAGAGCATGGCTGAATTTATCATTGAGGGCGGGCACAGACTGAACGGCGAGATTACACCGCAAGGGGCCAAGAACGAAGCGCTGCAGGTACTATCTGCCGTCCTGCTCACCGCCGACCCCATCACCGTATCCAACCTCCCCGACATCCGCGACGTGCACCGCTATATGGATATATTGTCACTCCTCGGGGTGAAAGTCACGAAACTGAACAGGGAGACCTATACGTTCCAGGCCGACGACATGGATCTGGACATGCTGACCTCGCCCGAGTTCGTGAAGCTTTCGGCTTCGATACGCGCCTCCATCATGGTAATCGGCCCGCTGCTGGGGCGTTTCGGCCATGCGTACGCGGCCCGGCCTGGCGGCGACCAGATAGGAAGACGGCCGCTCACGACCCATTTTGAGGGCTTTGAACATCTGGGGGCACGCACACAAGTCTCAGACGACGGTCTATTCTTCAAAATCGAGGCCGACCGCCTGAAAGGGTCCTATATGCTGCTCAACGAAGCCTCCGTTACGGGCACGGCCAATATCGTGATGGCGGCAGTGCTCGCCGAGGGAAAGACAACCATCTTCAATGCAGCTTGCGAACCTTACCTCTACCAACTCTGCTCCATGCTCAACCGGATGGGCGCCAGAATTTCAGGTATCGGCTCTAATCTGTTGACTGTCGAGGGGGTGGAACAACTCCATGGCTGCGAACACCGCATCTTGCCCGACATGATCGAAGTGGGCAGCTTCATCGGCATGGCAGCCCTCAACCAGTCGCCGCTCACCATCAAGAACTGCGCCTGCGAGCATCTGGGCATCATACCCTACACGTTCCGGAAACTCGGCATCGACTTCGAGTTGAGGGGCGACGACATTGTCGTCCACGAACAGGACATCTATGAAATCGACACCAACTACGACGGATCAGTGCTCACCATAGCCGACGCGCCGTGGCCCGGCTTCACGCCCGACCTTATCAGCATCGTGCTGGTGACCGCAATACAGGCGAGAGGCAGCGTGCTGATACACCAGAAGATGTTTGAGAGCAGGCTCTTTTTTGTGGACAAACTGCAGAGCATGGGCGCTCAGATCACACTTTGCGACCCGCACCGCGCCATAGTCATCGGTCTCGAACGGCGCCGTCCGCTCCGCGCCACCACGATGGCCTCTCCCGACATCAGAGCCGGCGTCTCGCTGCTTATTGCAGCGCTGTCCGCAAAAGGCACCAGCATCATACAGAATGTGGAGCAAATAGACCGGGGATACCAGAACATCGTTGAACGGCTTCAGTCGCTCGGCGCTGTCATGGAAAGAAGAAAATGATTCCTTTTCTGCCGCCTTTCATAATAACATGACACTTTAAAACGTTATGCGAAGCAAAAAAAACATAAAAAAACATATAGAGATGAAAAAGCAATTATCTTTTCTGATGATGATGGCCGCTGCCGTGGGTCTGTCAGCACAGACACAAGTCAACAATGCAGGGTTTGAGAACTGGACGCAAGGCAGGCCAGACGGATGGACCACGTATGTTTCTGGAGAGGTCACGACAACCCTCCCCATCATCGGCGAATATGGCTATCCGGTGTCTTGCGAGTTCGGTTCGCAAACCACCGATGCTTTCAGCGGTTCGTACGCACTTAAACTTCAGGCGGCCTCTCTCGGCATTGAGGGCATTATGTCTTACACCCTGCCCGGCATCGCCCAACTTGGCGACGCCGGCACATTCAGCATCCCGCTCTCCACTATACAGGAACTGCTGAACAATCCTGACAGCCTTGACATGGAAGACCTGATGAGCCTTTCAACCCTTCGGAACGTTGTCGCGAACGGCATGTCCTGCACGCGTACGCCTGTCAGCATCAAGATGCGCATCAAATACCTGCCGCAAAACGACACGCTGACGATATTGTCCTTCACCACGAAACAGGACATCGACACAGACGCCGATTCCACTGACGACTATGACGACCTCGAAGACATCGTGAGCGAAGCGTTTTTCCAGACTGCACAGACCATACCGGAATATACCGAGATTGAGATTCCTTTTGATGAACCGTCAGTGGAATGCGACCGCATCCGCATCGTAATCCTGTCCGGGTCGTTCGGGACGGCCAATGCCGCAACAGAACTCTATTTGGATGACATCAGGCTGGACTACGGCACGGACGTACCCGTGCAAAAGGCCGGAAATGTACGCGTGTATCCCAATCCCGCCCGAGACTTCATCTATGTTGAATCGGGCAACGGCGACACGTTCCGCTGCCGTCTTGCTGATCTGACAGGGCGTACAGTGGCTGCACAGGAAAACGTGGCCGGACAAGCCGCCTTGAATGTAAAAGCACTCGCTCCCGGCATCTATCTGCTCAAGATGGAGCAGGGCAGCCAGACGTTCACGCGCAAAGTGGTGGTAAGATAAGCCATGGACATCTGGCTGGCGCCGCTTCACGGAATCACAAACTATACTTTCCGAAACGGTCTATTCCGCCATTTTGGCGGAATAGACCGTTTCATAACCCCTTTCATGCCCGTTCAGGAAACCGAAAAACTGAACGTGAAAAGCTGGCGCGACATTTATCCGGAAAACAACACGGCAGCGCCTGCCATTCCGCAACTTATGGGCAACAGACCGTCTCATTTTGCAGATACGATGCATGCGCTGCACGACCGTTATGGCTACGAAGATTTCAACTGGAACATCGGCTGCCCCGTGGCACAGGTGGTGCGCCGAAGACGAGGGTGCGGACTTATGCCCGATGCTGATGCCGTAGAAGCGGTGGTCAGCGCCGTAACATCGCAAACGCCATACCGTTTTTCCGTCAAAATGAGGCTCGGGCTCATCAACAAGACGGAGGGGCTGGAAATCTTGAGACGGATGGAGCATTATCCCTTGTCGTTCATCGTCATACATCCGCGACTTGGGAAACAGATGTACGAAGGGGAACCCGACCTCGAAGCAATGGACCTGTTCTGCCGCAACACAAGCCATAAGGTCATCTATAGCGGTGACATCTTCACAAAAGAACGTTTGGCCGAAATGCAGCGGCGGTATCCAGCAGTCAACAACTGGATGCTGGGGCGCGGCTTGTTGCGCAACCCTTTCCTTGCAGAGGAAATCAAAGGCATGGCAACGGGAAACAAACAGCGGCGCTTTCTCCGCTATTACCAATTGTCGGCCGACGAGTCGCTGCACCGCCTCAAAGAGCGCAGCACACTGGCACACCTCAAGGAACTTTGGCACTATTACGCCGCACTTGTCAATCTCTCCGCAGACGAACTTCAACAACTGCTTCGCATCAACGACTTTTCACACTTTTACGACAAAACACTGCGGATTCTTCAAGAATGGACGCCCACAGAGCAATAAACAGACTTCAACAGCCCAAAACAACTGCGTGGTTATCAACATTGTAAAGGTGATAAAAAATATTTTGGCCGTGCTTGCGGCTTATCGAAAAAAATGTACCTTTGCGCCCTGAAAATAATTAAAAATCAAAGTAGTATAAATAACACCAAGAAATGGCAAATCACAAATCCTCTATCAAAAGAATTAGAGCAAACGAGAAGAAAAGACTGGCTAACCGTTATTACTCCAAAACAATGCGCAATGCGTTGAAGGATATCCGCGCCCTCGAAAACAAGGACGAGGCTTTGCAGAAGCTCTCTTCTATGAGTTCCATGATTGATAAGCTTGCCAAGAAAGGAATGATTCATAAAAACAAGGCCGCAAACTTGAAGTCAGGCCTGATGAAAAAGATCAACGCGCTCTAATACCGGCAGCGTGGCTGCTTCCCCGCAACTGCATACAATGCAGTTTTGATAGTTCACAACAATTTAAATTAGTATCCGCTTCCAATGGATGAATACCGTTGTTCAGTTCCGGTGCAGGTGCGTATGAGCGACCTTGATCCGTACGTTCATGCCAACAACGGGGCTCAATGCAACTATTTCGACTTTGGGCGCGGGGCTTATTTTGAGCAAGTCTTCAAGCGTCCGATCGACTGGAAAGATCTGGATTTGGTACTTGTCCATCTTGAACTGGATTTCAGGCACAGTATTGAGTTCCACGATGAAATAGTCTGCGACACGAAAGTCGTGGCTCTTGGCAATAAAAGCATGAAGATGATGCAGCAGTTGCGCGATGCCAAAACCGGCACAGTAAAAACGGTTTCCCATTGCGTTCTGTCCGGGTTTGACAGGGCAACCCACACTTCAAAGCCGATCTGCGAAGCATACAAGAATGCGATACGCTTGTTTGAGCAGTTACAGGATGATTAGCAAAAACAAGATTTCCGGCATACGGAAGCTTCACCAAAAAAAATTCCGCGACAGTGAACGGCTTTTCCTTGTAGAGGGAAGGAAAAGCGTTCAAATGTTGTTGGATTCTGCCTTCAATACGTTAGAAATCTATGCCACGGACGAGGCTTTGTCCCGAAATTCAGGCTGGCTGCCGGCTGACATCACAACCACGGTATCGCTGCGTGAGATGGAAAGCATCAGCTCCCTCAAAACGCCGCCCGAGATCTTGGCGGTTGCTCGCCAAGCCGAAACAACTGCTCCTGCTCCGCAAGACAAACCGCTCATTGTGCTCGACCGTGTGACCGACCCCGGCAATTTAGGAACGATTGTCCGCACCGCCGACTGGCTCGATTTCAGACACATCGTGTGTTCCCGCGACTGCGTTGAACTCTACAACCCCAAAACCATACAGGCTACCATGGGGTCGTTTGCGCATGTCAATGTTGAATATGCCGATTTCGGAAAGTTGCTCTGTATGATGCGCTCACGGAGAGTTGTCGGTGCTTTTATGGAGGGCGGCGACCTCAACGACTTCTCGTTCCATAGCAACGACATCCTGCTGTTCGGGAGCGAAGCGAACGGCATCTCTGACAAACTTGCCCCGCTGGTCACACATAAGGTCTCCATCCCTTGTCTGGCGCGGGACCGGGCTTGTGCCGAATCGCTGAACGTATCTGTTGCCGCTGCCATTATGATGTACCGCTTTGCCACAAGCTGCACTTAACCTGCCACCTGCCATGCGCACACCGAAATTGCTGGCAGGCTATGCTGCCATTACCTTTTCCATGTTTTTCTGGGGCATCAGTTTTGTTTGGACCAAATCTTTGCTCAACGGCGGCTTTCCCGTATGCACAATCGTCTTCCTCAGGCTGGTCATTGCATCAATCCTGTTCTACACCATTTTCAAGACAGGTCACAGGCTGGAGAAGGTCCGTCGAGACGACCGTTTGCTTTTCGTCGCGCTCGCTTTTTTTGAGCCTTTCCTTTATTTCATCGGCGAAGATTTCGGGCTTCAGTATGTGGATGCCAGTTTTGCCGCATTGGTCATCGCGCTCATTCCCATCGTGGTTTCAGTCTGCATGCACTTTGTCGAGGGAGAGGCGCTCGAACGCAATTTCTTCGCAGGGGCGTTGATTTCTGTTGTCGGGCTGTCTGTCATGTCGTTCGGAGGCGGCGCGCATTCGCACTTCAGCCTCAAAGGGTTCTCTCTGCTAATGCTGGCAGTAGCGGCGGCCGGCGGCTACAGTGTGGTCTTGAACCGGTTGCTCAAAAGGTACGGGCCGGCAACCTTGACCACCTTTCAGAATATGCTGGCCATCCCGTTCTACCTTGTGCTGGTTTGCATCTTTGACCTGCAACAGTGGCACGGGCTCGCCTGGAACATGCAGACGGTCACCTCGCTGCTCTGCCTCGCCGTTTTCTGCTCTGCCGGCGCCTATATGTGCTACGCCTACGCCGCCAAAATCATATCCGTCACCAAAGTTTCCGTTTTCGCCAACGCCATCCCCATCGTCACGTTAGCCTGCGCCGCTCTCGCAGGACAGGAATCCTTTTCCTGGCAAAAACTTGCGGGCATCGTCATTGTGGTCGCCGGCGTGATATTGAGCCAATTGAAGGGGAAGCCTTTTCGAAACGCCGCCAATCATAAAGCATATAATTGAAAGCATTTTTATGCATAACGCCTCTAAAATCTGAATTCTAAAATCGACAATCTACAGTCTGGTCAATGCTGCACAGTCGCGCCTGCAATCCATTCATGCCGAATTGTTCGCCCGGTACTCGAAAAGCAGGAAACGACCAATCATTTTTTTACCCGACAATTATATACAGAGAAGTGAACATGAAAGATAATACGGATGAGAGAACGATGCCGGCGGCGATTCCGTCGGGAATGGAGACCCTGACAGAAAAGGAAAAGATGCTGAAAGGGTTACTTTACAATGCCCTCGACGAGGAGTTGCAGGCTGACAGACTTAGAGCCAAGGATTTATGCTTCCGCTTCAATGCGTTGCTTCCGTCAGATGAGGCGGCACGGCAGGAGGTTCTGAAACAGCTTTTGGGCAAAACGGCTTCTGACCCCTGCATTATGTCGCCGTTCTGGTGTGACTATGGATACAACATCGAAACAGGCGATCACTTTTTCTCCAACCACAATCTGGTCATCCTCGACTGTGCAAAAGTCGTTTTTGGCGACTATGTTTTTGTGGCGCCGCATTGCGGGTTTCACACTGCCGGGCATCCGGTTGACTTTGGGCGCCGCAACCAAGGGCTGGAATATGCCTATCCGATAACGGTGGGCGACAACGTATGGATTGGCGCCGGGGTGCAGGTGATGCCCGGGGTCACCATCGGCAGCAACGTGGTGATTGGCGGCGGCAGCATAGTTACCCGCAACATCCCTGACAACGTTGTGGCGGTAGGCAACCCCTGCCGCGTGCTGCGTCCGATCAGCGACGAAGACCGGCTGCGCTACCGTTTGCCAGGACACTGACGGGAGCCTCAACAAACGAACGGAGTTTTCCGTCGTTTCCCTCAGGCTTTAACGACAAGCAATTCACGGATGTCTGTCAGATAGTTGGGGCTTCGGCGTTCGCATTTTGACCGCCATTTCTGTCCGTTGCCGCCCTCTATGGCAAGGTGCAGGGTTTTGAGGCCGTAGCGGTGGTTGATGTCGTCCATGGCATGCATCAGGCAGGTCCGTTCGGGGCGGTTGCGCACGGGGTCGAAGAGGGCGAGCTGCAGCGTGTCGTCCGGCTCGATGTCGCTCAAGATGACGCCCGCTTTTTTGTACAGGATCTCTTCCCGGAAGATGCCGGCGAGCGCTTGGAGGGCGGCGCCGGCAATTTCCATCGTGTCGTTTGTAGGCATAGCCAAGGGCAGGGTGGCGGCATTGCTGTATTGCGGCAAGTCTTCGCGGAAGCGGTTGCTGGCGATGAACACCGTTACCGTGCGTGCTCTGGCGGCCTGCCCTCTCAATTTGTTGGCGCAAGCGGAGGCAAATGTGGCCACTGCAGCCCGCAGCGAGGCAAGGTCGCCTGCGGGCTCGCCGAAACTGCGGCTGGTACAGATGCTCTTGTTGCGCACAACCTCCGAAGTGTCTATGCAAGGGATGCCGTTCAGTTCGAGCCATGTCTGCATGCCGGGCTTGTTCAAGTGAGCCCGTACCCACTGCCGGCTCTTGTCGGCAAACTCCAGCGGCGTGCGCAAGCCGAGACACTGCAGTTTCTCTAACGTGTGCCGCCCAATGCCCCACACGTCGGCAAGGTCGAACAGGTGAAGCGCCTTGCGCCGTTTTTCTTCCGTGCCGATCATGCAGACCCCGCGGTAGCCCTTGTACTGTTTGGCGAATTTGCTCCCTATCTTGGCCAAGGTCTTGGTCGGCGCAATGCCGACGCTCACAGGGATGTCGGTCCACAGCCGTATGCGTGCGGCCGTGTCGCGCATCAACGCCTCCACGTCATGCATGCCGGAGTAACCCGACAGGTCGCAGAAACTCTCGTCGATGCTGTAGTTTTCCACGCGGTGCACACTTTTTCGTAGGATGGAGGTCACCCGCCGGCTCATAGCGGCATAGAGGTACATGTTTGAGGAAAAGACGGTCACGCCGTGGCGTTCCACAAGGTCCTGCACCTTGAACAGCGGGTCGCCACGGTGCAGTCCGGCGCGCTTGGCCTCGGGTGTCAAGGCCACGATGCAGCCGTCGTTGCTCGACAGCACGACTACAGGTTTCCCCTCCAGTCCGGGATGGAAAGCCTTCTCTACCGAGCAGAAAAAGCTGTTGCAGTCAACCAATGCGAACATAAAGGGCGTCGTTTCAGCCTCGCGGCTTGTGTATGATATAGGTTACCGTTCCCCAGACGCTGAAGGTGTCCTCTTCCGTCACCCTGATTTCGGGGTAGTCTGGGTTGGCGGGCACGAGCCAGCCCTCGTTGCCGCGTTTCACGAAGCGTTTGAGCGTATAGCTGCCGTTGAGTTCGCACACGGCCACCTCGGCAGGGCCTGGCGTGCGGCGGCTCTTGTCCACAATGATGATGTCGCCGTCGAAGATGCCGGCATCTGTCATAGAGTCGCCTTCCACGCGGATCAGGTAACTGGCTTCCGGATGGGGACAAAGCATCTGCAGCAGTTCCACGTCCTGGCTCTTCTCGTCATTGTCGAGCGGCACCGGGAAGCCCGCCTTGATGCCGAGGTCGAAGTAGGGGAGATGCAGCCCCCTCACGGCCGTTGCCGGACAAGCCTCGCCATGGCTTCCGACCACGGCATTCAGGATGCAGGATTTGATGAACTCCGTTCTGTTTTCTTGTCCGTCAAGAAGTTGCGCCATCGTTGCCGGAGCACGGAAAGTATAAAGCTTGCTGCCGGTGTTGGGGCGTCCTGCCCCGGCGCGCCTGCCGCCTCTGCCGCCCGCACCCTTTGCGTTTTCAAGTTCTTTTGCCATAGTAGTCGTATCTGACCGCAAAGGTACGTTTTTTTTTGAATGGCGTAATACAATTTCAAAAAACAATGATTTCGCAGGGCGAGTTCACCTTCGAATAAAAGTTTTTTTGCCTCGGAGTGCACTTTTATCGGATTCTGTCATTGTTTTTGCAACGCATTACAAAAGCAATAAAGAAAAGTTTCGACAATGAGCCTGTCTGCAATTATTAACGACAATAGAGACAGTGAGAGACAAAATGGCCTTCGTCGTGGAAGATATTCTATAGTCTCTATTGTAGCAAAAAGCGACAGCACAACGTGGATTTTCAAAAATACTTTATTGACATTCAGATAATTATTATTTATTATTGATGAATGGTGAATCACGGATTCCACAAATATATTATCTGCCTGAGAAAATGCTTTATTATCTGCCGTTTCCCCCGCTTTTTATGACCGTCCAGAAGGTGAAGGCTATTATGATGAAAACTCGAAAACAGTTTGTTCTTGTAAAGGGGTGTGTCGTAGCCAGTCAGGTGGTTGCAAGTTTTAAGTCAATCGCGTCACGTCAAAAGTTCATTGATGAACATTGTAAAACAGAGAAAGGACAAATCATCCTTCAGCATGATGTGCCTGTGGATAGTCCAAGCGGAGCAAGTGGTTTTATTCTCGGTCGCCCAAGCAATGGTTGGGACGATTGGAAGGATGCCGATGGCAATAAATTAGGCAATGTCGTTAAACGCCATTAACGGGACTTTAGGCTCTATTCTTTTCTCAACTTCTTACAACCAGAAAAAAACTGCACAATGACACTTTATTCCAAAATCTGTGAATATCAAGCAATTAATATGCAACAAACTACTGGTTGTTCAAAACAAGTTAAACCACAGACTGCGAAAGGTGCTTTCTTTCGACACCCCTGCTAATGTTTTTTATAGCTTTGCCACTTGAATCTATTTTTTTTGCGGTTTTCAAAGTAAAATAGTATTTTTGCACTCGACAGAAGAAGAACGACAGAGTGCTTCCTAAACAGATAAACAACATCAACGAGCGTGTGGTGGACGACCTCAAGTCAAGGTTGT
>CAVCMI010000034.1:0-47806 GCA_963603365.1 Oscillospiraceae bacterium
TCATTCAAGTATTTCTTGCGCTCAAATATCATATTAGAGTATCATTTTTGATATTGGTATCATATTTTACACCGCAAAGATACTGCTTTTATCTCAAAAGAGAACATTAATGATAGAAAAACAGCATTTGGTAAGCATAAAAACAGTGTTATGTAGCTTAGTAAGCTGCACTATAGTGCCTGTTTCAAGTTAATGGACATAATTTGGTATCACATTCTTTACTTTCAGGGAGTCGTATCAACCGCATCTCTTTACAAATTCCTTCCAATAACTTTTACTTGTCACATTATGGGATAGGTTGAAACAACCCCATACAATCCATATTTTCTTTGATTTTTGTTGTAATCAAAAGTTAAATACGTTAAATCTTCACCGTTTTGTATCTAAACAGAATCCATATTGCAACTTTTCTGCCGTTTAGAGCGTATAATACTGATAATCAACTAATAATAGATACAAAGGTTGTTTTGCGGTTGTGGTGGATTAAGCCTTGGATTCCAAAAGGCCGGAATGGATGTCGTTGCTGCTTTTGACAATTGGACTGACGCATTGGCAGTTTACCGAAAAAACTTTTCCCATCCTGCAATACATGCTGATTTGATGAATGTAGAGCGCATATTGAAGACACAAAAGCTTCAGGATGCACTCAAAATCTTCAAGACGGCAGGCTATGGCCTCACATACACCGTGCTTAATGCCGCATTGTGCGGAGTTCCCCAAAAAAGAAAACGATTTGTAATGGTCGGCAAACTTGGAGCGGAAGATGACTTTATGAAAAATGCCCTCTTGGAAAATTTGTCCGATCATGAAATGAGCGTAGCCGAATACTTCGGAGACAAACTGGCGATAAAGTATTATTATCGTCATCCACGCAGTTATGCACGCAGGGGGATTTTCAGTACATCAGAGCCAAGTGCGACAATCCGTGGAGTGAACAGGCCTATGCCAAAAGGGTACACCCTGCATCCGGGCGACCCAGTGGATTCTCTCGAAGGCATCCGGCCGTTGACTTCCTTGGAGAGAAGTATGATTCAGACATTCCCGGAAGACTTGCCCCGGCACTCCATTTTATGCTATCTTTGCGCTTTGTTGGAAGAGGGGAGGGCGGTTGTTCAGAAACAAGGTTTCTACAGATCAGTAAGAATATGGCAAAGAGCAAAACACGTTTTTTCTGCCGCAACTGTGGTGCGCAGTCGGCGCAATGGATGGGCAAATGCCCGTCGTGCGGAGAGTGGAACACCTTTGAGGAGGAGGTGCTGGTTCGCGAGGAGAAGCCTGCGCCAGGGCGGGTGTACATGCCTGCTACGGCAAGCGTGCCGAAGCCTATCGATGAGGTGTCGCTGTCGCAGATGCCGCGGATTACAACGGGATTCGTTGAGTTCGACAATGTGCTTGGCGGCGGCATAGTGCCGGGCTCTATCATCCTGCTGGGCGGAGAACCGGGCATCGGAAAGTCAACGTTGCTGCTGCAGATGGCGCTGCATGTCCGCCGGGGCAAGGTGTTGTATGTCTCTGGCGAGGAGAGTGAGGCGCAACTCAAGATGCGCGCCGCACGCCTCTCGGAGGAGGAAACGCCTGGCTGCTATGTGCTCACCGAAACAAACACGCAGCAGATCATGAAACACATTGAAGCCCTAAACCCCGACATTGTGATTGTGGACTCCATCCAGACAATGCAGAGCAGCCTGCTCGACTCTGCCGCCGGTTCTATATCACAACTTAAAGAGTGCGCCGCCGAGTACCAGCATCTGGCCAAAACTACGGCAATCCCTGTGTTCCTCATCGGCCATATTACCAAAGACGGCACGCTGGCAGGCCCAAAACTGCTGGAACATATCGTGGACACAGTGCTGCAGTTTGAGGGCGACCAGCATTACGGATACCGCATCGTGCGTTGCGTCAAGAACCGCTTCGGCTCTACATCGGAGATGGGCATCTTTGAGATGACGCGCAGCGGTCTCAAGGAAATCCAAAACCCCTCGGAGATTCTGCTTTCGCAACATGAAGAACCTTACAGCGGAAACGCCGTGGCTTCTGTACTTGAAGGCAACCGCCCGATGATGATTGAGACGCAGGCACTGGTGAGCAGCGCCGTTTATGGGGTCCCGCAACGTTCTGCCACGGGCTACGACATCCGGCGCATGAATATGCTGCTGGCCGTGCTCGAGAAACGTTGCCGCTTCAAACTCGGCGCCAAGGACGTGTTCCTCAATATCGCAGGCGGCATTAAGGTGGACGACCCCGCCATCAACCTTGCCGTTGTGGCGGCTGTGCTTTCGTCTGCTGCCGACATTGCCATTGATTCCAAAACCTGCTTTGCCGGCGAGATGGGACTGAGCGGCGAAGTCCGCCCCGTAACCCGCATCACCCAAAGGCTGTCAGAAGCCGCCAAATTAGGATTCTCCCGCATGTTTGTCTCAAAATACAATCTTAAGGGCGTGAATGCCTCCGACTATAATATCAAAATTGTACCTATAACCAAGATAGAGGAGATGTTTCGTCTGCTCTTTGAATAATCCTTTGATTAAATATGGAAGAAGACACGATTTGCAAAGAAGGGATTGTGCGTGCCGTCAATGGCGAGAATGTCGAAGTTGAAATCATCGTGCAGTCGGCTTGCAGCGGGTGTCACGCCAAGAGCATCTGTATGCCGTCCGACAAGAGGAACGAAACGGTGACGGCCAAGAATGTTTATGGAATCGCACTCGGCACAGGCGACAAGGTGCAACTGGCAATGAAGACCTCCTCCGGGAACAAGGCTGTGATGTGGGCCTATGTCTTGCCGTTTGTCGTGCTGATGTCTGCATTGTTCGGCATGTATGCCATCACACGGAATGAACTCCTTAGCGTAATCGTAAGCCTGAGCCTGGTCGTGGCTTACTACTTTGCATTGAAAAAGAGAAACCGGAAATTTGAAAAAGAGTTTCAGCTTCACATAAAATCAAAACTCCCGGAATAGCCATTTTTGCTACTTTTGCACGTTAAAAAAATGGACTTTTTGAACGCTATGGATAATAGAGACCGCTTTCACGAAATCGGCGACAAATTGTACGCTGCCACCAAAGACTATCTTGCCCGTCACACCCAATATCCGACGGATGTGGTAATGGCAGTATGTTGGGACACCCTCGACATCAAGATGGACAGCCCTGATAAAATCGATACTTCCTATACGCAATATTCGATGGCAGACTTTATCAAAATAAACGAGCAGGGGCTTTACGAACCGATTGTCTATTAGGCATAGCTGATGAAGAGAGTTTTTCTGTTTTTGTTGTTTGTCGGCATCTCGTTCGGTTTGCCCGTCAGGACGGTTTGCGCACAGAGCAGGGTGGATTCGCTGTTGGCAAACATGTCGTTGGAGGATCGTATTGCGCAACTGCTGATTGTAAGGGTCAGTTCAACGGGCTCGGAAGCCGACTTCCGCAAGTCGGTTGACAACATCGCCAAGTACCGTCCGGGCGGGGTCTGTTTCTTCAAAGGAACGCCGTTGCGGGAGGCTTCCGTCACAAACAGGATGCAGGCTGCCAGCAAGATACCGCTCATTGTCTCCATTGACGGCGAGTGGGGCATCGCTATGCGCCTCGACAGCTGCGTCTCTTTCCCAAGGCAGATGACGATGGGGGCGCTTTCTACAGACAATGACTCGCTCATTTACAGAATGGGCCTTGAAGTTGCCGCCCAATGCCGCGCCATTGGCGTGAACCTCAACTTTGCCCCTTGTGTGGATATCAACAACAACGCCAGGAATCCTGTCATCAACAGCCGCTCTTTCGGCGAGAACCGCGAGCGGGTGACAGAGAAGGCTGCACTTTATCTCAAAGGCATGCAAGACGGAGGCATCACCGGTTGCATCAAGCACTTTCCAGGACACGGCGACACTGAAACAGATTCCCATATAGGACTCCCCACGATCAAGAAGAGCCGCATCGAACTCGATGAGATGGAACTCTATCCTTTCCGCAATCTTATAAGCAGCCAAGAGGTGGATATGGTAATGGTGGGCCACTTGAATGTGCCGGCATTGGATTCTGCCGACGGCTCCGTGACGTCGCTGTCGTTCGCTACTGTTTCAGAATTGCTGAAGCGGGAATATGGCTACACAGGGCTTGTTGTCACCGACGGGCTTGAAATGCAGGGCGTGCGGAAGCAAGCGCAAGGCGACGGCGAGGCAGAGATGCGCGCATTGTTGGCCGGCGTGGACTTGCTCCTGCTTCCTGGGAATACTGAAACTGTGGTGCAGAATATCAAGAATGCCGTTTTGGAGGGCGTAATCCCCGAAGAACTGATCAATGAACGCTGCCGCCGTGTGCTGCAGTTCAAGGAAGACAAAGGAATTCTTGACTGTGCCCTCGTTGACCTTCAGAAAGTTCAGGCAAATGTGAACGCTCCCCATGCATTGCAGGTTTGTCAAGAGATTGAACGCAAGGCAGTAACGCTCCTCAAAAATGAGCATAATTCACTCCCGATTGTACGTATGCGCAACGATACGTCCGCGGCCGACAGCATCCTGCTCCTTTGTGTAGGACGTGAGGAATACCAGTCTGAATACCGCCAACTTGCCGACATGTTCGGGCTGGCTTACAGATATATCCCGAACAAGAAAGAGAAAAAAACATCACTCCGCCTCGCCGATGCTGCGCTGCCCTACGGCCGTGTCATTGTGGCGTACGGAGCCTCCAACCAATTGGCAAGCCGGCAGTACGGTGTTGACACGGGCGTTGTGGCCATGCTCAACAACCTCTCTCTCGCCAAAAGGACGGTTCTGCTCCATCTCGGCAACCCATACGCACTCGACTATTTTGGCACGGCCGGCAACTACGAAGCCCTGCTCGTCACCTACCAGTCCACCCCCAACAGCGTGCAGGCCGCCTTGCAGATCTGTTTCGGGCAATGCGATGCGGAGGGGCTCTTGCCCGTGTCTAACAACAAGTACCCAAGCGGCACAGGCATTGTGCCAGACGAACGTGACGAGAACTTTTCCGCCCTGCCCGACAGTATAACAGCCCGCCTCGACACGATGCTTTCCGGCGCATGCCGCGACCACCTGTTCCCCGGCTGCCAAGTGGTGGCTATACATGACGGTAATGTCTTGTACCGCAAATGCTTTGGCTATTATACCTACAACCGCCAAGACAAGGTGACTTTGCAGACGATGTACGACGTGGCATCACTGACGAAAGTCGCCGCCACTACGCTGGCGGTCATGAAACTGTACGATGAAAAGCGGATCCGGCTTTCGGATGCCGCCGCCAAATATCTCCCTTACCTGCATGGCACCGATAAGGCGCATATTACTGTTTCTGAACTGCTTACCCACACATCCGGACTGCCTGCTTTCATTCCGTTCTACAAAGAAATACAAGGCGACGAAACTTTCCTCCGCCGACACAAAACCCCAACATTTGAAATAAAAGTCGCCGACAACCTGTATCTCCGCAACGACTATCCAGACACAATGCGCCGGCAAGTCGCCGGATGCCGCCTCGGTCGCCGACAGTATGTTTACAGCGACCTCAATTTTTTCTTGCTCAAAGAAATAGTGGAAAAGATAACGCAGATGCCAATGGAGGTATATCTTAACGAGACATTTTACAGCAAGATGGGATTGTCGCGCACTGGCTTCAATCCGCTGTCGCACGGATACGCGAAGTCGGACATTGCGCCTACCGAGAAGGACACCTCGTTCCGTCAGCAGGTTGTGCAAGGCTATGTGCATGACCAGACCGCCGCGCTGTTTTACGGCAATGCCGGCAATGCCGGACTCTTCACGACGGCAGACGAAATGGCCGCCATTTTTGAGATGTTGCTCGACGGCGGCATATACAACGGACAGCGTTACCTTTCCGCAGAGACGGTAAAACTGTTCACGTCGGCGCACGAGCAGCACGGATGCAAAGTTCGTGGGCTGGGTTTCTACACGCCCAAACATCCGGGAAACTCCTCGATAGTGCCGGACGATGCCAGCAGCAGGATCTTCGGACATCAGGGCTTTACCGGCACCGTGGCATGGTGCGACCCCGACAACCGTCTTGTCTTTGTGTTCCTCTCTAACCGAGTCTATCCCGACTGTTATCCGAACCGGCTGGCAAAAAGCCGTATCAGGCTGCTGGCTCATGAGTTGATATACGAAGCCATCAATAACGACAAGCATTAACCTTAAACATAAATCATGACAGGTGAACCTATAATACTGCATATAGAAACGGCCACAGAGGTGTGTTCTGCTGCTCTGACAAGAGGAAAACAGATCCTTTGCGTGCGCGAAGACATCAACGGGCATTCACATTCCCACAACTTGCTGCCTTTCATCGACAGCCTTTTGAAACAGGCAGACTGTCCCGCGGCAGCGTTGCAGGCCGTGGCGGTCAGCATCGGTCCGGGCTCCTATACAGGTCTGCGCATCGGGGCTTCTGCTGCCAAAGGCATAGCCTATGCACTGGGCATTCCGGTCATCACAATTGATACACTTGAGAGCATAGCGCAAGGGGCATATCAACATTTTGCCGGAGATGCCGCCTGTCAGTATGTGCCGATGATAGATGCCCGCAGAATGGAGGTCTATTCCGCCGTCTATGACAACCAAATGCATCTGTTGGAAGCCGCAACCCCTGTTGTGGTTGATGAGCAAGCCTTTGGCACGATCCTCGCCGATAACAGAATCGTGTTCTGCGGCAACGGCATGCCTAAATGCAGAGACCTGCTTTCACGCCACCCCAATGCCTGTTTCGCCGACTTCACGCTGTCGGCACGCTATATGCTGCCTGCCGCTCTCCGAAAATGGGAAAAGGAGGAGTTTGCCGACGTAGCCTATTTTGAGCCCTTTTACCTAAAAGACTATGTGGCCGCAAAGCCTAATGTAAAAGGTTTGCATTGAACGCATTATCCTTTGTTTCTGCCTTGAAGAATGAAAATAAACGCCCCTGTAGATCAGAAAAAGAAACTGAACATCACGGTAATCGCCGACCCTTCAGCGTATGGGCAATGCGCCCTCCGTTACGGCGAACTGCTTGCCGTTGTCTTCAAGGCGACACTTACCGTTGTCTCAAACTTTGGATTCTCGCTTGAACCGCGCAATTCAGGCAAGGCCAAGGCTGAGGCCAGGGAGATTGCACCGCAGCCTCAGCCAGATACGGAACTTATCGTCCGCACCGACTACTTCTTCCCGGAAAGAGCCTACCGTTTTTCCGAAGAAACCAACACCATTATGTTCGTTATCGGCGTTGACCGTAGCGGAAGAAACGGACTCTTCAACTGCCGTCGTGCCCTTGGCTTCATCAAGCCATCGCGTGTCCCAGTGATGACAGTCGGCAAGGAATTGCCCTCCAGCGACGCTTTCCGAAACGTGCTTTTGCCCCTTGACATCGAACGCTACGCCAAAGAGAAAGCGCTTTGGGCCGGCTATTTCAGCCGCTTCTACCAATCTGTCATCCACGTGATTTACCCCTCTTATGCCGATGACGGACTCCGGAGGCAGGCACACGACAATGTTGCTTTTGTGGAGAAACTTTACAAAAACCTCAACGTTTCATACGACATCACAACGGTTAAGCCGCAAAAAGACATGGACCTTTTTTCATTGGAGTATGCCCGCAATATGGGCGCATCGCTCACCGTTGCCATCATTTCACGCTATTTCTCGATTACAGACCTCTTTGCAGACGCGCGCCTCCGGAAAATCATTGGCAACGAATACGGTTTCCCCGTGCTCTGCATCAATCAGCGTGACGACCTTTATGTATTGTGCACGTGACATTTTTTTCTAATTTTGCCCTTTTTAATTATTAAAACCCGAAACACGATGAAAAAAACAGCAACCCTTTTGTTGACGGCAATGCTCAGTGTGGCTACTGCTGCCCATGCCCAGCATTTTAACCAATATTTTGAAAACAAGACATTGCGGGTGAACTACCTGCACATCGGCAATGCCGAAACTGAAACGATGAAGATTGACCACTACACGGCAGGCGGCACATGGAACGGCACCCGTGCCTGTCTGATTGAGCCGCACCAATACGGCGACATAATGGTTGAGGTGATCGACTCCCTCACCAACAAACTGCTGTTCAGCCGCAGTTACTCGTGCCTTTTCACCGAATACCGCACTACTGAAAAGGGAAGGACTGAAATAGCCACTATGGAAGAGTGCATCAACGTGCCGTTCCCGAAAAATACTGTAAGCCTTAGGTTTACAAGTTTTGACCGCAAAAGAAAACCCACCGTGCTGAACACAGTCTGGTTTAACCCTCAGACCACCGAATGTAAGCAGATGGAGAAAAAATACAAAACCATGAACCTCCACATCGGAAACAAGCCCGAAAAGGCCATCGACATACTCTTTATCCCGGACGGATATGCCAAGAGCGACGCCAAGCGGCTCAAGAGTGACATGAAAGCGTTTGCCTCGTATGTGATGGAGTGCTCGCCCTTTAAGGAGATGAAAAACAAAATCAATATCCGCGCCATCGAAGGGTACTCGGAGGAGTCGGGCATTACGCAACCGCAGAACGGCATCTATCGCAAAACCCTGCTCAACTGTGCATACAATGCCCTCGACCTCGACCGCTACCTTTGCTGCGATCATGTTTGGAATATGCACGACGTGGCCGACGACGCTCCGTATGATGCTATTGTAATTATTTGTAACAGCGAAAAATACGGCGGTGCCGGCTTCTACAATTTTTATTGCACGGTTTATAACCACGGACAACATCCCGACTATGTCATCGTGCATGAGATGGGACATCTTATCGGCGGTCTCGCCGACGAGTACTATACCTCCGAAGTTTCTGTGCAAGACTTCTACCCGGCTGGCGTAGAACCCGTAGAGCCCAATGTCACCACATTGGTGGACTTCGGTTTCAAGTGGAAAGACCTTTTAGAGCGCGGCGTTGACATTCCCACACCGCCGGCAGCCAAAGGCACCCCCGAATACGACAAGGTAGGGGTATATGAAGGCGGCGGATACGTGGCCAAAGGTGTTTACCGCCCTATGAT
The DNA here is from genome assembly GCA_963603365.1 of Oscillospiraceae bacterium. Taxonomy (GTDB): domain Bacteria; phylum Bacteroidota; class Bacteroidia; order Bacteroidales; family WCHB1-69; genus F23-D06. The sequence goes on from CAVCMI010000034.1 coordinate 8,998, forward strand.
GTACTGCACTATGAATGGCATCCTTTACAACAAATTCTGCCCCGTCTGCACCCGCGCCCTGAAAGAGGTCATCGACTACTACGCAAAATAGTGGACACTATCGAGTCTTTTGGAGGGAGCATGACCGTTGTTTTTTGATGAGTGGCCGACGATTCCGCAACTTTGGGATGCGCTCACTGGCGCGTCATCAAGGCACTCGGGTTGCTGTTGCCGGGATAAAGTCCGACATGTTATCCAATGATACCAACAGTTTGGAAGAAGACACGGTGTCCTCATACATCGAAGATCCCAAGAAGATTTTTGTGGTTGAAGACAGGGAAGCGTAGAATCCAAATATAAGGTCTAAAGCAGCAATCAGAACAAGTGATACACGCTATTTTTGTGGATCCGTCTATTGCTGTTGCGGCACTGGGTATCGGGTCTGAAGACCTGATAAGCGACCTTAATACAATGGGGCTGTTTTACGGGACAATGGCCGTGCGTGACCTTAGGTGCATGCCGACGCGCTGTCGGGAGTATGGCGTATAGGAGCCCCGACGGCATCTATGCGGCGCCCATCGGATGCCTCAAGCCTTAGGAACGGTAATTGATTCCGATTAGGCTTTGTATTCCCGTGGGTGGTTTTATTATGGAGGATAGAGTTTGCCAAACCGAACATGCCGGCAAGCCCATCCCCACATCCGCAGACTTCAGACCGGTGGGTTGGAGCCGCGCATTTGAGAAAATGTTGTCCCGGCCGTTAAATCTATTCCTGCAGCAGAATCTGCAGCATTTGCGTGGCGCTGTCGCTGACTACAGTTCCGGGTCCGAAAATGCAAGCGGCTCCGGCACGGTATAGGAAGTCGTAGTCTTGTGGCGGGATGACACCGCCGACGGTGACCATAATGTCTTCTCGTCCGAGTTTCTTGAGTTCTTCAATCACTTGCGGGACGAGGGTCTTGTGGCCTGCGGCGAGGGAGGAGACGCCCATGATGTGTACATCGTTCTCGACGGCTTGTTTAGCCGCCTCGGCAGGGGTTTGGAACAACGGTCCCATGTCCACGTCGAAGCCAATGTCGGCATAGCCGGTGGCCACCACCTTGGCGCCGCGGTCATGTCCGTCTTGTCCCATTTTGGCGATCATAATACGGGGGCGGCGGCCCTCTTTACGGGCAAACTCGTCGCAAAGTTCGCGTGCTTTCTCGAAAGCAGCGTTGTTTTTCTGTTCTGAACTGTACACGCCTGATATTAAATTGATTTTTGCTTTATAACGTCCGTAAACCTTTTCCAGGGCACTCGAAATCTCGCCCAAAGAAGCACGCACACGGGCGGCCTTGATGGAAAGGTCAAGCAGGTTGCCTTCTTGGGTTTCGGCGCATTTGGTAAGAGCGTCAAGGGCGGACTGCACCTCGGCCTCGTTGCGGTTGGAGCGCAGTTCAGCCAGCCGCTTCAGCTGGGCCTCGCGTACGGTGGTGTTGTCAACCTCGAGGGTTTCAATCGGGGCTTCCTTTTCGAGTTTGTACTTGCTGACACCGATAATGGCCTCTTTGCCTGCGTCGATGCGGGCCTGTTTGCGGGCAGATGCCTCCTCGATGCGCATTTTGGGGATGCCGGTTTCGATGGCTTTGGCCATGCCGCCGAGCGATTCTACCTCCTGGATGTGTTTCCAGGCGCGGTGGGCAATCTGATGGGTCAGGCTTTCCACATAGTACGAGCCTGCCCAGGGGTCAATGGATTTGCAGATCTTGGTCTCTTCTTGAATGTAGATCTGCGTATTGCGGGCAATGCGGGCCGAAAAGTCAGTGGGCAGCGCAATGGCCTCGTCCAGCGCGTTGGTGTGCAGTGACTGTGTGTGACCCAATGCGGCTCCCATAGCCTCGATGCAGGTGCGCGTCACGTTGTTGAACGGGTCTTGTTCGGTAAGCGACCAACCCGAGGTTTGGCAGTGCGTGCGGAGCGCAAGCGATTTGGGATTCTTCGGGTCAAACTGCTTTACGATCTTTGCCCAAAGCATACGGGCGGCTCTCATCTTGGCGATTTCCATAAAATGGTTCATGCCTACGCCCCAGAAGAAAGAGAGGCGCGGTGCGAAGTCATCGATGCTCATCCCGGCATTTACGCCGGCGCGCAGATACTCCAGACCGTCGGCGAGCGTGTAAGCCAACTCGATGTCGCCCGTGGCGCCGGCCTCCTGCATGTGGTAGCCGGAGATGGAAATGGAGTTGAACTTCGGCATGTTCTTGGAAGTGAACTCGAAAATGTCTGCGATAATCTTCATGGATGGCAGCGGCGGGTAGATGTAGGTGTTGCGCACCATGAACTCTTTCAGGATGTCGTTCTGGATAGTTCCTGACAACTGCTCCATCTTCACTCCTTGCTCTTCGGCAGCTACAATGTAGAACGCCAGCACGGGAAGCACTGCGCCGTTCATCGTCATAGATACTGACATCTTGTCGAGCGGAATCTGGTCGAAGAGGATTTTCATGTCCAAAATAGAATCTACAGCCACGCCGGCTTTCCCCACGTCCCCTACAACCCTTGGATGGTCAGAGTCGTAACCCCTGTGCGTGGCCAAGTCAAAGGCAATGGACAGTCCCTTCTGCCCGGCGGCAAGGTTGCGGCGGTAGAAGGCATTGGACTCTTCGGCCGTGGAAAAACCTGCATATTGTCGGATTGTCCAAGGACGGAAAGCATACATCATGGAATAGGGACCGCGAAGGAACGGCGGGATGCCGGCTGCATAGTTGAGATGCTCCATGCCCTCCAGGTCGTCAGCGCCATACACCTGCTTTACAGGAATCTGTTCGGCAGTCAACCAGTCTGAAACGATGTCGTTTTCCTTTTCCCATTCACGAAAACTCTTGTCACCTCCGGCGTTCGCCGTGAAGTTTACATTACTAAAATCCGGTCGCATTTTATGTTAAATTCAATTATTGTTTTTCACCATTGTTTCAGGTGGCAAAAGTACAAAAAAATGCGCTCTTTTGATGTTAAGGTTTTTTTTGTACTTTTGCCGTTTGTATTTTCATCCATTATGAAAAAGTTTATCGGACTGTTTATTCTTTTAACTATCATAGCGTTAAATTCTTGTTCGGCCCAAAGCGGGCGCAAACCGGAGAAGAAAAAGGCCGTTGCGGCAGCAAAGGCAGAAACAGAAACAAAATCAGAAAAGATGACAGAAGTGCTGATTAAGACATCCAAGGGGAACATCAGGATTGCCCTGTACAATGAAACGCCCCAACACCGCGACAATTTCATCAAATTGGCGAAAGAGAACTATTATGACAATGTCCTTTTCCATAGGATCATCAAAAATTTCATGGTCCAGACAGGAGACCCTGATTCAAAGACGGCGAAGCCAGGACAGCGCCTCGGCAGCGGGGGCCCCGGATACCGCATCCCGGCAGAGTTTGTGCCGACAATCTACCACAGACGCGGCGCAGTGGCAGCCGCCCGCGACAACAACCCCGCAAAGTCGTCCTCTGCTTCGCAGTTCTATATCGTGGACGGACAGGTGTATGACAACGCCTATCTGGATATGATCGAACAGCGGACCGGCAAGAAATTCAACGCCGAGCAACGCGAAATCTATACTACCGTCGGCGGCGCCCCGTTCCTGGACGGCGACTATACCGTATTCGGGCAGGTGCTTTCGGGCATGGAGGTCGTGGACAAGATCGCCGCTCAGCCTAAAGATGCCAACGACCGCCCCGAGGAGGACATCAAAATCATTAGTATGAAAGTTATCGAATAACGGGATATGAAGACGATCGAGGAACTGAAAAAAGAGATTGATAGTTTCAATATAAACAACGCCGACACACTTGAACAGTTCAGGCTCAGATTTTTAGGGCGGAAGAGCGACATACAGTCACTTTTCGGAGAACTCAAGAACATTGCTCCCGAAGAGCGCAAATCATTCGGACAGAAAGTGAACGAACTGAAAGAGAAAGCGCAGGCACGCTTTGAGGAGCAGAAGAGCAGAATTGAGGCGGCAGTGAGTGTCAACCGCTCCATCGCTGATGTCACCAGACCTGCAGGGCCCGTCGGCATCGGCTCCATGCACCCTATATCCTTGATGATGAACCAAGTTTACCGGATTTTCGAAGACATAGGCTTCCAAGTGGTGACCGGTCCCGACATTGAGGACGACTGGCATGTGTTCACGGCTCTCAACTTTGCCGAAGACCATCCCGCCCGCGACATGCAGGACACGTTCTTTGTCGAACTGCATCCTGACATTCTGCTGCGCACCCACACCTCATCGCTGCAGGTGAGGACAATGGAACACCAACAGCCGCCCATCCGCGTGATATGTCCGGGGCGCGTGTTCCGCAATGAGGCGATCACCTCGCGCGCTCACTGCATATTCCATCAGGTTGAAGGTCTTTACATTGCTGAGAATGTCTCTTTTGCAGACATGAAACAGACATTGCTCTATTTTGCCCAAAGAATGTTCGGCAAAGATGTGCGCATAAGGTTGCGCCCTTCGTATTTCCCATTCACGGAACCGTCTGCCGAGATGGACATCTCCTGCTGCATTTGCAGCGGAGAAGGCTGCTCGCTCTGTAAACATACAGGCTGGGTCGAAATCCTCGGATGCGGCATGGTGGACCCTAATGTGCTCGAAAACTGCGGCATCGACAGCGAGAAATATACCGGTTTCGCATTCGGATTGGGCATAGAACGAATGACAATGCTGAAATATATGACGAACGACATCCGACTCTATTTTGAGAATGATGTACGTTTCTTGCGTCAGTTCAGGTCAGCATCCCCTCAAAAATAAACTCCTAAAAGGCAAGATCCCGACAGAAACAAATACTAATCAAAAAATGGGCAAGAAATTCAAACTTATTAACACTATCCTCGGCGTCGTCATTGGCATTGTGGCATCAGCCATTTATATCATGACTGCTGAACCCACTGTGTCATGGTGGGATTGCGGAGAATATATTGCAACGACATCCAAATTGCTGGTGGGGCATCCCCCTGGAGCGCCTACTTTCCAGATCATCGGCCGTATCTGCACGCTCTTTGCGGGCGGCGACGTCACTAAGATGGCCTTTTGCGTGAACTGCATGTCAGCCGTGTGCAGCGGTCTTACGATTATGCTGCTCTATTTCACGATTGTGCGGCTGGCTCGCAAACTTGTCGCCAAGAAAGGCGAGATGACTGTGTCGCGCGCTGTCGCTGTGATGGGCTCCGCACTCGTGGGCGCTATGGCTTACGCCTTTTCTGACACTTTCTGGTTCTCCGCCGTCGAGGGCGAAGTATATGCAATGTCTTCGTTCTTCACCGCACTGGTGTTCTGGTGCATTCTGAAATGGGACGAGGAGTACGACAGCCCGAAGTTGAACGTCAACCCTAACCGCTGGATTGTGCTTATAGCCTATCTGGTAGGTCTTTCTATCGGTGTTCACTTGCTGAACTTGCTGACCCTTCCGGCTATCGTCCTCATTGTTTACTACAAATTGTCTAAAAAGGCCACCGGCATGGGCGCCGTGCTTGCTTTTGACATCATATCATTCTTCTTCGCGTTCTTCTGCTCTACGGCATGGATGTTCTTGATTTGGATTTTCATCACCATTCCGCTGTTTGTGCTTTGTGTGAAGAGAGGCACAACGAAGTCGAAAGCCGAGTGGGGAGTGTTTCTCTCGCTGTGCGGCTCTGTGGCGCTGCTCGGACTGATCCTTTGGGGCATCATCCCTCAGGTGGTCAATCTCGCCGGAAAATTCGACCTTCTGTTCGTCAACACGTTCCATCTGCCATTCAACACCGGCACGATTTTCTTCTTCCTGTGCATTGCCGCATTGATATGCTGGGGATTATGGGCGGGCTTCCGCAAAAACAAGCCGATCCTGCTTGTCGGCACGTTCTGCTTTATGATGCTGCTGATTGGCTATTCCACGTTCCTGACGCTGATAATCCGTTCTAACGCCAACCCTACTATTGATGAGAACAACCCCGAAGATGCTGTGGCTCTCTTGGCTTACCTGAACCGCGAGCAGTATGGCTCCACACCGTTGATGTACGGACAATACTACAATACTAAAGTAATCGGCTCGGAAGACGGGAAACCGGTTTATGTCAAGGACAAGGAAGCCGGCAGGTATGTGGTTTCAAACAGCAGGAAAGGCGAGAAACCCCAATATGACCCGTCAGGTTGTACGCTGTTCCCCAGAATGTGGCAGGCCGAAAAACAAAGAGAATATGTCAACTGGCTGAATAACCGCTATAATGGCGACGGCGCATCAGACAAGGAAAACCGCCGTTCCCTCAACAGGGGCGAGATCCCTTCATGGTCGCAGAATATAAAGTTCTTGCAGACCTACCAATTCGGCTATATGTACTGGCGTTACTTTATGTGGAACTTTGCCGGTCGCCAGAACGATTTGCAAGGTCGTGGCGACAACTATAACGGCAACTGGATTTCCGGAATCCCGGCCATCGACAACAAAATGGTGGGTAACCAGAGTGACCAGCCCCGGGCGTTGCAGCGTCCCGGGCGCAATGTATATTTCCTTCTTCCGCTGCTGCTTGGCATCGCCGGCATAGCCTACCAGACTCGAAAAGATACCAAGAACGCCTTTGTGGTGTTCCTGCTGTTTATCATGACAGGTTTGGCTATTGCTTTCTACTTGAACATGTATGCTTTTCAGCCGCGTGAGCGCGACTATGCTTTTGCGGCTTCATTCTACGCTTTTGCCATTTGGATAGGCTTCGGAGTGCTGGCTCTTTATGACCTGTTTGAGAAAGCCAAGAGCCAAAAGGTGCAGACCGCCGGTGCTGTGCTGACAACCCTGCTCTGCTTCGGCCTTGTGCCGTGTGTGATGGGAGCGCAGAACTGGAATGACCACGACCGTTCAAACCGCTACACAGCATTGGCCATTGCCAAGAACTATCTCGACTCCTGCGCACCAAACGCTATTCTGTTCACATTGGGCGACAACGACACATTCCCGCTCTGGTATGCTCAGGAAGTCGAAGGCTACCGTACCGATGTCCGGGTGTGCAACCTCTCTCTGTTGAGCACGAGCTGGTACGTGGACCAGATGAAACGCAAAGCCTACAATTCTGACCCGCTGCCTATCTCGATGACTTGGGACCAGTACAAGGACGGCACGCGCGATGTGCTCTACCTTGAGCCCGGCGGCAACCAGTTTATAGACCTTAAAGCCGTGGTGGAATATGTCAAGTCGCCGCAGTTCGACAAAACCCGTCACTTGCTGCTCCTCTCTCAGAGCAAAGGCTACCGCTCAAACGGCCGCGCTATCCCTGCCAGCTTTTCGTTGCCTGTTGACAAGGCCAAGGTGTTGGCAAACGGCACCGTCGCCCCTGAAGACTCAGCAGTTGTCGTCGATAAACTACAATGGAATATGAGCACCACCGGCGTGAACCCGCTGGCAAAGGCTTACATTATCATGATGGACATTTTGGCTAACAACAACTGGGAACGTCCAATCTATTACGCTTCCACTACGGGCTCGGAGGCTTACCTCGGCCTCGAAGACTATTTTCAGCTGGAGGGTTTTGCCTATAGGCTTGTGCCTATCAAAACGCCCCATTCGTACGACATCGGACGCGTGAATACAGACCGGCTCTACGACAATCTGATGAATGTGTTTATGGACCATAGCCGCGCCGACAAAGTGAACAATCCGAATGTCACGGCAAAAGAGGCTTACCCTTACGCATGGGGCGGCTTCAATGACCCGCGCGTTTACCATAACGAAGACAATGCCCGCTTGGTCTCGATGATACGCAAACTGTATAACCGCCTGGCCAACCAACTTCTTGTACAGGGTAAAACCGCCGAAGCCGAGAAGGTGATGGATAAAGGAAACGAAGTGCTGCCTGACAACATATTCCCCTATGTCTCCGTAATGTCTAATATGTACGGATACACGCAAAATACCATTTTCTATATGCAGGACTACTTTAAACTCAAAACAGAATCCGGCAACAAGAAAGGAATGAAGATGGCAAACGACATCTTTGATGAGGAGGTTGAACTGTTCAACTGGTACAACAACTGCGACGAGCGTACAATTGATATACAGAGCGACAATATCCATTACGACTTCTTGTTCCTGCATTATCTCCTGAACAATATAGATTATCCGGACAATAGTCTGTTGAAGCGCTGCGGGGAACTGAAACTCGACAAAGTGGCGATGAACTATGCGAAAAACCTCTCCGCTGCCATGTCAAAGATGATCAGACAACCTGATTTTGACCAGCAGGCACTGGCCGGATCATTCCAGGAACTGCATCAGATTGCAGAACTAGCCAAGATGAGCGGCAACACGGAAACAGCACAGGCTGTTGAGGGTATGGCAAATGCCCAGTTGAGTTCGTTGGATGCTATTTCCCGTGAAATGGGGCATGCCTTCAGGTCATTTTACCAGAACATGGGAAGAACGGCAGCAGCCGAGGAAACCCAACAAGATGATTAACAAAAATGAATATACAATGAAAAAATTTGCAGTAATATTATGCGGTTGCGGCACGCTCGACGGAAGTGAGATCCACGAGTCTGTAATGACGCTGTTGGCTATAGACCGGAACGATTGCACATACGACATATTCGCTCCTGACGCCAACCAACATCAGGTAATCAACCACCTGACAGGCAAAGAAATGAACGAACAACGCAATATGCTTGTTGAGGCCGCACGGATTGCACGCGGAAATATAAGACCGCTTGCGGAATGTCGTGTGCAAGACTATGATGCGATAGTGTTCCCCGGTGGCAACGGCTCGGCAAAGAATCTCTTCACATATGCGTTGGAAGGGAGCAAATGTACGGTCAGGGAGGATGTGGCCGCCCTGATACAACAGTTCCATGACCAGAAGAAACCCATCGGTGCATTGTGCATAGCCCCGGTTATGCTGGCATGCGTCCTGAAAAACGTTACCGTCACCATAGGCAACGACGAGAAAACGATATCTGATGTGCTCAGTTTCGGTGCCAAACATATCAACACCCAACAGAAGGGGGTGATTGCGGACAAGCAGAACATGATATTCACAACACCATGCTATATGCTGCCCGCCCGCATTTCCGACATCGCCGACTGTGCCGAGAACCTCATCGAGGCTATTCTCGAGAATATGCAGTAACGCGCCGTGGCTAACGTCGTGATTGTCGGCTTTTCCGCTTCGGGCAAGAGTGTCTTGGGCAGGACATTGGCACAACGGCTGAAGCTTCAGTTTATAGACCTTGACGATGCCATAGAAAAGCATTGCAACAATACGATTCCCTATATTTTTGAGCAATATGGGGAATCTTTTTTCCGAAAGCAAGAGCAAGAGGTGTTGCTCACTATGCTTGAAAAAGAGGGCGTTTTGATAGCCACAGGAGGCGGCGCACCCTGTTATGGCGATGCTATGGCCTACATCAATGCCCGTGCGTTATCCGTCTATTTGCAAGCGGATGAAAACACCTTGACGCAACGCCTGCTTCATGACCGTGAAAGCAGACCGCTGCTTTGTGGTAAAAGCAGTGTAGAAATAGCACGCTACGTTCACGACACGTTGAAGTTGCGACATCCCTATTATGCACAGGCCTCTATGACGGTGAATATTGACGATAACGCAGACACAATCGTTAAACAGATACAGCAAAAACTTGAGACTGTCCGACAAGCTTAAGATTCAATAGCTTATTTCTTTCCTCTACCCACCCCCGTCGGGTCCGGCTTCCCGTGTCTGTATTTGGATTTTAGAATTTAGGACCATTCTTCATTCCTCATACAATAATTCCCAGTAGCGGTGAGAATTTTTTGTGCGGTAGCCGTTTTTTTACTGTATCAGTTGACTCCAGAACAATTTTTATTATATTTGCAGCAAATTATCAAAAGAGAGAACAATGGACAAAAAAAGACCTTTTCCTTTTTTTAATTTGTTCCTGTTGGGCAAAAACAGGTATATAAAAAAAACCTCCCTGCTGTAAGTGCGTGTGCCGCAACAGGGAGGAATGTATTGCATCATAAGGATTTGCCACAATAGGTTCTTCTGACTGAAAACATCAATAAGGCAATGAATTGCGTTTCATTTTTGCGTCAAAAACCGTTCGCAAAGCACGTAGGTATAAAACGACCCAAAAAATTGTATCACTGTATTCTCGTTTTATTAAAAATAGTTTTAAACACAAAACAATACAAGAAATGAAAAAAAAGATTGTGGATACGTTGATAATATTGTTTGCTGGAATAGCATTTGTGCAATGCGAAAGAGCAGATGATTTGACATCAAACTATTCTTCATCCACGCTCAAACAAATAGGAGTATCAAATATCAAGGTTCAAAATGGTATGCTTTGCTTTGATTCCTGGGACCATTATGAATCTACAATCCTTGCTTTGGCTGCTGCATGTGAAAATCATGTTGCTCAGTACATAGATAGCATAAGTACATTATTAAATTCTGACAATGACAGCATCATCAATTGCAAGATTGAAGATGATGGATTCAGCCAGTTTGCCCCATTGCACAATTTCGCTGATATATTTCATTTCAAGAGTTTATACAACAAACTTGAAAATGAGGAAAACGTCTGGATGGAAGACACGTCAGCGAATGAATATCCTTTCGGTACTACATCGTTAGAGCGTTATCAAACGGCTCTTCATAATGAAAACGGAGATGTTGTGATTGATGGAAAAATCTATAATCCAGACAAGAAAAATGAAGACGGTTGCGAAAAAAGAGGGGAAAAGACCCAAAAAAGCAATTTGTTTTCATTGCCAAATGGGAAACAAGGCTATTTGAAGGTACAAATAAAAACCAATGCGGTTTCCTTTAGTGCAAGTACATCTTTGTTTCAGATTAAAAATGGTAAGGTTAAAAGATGTTATGCCAGAGGTTTGGGTGTCGCAAACGGCGGAAAAAAACTAACAACTTGCGATTATTACTATCAAACTATCCATGAGATAAACATGAGGGGCAATACGAAAATCAGGCCGTTGATTCCTTTGTGTTATGTAAGTGTATATGAAACCATTAGGTCACATCCGAATTTTATATACCAATACTCTCCTCTGCTTTGGAGTGACCATGCGTTCAGTGCCTCAAATACAGTGATTCATTTAACATTACCCTAAATTTTTATCGTTATGAAAACTTTCAAAATGCTTATGTGCTGTCTGATGCTGGCGGGCGTCACTTGTTATGCACAAAATTCCGGCAATGTCGGAGAATCGTCATTTGAAAAGATGCTTCATTCTTTTTCAGTCCAATACAACAACTGCATCCACTTTCCGGCACGTTTTGATTACCATTGTGACCCCTCACTCGGGTGGACATCTATTCCGTCTTACGGGAACGAATACTCGTTGGGGTATGAATTGATTTTTAAGTCTGGGTTCGGATTTGGTTTAGATGTCACTAAAGGGTTGGTCGGACTGAATGCCAAAAGTAATGGCCAGTGGCCTATCAGATACTCTTCAAATAATGCCTTAGACTATGTCAATCTGTTGGAAGTCGACTATTGGTCTGTAAAAGCGAAAGCGACATATTCAAGAATCTTGACAGACAGGATTATGTTGAACACTGCAGTTGGCTTGAGTTTCCCTTTTTATAATCCTATGTTCATCACTTATGAACGTTCTTTTAACAACAGCATTTACGACTACACCACAGATGCCTTGTTTTTGAATAATAACGATTGCATTCGCAATTGGGTCCCGGATCTTTTGTTGGGAGTCAACTTTCTGTTTCATACCAAAAGGAATCCCCGAAACAATTTTATTGTGGGCTGTAATTTCAATGCCGGTTTTGTGCCCCGCTATTCTGGCCATTTTTCCCTTTCCGGATCTGTTGACCAACATGATTGCGACATCAAGTATGGATCATCTTACTTTGGCATCAACTTCGGATACTCATTCATCGGATTTGACAAGACTTTTAATCGGAATAAATACCGTCAGGAATTAGATTACAGCACTTTCGACTTCAACAAAGCAGTTCATATCGTCTCTCTGCAGATGAACAACGGGTTGGCGGTAGGCGGTAAAGCAATTTGGGAAGGTCCTGTCAAACCAGTAATAAATACAGCTTATTCTCCCTCTTTGTCTTTGAAATACAGTTGTTTGATACGTAAAGGTTTTGGTTTGTCCGTATCAGTTCCCATAGGATTGTTCAGGAGTCAAGGAACGATTTCCCTTCAAGGAGTTGTGCCGTCAGACACAATCTGGGCCAATGGTACGGTTGGCGGCAATGATTCGGAAAATGGGCTGTCCCTGGTTGAACCATATTGCGGATTGTCTTTGCAGGCAAGTTACGCACGTCAGATACACCGCAATGTTTTCATGCAGTGCGACCTCGGTTTATCTGTACAGCATTTGTTAAACGACCATGCATTCGGAACTGCTTCCGTCGACGAAAACGGTTTGGTTGTCTTCAGTGAGGAAATGAACGCTTGCATAGGAAACCCGTATGAGCTTACCGCCGAGGAACGGATACCTTTTGCCCACGAAAACATACAGCATCATTCCTACGTCGACTGGTTCCCGAACATCTGCGGCGGCATCAGTTTTGCAGTTCATGGAAAGAATCCGTGCCACAATTTTGTTTTCGGCCTCAATTTCAACGTGGATTACACCACGCGGTATTCCTATAACTACAGGACACTGCAGACGTTCCCGGGAAAATACAAGTCGTATGGAAAAATTGACTTTAATATGACAACGATAGGCCTGCATATAGGATATCAATTCATGACAGGCAAGCAGGTGAAGTTGCAGGGAAAGGGAATGTGAGGAATGAGGAATTGAGGTAGGACAAAATTGCGGATACAATATAATCCAGTCGTTGCCGTTATCAGAATCCTGTAAACTGAAACTGACACCGATTATGAAGAAATGCAATCTGAAGAAAATGCTTTCCATTCCGTTCTTGTTGTTATTCTTTGTTTCTGCTGCGGCACAATCCGATGCCGATAAGGTTTTAGGCGTTTATTATGTCAAGGATGACCAGTCGGACGAAGTGGTGAAGATCAGGATATACAAATGCAGCAACGGCACATACGCCGGCAAAGTAAGTTGGATGGAGAATCCGAAATTCAAAGACGGGACACCCAAGACGGACATTAAGAACCCGGATCCGGGCAAACGCAAAACACCTGCCGACAAGATACAGATGCTGTCAGGCTTCACATACAACAAAAAAGAGAAAAAATGGGAGGGCGGCACGGTTTACGACCCTATTCACGGCAAAACCTACAAGTGCCAGATGTGGTTCGGCGATAATAAGACCCTACACCTGCGCGGCTATATCGGTATCCCGACGATTGGACGTACTATGAAATGGAAGAAAATTGCATAATAGCATAAGTGTATTTGTTTAACAAAGAATCAATCCTAACAGTTATGACAGAGAATCTGAAAGACAGAATTGTCTGGTTGAAAAGAGGCCGCATTGTCACCGCGTTGCTGGCTGTTGTGCTTGGTGTGCTGTTTGTAGTTATGCCAGAAGCCTCGGCGGACGCGCTGGCAGCAGTGTCTGGCATATTGTTGCTTTTGGCGGGCGTTGTCTCACTTGCCGTTTTCCTGTTCTATGGCATTGTTGCAGGCAATAGGTTGCTCATTTCTGCCATTGTGCTTGTTTTGGCAGGCATCTTCTGTTTGGTGCATCCCGGGGCCGTGCAGACGGTGCTTAGCGCCATTTTCGGTATGCTCATTATCCTCGACGGAAGCCAATTCCTTGCAGCCGCTATCGAGTGCGCCCGCGTGAAGATGAAAGGCTGGTTTCTGATGCTCCTGCTGTCGTTGCTTGTCATCGTGTTCGGCGGCATTGTGCTGCTCGGTTCGTTTGATGCGTTTATGGTCTTCGTCGGCATTTCTCTGGTGGCAGACGGCATTTGCAAACTAATCATAACGTGCGCATTCAGCCGCCGCATCAACGAGGCAAAGAAGAAAATGAACGAGATGCGCAATACGATATACATTGACTGAGGCTACTGTATCCCCAATTTTGACAACCCTAAACGTATCAGCAGCGAGACGGCAATAGGGCAGACGATATAAAAAAGCACAAAAAGCAGAAAGCGGCTGAAGCGGATGCCCGTATAGTAGAGAAAAAGTCCGATGTCGGCCAACTTGTAGAGCGTGCCGGCCAACGCAAACAACACCAGCACATGGTAGGCGTTGCCGAAAACAAGGAAGCCGATGCCGAAAGCCAACAGGTTGAGCACAATGCCTAAAACAGAGAAGAACAGGTTGAGTTTCTGTTTCCCGATGATTACAAAGTTGCCAGACAGACAAGTGCTGCAGAATACGACAAGTTGGTACAATCCGAGAATGGCTGCAAAACTGCCTGCCTGTTTCCATTGCGACCCTAAAAAGAACACAAACAGCGGTTCTCCGAAAATCATCAGCAATGCGATGGGAATGATGGCCGTTTTGACGTTGGCGGTCAGTATTTTGTATGAAAACTCGCCGATGGGTTCGCCGGCATTGTAGCGGCTTGTCGCCTCTTGATAGTAAACCCGGTTCACGGGGCTGGACAAGAAGCGGACGGGAATGCCCAAAATGCTCATGCACATCGAATAGGAACCCAGAACGGCACTCCCGAACAGCCGCTTGATGAGTTGTACGGGCAACTGCTGGGCAAGCGTGTCTACAATGTTGGCGGGACATTGGTACAACGGAAACTTCCTGTGCTTCCGAAGCAGGTTGAGCATTGAGCAAGAATCGTCCGTTTTGCCCGAAAAAGGGTTGGCACGGCGGAGCATATAGAGGGTTACCAGCAATGTTGACAGCAGTTTCCCGGAAAGGTATCCCCATAAGCCGCAACCCAGCAACCCCAACAGAATGCTGACCGTCACATCGGCACATACGCCGATGACTGGGTTCCAGAACAGCACCTTGTACATTTTCAGACGGTTTATGTAGGCATAGCAGACGGCAGAGACGTTGGTGAACACGATGTACAGCCATAACAGGAGACAGGCAACCTTGTAGTTGAGGTTTACGGTGAACAATTGGAACGTTCCGGACAACAGCAGGGCGATTGTCAGCAGCAGCGTTGACAACAAAACGACTGCGGCTACGGTGAGGCGGCAGAGCCCTTTTGCTTCCTCATCCTCCTTCGGAATCATAATGGCAGACATCAGCCCCAAGCATACCAATACGCCGATGATGGCGGAATTGGATACTAAAAAAGAATAGTCTCCCAATATGTCAGGCCCGTAAATGCGGCTGATGAACGGAAGCGTCAGAAAGGTGATGACCTGAGACACCAACACTCCCGCCGACAGGGTCATGACGCTCTTGAAAAAAGAGTTGCTGCGGATTTTGTCTTGCAAGACCGAAACGAGATGTTTGATGCCGTTTGCCCGGGACATGTTTTATTTCAATGTATAAGTAAGCAAGGCATTGCGCCCTTGTTGCCTTGAAACTGCTGCAAAGATACGATAAAACAAGCAGAAGACCTTGCCTTTGTCAGGGCAGAGGCAAATTTTACAGAAGCTTGCACGAAAGGAAAAAAAATGTATCTTTGCCGTCTCAAAAAATGACAATGGAATTGTCGGGTCCCTTAGCTCAGTTGGTTAGAGCATCTGACTCATAATCAGAGGGTCCAAGGTTCGATACCTTGAGGGACCACAACGCAAAGGAAGCGCTTGTTGAAAAAAATCAACAAGCGCTTCCTTTATGAAAAGGGCAAGTGTTTAATAAAAAAAACGATTGTAAGTTTGTGCGTTTTTGACAATTCTCAAGTCAGAAACTATATCCTATCTTCACTCTCCATCCGAATCCCTGCATCGGATAGTTCCGGATTATCTCGTAATTGATGTTGGAAAGGTTGAGCAACTCTAATTTAATGTCAATTTTCGTGCCTTTTATGCCCGATTTAGACTTGAGTATCTCTATGTCGTGCCCTATCGTGATGCTGTGGTCGATATAGCCGTTCACAATGTTGTCAGGTATGTTCTCCCGCAGGGAATACCTTTTGCC
Organism: Oscillospiraceae bacterium; assembly: GCA_963603365.1. GTDB lineage: Bacteria > Bacteroidota > Bacteroidia > Bacteroidales > WCHB1-69 > F23-D06. The sequence continues at coordinate 24,936 of CAVCMI010000034.1, forward strand.
GCAAAGGATGAGGTGGTAGCCAACGGTAAACCAGGGGGTCTGGAAACTTATGCTCGAGGTTCCGGACCATTTGGGTGTATAGGGTATCTGGTGATTGTAGGTCTTGCTGTCCTTTTCGGTGCGGTCAATGGCTTTTTGGTAAGTCGCATTGCCATTGAATCTGAAACAGTATCCTCTTGAAAACCAGTATTCCAAATTCGCATTCAGTTCTCCTCCGGCAATCCAGACCTTCCCGTAATTGAGCATCGTCCATGAGAAGAGGTTCCCAGAAGGAAATGCTACGATTTTGTCTTTCACGATGTTGAAATAACCGTCAAAAGAGGCCGATGCTGTTATTTTGCCTCCGGAAAAACGATGCTGTTGCAATACAACCCCTGCATTCCATTGATGTGTCTTCTCCGGTTCAAGTTCAAGGTTGCCTACTTCCCGGTAGTAAAGGTCGTTGAAGGTGGGCATCCGGAAGATGTTCTTGTAAAAAGCCCGGAAAAGAAACAGGTTCCCAGGTTGTACAGAGGCGCTCACGGACGGGGATAGGTGCATGTAGTTCTTGCCGATGGTTTCTCCTTGTGCGCGGTTGAAGACCCCGGTGAACAGGATGTTTGTTGCCACCGTGAAGACAGGGTTGCTTATTTTTCCGGTCAGTGCAGACAAGGCGGTGACCCTTAACGGGTCTTCATGACTTAATGTATTTGCTTTTAGTTGGTTGTAGAACAGGTCGTTGGATAAGGACAACGCAAAGCTTGTCTTTCCTCTGAGGTCGTTGTCATAACCTACTGTCTGGGTTAGATAGCCCTCAAATTGGCGGTAGCGGTTGTCTACCCCCCCTGCGTCGTTCAAATAAGCCGGGTCAAGGTATTTGGTGTAGTCGTAATTGTATTTGACGCCGGCGTGACATTGCCAATGTCCATCAAAAGTGTTGGTGTATTGAGCCTGCCCGAAGATGTTCCTGTTCCACAGCCGTTGCGAAGATTCGAGGTTGTAAAAAACGGTGGCGGATGGCAACCCGCGCTTTGAGTCATAGCAATACCCTTTTATTGAAAGGAATTGTCTTCGGCTGATGGCAATGTTTATGTTTGCTTCGGCAGTAAAAGCCCTCATCTCCGAGTTTTGCCGCCGTTCTCTTGAAACGCTGTCTGTTTCTCTTCCATAGTGCAGCAGGTAAGGATAGTTTCCGTCAGAGTGCGTATAATTCCCCGATATGTTCCAAAGCAGGTATCTGTCTTCCCGTTTCTTGCTGTGCAGCAGATGTTCGAAAAAGAATTGCGGCGAAACGAGTCCGTACGCCCCTTCTGTGAGGGCTATCCTGAACGACACCGGCCGCTCGGGCATCGGGTGGTATGTTCTGACATCTAAGAGATTGCTGTATGAAAACGCCCGGGCAGGCTTCATAATGTCATTGTCCAGTCCTGTAATCAGTTTGACACTGCCAAGGCATTCCATCGATATCTTGCCCAAGTCTATCTGCCCGGTTTGGCAGTCGGTGAGTGCGATGTTGTCGTATGTCACGCCCGTGTGTTGCGACCCGAGCCCGCGCACCGACACGGTCTTCATACCGCCCACGCCGCCATAGTCTTTCACAACTGCCCCGGACAAGTATTTGATGGCATCCGACAACTGTAGCGTGGGAAGTTCGCGCAATTGCATTGCGGAGAGAGTCTGCACCGCCGCAGGACTTGTCTCCGTTCTGAAAAACCATCCTCCGATGCTGACTTCGTCAAGCATCCTTACTTTCGTGCTGTCCTCCTGTTGCGCCCGTGCCGAATCTGTGACTAAGCCAAAAAGGACAAACAGACTGACCAGTGCCAGTTTGTTTGTCCAAAGCAAATATGTAGGATGTCCTTTCACGAAGGACAAGACTAAATGTACTTGTTCCCGAAATCCACTTGCACGTCAGCGACGTATTGGCGGATTTGCTGCTCGTCAGATTTGCGGCAGACCAGCAGGATGTTGTCATTCTCCACAACGATATAGTCTTCAAGACCTTGCAGCACGACAACCTTGTCTTTTGGGACGTTAACGATACAGTTGGAGGTTTCGTAAGCCTTGACGTGGTTTCCAGAGATGACATTCTGTTTGCTGTCTTTTTTGCGCAGGTTGTAGAGAGAGCCCCATGTGCCGAGGTCAGACCAGCCGAAGTCTGCGGCATATACTTTCACGTTGCGAGCTTTTTCCATAATGCCGTAGTCAATAGAGATGTTCTTGCACACTTGGTAAATGTGGTCAATGAAATCTTGCTCTTTCTCAGTGTTGTAGAGTCCGTCTCCTTGTTTGAACAGGCTTGACACGTCGGGGAGAAAACGGTCAAAAGCTTTTTCGATTGAAGAGAGCGACCACATGAAGATGCCGGCGTTCCAGAGAAAATCACCGCTATCGATAAAATGCCGGGCCATTTCAAGCTCGGGCTTCTCTGTGAATGTTTTCACGGCATAGATCGAATCGTTTTTGTCGTATCTTTTGTCTTCATCATATTGGATGTATCCGTAGCCGGTGTTGGGCGAAGAGGGGCGTATGCCGATGGTGAGCAGCCAGTCGTTGTCTGTCACGGCGGAAAGACCCTGTTCGATGACGTTCACAAAGGAGTTTTCATCGAGGATGACATGGTCGGAGGGAGCAACGACAATCACGGCGTCCGGATTCCGGCTTTTGATTTTCTGGTTGGCATATTCGATGCAAGGAGCCGTGTTGCGGCGGTAGGGCTCTAATATGATCTGTTCCTCTGAGATGTCAGGTATCTGACGCATGGTCAGTTCTTTGTTCTGTTTGTTGGTGACGATGTAGATGTTTTCCTTGAGGCAAACTTTGGCAAATCGGTTGAATGTTTTCTGTATCAATGTCTTGCCTTCTCCTAAGATGTCGAGGAACTGTTTTGGGGTTTTGCTGTTGCTCATAGGCCAAAAGCGTGCGCCCACACCTCCGGCCATAATAACACAATAATGGTTCGGGTTGATCATAGTGTATGTTTTTTTTTACATAGATTCGGTTAGTTTTCGTTCAAGGCCTTGATGCCGGGCAGTTCTTTCCCCTCCAGGTATTCCAACATGGCGCCGCCGCCGGTGCTGATGTAGGAGATGTATTCGGCAAGGTCATACTTGTTGATGGCGGCAATGGAGTCGCCGCCGCCGATTACGGAATATGCGCCTGCCAATGTGGAAGCGGCTACGCTAACGGCCACGGCCTTGGTGCCTTTGCTGAACTTGGAGAGTTCGAACACGCCGACAGGCCCGTTCCAGAGTATGGTTTTGGAATCTTTGATGACCTGTGCAATGCTGCGGCAGGTCTTTGGCCCGATGTCCAGCGCTTCCCAGCCGTCGGGAATGTTGTTGTCTTCGGTGGTAATCACCTGAGCGTCTTCTCCGAACTTGTCGCCGCAGACGCTGTCAAGCCTGCAGTAGAACCGGGTGTCGGAGGCTTCAATCTTATGTAGGATTTCTTTTGCCACAGGCAGCATTTCGGGCTCAAACAGCGAGTTTCCGATTTTGTATCCCATAGCGGCCAGGAAAGTGTAACTCAAACCGCCGCCCACGATGAGATTGTCCACTTTCGTCATCAGGTTGGTGAGGATGTTGATTTTGGTCGATACTTTCGAGCCGCCGATGATGGCAGTGAACGGACGTTCTTGTCCGTTGAGCACTTTCTCCAAACTGGTTACTTCGTTATACAGCAAGTGTCCTGCGAAAGCCTTGCCCGGAAACTCTTGTACAATGGTGGCGGTAGATGCATGGGCGCGGTGGGCGGTGCCGAAAGCGTCGTTGACATATACGTCGCCGAGGCGCGCAATGGCTTTGGCAAATCCCGGGTCTCCTTTCTCCTCTTCCGCATGAAATCTGAGATTCTCCAGCAGTGCGACAGATCCGGGCTTCAGGCCGCTGACGATTCCGGCTGTTTTGCCGTCCAACACGTCACCGGCAAAAACCACCTCTTGCCCCAAGATTTCCGATACCGCTTTTACAATGTGACGCAAGGAGTACTTGTCGTTCACCACCCCTTTAGGACGTCCTAAATGCGACATCAGGATGACAGTGCCGCCGTCGTGCAGAATTTTGCCTACGGTCTCTTTTGTGCGCACAATGCGTGTGCAGTCCGTCACATTGAAATGTTCGTCCAAGGGTACGTTGTAGTCCACGCGGACGAGAACCTTCAGGTTGTTGAAGTTGAATTGGTCTATGGATTTCATAATATCAGGATTTTATTGTTATGCTTGTGAAATGCTAAACAGACACATCAGCTCTGATGTGCGGGCAGGGGTCATAGCCTGTCAGTTGGAAATCGTTGTAATGGAAATGGAAGATGTCTGTCACGGCGGGGTTGAGTGTCATGACAGGCAGAGTTCTTGGTTTGCGTGTGAGTTGAAGCCGGGCCTGGTCGAGGTGGTTGTTGTAGAGGTGAGCGTCGCCCAAGGTGTGTACAAAGATGCCGGGCTTAAGACCGCAAACTTGTGCGGTCATCATAAGCAGGAGCGCATAGGAGGCTATGTTGAACGGCACGCCTAAGAACACGTCGGCGCTGCGCTGGTAAAGCTGCATTGAGAGTTTCCCCTCGTTGACATAGAACTGAAAGAGCACATGGCACGGCGGTAACGCCATCCGGTCAATCTCGCCCACATTCCAGGCGCAAACTATATGCCTCCGAGAGTCCGGATTGTGTTTTATCTGCTCAATCACCTGGCCGATCTGGTCAATTTCGTTGCCGTCAGCACAGTGCCACGAGCGCCATTGCTTTCCGTACACCGGCCCGAGGTCGCCGTTCTCGTCCGCCCATTCGTCCCAGATGGAGACACCGTTTTCATTCAAAAAGCGGATGTTCGTGTCCCCATTCAAGAACCAAAGCAGTTCATAGATGATGGAACGCAAATGCAGCTTCTTGGTGGTGAGCAGCGGAAACCCTTCGGCCAAGTCAAACCGCATCTGGTATCCGAAAATACTGCGGGTGCCTGTGCCCGTGCGGTCAGACTTGTCTGTCCCCTTTTCGAGGATGGTGCGGAGAAGGTCAAGGTATTGGCGCATATTGAAAGGACAGTCGGTTAAACGTTGGCAGGAAGACTTTCAAGGACATCCACTACGGGGATAAGGTCTGGGACTTCGGCTTTTTCTATTTCGCCGTTGTCTGCCAGTTTAGCCAGTGCGGGCTCAATCGGCATCTGCGCCAGCAGTTTAAGATGAAATTCCTTGGACACCTCTTCGGTATGGCTGTCCCCGAAAACCGCTATTTTCTCGCCGCAGTGCGGACAACGTGCGTAGCTGTAGTTTTCTACGAGTCCAAGAATCGGAATGTTCATCATGCCGGCCATGTTCACCGCCTTGCTTACAATAAGCGAAACAAGGTCTTGCGGCGAGGTGACCATAATGATGCCGTCTAAGGCGATGCTTTGGAATACTGTGAGCGGCACATCTCCGGTGCCGGGAGGCATGTCAACCAAAAGAAAGTCGATGTTGTCCCAGATTACCTCTGTCCAGAACTGCTTCACCATGCCGGCCACTAACGGTCCGCGCCATATTACGGGCGTCTTCTCGTCGTGCGTAAGCAGATTTGCCGACATTACAAAGATGCCGCTTTCAGTCTCTATGGGATAGATGCCCTCTTCGCTGCCTTGTACGAGCGAGTGCAGATTGAACATTTTGGGAATAGAAGGTCCGGTGATGTCGGCATCTAAAATGCCGACGCGATAGCCCTTGCGCCGGAGCATGACCGCCAGCAGCGAGGTGACGGAACTTTTGCCGACACCGCCTTTGCCGCTGACAACCCCGACAACTTTCTTGATGCTGCTTCTGGGGTTCGGTTTTTCCCTGAGGTCTTTCTGTTCGCAGCTTTGTTGGCCGCAGCTGCCGCAATCATGATTACATTCTGCCATTTTCTTGTATTTGTTGTTTTAGATTTCCCTTGTCTTTAAAAGGGGAAAAAAGTTGCTTTTTAAAGCGGCAAAGATACAACAAACTAACGTTCCGTAGTCTGCCCGTTTTCAGTAATAGCATTAAAACAAAAGAGGCCGCACCGTTCGGATGCAGCCCCTTTGCAAGTGTGTTGTTATCCGTAAAAAAAACTTATTTCACGATAACTTTAGCCGTATGGTTGTTGGCTTTCAGCAAATAAACACCAGCCTTAAGATTGGAGACATTGACGGTCGTGCTGTTGACAACGTTTTCGCTGTAAACTCTCTGTCCGACAAGGTTGAACATTTCAACCAGCATTTGTTTGTCGCTGCCTGTGTTGATGGTGATGTTGTTAGTGGCAGGGTTCGGATAAACCGTAAGGTTCTCTTTTGCCATTTCCTCTACGCCAACCCATTCGCAGTCGTTGCAGGAAACATACAGTCCAACGTAAGGATAGTCAAAACCTGCGGAAGAATGCCACATGACAGAAGGTCCGTAGATGCCGTACATCCAAGATGCTTCGTCATAAAGGTCGTAACGGATATCTGTATCAACAAAACCGCCCTGATTCAAATTGTTGATGAGATCTTCAGAGCCGAAAGAATAGTCACTGCGGGGATCTTCGAAAATGAAAGCGGTGAAGTAAGAAGCGTTGTAAAGGGTGTCGTTGAGGGCGATGTCATAACCTCTCTTGAATGTGTATGCAACGTTCCATACTTTCCCTGCAATGTTTTCGAGTCCAACAGGGATGGAGTAGATTTGAGGATAGTAGCTGCCTGTCTCGTCAACTTCGCAAACTTGTTCGTCGCCCATCGGATATTTGACAACGTATGCATAGGTCTGAACACCCGTATTGGCATCATAACCTGCTGCGTAGAATCTGGCAGCAGTTGCGCCTGTTGAGGTATAAGTCAAAGTCATGATGTCATTGGTGTCGAGGTCTGTCAAAAAACCGACAATCAGCGTGTCCTTTGTTCCGGCGGGGGTGTTGGCTTCGCGGAAGTAGCCGCCCATGATATAGACTGAGTCGATGTTCAGAGATGCGCTCTGGTTCAGGGAAATGGTCGGGATTTCGGCGCCGCTCCCGTCGGTGTTGTTGTAATTCCACACGTCATCATTCGTGAAGTCGAAAGTCTGAGCCCAACCATGAAGGTTAGGATGCCAAGCAGAGGCACCGCTGCCGAACAATCCTAATGAGTCGTATTGCAGAGGATAGCCGTGACGTGTGGTGGACTGACCGCCAAGATAGTTGTCCAGAGCGTAGAGATAGTTGACCTCCATTGCGCCTGCACCGCTTTTGGCTGCTTGAGCCTTGAGCCGTTTTTCAATTTTAGAGAAGTTGGCCTTGTCTTGGAACTGATGAGCCGTTTTAGGCGTGAACTGTGCGAATGCAGGAGCTGCAATCACAATCGCTGCCAACAAAATGGATAGTTTTTTCATTTTAGTTTTTGATTTTTTTGTTTAATTATTTGAATAAAGTGTTTTTTTCATTCAAGCGGCAAAAATAGTTTTTTTTCGTTTCCCAAAGTCTGAAAAACATTTTTTAGGAATAAAAAAAACGGCAGAGGTTTAAAGGGGCAGATTACGATTCTTCCGAGAAGTTGTCTATTTCTTCACGCAGGTTTTCCATGATGAAGTTCTGCCGCTCTGCGGTATTGTTTCCCATATAGTATTCAATGACGGCATCGATGTTTGCTTTGGGGTCAAGCAATACGGGTTCGAGCCTTATGGAGTCGCCGATAAACCCCTTGAACTCTTTGGGCGAGATTTCGCCAAGTCCTTTGAACCGGGTAATCTCCGGCTTGCCGTTCAGTTTTTTTATGGCTTCCAGTTTTTCCTCTTCCGAATAGCAATAGTAGGTTTTCTGTTTATTCCGCACCCTGAAAAGCGGGGTTTGCAGCACATATACGTGCCCCGACCGTACCACGTCGGGGAACAGTTGCAGGAAAAAAGCGAGCAGCAGCAGCCGTATGTGCATGCCGTCCACATCGGCATCGGTGGCAATGACGATGTTGTTGTAACGAAGCCCATCTGTGCCGTCTTCCAGGTTCAGAGCGGCGAGCAACAGTGCCAGTTCTTTGTTCTCGTAAATGGCACTCTTCTTCTTGATGATGTTGGCGGGCTTGCCCATTAGACTGAACACCGCCTGGGTGTTGGCATCGCGCGACTGCGTGATGGAGCCTGAAGCCGAAATGCCCTCCGTGATGAAAATCATCGTCTCCAGCCGCCTTGCATCGTTCGTGTTGAAATGGTAACGGCAGTCGCGCAGTTTGCTGTTGTTAAGACTGACTTTCTTCTGCAGGTCTTTTGACTGTTTCTTGAGGTTGTTAATGGCGGTGCGCTCCTTTTCGGCCTCTTGTATTTTCTTGAGGATGACTTCTGAGACCTCGGGATGCCGGTGCAAATAGTTGTCGAGCAGCCGCCCCATCTTGTCGTTCACGTAGTTGCGGATGCTTTGACCGTCGGGCTCAATGTAGTCGGAGGTCAATTTCGTCTTGGTTTGCGAGTCGAAAATCGGATCCTTGACTTTGATTGACATAGTGGCCGTTATGGAGTTGCGGATGTCGGCAGCCTCGAAGTTTTTTTTGTAGAAGTCTCGGAAAGTCTTCACCAGGGCTTCGCGCATGGCTTGCTGATGAGCGCCGCCGTGTGCCGTGTACTGGCTGTTGGCAAAGGTGAAATAGTCTTCTCCGTATTTGCGGCCGGTGTGTACCATGGCAAACTCGAAATTCTCCTCCTTAAGGTGAATGGGCTCGTAAAGCCGCGTCTCTTCGGTCTCTTTGTTGAGCAGGTCTATCAGTCCGTTCTTGGAGTAGATTTTCTGTCCGTTGAAGTTGATGGTCAGCCCTTTGTTAGGATAGACGTAGTACCAAAACAGTTTCTCGATATGCTCCGTGTACCACTCGTAATTCACGAAGATGGTGTCATCGGGGAGGAACGAGACCATAGTTCCGTTTTTCTCGTCAATGTCGGCGACAGGGTATTCTTGTACGAGCAGTCCGCGCGAGAACTCCGCCCTTTTCATCTTGCCGTCGCGCACGCTTTGCACAATCAGGGATGTGGAGAGGGCGTTCACGGCTTTCACGCCTACACCGTTCATGCCGATGGAAGCGAAGTCGCCCTTGAAGTTGCGTCCTGTGTTCATCTTGGAGTAGCAGTCCACCATTTTGTTCAGCGGAATGCCCCTGCCGTAGTCGCGGATGGTGACCCTTTTTTCGCGAATGGTGACATCAATGGATTTGCCGTAGCCGTTCATGAATTCGTCAATGGCATTGTCTAACACCTCTTTGAGCAGGATATAGATGCCGTCATCGGGGGAGGTGCCGTCACCGGTTTTCCCGATGTACATGCCTGGCCTGGTGCGGATATGTTCGTACCAGTTCAGGGTGATGATGTTGTCGTCCTGATATTCGGCCATAGCTTATGCTTCTCTGACAACGGAGATTTTCAGCACGATGCCTTCTACATCAACGGTGGCGTCGCCGTTTGCCGGGTCGGCAAAAGAGAGAGAAGAGCACAAGGTCTCGTTCTTGATGTAGTCTGCGAAAGTGGTGAGTGCGGTCACGATGGCCGGATTGTTTTCTACTGTAATTTTGATATGGTCAAGTACCTCAAAGCCGTTGTCCTTGCGGTAAGTCTGGATCTGTTTGACAAATTCGCGGGCAAGGCCTTCGTTTTTCAGTTCCTCGCTTATCTCGATGTCCAATGCGACGGTCAGTGTGTTCTGGCTTGCCACAACCCACCCCGGTATGTCTTGCGTGTGTATTTCCACGTCTTCTTTGCCTATGGTTATGCTCTGCCCCTCAACGTCTAACAACAATTCAGAGCCGCTTTCTAATGCGGCAATGTCAGCCTGCGGCAGCCCGACAATGCGTTCTGCTACTTTCTTCATGGTCTTGCCGCACTTGGGCCCCAATTTCTTGAAATCCGGCTTGATGCTTTTCACGAACATGCCTTCGTTGTTGCCGACAAGCATGAGCTCCTTCACGTTGACTTCGTGCAGAATCAGGTCTTGCACCTTTGAAACTTGCTGTTTAAGGCTCTCGTCCGCTACTGGAATCATGATCTTGGCCAGCGGCTGGCGAACTTTTATATTGGTTTTCTTTCTCAGCGAGAGAACCATTGAGGAAATCTGCTGAGCAAGTTGCATACGCTCTTCTAAGGATTTGTCTATCAGTTCTTCCTGTACTTTCGGATAGTCTGTCAAGTGGACAGATGCGAATCTTTCCTTCTTTGAAACGGCGTTGAGGTCAAGGTACAGCCGGTCCATGAAGAACGGCGCGACGGGTGAAGCTATTTTGGCAAGGGTGACCATACAGGTGTAGAGGGTCTGGTAGGCCGAAATCTTGTCCTCGGAGTAGTCGCCTTTCCAGAAACGGCGGCGGCAAAGACGCACATACCAGTTGCTGAGGTAGGAGTCTACAAAGTCCTGTATTTCGCGCCCTGCCTTTGTGGGCTCGTAGTCGGCATAGTTTTCGCGGCAATGCTTCACCAGGGTGTTGAGTTCCGACAGTATCCAACGGTCTATCTCCGGCCGTTTCTCTATCGGGATGTCGGGTTCGCTGTAGGTGAAACCGTCAATGTTGGCGTAAAGGGCGAAGAAACTGTAGGTGTTGTAAAGCGTGCCGAAGAACTTGCGCTGCACCTCACCGATGCCCGACTCGTCAAATTTGAGGTTTTCCCATGGCGAAGTGTTTGTTATCATATACCAGCGGGTGGCATCGGGACCGTATTTCTTCAGGATGTAGAAAGGATCTACGGCGTTGCCCAGCCGCTTCGACATCTTGTTCCCGTTTTTGTCCAGCACAAGTCCGTTGGAAATGACGGACTTGTATGCCACCTTGTCGAACAGCATTGTGGCGATGGCATGCAGCGTGAAGAACCAGCCCCGGGTCTGGTCCACACCCTCGGCGATGAAGTCGGCGGGGAAGTTCTTCTCAAAGAGCTCTTTGTTCTCGAAGGGGTAGTGCAGTTGGGCGTACGGCATAGAGCCGGAGTCGAACCAGACGTCAATCAGGTCGCTCTCCCTGACCATGCGTTTGCCGGTTGGTGAAACCAGGATTATGCTGTCCACGTAGGGCTTGTGCAGGTCGATGCTGCGGTAGTTGTCTTCGCTCATGTCGCCGGCCTTGAAGTTGGCATACGGGTTTTCGGTCATGAAGCCGGCTTTGATGGACTTGTCTATTTCGTTCATCAGCTGTTCGATGGAGCCGATGCAGATCTGTTCTTTTTTGTCCTCGGAGGTCCATACGGGGAGCGGAACACCCCAGAAGCGTGAGCGCGACAGATTCCAGTCAACCAGATTCTCAAGCCAGTTGCCGAAGCGGCCGGAACCGGTGGCAGCCGGTTTCCAGCGGATGGTTTTGTTGAGTTCTATCATACGCTCTTTGTAGGCGGTTGTTCTGATAAACCAGGAGTCCAGCGGATAGTAAAGGATAGGCTTGTCGGTGCGCCAGCAGTGGGGGTAGTTGTGCAGATGTTTTTCTATCTTGAAAGCCTTGTGCTCTTTTTTGAGCCAGAGGGAGATGGCTACGTCTAACGTTTCATCGTGTTTTTCATCCTCTTTTTCGTAGTCAGGTTTTACATAACGGCCGGCTACGGTTTCGTACAACGGGGTGTTGACGTGCTGTGCCACAAAGTCGGCATCCAGGTCCTGAATGAGGAAGAACTTGCCGGTTCTGTCCACCATAGGAGCGGCTTGGCCGTTTTTGTCTATTACCGTCATCGGGGCAATGCCGGCATCAGCGGCCACGCGCTTGTCGTCCGCGCCGAAGGTCGGGGCGATGTGGACGATGCCGGTACCGTCTTCCGTGGTCACGTAGTCGCCGGGAATTACACGGAATGCATCTCCCGAAGGGGTCATATAGGGGATGAGTTGCTCGTAATCAAGTCCCGTAAGGTTGCTGCCGGACTCTTCGCCTAAAATGCGGTAGGGGATGTTCTTGTCGCCCAACTTGTATTCGTTGAAGTCGAGGCTTGCCCATTCCGGCTTCAGGTAGGAGGCGATCAGCTCTTTGGCGATAATGATTTTGACGGCATCTCCCGAATAGGGGTTGAAGGTCTCAACGAGGCAATAGGTTATTTTAGGGCCGACTGCGAGGGCGGTGTTGGAGGGCAGGGTCCACGGTGTGGTGGTCCAGGCAACAAAGTAGAGGTTGTCGGGCACTTCAGAAAGGCCGAAAGGCAGTTTCACGCGCTGTGTTTTCTTGACCTTGAATTGTGCCGTGCAGGTCGTGTCTTTCACGTCGCGGTAACATCCGGGAAGGTTCAGTTCGTGCGAGCTGAGGCCTGTGCCGGCTGCGGGCGAGTAAGGCTGTATGGAGTAACCCTTGTAGAGCAGCCCTTTCTTGTAGAGTTCTGACAGCAGATACCAAACCGTTTCAATGTATTTGTTGTCGAAAGTGATGTAAGGGTGCTCAAGGTCAACCCAATAGCCCATCTCGCGGGTCAGGTCGTCCCATTTGTCCTTGAATTTCATCACCTCGCGGCGGCATGCCTTGTTGTAGTCTTCCACGGAGATGGTTTTTCCGATGTCTTCTTTGGTGATGCCCAGCGTTTTCTCAACGCCTAACTCTACGGGCAGGCCGTGTGTGTCCCAGCCGCCTTTTCTGCCGACATACTTGCCCGTAAGGGTTTGATACCGGCAGATGATGTCTTTGATGGTGCGGGCCATCACATGGTGGATTCCCGGCATACCGTTTGCGGACGGCGGCCCTTCAAAAAAGACGAAACGTTCATGCCCTTCACGGGCGGCGAGGCTTTTTGCGAAAATGTCGTTCTCTTCCCAGTATTTTTTTATCTCTTCACCTGTTTTGGACAAGTCAAGTCCTTTATATTCAGTATATTTCATGAAATGATAATGTTGAATTTTTCAAAACGGCAAAGATAGTAAAATTTCATCGAGGGGAGAATACCCCTTTAAAATCTCACGCCGATACGGAGGGCAGGGCCATAAACGAGTGCCTCAAAACCTAATGCGCCGAAGCCGTACCAAGATAGGCGGCATGGCAATATCTGATTGTCTTCTCTTTTTTGCAGGGGACGACTGACAAGAAAGAAATGAGGACGATGCCCATCATTTTGATTGTTAAGTGGTTAGTTTTCATATTCGTTTAATTTAGAATGTGTAATGTTGTCGGCAATACAGGTCGACTAAAAGAACGGATGAGCAAAAAGAGTGCGGAAAGAGCGATAAGTAGAATGAGTAGTGTTATTAGTTGTTGCAAAACGCTGCAAAAAAAAACGATTATAAATTCAAGTCCCCTACGTTACTTATAGCTTTCCAAGTTGAACTTATCACAGAACATATAATTTTGTAATTTTGCCCTCGCATTGCAGCAGACCGTTTTGCAATGTAATATTCCTTTTTACTCAGCAAAACCATAGCGCAAACATGAAATCCCCAATTACAAAAAAGCCTGTCCTGCTGCTCTTGTTCATTTTAGGCTGCGGACTTCTGCTTTTCTATTCTTTCAAAAAGAAAAACCAGCCGGACAGCACGCAAATGACAGTGCCCGAAAAACTGGAAGTTCCCTCCTTAACCAAAACTCGTCCCGAACAGGTAATTGAACACATTGGCTACACGGTCAGTTACAACCCTGACTGGTGCATTCCAAACTGGGTCGCATACGAACTTACTGATGCGGAGAGCGAGGGAACGGAAGAGCGCGCCAAGCATTTTGAGCCGGACCCCGATGTTAAAGGATTCTGCCCCAGTTCCAAAGACTATTCTAATTCCGGTTACGACCGCGGACACATGGCGCCTGCTGGCGACATGAAATGGAGCAGGCAGGCCATGCGTGAGAGTTTCTATCTCTCCAACATCTGTCCACAGAACCACAACCTCAACAGCGGAGACTGGAAGTCGTTGGAAGAGAAGGTACGCAGCTGGGCCAAGGAATTTCAGAACGTATATGTAACCTGCGGGCCAATCGTGTCTGCGCACTCCGCCACCATAGGGGAACACAACATCACCGTGCCCGATGCTTTTTTTAAGGTCATCCTTTGCCGCAACGGCGACCAATGGCAAAGCATCGGCTTCTGTTTTGAAAACAAGGCCGGACACAAGCCCTTGAACACTTATTGCAAAACCGTTGACGAAATTGAGGAAATAACGGGCATTGACTTCTTCCCTTTGCTGGAAGACTCCATTGAGAACGTTGTCGAGGCCACCTACAACACCTATTTCTGGGGTCTATAGGCCTCTTTCACCGGACCTTTCCATAATTAACCGGACTATAGCAGCGGCGGCATGCCCGTCGCCGTACAAATCGCGCGTGAACGATGGCGGAACAGTCAGAAAACGTTGCGCAGTCTCAACAATGCGGTCATAGTCATGCCCTGCCAGACAATTGCAGCCACACTCCGTCAGTTCGGTCCATTCGGTTTCATTTCGAAGCGTAACACAGCATTTCTTGAAAAAATAGGCCTCTTTCTGAAGCCCCCCACTATCCGTCAGCACCAATGCACAATGCTCAAGCAGATACAACATCTCCAAATAACCGACAGGCGGAACGAACCAGATGGGCGATGCGTCAGCATTCCAACCTATCTGTTCCATACATTTTCGGGTTCGTGGGTGCAGTGGCATCACTACCGGCAGCAATTCACCCGCCGCTTCAATGGCATGCAATAGCGATTTCAAGATCTCAGCATCGTCTGTGTTCTCGGCACGGTGCAAAGTGCAAAGCATAAACTTGTCTGGAATCCTTGCTTCTGGGCACTTTGCAAACCGCCGAAAGTGGAGAACCGCATCCTTCATCACATCACCCACAATGGCAATCCTCTCTGCCGCAACACCTTCGCGCAAAAGATTGTCGGCCGCCTTTTCTGTGGGGGCAAACAACAAATCGCTGGCCTTGTCTGTCTGCACCCTGTTGAATTCCTCTCGCATGGCGAGGTTGCACGAGCGAAGTCCAGCCTCCACATGGCAGACTTTCAAGTTTTTGCGTTGTGCCATACGGGCACCGGCCCAAGTAGAATCGGTATCTCCGTACACCAACATCACGTCTGGGTTAGCCTCGTCAATGATCTGTCCTATCTTTTCGCCCATAGCAACAACCATCTCGTCATGTGGCATACTGTGGATGCCAAGATTGAAGTCCGGGGCGCGAAGTCCCATCTCGTCAAAAAAAAGCTGTGACATGTTGTGGTCAAAATGCTGCCCGGTATGCACTATTATTTCCTGCAGGTCGGAGCATAACGCAATTTCGCGACTTACCATTGCGGCTTTCACAAACTGAGGCCTTGCACCTATGACACTAAGGATTTTCATATCTGTTGCTGAAGAAAAATTGCAAAAATACTCTATTTTCAATCACAGTCATTCTCCTTTTCTCTTCATCTTCGCCGCTTCAATGCATCGCTCTCTGTTAGACGCGTTTCGCAGATGTCAGCATAACACTCCCGTCATTTTAAAAGAATTTAATACATGTATGTTGGCATTTGGCGTTAATGATATATTGGATTGGCATGTCAAATACAAACTGGGCACGGATACATACTCTTTCGAGAAAATAGTTTTCATTATAGCAGAACCTATTGGGTCGCATTTCATGTGAAATTCGGGAACCGAGGAACAAGAGACATCAGAACACACAGAAGCACTATTCAAGGAAGATTGCAGAGAGAAGAGCCCTTGTGCATCATCAGCCGGGCAGCAATGATTTCGGTCCTTTCCACAGAGTTAGCGAACCGTAAAAAAATGCCACTTGTGTGGTGATTATTCATTCGTGAGGATTCCCCGTTTTCCGAAGTCCCTTAAAATATCGTTTTGCGGCGTGGTATCCGATTTCATACAATTCGTCTATATATTTGAAGTCGTTGAGCCAGTACTTGCCGGGGTCAACCGTGATGATATGGTTAAAATGTGACAGATGACGGAACGAAGTTGCGTACGTGCAATAGGAGTATGCATGCAGCCACATGGTCAGCGGATTGTCAGCCTTGCCCGGTTTTTCGATGGTCAGATAAGAGGCTATGCGGATGTCGCACTGCTCATCTATGAGCGGTTGTATGGGCAAGTTGTCGTGAATGCCGCCATCTACATAATACTCGTTTTGGATAGACACAGGCGCAAACACCGCAGGCATTGCCGCCGATGCCATCACATATTGCACCAGCTGGTCGCCATGCCCTCGATAAACCGGCTTCAGCGTATTCATATTGGAAGTGCAGCAGTAGAAACGGGTCGGCAGCCGGTCGAAACTGTTATGCGGCACATACTGCAGCAGTATGCGCTGAATCCTTTCGGTGCTCACTATGCCGCCCTTGTGGTGCAGTCCGGGCAAAGCCAACACCGCAAGGTGGTTCATCTTCTCGTCTTTCACGATTTTTCGTATCTCCTGCGGCTTGTATCCTGCCGCATACATCATCCCCATGATCGCCCCCATCGAAGTGCCCGTTATGCAGCCGAGCCGGATGCCTGCCTCTTCTATGGCCTGCAAAACGCCAATGTGGGCATACCCTAAAGCCGCACCGCCAGACAGAGAGATTCCTATCTTGCCGTGTCTCGAAAAAAGAGGGTTTTCAGAATCTGTATGGCTTTTCTTTTCCGAAAAAAGGCTTTTAATCTTGGATAATAGCAATGACATAATAGTTTCTTTTGATTTTCAATGATTTATAAAAGACATTTCAAAGAAAACTGTCGATAAACAGCAGCACCATAAAACCGGCCAACAGTCCGAAAGTGGCTATTTTCTGATGGCCGTGTGCATGGGTTTCGGGAATCATCTCGTCGCTTACCACATACAGCATAGCGCCGCCGGCAAAGGAGAGCATGACTGGCAACAGGAATTCAGAAATGGCGCCCATTCCGAAGCCTATCCACACTCCGGCCACCTCCAGCAACGCCACTGCCATAGAGATTAAAAAGGCTCGTAATTTACCTACGCCAATCGTCAGCAAAGGAGAAATTACCACCATCCCTTCCGGTATATTCTGCAGGGCAATGCCTAACGTAACCGCCCACGCGCTGCCGGTGTCTTCGGCATTAAAGCCTACACCCGCTGCCATGCCCTCGGGCAACTTATGCAAGGCTATAGCCATCACAAATAGCAGTATACGGTTTATCGAAGCATTGTTGCTATGCTCCTCCTGGTCCAGTCCGGTTATCTTATGCAAGTGAGGAGTCACGAAATCGAGCAGATTGAGGAAAAGAGCGCCGGCAATGATGCCCGCCGCCACTAACCACCAATGCGGCTTCCCGGCAATCTGAACGGCAGGCAGCAGAAGCCCAAGCACCGCCGCCGCCAGCATAATGCCGGCACAAAAACCTAAAACAGCATCATTCCACTTGTGCGGCAACTCTTTGATGCCAAACCCGATAAGGGCCCCTATTACCGTGGCCAGACTTAACCCGGCTGCACTTATCCAAACATCCTGCATAACAGTAACACATGTTGAAAACAAACGTGCAAAATTACACATTCTTTCGGTTGACCAAAAAAAGATTACTTTTGCCGTGCCTTAAGGGGCAACCGATACATTTTGTACCGTATCCAAACGTATTGATGACACTCAACGATGATACCGTCCTCTCTGAAACCATCACGTTTTTGAGATTCCCGCTGACAGTGGCAGTGGTGTTCATTCATACCTGTTTAGAAAATGTCGTCATTGGCGGAACCCTCTTGGTCTCCGAAGGGCAATTCCCATTTTACAACGTCTTGCATCATTTTGTAACAGATGAACTTGCACGAATAGCCGTGCCGCTGTTCTTCTTCCTCTCCGGTTTCCTGTTTTTCTACCGTTCTGACTTCTCCCTCAAAACATACAGCGAAAAACTGAAAAGACGCATCCGGACGCTATTAGTGCCTTATCTGTTCTGGAACGTCATCGTGTTTTTGGCATTCCTTTTCACCCTACCTCTTCTCTCCCATGTAACCTCCGGGGAAACCAATCCCATTTCTGGTTATGGATGGCTTGACTGGCTGAATCTTTTCTGGAATCATAAAGACGGGATGCCAATCTGTTTCCAATTCTGGTTCATCCGCGACTTGATGGTCGTAATTCTTTTTTCTCCGTTGCTCTATTACATCGTCAAATACAGCAAGACCTTAGGCATCATCATTTTGGGTGGATTATGGACTTTCAATTTAGGGTTTGACATCCCGGGCTTCAGCATCGCTTCCTTTTTCTTTTTCTCTTCCGGGGCTTGGTTCAGCATACATAAACACGACTTTACAGCCGATTTTCAACCCTTTCGTTGGCCGGCTACGATTGTTTACTTGGCATTAGCCTTTCTGGACGTATGGCTGATGACAAACAAAATAACGGACTATCTGTACATCCACAATTTAGGAATCCTTGCCGGAACAGTCGCTGTTGTGTCCTGGATTGCATTCGGCATAAAAGGGAAACGCCTTCACGTCAACGAGTTTTTAACGCAAAGTTCATTCTTTGTTTATGCCTGTCACGGAATGCCTGCATTGCTTGCCGTGAAATGTTGGGTAAAATGGCTGTCTCCCATGAATGAATGGGCAATGGTGGCAGGTTTTTTCCTTTTGCCGCTTGTTCTCATTGGCATTGGCACCGGCATCTACACCGTCATGCGCAAATATCTGCCGACCTTTACGGCCTTGATTACGGGCGGGCGTTTATAGACACAGCCGGGGCTTTAATACACGCTTTTTTCGACAAGAATGCAAAAACAGTTATTCTTTTTCCTACTTTTGCACTTTATTTAGATGAAGATGGAAAGAATACTGGTAGTAGATGACGAAGAGGACATTTGCGAAATACTGCAATACAACCTTGAGAGCGAGGGCTACGAAGTTGACGTTGCCTATTCCGCCGAAGAAGCGCTAAATAAACTCACCCCCGACCACAGGCTCATTCTGTTGGACGTGATGATGGACAAGGTGTCCGGCTTTCAGATGGCGAACATACTGCGCCACGAAAAACACAACAACATCCCGATTATATTCCTGACAGCGAAAAATACGGAAAACGACATTCTCACAGGCTTCAACATCGGGGCCGACGACTACATATCCAAGCCTTTCTCTCTCAAAGAGGTATTGGCAAGGGTCAAGGCCGTCCTGAAGCGGAACATGACTTCCACGGCCGGGAAACAGCCTTTCATGCGCATCGAGGAAGGCGGGCTCGTCATCGACACTGCCGCCTCCACCGTCACCCTCGACGGCAACGCCGTTGACCTAACCAAAAAAGAGTACGGCATTCTCGTGCTGCTTGCCCAAAATGCAGGCACGTTCTACTCTCGCGAAACCATTCTGGAACGGGTCTGGGAGAAAGATGTGTATGTGCTTGACCGGAGCGTAGATGTACATGTGGCACGGCTTCGCAAGAAACTCGGACGCGCCGGGGCTCTCATCGTCAACAAGGCCGGGTTCGGCTATTGTTTCAAAGCTGAACACCGATGAACTACCGTAAAAAACTGCTGCTGGCCTTTTTGGCGATCTTCTTCGTTTACGCACTTGTCATAGTGGGGCTGCAGATACGAAAAGAGAAAGAGTATCAGACCGATAGCCAAAAAGAGGTGTTGCATACCTATGCCTTGATGACGGAGAAGATGCTGCGTGACTCTATCCGCGAAGACTCCATCCTGACCTTTTTGCCTTTTGACGTGCGCTTGTCTGTCATAGGGAAAGATGGCCGGCTGATTTATGACAACGTGTCGGTCAATCTGTCTGAAAACCACTCCGAACGCCCGGAAGTAAGCGCAGCAAAACTGGCCGGCGAAGGCTACGCCATAAGAGAATCAGCATCCACGGGGAAAGAGTACCTCTACTATGCACGGCAACAAAAGGACGGAACCTGTCTGCGTCTGGCACTGCCGTACGTGATACGCTGGCTCGACTTCGTACACGGCAGCAATGTAATGCTCTACGTCGTGGTATTCTTGTTCTTCATCACCCTGCTCATACTGGTGCTGATGACCGACAAATTCGGGAATGTGATGCAAACCTTGACCGACTTTGCCACCGATGCAGAAAAAGGACACGTTGACTATTCAAACGTCCACTTCCCAGACACCTATTCGGGTGAAATCGGACAGAAAATCATCTCGCTGTACCAGCAACTGGAAAAAAGCAAAGAGCAGACCATCCTCGAAAAAGACCGCAACCGCCTTATGAAGCAGGAGATGACCAACAACATCGCACACGAGCTCAAAACGCCCGTCAGCAGCATTAGAGGCTATTTGGAACTGCTTTTAGAGAAAACGGACATCGCTCCCGAAAAGCAACGCTTTTTTATAGAGCGTTCGTACGCACAGACCTTGCGCCTCTCTGACCTGATACAAGACGTGTCGCTGATTACAAAACTGGAAGAGTCGTCGGAACTGTTCCCAAAAGAGAAACTTGATGTGAAAGCCGTTTTTGAAGAGGCTGCCGAAGAATGGAACGAAGCCTTTCTGGAAAAACACATCATGGTTGAAGACCGGCTGCCCGACAAGATGTTTCTGGCGGGAAATCACAGTTTGCTTTTCGCAATATTCCGCAACCTTATCGAGAATGCGGTGAAATATGCAGGTCCAGGCATCTCCATCGTCATTGAATGTATTGACACTAACGAACTCGAATATCGGCTGCGTTTTTACGACACAGGCACAGGGGTGCAAGACTGTTATTTGGAAAAGATTTTCGACCGTTTTGTACGGATTGACCCGGGCAGAAGCCGGAAAAACGGTGGCACAGGGCTCGGACTTGCCATCGTCAAGCATGCCGTCCAGTTCCATGGCGGTACCATCAAGGCCTCCAACCGCACAGCAGGGGGCTTGTCCTTTGATTTTACCCTCTCAAGAGGTGCGCCCCGCTGAAACCTTAGCACAGAGAATCCCGCCCGCCGCGCTGTTTGCTTCCTATGCCTTTTATAACTTTCCAAGTTGAACTTGTGAATAAGTTCAGGTGTTCGCCGCCCGCACCGACCACCTGATGTTGCTACATGGTACGCCGCAATAGCAAAGACTCCTATTTTAACTCCCGTACTAAAAAAAGACAGTGTCCGTTTTCGGACGCTGTCTTTTTTTTGTGGTATAAGCACGCCACAACGAATTGTAAGACGTGCCGGATGTATTATCTTCTATTCGGCGAGCACGAGCAGGTTGTTTTTCCGCACTTCAGCTACACCGCCGTTAATGTCGAAGTATTGTGTGGTTTCATTTTCGTCCTGTATTTTGATGCGGCCTTTTTGGAGAGCCGCCACCAGCGGAGCGTGATTCTCCAGAACTTCAAACAACCCATCGACACCAGGAAACTGTGCCAAAGAGACTTTTCCGGAAAAAACCGTCTTGTCGGGTGTTCTGATTTCCAAGTTCATCATAACGGCATCTATTTAGCGGAAGCAAGTTCTTTTTTGCCCTTTTCAATGGCCTCTTCAATAGTTCCGACGAGGTTGAAAGCCGTTTCGGGGAGATCGTCCACTTTGCCGTCAAGAATCATATTGAATCCCTTGATGGTATCTTCAATCTTCACGAATTTGCCCGGAATGCCCGTAAACTGCTCGGCCACATGGAACGGCTGCGACATAAAGCGCTGCACACGGCGGGCACGCTGTACGGTTTTGCGATCCTCTTCTGAAAGTTCTTCCATACCAAGGATGGCGATAATGTCTTGAAGTTCCTTATAACGTTGCAGGCACTCTTTCACGCGCTGTGCGGTGCGGTAATGCTCCTCGCCGACAATGTCGGGAGACAGGATTCGGGAGGTGGAGTCCAGCGGGTCAACAGCCGGGTAAATGCCGAGTTCAGCAATTTTTCGGCTCAGCACCGTCGTAGCGTCCAAGTGGGAGAACGTAGTTGCGGGAGCAGGGTCCGTCAAGTCGTCGGCAGGCACATAAATGGCTTGTACGGAGGTGATGGATCCGCGTTTCGTAGAGGTGATGCGCTCCTGCATAGTTCCCATTTCTGTGGCGAGCGTAGGCTGGTAACCGACAGCGGAGGGCATACGTCCCAACAAAGCGGAGACCTCAGAGCCGGCTTGCGTAAAACGGAAGATGTTGTCCACGAAAAACAGAATGTCACGGCCACCGGTGTTTTCATCGCCATCGCGGTAACCCTCGGCTACGGTCAATCCTGAAAGGGCGACTCTGGCACGCGCTCCGGGCGGTTCGTTCATCTGACCGAAAACCAGTGTGGCCTGCGATTTCGCCAATTCGTTTTTGTCAATCTTGGAAAGGTCCCAGCCGCCCTCTTTCATGCTTTTGAGGAACTCGTCGCCATAGCGTATGACACCCGACTCAATCATCTCACGCAGCAGGTCATTGCCCTCGCGGGTACGTTCTCCGACACCGGTAAATACCGTCATGCCGCCGTAGTTTTTGGCGATATTGTTGATCATTTCCATAATCAACACCGTTTTGCCGACGCCGGCGCCGCCGAAAAGACCGATTTTACCACCTTTGGAGTAGGGCTCTATCAAGTCAATAACCTTTATGCCCGTGTAGAACACCTCCTGCGAGGTGGAAAGATTGTCGAAAGTGGGCGGGTCGCGGTGAATGTCGCTGCGTTTCTTGGAGTCGATAGGGCCAATGCCGTCAATGCTGTTCCCTATCACGTTGAGAAGACGACCGTTGATGTTTTCTGTCGGCATCGTAATCATACGTCCTGTCATCGTCACCTCCATTCCGCGATGAAGACCATCGGTTGAATCCATAGAGATGCAGCGCATAGTGTTCTCACCGATATCCTGCTCACATTCGAGAACCAGCTTGTCGCCGTTTTCTTTTACAACTTCAAGCGCGTCGTAGATGTTAGGCAGCGTGCAGTTTTCTTCAAACTGCACATCGACCACTGCGCCTATGATCTGCAATATTTTTCCTTTTACTGTTTCTGACATAGGGTTGAGTATTTATGTAGCTATAATGCTCTTTTTAATGAGCCGCCAAAGATAAAAAAAAAGGAGCGTCTGAAAGCCTGAAAAAATTTTTTTTGAAAAAAAGTTGCAGCAATGAAAAAAAGTGTATTTTTGCAGCCGTCAAACCAAGCGGAAGTAGCTCAGTTGGTAGAGCACAACCTTGCCAAGGTTGGGGTCGCGAGTTCGAGTC
>CAVCMI010000035.1:0-5863 GCA_963603365.1 Oscillospiraceae bacterium
CAACGAGCGGCTGATTCTACCAAAAGAACCAGCCGTTTTTTTTGCCCCAATAGAGATCTCGGAAAAATATTTTTAGCGGACAGTAATAATACTTTATCAAAACTTTGTAGCAAGTTCCAACGCATACCGCGGAATGTGGGATTATCCAAGAAGCCATTGTTGCAGATGTATGCCAATATACCTTCGTGGTTTCTATCCACGTAGTATTGCCCCAAGCGGATAAACTTGCAGTAGTCGTCATTCAACCAAATCTTCCGTTCCTGCAAAGGCTTTACCCCGCCGGGTTCTTTCTTGTAATCCTCCATCAAGTCCATTATCCATTTGCCTTTGTTCTTGCTTTCGCCGCTATACGGCGGGTTGCCGAGCATGACCACCATGTTGGGTGCTTCTTTTTTGATGGAGCTGGCGGCGTTGGCTTCTTGGCTGAGGGCATTGCCGAAGAGGGTGCCGGCGTTGGGGTTGAACTCCTCGAGCGAGTTGGTAAGGAACACTTGCAGCCGCTCCTGTGCCGCTACGCCCATCTCCATGTCGAGTTTAAGGTGGGCAATGGTGTGGGTGCCATCATCAGTTCGAAGCCATAGAGGCGAAGCAGCAGGTGTTCGGACACATAGAATTGCCAGCCGCCCATCTGTGCGGCGAGGTTGCGCTTGATTTGCCGCACCACCTCGGCAAGGAAAGTGCCCGTGCCGACTGCGGGGTCGAGCACCTGCACACGGTGTTTCAGCACCTTGTCTGTGCGGTGGCGGCTGTCTTGCACACGCTCTTGCTCTACCGTCACCTTGCTTGTGTCGGCCAAGCCCATGGGCAGCGCAAACTCGGTACGCAGTATCTCGTCCACTGCCCGCACGATGTAGTTCACAACGGGTTGCGGGGTATAATAGACGCCGCAGGCCTTTTTGGCAGCAGGGTCGTACTGGAAAAGGAAATCCTCGTAGAAGTGCATCAGCGGGTCGGTCATCTGCGTGTTTTGGCCGAAGCCCTGCATAATATTGTCGATGTCGGTGGCGGCAAAGACAGCCACAAGGTCGTCCACTATCCATGCTATGCGCTCGTCGAGGTCGTAGCCCGCTATCACGTGGAAGACCTTGCGCAGGAAAGGGTTGGTTTTCGGGATAAGTTTGCCGGCCTCCTTGCGGGTGAAGGTATCGGGCGTATTGTCGTGCAGGCGGGCGGCAAACATGCCGTATGCAATGGTCTGCGCGTAGATGTCGGCAAAGGTCTTGGACGTGATGTCGTGGAGCAGCACATCCCGGAACGACTACATATAGCCAAGCAGTTCGGACTCGTTGGGAGTTCTGTTCTGCCGGATATCATTGCAGATAGCCGCCTCGATAATATCGCGCAAGAGGCGTGCCTTAGCCGCCATCAGTTGTGCCAGACGGCTTGCTGACGTGATGTGCTGCGGTGTCTGCTGGCGTATGATTTCCATCATTTTCAGCAGACCCGCCTCATCGCAGAGGCAGATGCGCTTGCCCTGTATCTCTGCCAGATGGACGGACGTGACATATTTGCCTTGTTGGTAGAGTTTGAAGTCCAGGTAGTCGGTGAAGATGATGGTGTCGAGCGAGGACTTGTAGCGGTCGAACTGCTCTTTGTTCTTGCGCCGCCCGTCGAGGTCGCCGTCCTCGAGGTTTTTGGCTTCTACAAACGCCAGGGGCAGGTTGTTGCGCAGCAGCGTGAGGTCGGGTGCGCCGCAGTCGATGCGGCTCTGCTCGTTGACGACGGTACATTGGCACAGCTGCTCGAGCAGTTTCTTCAGCGCTGGGCGGAACGAGTGTTCGGTAGCCAGCCCCGTGAGGTACTGCCCGTTTATTGTTTTATGTAATTAGATATAGTTTGATTCATAGTCAATCAATAGGGGACTTTTGTTTTTATAACCTTTTCACACCTGCCCAAAACCCAAAGGAACCGGTGCGGCAAATATAATGTTTTTCTGTTAATTTTTACTTCTTTCAGAAAATTTTAGGTGGTGGCAAAATGTTGTGTATTAGTACGTTATATTGTAAATTCATTTCCATCAGCATCACCTGTCCATAGCGGCAAGGCGAGAATTTAGCGTTATGATCGTAGAGTTTAGAGCACAGATGCCGCAAAAAGTTCCATCACAATTCCTAATTCCTCATTCCTAATTCCTCATTCTATAATATTGCTGTCCGCTAAAAAAAGCTGCGCTGTTCTTTAGCCGTCTTGTCCATAGGCTTCCCTGTTTGATTGTCGGTATTCGACGAATGCGCTCTTTTTCAAGAAATCGCCCATAAAAAGTATACGCTCTCTACCTTTCAAGGCGTTTTCTCGCATTTTTTGTCATGCAGGTGGAGTAATGACAAGTCGCCAAATACCGTCTTTCCCCGAGCGTTGAACATACCCTTTTGTCACCAGTTGCTTAATCTGCTTGTCTCCGTTTGCCCATACGTCAGCATATTGTCCTCTATATGTTTGCTGTTATAGTTGAAGTCGACGGTAAACCTTCGCTTTAGCATCTCTCTGTCTGGTTCAGACAATGGCTGCAGTGCCAGCCACGACTCATTATGTTTTTGAACTTCATCCATTTTGTCATTTGTTTGAGCAGTAAGTTGCCGTCTTTTTTGGTGGTCTATGATCACCTTCTTTTAATCATCAGCTTCAAAGCTTCACTATACAGCCAAAGCCAGTAACGGCAATGCTGCGATGATAGCGCTGATGTTTGGCATCGTCTTGGTTGGCTGATTAGCAAAATAGGCATTGATGAGCACCACGCGAAGCATTGCCCTCGCATCGGCGTTCTGCAACAGTTGAAAGAGCATCCCGTCTATCTCGGCATAGGCAAAGGCACGGCGCATAGCCTCAACGGAGTAACTGCCCTTCGGCAATTCCTTACTCCACTTCTTTGCGTTCACCCAAAGTGTCGGTTCAGCAGCCTTGTCTCGCACAACCTCATCATTTCCCACCAATCGCCAAAAGCTTTCGTATTGCATATGGAAATACGGCATACAGATGTTGGGGGTGAATATGGAGGACATCCCTATGTATCGGCGCCAAATCTCATTGAACTTTTCATTCAACTCGTCTGTCAACCTAACATCTGGAGCAGTAAGGAATCCTTCCTCTACAAGGTCAACAATTGCGAGAAGCAACACGGCCTTATGGGGAGCCTTGTGTCCCTTCACCTTTGCTGTATGCAAAGACGAAAATGCGTCTATGTAGTGCTGTAGCATATTTTCTTTCGGGGTCTTCTTTTTTTTGACCAATTCGTGTCGGCCGACGGGACAAAACCCAAAGGAATTGGCACGGCAAATATAATGCTTTTCTGTTAATTATTCCTTCTTCCAAGAATTTTTCGGGAGAAGACAAATTATTGTGTATTAGTGTATTATATTGTCAATTCATTCCCGGCCGCATCGCCTGTTCATAGTGGCATGGCGATTACTTAGAGCACAGATGCGCAGTCTGAACAAGGAGAAACGTTTCTTCAACATAGACTACAAACAAGCCGAGCAGTTCATGCTTGACTGGAATATGGATGACTGGATCATTATTTAAGGCGATTATGAAGACGACCTTATTTGCGTTTATCATGAGTATTGCAGCCATCCGTTGATCCGTTTGCTGAAACGATAAATATGATAAAAAAGTACAAAGATGCTTTTTGCAATAAAAATGCTATGTCAATCAACAAACTCTGTAAGCAGTTTGTGTATCAAAAGAAATGCTCAATGGCTCATATACTTTCAACGGTGAAGGACCTGCCTCAATGATCTCATTTTCTGTATTCCGTCGGGTTCACACCAAGATTGTGCAATACATAACGGCTGAAGTATGCTGGCGACGAGAAGTTGAACATATCTGAAATCTGAACGAACGACAACGTCTTGTCGCGCAGCAGCCGGGAGATGTCGAGCGCGGTATAGCGGTTTATCCAGAAGTTGGCGGCATAACCGCTCACTGCCTTTGATACCTCAGAGAGATATTTTGAGGTAACGCAGAGCTTGTCGGCATACCACGTCACCTCACGGTGACTGCGATATTCGCCGCTTTCGAGCAACGAGAGGAAACGGTTCATCAGCGTGGCGTATTGGGTGGATACGTCCGTTTCCTCGTACAGCGTGGCATGAAAGTCGAAGAAATCGATAATTAGTGCCTGCACCTTATTCAGTATCATGTCGTTGTAGAACTTGTGGCCGGTCTGCAGCATGCGGATTTGCAGATTGTCGAAGTTGCGCTTGCATTGCTCAAACTGTGTGGGTGTGAGGTGCATGATGGGGTTGAGGAACAGGGCAAGTTGCCCTTTCATGCCATAGTTGCTTTTTGGAGTGGCCAGTTCTATCAGTTTGGACGACACATACACCATCGTGACACGGAAATCCTTATCGGGCATAATCTTCTCCACCAGTTTTCCCTTGCGCACAATCATCAGGTCGCCTTGCTTCATTTCCATTTCCGTACCGGCCCACACAATGCGGCAGGAACCGCCAAGGCAAAGGGCGTGTCCCAGATACTCCTTATATGGTGTTGTGCCAATGTCGTCAAGACGGTCTGTGATGATGATTTCTTTCAGCTGTTCCATGTCAAATCTCTGTTTTTAGCGATACTCTAATTATATAGACGCTGCAAGGCAAAAAGTTACAAACCGTTTTCCACGAGCCACTCGTTGAGCAGTCCGGCAAGTTGCTTGTTGTTCAAGTCCTGCATCAGGAAATGTGTGTTGCCGTGAATGCCAATCTTTGGGAGTTCCACTAGGGTAGCCTTGCCTCCGTGTCTGTTTATAGTGTCGACAAACTTGCGTGCCATCTGCAGGCGCACGCGCCAGTTCTCGTCGCCGAGGTTCTTGCTCGGCTTCTCCGGTATATAGTCGCCGAAATAGAGGACGATGGGTATTTCCGTCAGTCGCTTGAAATCGCTTGCCGATACTGGCATTCCGGCACATCCTCCCGTCAGACCGTCAATCTTCTCGGGCACTTCGCCTTCGGGGAAGACAAATCCGCCTGGCTCGTATGCCGCCACGGCCTTTACATACTTGTTTTGCATGGCAGCTATCCAACCAGGGAATCCTCCTGCAGAATGGGTGACGAGCACACACTCGTCCACTTTGTCGGCAAGGGCATTGATGGCTGACACATCCTGTCGGTGGTCGCTGAGGTCGGGCGTCATCTCGCGGAAGAACTGCGACACGCTTGCCGAGTCTTTCGGAAACTGCACACCCTCGTTCCATTTAGGATAGATGCCCATGCGCCAGATGTCGAACCAGAACATTTCGTCGGCCAACGGCTTCACTTCTGTTGTCGCTGACGTGCGTCCTGATCTGCCACGTCCCGGTAAGTCAATCACATAGCTGCTCCATCCGAGGCGCAGCATCAAGGTGGAGAAGCCATCCCTGCCGTCGGGAGTCATCTCCCAGCACACACCCGAACCACCATAGCCATGCACATACACAAGGGGTGTGCGGTGGGCATTGGCAGGTATCTGATAGTCCACAAAAGCATGGTCCACTCTGCTGCTCTGTCCTGTCTCCACCTGCGTGGCCCATCCCATAAACTTACTGTTATCGTATGTACCCTCATGCTGAATGACGGAACCGCCGACAGAGAAATGTCCTTGCTTCTCTATAATTAGATTCTGTGCAAAGCCGAGATTTGCACCAATGAGCAATGCTGACATGATAAAGAGTCGTTTCATTTTTCTGGTCTATTCATTAAAGGAACTTACCTTGTTTATAATCGTTTACCAAAGAACTCTGTAAGTTTCTTCACTGCCTGCTCCACATATTCCGGAACATAATAGGTCTTGATGTGCGTGGCTCCGGGAATGAGGTACAGTTCTTTGTCGTTCGTTCCTGTAGCCTTGGCGTAGCATTGCTCCGTCATGTAGAACGTGTCGGCGATGCTAC
>CAVCMI010000036.1:0-82063 GCA_963603365.1 Oscillospiraceae bacterium
TCAGATTCTTTGTGGAATACTGGATCAACGTGTGGCAGATACAGTACGACAAAGAACGGAACATTGCCATTGACAAATACTTGAATCCAAGAGACTTTCAATAATAAAAAAAGGCGGGTTCTAAAACCTGCCTTTTTTTATAGAGATGCAGTCCGAAACGGCTAATCCAATGCGTTATACAGTTCAGTCCAAGTCAAATCTCCGTCATTGTTGACAAAGAACTTGGTTTGTTGCAGGACAACCGTGTCTTGTCCTGTTATACGGCTCAAGGTATAGATGAAATAGTCGTCGGTTTGGAAATACTCCTCCATTTTACCGCTGTGCAGAAGAATTGCAGCCAATGATTCAGCATACTTGATGCTTGCCTTAGAGTCGGCAATCTCGCGTTCCAGTCCTTTGAACGACCAGTCGCCGTTCCACATCAGGTTGATGGTCTTGAGCACGGCCTTGACTGCGACGGAATTGTTTGCATTCTCAAAGTGGTATTCCGTCACGGAGGCGTTATATACTTCCATAACCCTGTTGCATCCAGAAAGGAGCAGCGTGCAGCAGACCACAGACAACAAGAGTAATTTTTTCATAGTTCCGTCAGTTTACTTTTTGATTACGCCCAGTTCGGTGCCGATCTTGGTGAAGGCGGCGATACATTTGTCGAGGTGTTCACGCTCGTGGGCGGCAGAGATCTGCACGCGGATACGGGCCTGGTCTTTCGGCACGACCGGGTAATAGAAGCCGGTGACGTAGATGCCTTCTTCTTGCAGTTTGGCAGCCATGATTTGTGAGAGTTTTGCATCGTAAAGCATAACGGCGCAGATGGCGGACTCTGTCGGTTTGATATCGAAGCCGGCCTCTTTCATCTTGCCCACGAAATAATCGGTATTGCTATGCAGTTTGTCCTGAAGTTCATTCGTTGCCGACATGATTTCGAGCATTTTACAGCCTGCGGCGGCCACCATTGGCGGGATAGAGTTGGAGAACAGGTATGGGCGTGAGCGTTGGCGGAGCATGTCGATGATTTCCTTCTTTCCGGTGGTGAAGCCGCCCACGGCGCCGCCGAATGCCTTTCCGAGCGTGCCGGTCAGGATTTCGATCTTGCCGCGGAGGTCATAGCGTTCCGTCACGCCGCGGCCGGTATTGCCGACAACGCCTGCAGAGTGAGACTCGTCAACCATAACCATGGCATTGTATTTCTGTGCCAGTTCATAAATCTTGTCGAGCGGGCAAACATTACCGTCCATAGAGAACACGCCGTCGGTGACGATGATGCGGAAACGCTGTGCCTGTGCGGCCTTGAGTTGCTCCTCGAGGTCTGCCATGTCAGCGTTTTTGTAGCGGTAACGGACAGCCTTGCAGAGGCGGACGCCGTCGATGATCGAGGCGTGGTTCAGCGCATCGGAGATAATGGCGTCCTGGTCAGTAAAGAGAGGTTCGAAAACGCCGCCGTTGGCGTCGAAGCAGGCTGCATAGAGGATGGTGTCCTCGGTGCCGAAAAACTCGGCGATTCTTCTTTCGAGTTCCTTGTGCAGGTCTGAACAGCCGCAGATGAAGCGGACAGAAGCCATGCCGTAGCCGTGAGTGTCCATGGCTTCCTTGGCTGCCGCGATGAGTTGAGGATTGTTGGCCAGTCCAAGGTAGTTGTTGGCGCAGAAATTCAAGACCTTGCTGCCATCTTGCAGTGTAATTTCACCGCTTTGGGGAGAGGCTATGATGCGTTCGTTCTTGTACAGGCCGGCCTCCTTAATGTCGGCCAATTCCTTCTGAAGATGTTGTTGGAAATTAGAATACATAGTTCTGATTGTATTGTATGATTAATAATAATATGTCAAGAGATTGGCGACGCCAACCGAGCGCAAAAATACAAAAAAGGCAATATGGGGCGGGCATTATTTGATGCCGTTCCTTTTTTTGCCCTCGTTTTTTCTTTTCATCTTCGCCACTGCGTTCCTGTAACGTTCCTGGCAGCCATTGATATATGCTTTTGTGAATTTGGGCGTACCGTAGCGTACCATACGGTCTTGTATTATGCTGGCCTGGTTTTCGAGATATGCCGACGGACGGGCGGGGTTGCGGTGCAGCGGCGAAGGATAGCAGGCCGTGATGAGGGCTGCTTGACGGGCAGAAAGCTGCTTGGCGCTGCAATGGAAATAGTGCTGCGCCGCCGCCTCGGCGCCGTATATGCCCGGCCCCATCTCGATGACGTTGAGATAGACCTCCATAATGCGCTCCTTGGACCAGAACAGCTCGATGAGGAATGTGTAATACGTTTCGAGCCCTTTGCGCACCCACGAACTCTTGGGCCAGCAGAAGACATTCTTGGCAGTCTGCTGCGAGATGGTGCTGCCGCCTCTTTTGCGTATGCCCTCCTTGCGTTCACGCACAACCACATCGAGCGCAATCAAGTCGAAGCCGTTGTGTCCGAGGAAATAATTGTCCTCCGAAGCAATGGCGGCACGCACCATATTGGGCGAAATCTCTTCAATGGGTTTCCATTTTTTCTCAATCGTGTATCCTTCCTGTACCTTACGGATAACCATCAACGGCGTAACCGGCGGGTTTACCCAACGGAAAAGCGCCGTGAAGAAAACACTGAGCAGGAAACAGACCAGCAGGATCATTCCTAAGAACTTCAAGAAAGAACGTTTCTTTCCGCCTTTCCGCTTCGATTTCCTTGCCATTGTTTCCAACAATCATAAAAGAAAAAACTTCTCGCAAAGGGTATTTGGAGAAGTCTTTCCTGTAAAATATCAATAATTATTAACCTCTGCGTTCTTTGATGCGGGCTTTCTTTCCGGTCAGTTTGCGGAAATAGAAGATGCGTGCACGACGTACCACACCTCTCTTGTTGATGGTAAGTCCGGCAATCATCGGGGTTGCGAACGGGAAAATCCTTTCAACGCCAATGCCGCTGGAAATCTTCCTCACCGTGAACGTACGTGTTGCGCCGGAGCCGTTAATTTGGAGAACCACACCCTGGAACTGCTGGATGCGCTCCTTTGAACCTTCCACAATTCTGTAGGATACTGTAATCGTGTCACCTGCTTTGAATGCAGGAAATTCTTGTTTTGCAATGAAATTATCCTCTACGTACTGAATCAATTCCTGTTTCATCTCTATAATCTTTATTGATTTTCCACTATTTTATTTGAGGCTGCAAAAATACACTTTTTTTGTAATTATGCAACTGCCTTAAGGATTTTAAATTTCTAAACGTAATCATCTGTTTTTCTCGTTCTTCTCGGCAGCCATCTTGATGACCTCCTCTTGCTTTGCGGCGGGCATCGGCATATAATTGTAGAACTCCATAGAATAATTTGCGCGTCCTGAGGTGATGTTGCGCAAGGCTGTAGCATAGCCGAACGTTTCCATCAGCGGCACATAGCCGTCGAGTTTCTGCGAACCTTTGCGGAAACGGCGCATATTCTCGATGCGGCCGCGGCGCTTGTTGAGGTCGCGCGTGACATTTCCGATGAAATCGTCAGGTGTGTTGACCTCGATCTGCATGACAGGCTCCATTATGATAGGTGAAGCCTTTCTGAACGCCTGCTTGAAGCACTGCGCCGCGCAGAGCTGGAAGGCCATGTCGCTTGAATCCACCGGATGGAAACTGCCGTCCACCAAGGTGCATTTCACATCTACCACAGGGTATCCGGCCACAGGGCTTTTCGCCATCGCTTTGACAAGGCCTTTTTCAACAGAGGGGATGTACTCTTTGGGCACAACGCCGCCCTTGGAGATGTCCACGAACTCGAATCCTTTTCCGGGGTTAGGCTCGAAGCGGATGACCGTATGGGCAAACTGACCGCGGCCGCCGCTCTGCTTGGCATGCTTGTAGGCCAGCTCAACGGGTGCGGTGATGGTCTCGCGGAAAGAAACGGATGGCTCTCCAACCGTAATGGGCACCTTGAACTCGTCGCGGATGCGCTCGACCAGAATTTCAAGATGCAGCTCACCCATGCCCGAAATGATGGTCTCTTCGGTCTCTTCGTCAAAATGGGAATGGAAGGAGGGATCCTCGTTGCAGAGTTTGGCAAGCACCTCGCCGAGTTTGTCGCGGCTTTTCTTGTCTTCAAGATTCACTTTCATCTCAATGACGGCAGGCGGGACCTGAATGGACTCGAGCAGCACGGGGTTGTTCTCGTCGCAGAGCGTATCGCCTGTACGGGTGTATTTCATGCCTACCAGCGCCACGATTTCACCGGTGCCCGCCTCCGTAATCTCCTCTCGCTCCTTGGCCTTGATGCGGAATATGCGCCCCACCCGTTCATTCTTGAGTTTGTTGGTGTTGTAGATGCTCATACCGCTGGTGATCTTGCCGCTGAAAATACGGATAAAGGTCTGCTGCCCAACGTACGGGTCGTTGATGAGTTTGAATGCCAAAGCCGAGAACGGCGCCTTGTCGGAAGGCTCTCGTGTGACGCTCTTTTCAGGGTCATCCGGGTCGTGCGCCACAACAGTGCCCAAGTCAACGGGCGAGGGCAAGTAATCGACGACAGCGTCAAGCAACTGCTGAATGCCCTTGTTTTTATAGGCTGCTCCGCAGAGTACAGGCGTGACGGCCAGATTTATCGTCGCTTGGCGGATAGCCTTGCGCAGCGTCTCTTCGCCAATTTCCTTTTCTTCCAAATAGAGTGTTGCGATCTCGTCATCGTGGTCGGCAAGCCTTTCGACCATTGCCTTTCTGGCTTCGGCGGCGGCTGTCTGGAACTCCGCCGGAATCTCATGCTCGTAGCAGTCTTTGTCGTCAAAGGTAAGCGCTTTCATCTTCACAAGGTCAACCATGCCTTGGAACTCGTTTTCCGACCCCATCGGGAGATGTACAGGCATAGCATTGGCGGCAAGGTATTTGTCCATCTGTCCGACAACCTCCTGGAAATCCGCCCCCGTGCGGTCCATCTTGTTCACAAAAGCGATGCGGGGCACTCTGTACTTCTCGGCCTGGTTCCACACGGTTTCGCTCTGCGGCTCTACACCTCCCACGGCACAGAACACGGCCACCATGCCGTCAATGACCCTCAGCGAACGTTCGACCTCAATAGTGAAATCAACATGCCCCGGGGTGTCTATCAAGTTGATTTGATGATTTTTCCACTGTGCTGTAATGGCTGCCGACGCGATTGTGATGCCCCGTTCCTGCTCCTGCTTCATGAAATCCATCGTGGCTTGTCCGTCGTGTGTCTCCCCCACTTTCCTGTTCACTCCCGTGAAGAAAAGTATTCTTTCTGATACGGTAGTTTTGCCTGCATCTATATGTGCAGCAATACCGATGTTGCGTAAATTAGTAATGTGCATATCTGTTTTTTGATATAATGACTTCATCCGCCATGCCCTTATATGACACGGCGGATGAAATCCGTTGTAAATAAAAATCGTGTGGTCTGTATTTTCCCTGTTTGCCCAACTGCTTTACTCTTCGTCTGTAAGACCGAAGGCCTGCTTCAGTTCCGCAGGAGCATCCTTTATGGACTTGGAGTCAGACGGACGCAAGAAATTGGAGGCTTTCACTTTCTTGCTGGGGGTAATCTTGGTGGCCGTTTGGACAATGGTGACCGACTGTCCGTTGACATCCTGCTCAATGGCCACGCAAAGCGGGTAACCTTTCAGTCCGGGATAATTGCTGAAGTTGATATTGTCTCCGGTCAACAAGTCCTCGGTGACCCACAATGTGGCTTCACTCTCCTCATCGGTCTCAAGATTCGTAAACTTGACAATCACTTTCTTGCATTTGCAATCGACAATGGTTCTTGTCTCCTCCTTGTACTCGAATTCCATTTTGGAGGTCTCGAACATCTTCTTCACTTCCGCCTCGTCTTTCTCGATGTAGTATTTGCCATAGCCGGGGACATCGATGATGGTGGTCAACAGCTTGTAGTCGCCGTTGGTGATATTGACGATGCCTACGCCCATATTGTTGATTACGGTTTTGGTGTTGTTGCCCATAACAGTGACTTCAGAAGTGAGTTCTGAGAGTTGTGCTGCGATGTTAGGGTCATCCGTTCCTTCCGCGGTAGTTTCGAAAACAATAGTGCCTGCAAAAGGTTTCTGTGCCAGTGCGGAAATCGTGCCGAAGAACATCACGACTGCCATCCACAAAAAGATCTGTTTTTTCATCTTGTCTTTATTTTTTTCTGCTTTTTATAAATCGCGGCAAAAATACAAAATTCCGCAATCACTGCACTTCCCGGACGACAACTTTTCAGCACCTGAAAAGACAGCCGTTGATAAAAGAACGAACGACGACATACACAACTTTTTCCTTATTTTTGCCGCTTCAAAAAAAATAGAATGCAAAATGGTATTCAGCAGTACATTCTTTCTGTATGCTTTCTTGCCGCTATTCCTGATTGTTTACCGGTTCACGCCCTGGAAAGCAAAGAACA
Organism: Oscillospiraceae bacterium; assembly: GCA_963603365.1. Classification (GTDB taxonomy): domain Bacteria; phylum Bacteroidota; class Bacteroidia; order Bacteroidales; family WCHB1-69; genus F23-D06. Next base: position 6,378 of record CAVCMI010000036.1, read on the forward strand.
TAGTGCTGCTTGCTGCAAGCCTGATCTTCTATGCATGGGGAGCCCCCAAGTTCATCTTCATACTGCTGGGCTTCCTTTGTGTCAACTTTTTCGTTGTACGGGAGATTTATGTCCAGAACAAACACCGAAAGCTGTTTCTTGCCTTGTCAATAGCCATCAATTTGGGATTGCTTGTCTATTTCAAGTATGCCAATTTTTTTGTTGACAATATAAATCTCATCTTGCAAACGTTCGGCATCAGACCGCTCAACTGGGTCAGGATTGCCTTGCCGGTAGGCATCTCGTTCATCACTTTCCAGTCGTTGAGTTATACGGTGGATGTCTATCGCCGCGTACGCGCCCCCTTGCGGCTCATCACCGACTATCTGCTGTACATCCTGATGTTCCCTCAGTTGGTTGCCGGCCCGATCATCCGTTTCAATACCATTGCCGACGACATTGCCGACCGCCGGCACAACGACACCGCAGACAACCGGCTGTACGGCATCTACCGTTTTATCATCGGTCTGTCAAAAAAAGTACTGATTGCTAACATTTTAGGAGAACAGGTGGATTATCTGTACGCACTTCCGCATGGGGAGGTCACAAGCGTGGCGGCGTGGACGGCGGCCTTGGCCTACTCGTTCCAGATCTATTTCGACTTCAGCGGCTATTCTGACATGGCCATCGGGCTGGGGTATCTGATGGGCTTCAAATTCCCCGAGAATTTCAACAATCCCTACACCTCCAAAAGTGTCAGCGAGTTCTGGCGCAGGTGGCACATCACGCTTGGCGCCTGGCTGAAAGACTACCTTTACATACCGCTTGGCGGCAACCGTATTTCGCCGTTCCGGACTTACCTCAATTTGGGCATCGTTTTTCTCGTGTGCGGCGTCTGGCACGGGGCAGGCTGGAACTTTATCTTCTGGGGAGCCTGGCACGGCTTCTTCATTGTATGCGACAAGCTTTTCCTCGACCGGATGCTGTCAAAGACGCCTGCCGTTTTCCGCATTCTGCTCACCTTTGCCGTCGTCACCGTCGGGTGGGTCTTCTTCCGCCTCGACAGCCTTGGCGACGCCTTGTTTTTCATCAGAAAACTGTTCGGCGTCCAAGGCGGCATGCAGCCCCTCCCGCCAGAGTTCTTCATGGCGCTGTGCGTCGCCCTGTTCTTCTCGTTCTTGACAGCCACCCGTCCCGGACAACGGATTGAACAAGTCTGCTACGCCGAGCGGCGGCCGGTCTGGCAGCACTGCATCACCTTTGCCTGCGCCTTGCTGCTGCTGACCGCATGCACGGCTTCCCTCTCCGCATCCGGCTTCAACCCGTTCATTTATTTCAAATTCTGACCCCTGCGACGATGAAACGGACCCTGTACATTGTTTTTCTTGTCCTGCTTTTTATTCCATTATTGCAGAAATGGACCCGGCTGATACCGGAAAAGCCGCTCTACGGCGCTTTCACTGCAACAGAAAAGCCGGAGTTCACCACCGCCAACTGGTTCAACGGCACCTTCCAGTCCGAGTATGAAAAGCATTTCAACGAGAATATGGGATTCCACGCTTCCTTTGTCAGGCTTCGAAACACTTTCTTCTACGACCTGTTCGGAAAGACCGGCGCCCATGTGGTATTCGGCAAGGAGGACTACCTTTACGAGCAGGACTATATTGACGCCCATTACGGCACCGACTATGTAGGCATTGATTCGCTGCAACGCACAGCCGAAGCCATCCGTCAACTGCGGGACACTCTGGCGGCACACGGGAAAACGTTCGTCATCTTTCTTGCCCCCAGCAAGGCCGACTTCTTTCCGGAATACCTTCCTGACTCCTCCCGGAAAGCGGAAACTGACAGCACCAACTACAAACAACTTAGCCGTCTGCTCAGGCGAATGGGGCTTCCAGTCATCGACTACAATCATTATTATATGTCGCACAAGGCAACGTCCCCCTACCCGCTCTATTCCAAATATGGCATACATTGGAGCTATTACGGCTCTATGCAGGCGACTGACAGCCTGATGCACTACATAGCGAAAGCGCGGAACACTGAAATGCCCCGTGTCGTTACCGACAAATATCAGGTGCAGGACAAGCCTGACCATTCCGACTATGACCTCGGCAACCTGCTCAACCTTAGTCATCGGCTGAAAGGCTATCCGCTCTGCTATCCGCAGTGGCACTGGCAACAACCGGCGGACACTTCCGGTATGCCGCGCCTGCTTACCGTATCAGACAGTTACTATTGGGAAATGTACTTCTACGGCCGCTTTTGGTATTACAACACCACGGCTTATCCCGAGAGTTTCAACAAAGAAACAATGGTTTCCGGTTTCAACCTGAAGGAGGAGATAGAAAAAGCGGATGTCGTAATCATAATGAGCACGACACCCGGACTCAAAAAATTCTCGTGGGGGTTTGTTCAGAATGCGTTGAACGCCTACTGCCAATAACTAACCGCATCGGTCAGGCGAACAGTCGCACTCCTTCTCACTTGGGCATCAATTTCACAAAAGGTGTCAACATCTCTTCCATCGAAATGCCGCCATGCTGGAACGTGTTCCTGTACATGTTCACATACTGGTTGTAATTGTTCTGGTAGGCAAAAAAGTCGGAATTCATTGCAAAGATAAACCGTTGAGTCATACTCTCTTTCGGCAAGAAAGCATCTTCAGGGTTCTTAACCTCAAAAACCTCTTTGGAGGGATAGTTCATATTGCTTCTGCCCACCTTATATCGGAGATTCGTATTCAAGTCGCGTTCTCCCACAATCTTGAGCGGACGGTTCACCTTAATAGTTCCGTGGTCTGTGGTAATGAACACCGGCACCTTACGTTCGGCCAAGTATTTCAACATCTCCAGCAATATAGAGTTCTCAAACCAGGAGGCTGTGATGCTGCGGTACGACTTCTCGTCATCGGCCAGTTCGCGCACCACATTCACGTCTGTGCCGGCATGGGAGAGCATATCCACAAAATTGAACACGATGACATTGAGCGAATTGTTCATCAACTGATACATGTTGTCAAACACTTTCTTCCCGAAATCCATATTCAGAACCTTGGCATACGAGTATTTCACATTCTTGCCGTATCGTTTCAGATATTCACCGAGCAGTTGTTCCTCGTACTGGTTTTTGCTGCCTTGGTCGCCTTCATTCAGCCACAGTTGCGGGTACTTCTTGGCAATCACCGAAGGCATCAGGCCTGAAAAGAGTGCGTTGCGCGCATAATGCGTGGCAGTAGGCAGGATGCTGAAACAGATGGACTCGTCTTCAACATAATAATAGTCGTGCAGCAGCGGGTATATGCTGCGCCACTGGTCGTAGCGCAGGTTGTCGATCACAAAAAGGAAAACGGGACGGCTGTCATTGAGCACGGGAAACAATTTCTCTTTCAACACCGTATGTGACTGCAGCGGCTTTTCGGAACCGCGGCCGTTCAGCCAGTCGATATAATTGTTCTGTATGAACTTGGCGAAACGGATATTGGCCTCCTCTTTCTGGGCTGACAACATCTCCAGAATGCTGTCGTCCTCGATTTTCTCGATCTGCATTTCCCAGCCCACCAGGTCGCGGTAAAGATTCTCCCATTCCTTCACTGTCAGACGGTCGGAGATGCGCATGGACAGGTCGCGGAAAGCCTGCTGGTAGTCCAACGTCACCTTTTCGGAAACAAGCCGTTTGTTGTCAATGTTCTTTTTGAGGCAAAGCAGGATCTGGTTTGGATTCACCGGTTTTATCAGATAATCGGAGATGTTGGATCCGATAGCGTCTTCCATGATATGCTCCTCTTCGCTTTTGGTTATCATCACAATAGGGATATGCGGGTAGCGTTTCTTGAGCCGCTGTAGGGTCTCAAGACCGCTCAGCCCCGGCATGTTCTCGTCGAGGAACACAATGTTCACAAACTCTTTTTCCAGTATTTCCAAAGCTTCCATACCGCTCATCGCCGGTATCACGTCATAACCTTTCGACTTCAGGAAAAGTATATGGGGCTTCAGTAAATCAATCTCATCGTCCGCCCACAAGATCTTCGCATTCATATCTTTTTGATTTTTGGTTTACGGGTAAACGGAAGAACAGAGCTTTTTATTATATCGAAGCTCCCATTGATTGCAAAAAGAAAAATTACGCCTGTTTACAATTTTTTTTTAAAATAAACGTTACAACAAAAGGTGCTTTTGGAAAAGCACTTTATCAAATCGTCTATAGATTACATTTTATCATAAACGTACACACAGATATGGAAGCGAAGAAAAATAAAATCATGTTGGTCAGTGACAGCGAGAATCTGCGTCAAGTATTGAAAGGTCACTTTGAGATGAACGGATACGAGGTTTATGACTACCCCGACTACGACTCGGCGATGCAGGGGTTTCACTCCAAGATGTTTCATCTTTGCATCATCGACCTGACCTTGCAGACGCATGACAACTGTTCAATGCTGCAGAACATCCGGAAATACGACGCCAACTTGCCCGTCATCATACTTTCAGACTGCACCAGCAAGGACGACCGTATCAGATGCTTCAAGGCCGGATGCGACGACTACATTGTCAAGCCTTTCTGCCTTGAAGAACTTGACTTGCGTATCAAAGCCATCCTCCGCCGTTCGTTCCCAATCGCCGGGAACCACAAAGCAGCCTCCAGCGACAAGATCTACCGGCTCGGCAATTTTGTCTTCAACTACAGCGAAATGCTGCTCATACACCCCAAATTGACCCGTACACTGACACGCAAGGAGGCCGAACTGCTGAGACTGCTCTGCGACCACCGCAACAAGCTCATCCCGCGCGAGATCATCCTCAAGGAGATCTGGGGCGAAGAAGACCACGCCATGGGGCGGAGCATGGACGTTTTTCTCACAAAGCTGCGTTCATACCTTCAAATTGACAGCGCCGACCACATCGCCCCTCGCGAGAAAGGGAAACGCAAGGTCCAGTATCTCGACAATTACGAGCCGCTTGTTGAGATCAAGAATGTGCACGGCACAGGGTTCATGATCAAACTGAAAAACGAATCGGCAAACTAACGGACAGAATCCTAAACAGTTTAAAACAAAAGAACTTCGATGATCATTGACAGACTATTTGAAAAAGTCGCCCAAAACGGGCATGTCTGTGTCGGGCTTGACACTGACTACACCTATCTTCCCGAACATTTTGCCCGCAAATACCCGGACGTGGAAGAGGGGCTTTGGGAATACAACCGGGCGCTGATTGACGCCACGCTGGACACTGCCGCCTGCTACAAGGTGCAGATTGCCTATTACGAATCTTACGGCATTGCGGGCATGAGAGCGTACGCCAAGACATTGTCATACTTGCGGCAGAAAAAAGCCATTGCCATTGCCGACATCAAGCGGGGCGACATTGCCAAGACTGCGGAGATGTATGCCAAAGCACACTTCACCGGCGATTTCGAGGCCGACTTCATCACATTGAGTCCTTATATGGGCATGGACAGCCTTACGCCATATCTCCCATACGTACAAAAACAAGGGAAAGGGGTTTTTGTGCTCATCCGCACCTCCAACGAGGGCGCAAAAGACATTGAATACCTGCCCACCGAAGGCGGACGTCGCATCTATCACGTTGTAGGGGAAAGGATCAACGAGATGGGTAAGCCATACCTCGGCCATTGCGGATTTTCGGGCATCGGCGGCGTTATGGGCTGCACCCATGCCGACGAGGCGGCAGAGATCAGAAGCTTGCTCGACACCACCTTCTTCCTGATTCCCGGATACGGCGCACAAGGCGGCAAAGCCGAAGACATTGCCAAGTATCTCATAAACGGCAACGGCGGCATAGTGAACTCCTCGAGGGGCATTCTGCTCGCTTGGCGCAAACAGCCCGGCGGCGAAGATGACTTTGCCGCATGCGCCAGAGAAGAGGCTCTCCGCATGCGGAACGACATCCTGCTGCACACCCGCCCTTGAACCGTAATTGTCAAGAAACACATTCTCATCATGAACTACTTTGAATCCAAAGTCCTGCACAACGTCCGGATTTCAGAAGACATCTTTGTGCTCACGGCAGCGCGCCAAGGCGTGCCCGCTCGGGCAGGCCAGTTTTTCATGCTCAAATGCTGGGACAATGAACTGACCCTGATGCGCCCGGTCAGCATCTTCAAAGCCGAAGACGACAGTTTGAGCTTTATGTACCGTACCGTTGGCAAAGGCACGCACAAGCTCTCTCAACTCAAGGCCGGCAACCCCGTGCAGCTTCTGGGCGCATTAGGCAACGGTTATCCCATCGAAACATTGTCGGCCAAGTCTGTCGCGCTCGTAGGCGGCGGCGTAGGCATTCCGCCCTTGTGCGAAACCGCCAAAGAGCTCTCGTCAAAGAACATCATCGTGGACGCATTTCTCGGCTTCAAGGACGATGTTTTCGTTCTAGACGACTTTGTACCCTATTGCCGCAGCCTCTTCATCTCCACAGAGACCGGCAGTGAGGGACATAAAGGGTTTGTCACCGACCTGCTTCATCCCGAAGAGTATGATGCCGTATTCACCTGCGGCCCTGAAATCATGATGGAGAAGGTGGCAGCATTGTGTCAAGAAAAGTCCGTTCCGTGCTGGTGTTCCATGGAACGACGTATGGCTTGCGGCATCGGGGCATGCTTGGGCTGCAGCATAAAGACGGCTGACGGCATGAAGCGAGTCTGCAAAGAGGGCCCTGTTTTTGAAGCGCAAAGCATTTTTTCAATTTAACACGCTACTGCAATGAATCTTGCTGTTGACATTAAGGGAATACATTTCAAAAACCCAATCATTGCCGCATCCGGAACGTTCGGGTTCGGCGAAGAGTACAACGAACTTTACGACGTATCCTCCCTCGGAGGCATTTGCTCCAAGGGGCTCACGCTTCATCCGAAAGAGGGCAACGCCGGCATACGCATATATGAGACCCCGTCCGGCATAATGAACAGCATAGGACTTCAGAACCCCGGAATCGAAGCCTTTCTGAACGAGGGTGTCTGCAATATGCGCAAATTTGACACTGTGCTCATCGCCAATATGGGCGGACACAGCATCGACGACTACATCAGAGGTGCAGAATTGCTCTCGGGAAGCGACATCGACATGCTGGAACTCAACATCTCGTGCCCCAACGTTAAAAGCGGCGGCATGGTATTCGGCGTCAAGGCCGCCGTTGCACAGTCTGTCGTCACGGAGGTGCGCAAAGTATGCCGCAAGCCTTTGATTGTCAAACTGTCACCAAATGCCGAAAACATCGTTGACATGGCTTTGGCTTGCGAGAATGCCGGCGCAGACATCCTGTCGCTGGTCAACACCTTTCAGGCTATGGCAATCGACATTCACAGGCGGAAACCTGTTTTCGAAAACCTCTATGCAGGGCTGTCTGGGAGTGCGATACGTCCCATTGCCTTGCGGATGGTGCATTCGGTCTGCAAGCAGGTACACATTCCCGTTATCGGCATCGGCGGCATAACCACGGCAGAGGACATCCTTGCCTTTATGATGGCCGGCGCCCATGCCGTGCAAATCGGCACCGTGAACTTCAGCCGCCCATTGGCAGGACAGGAACTTTGCCGTCAACTTGAATCCCTCTGCCAAAAAGAAGGCATACAGGACATTACAGAAATCATCGGTATCATTTAATCGATATCTTCCTTGCCGCCGAACAGCAACAGCGGCAGGAAAACCGAATACAGCATACGCCCCGTCTGCGAGTCTATCGTATCCTCCACCAGACATGAAAGGAATATGATAATAGACAACATGATGTAGAGGGACGAGAGACGTTTCCGCATTGCAGCCAAAGGATATATCATCAGAAAAACAAAGTACGCCACCACAAGAATGCCGCCCATCATCATAAAAGTGATGTACTGGTTGTGGCAACCCTGAATACGACGATATACAATCGAAGAGTGTTGTTTTTCTAATTGGGCGTTCAAAGCGCTCTTCACATCCCCCATGCCGACGCCTAAGTACCAGTCTGAAGACAAGACACGGAGTGAAGCCCCCCACAATTCAAAACGCTGCAAGAGCGACGAACCATCTACCTTCCCGCTCTGCTGATAGACACTGACGCTGTAGAATGTCTGATACAGCGATTTTCGAAGCCCCAGTTCCTTGAAATAGGCGACGTTGGCGACCTGTTGCTCCACCCGGCGGATATCGGCATCTGACAACGACATCACCGCCCGGTAGTCTTTGTGCTGGCCCATAGAGTTCAAATAGCGGACAAGCGTCTGCTGCACAAGGTCTGTATATGCCGTATCGGAGCGCAGTTCCCAGGCCGCCTGCAATTCAGACGGGCAGACGTAGTATCCGATACGATGGCCGTTTTCGAGAATCGATCCGGTGTCAAAGTCGTAAGGATTGCCCAGCTCGGTGACCGTTTCGGCAATCTGTTTGTCCCTGTCATGATAATAGTCCCATGTGATAAAAACGGCATAACCACCGGAAACTATAAACAATACCGTAATGAAGCAAAGCATCCAAAGTTTGCCCCGGATGTCCATTTTAGACCTCAACTGAAAGAAAAAGCCGGCGATGCAGAGAACGAAAGCCAGCACCAAGCCGGTCATGGTCTGCGAAATGAACAGGTAAAAGAGCAAAAAGAGCAATACAGACACGTATAGCCAGAAACGGCGGTCTTTGTTGCGGATATATTGGACAGAGAAACGGATGCTCAGCACCATAGAGAAAACGACACAGAGGCTGAATCGTATATGGTCGATGAATATGGAAATCTGACGGATGTCTTGCACCGGCCTGGTGAGCCAAAAGACCAAAGAGCAGACGACCGCAAAGAGCGTTCCGCCGATGACAGCCTTGAATATCCTGTTCATCTCGGAAGCGTTGAACGGCGGCGAAGTGATAATGATGAGCGGTGCGAGCAATACCGGCAATGAATTGAGCAGGTACTGTCCTGCCTGCGGCCAGTTGTCTGTTTTCAGAAGCCCTATGCAACTTACGACATAAAGAGCGGAAAACACAAGCCCTTGCCGTTGTTGTTTTAGCAGATGCAGTTTTTCTTTCCAGTTCCATTCAGCAATCCAGTTGAGAAGCAACAAAAACGAGCAGAATCCCATGCCGAAATGCGACAATGGCAACATGGCTGCCAACGCCATTGTGCAGAACAGGTAAAAACTTCGGTGAAAAGTCGCCCGTTTCAACATCAGCTGTTGTTACTGACCGAGAATGCCCTTGTATTTTTTCCCATCAAGCAGAATAGACTTGGCGGTCTGCACGTCAGGGTCGTCTCCAAGCAGATAGATCAACCTTCCTTTCTGGTAATAATAGCGGACTACGATTTCGGAAGCGAGGTAGGTAGAAATCTCTTTCTTGTATTTTATCAGGTCTTGCGTTTTTTCGTCCTGAAGTTTTTGGTTGAGTTGTTCAAAGAGAGGCTGAATCGAAGTGAGGACCCTGTCTTCCTTGGCCGCACTCTTCAGGTCGTCCAGCAATTTCTCCGTTTCCGACTTGTAGCTATAGTCTTTTCCTTTCAAGAAAGCGACGAACTCATCGTAAACTGCGTCGTCAACGGTAAAGCGGTCGGCAGGCACAATCGTATCGTGGGTGCAGCGGTAGCGGTTTGCGAAGTCGAAGATCAGGTTGTTCTGGACCAGTGCGACGAGGATATTGCTCACGAGGCTGTCTTCGGTGACAACATCGGGTTCCACGCCGCCCTTGTCATAGACTGTGCGTCCGTTTTTAGTCTTGAACGCCACCGCCAGAGAGTCGGGGATCTTCATTGCCTTTGTGGTGTCATGGTTGAAGTAATCGACATTCTGCACGCAACGGCCGGAGGGTATATAATATTTGGACACCGTTATCTTGAGGCTGGTATTATAGTCGAGGGGCAGCACATTCTGCACTAAGCCCTTACCGTAGGTTTTCTTGCCGATGATGACCCCGCGGTCAAGGTCCTGGAAAGCGCCAGAGACAATCTCCGAGGCCGAAGCGCTGTGTTCGTTGACGAGCACAGCGACAGGGATATGCTTGTCCGTAACGGGCAGCTGCGTTTTGAAAACCCTTTGTTGCTCCGGTATCTTGCCTTTCGTTTCCACGATTGCAACCCCGTTCTCCACAAATATGTTCATAATGCCGACAGCTTCGCTAAGAAGACCGCCGCCGTTATTTCGCAAGTCAAGGATCAGATACTTCATTCCCTCTTCTTTCAGTTTCATGAAACACTCTTTCACCTCAGTGGCCGCCTTTTCCGTAAACTGATCGAGTTTGATATAGCCGATGCCGTCGCCAAGCATGCCCGAGTAGGGAATATTGGGCAGTTTTATCTCTTCGCGCACGATGTTGAATGTCATCGTTTTATCAGCAAATGGCCGGTAAACCTCGAGCACAAGCGTTGAGCCGGGCTGTCCTTTCATGGCGGCGCTCACGTCTGAGGAATTCTTGCCTTCGACGGTCTGTCCGTTCACTTTCTTCACGATATCGCCGGCGCGGACACCTGCCTTCTGTGCCGGCGAGTTGTCATACGGCTCCGAGATGGCGACATCCTTGCCGTTCTGCTGAATGATGGCGCCTATGCCGCCGTATTGCCCCGTCGTCATCATCCTGTAGTCTTCTATTTCAGATTCAGGATAAAAGACCGTATAGGGGTCTAAGCTTTCCAGCATGGCATCGATGGCTGTTTGGGTCAACTGACCTGGCGAAATCTCGTCCGCATATTTGTCATTAAGTTCCTTCAATATCGAGACGAATATATCCACGTTCTTGGCAATCTCGAAATCGTTCTGTGCGGGAAGCCGTAGCGTTGTCAGCAGCAGCAGACCTGCAAGAAAACCGAACAAACTACTGTTTTTCATTATTCTTTATTCTGTCTTTTCGTTTTGCTTTTTAAGAAATATGTCGAAAGGCTGTTCGTTGTTACATTTTTATCCTTTTGAACATACGGTTCCAGCGGATTTTTCCCTTTTCACCGAAATCCTTGTACTTGTCTATCGACAGCCACACCAGCGAAGCCTTGCCCACGATATGGTCTTCCGGCATAAATCCCCAGAAACGGGAGTCTGCGGAATTGTGGCGGTTGTCGCCCATCATGAAATAGTAGTTCATCTTGAACGTATAGGATGCTGCGGGGCTGCCGTTTATGTATACTTTCCCGTCATTCACGGCAAGCGTGTTGTTTTCGTACTGTCTGATAATCTTGTCGTACAGCACAACATTCTGCGTGTCAAGTTTCACCGTCATCCCTTTGTACGGGATCACGATCGGGCCGAAGTTGTCTTTGTTCCAAGCATAGGCGGGCGAATGGGGGAAGATGGCGGGGTCATAAGCATCCGGTTTGTCTTCAATAAGCTGAAGAGAGAAGCCCATTTTGGCAAGTCGGCTGCACTGTTCTTCGGTAAGGCGCAGCACATACACGTTAGGAGCCGCTTTCTGCATGTCTTCCTCATTGACATTAAGTTCTTTGCGCTTTTTCAGTGAAAGCTGCATGCCCGACGGATGCGACACGAAATAAGAGTACTGGAGACGTATGGGATTGTGGGCTGGCTTTCCGTTGATATAGACTTGCCGGCCGATGACAGCGAGTTCGTCGCCGGCAATGCCGACACATCGTTTCACATAATTCTCTCTTTTGTCAACCGGGTGAGTTATCACCTTGTACTCTTTCCACACAGCCTCGCGTCCCTTGCCCGGATAGTAATTGCCGCCATATTTCCGCAGCATCTCAGCTATAGTCTCGGGCGAATAACGGTAATAGACATTCTCTTTGTCCGCACGGGAAGCTTGCGGGTCAAGCATCGCTTCAAACTCGCGCACAATAGCATAATAGCTTTCCGCCTGCCGTTCTTGCACCACCGTGTCGCCATCGGGATAATTGAAGACTACCACATCATTGTTGCGGATCGGTCGCAGTGGCTTGGAGCGCAAATAGGGCAGTTTCACGATTTCCGTATAAGACTTGGCTGACTGTGTAAGCGGCATTCTGTTGTGAACAAAAGGCACGGCCACAGGCGTGTTAGGCATCCGCACGCCGTATGAAAGCTTGCTTACCGACAGGAAGTCGCCTACCATCAAAGAACTTTCCATCGATGATGTCGGGATCTTGTACAGTTCAAACCAGCAGCAGCGGATAATGTAGGCGGCGGCCACGGCAAAGATCAGCGCATCGCCCCAGGAGCGCGCACTGCTCTTCTTGAACTTCGGCAACTCGCTCCGGCGGGTGTACCGCTCCCTTTTCGACCATCCCAGATAGGGCAGATAGAACGGGAAAAACAACGTGCCCAATATCAGCGGCCCATATCCGAACTTCCGGAACTGGTGAATGGTCTCCCAAATTATATAGAAGAACATGAAAATGCCGATATAAGGAATCAGAAAGAGCAGAAACCACCACCATTGGCGTTCTATGACCTTGCTGATCCATAGCCAGACATTATAGAGGGGTATCACCGACTTCCACGGCGCAATTCCGGCTTTCTTGAAGATGCCCCATAAACCGATTTGCCAGCCGACAAGCATGATCAGCAGAATGGTAATGAGTATGGGTGTTGAAATATACATTGAAAAGGTATTTTTCGGTTGATGATATGCTTTGTGGTACTATTTGTCGAGTTCAAAGACGATGTCCTGGAAATCGTGGATGCCGGGATGCCCAGGCAGCCAGCAGGCGGCCTTGACCGCGCCCTCGGCGAACCCTTTACGGCTGTGGGCCTCATGGACAATCCGTATGTCGTCAACATCAGACTTCCAGCTGACCATATGCGTGCCCGGCACGGTGCCGACACGGTGTGAAACAACAGGGAGGAACTCCTCACAAGCGGCCTGTTCAGCAGGTTTCCAACCGTCGAGGCGGTCAACCGCCCTCACAATGTCGGCAGCCAGACGAATGGCCGTGCCGCTTGGAGCGTCTTTCTTCATAGCGTGGTGGGTCTCCTCAACTTCAGCGCAGTACTGCGGCTGGTCATTCATGAACGAAGCCAGGAAACGGTTCAGTTGCATAAAAAGGTTGGCGCCGATGCTGAAATTTGAGCCATAGACCAGCGAACCATCACATTGTCCGCAGCGGGCTTTCACCTCCTCCATACGCGGAAGCCATCCTGTAGTGCCCACTACAATAGGCACGTGGTTGTCGAAAGCACGGAACATATTATGCACCGCCGCCGAAGGCACGGAGAAGTCGATGGCCGCATCGGCTGCCCTGAACTGCGCCAAACGTTCGTTCCACTCCTCGTCGTTGTCGATGACCGTCACAATGTCGTGATTTTGCCGGCGCAGTATCTCTTCCACCTGCCGACCCATCTTTCCGTAACCTAATATTGCTATTTTCATATTCCTACCAATTAAAACTCAGGCTTACGCCGTATGCGGGCAATGAAGAGCGGGCCAGCTGGTTGTTCATCAATGCCGGTGACACCCTCAGCGACAAGTCGTCTGATATGTTGAAGTCATACAGGTGAGCATCCACCACCGCATCAATCATGTTCAAAACATACAGGATAGCGGTAACCCCGATAGAGATCTCCATATAGCGCAGGTATTGGTTTTTCTGCTTTATCAGGTTCTCGTCAGGGATGCTGGCCAAGTCAGGGTTGAGGACGGAGACAGCTCCGTTTTTCCTGTTCTTGTACTCGTTGCGGTATGCGGACATTTCGCGGCCGGTATAATAAATACAATAAGCAGAAGCGCCGAGACATGCATAAACGATCGGCACCTTCCAGTATTTCTTGTTATATACCTGCCCTCCGCCCGGAATGATGGAGAGCAGCATGGCGACGGTAGGGCTGTGGCTGCTTGTCTTCACGGAATCCTTTTTAACAACCATATTAACCATATCGCCGGGCATTGCTGCACAAGACACTTCAGACACTGCCGGAAAAGCCGGCAGCACAAGGAAAAGCGTCAAGACACATAGTTTGAAATAGTGCATAGCAGTCGGATTAACAGAACATTTAACGTTCTGACCGTTCAATTATTGCAGCAGGCCGATGATTCTACGCAAGTCGTCGTCTGACTTGAAAGGGATCGACAACGTGCCTTTCCCGGAGATGTCCTTCCGGATGTTGACCTTGGCATTCAGTTTTTTGGAAAAATCTGTCTGGAAAGAGCGGACCTCGTCAGAAAGGGTGATCTTGACTTTTGTTTTCGGAGTTTTCAGTTCAGAAAGACGTTTCTTGACGAGCGTTTCCGTTTGGCGCACGGAGAGTTTGTCGTTGACGACCTGCCTGATGATCTTGCTTTGCAGTTCTTCGTCTTCCACGGCCACAATAGCGCGGGCGTGTCCCATTGAGACCAGGTTGTCTCTGACAGCGACCTGTGCTTCGGATGAAAGTTTGAGCAGGCGCAGATAATTGGACACCGTGCTTCGGTCTTTGCCCACCTTTTCGCTGATTTCTTCCTGTGACAGTCCGCATTCGTCCATCAGCAACTGGAAACTCACAGCCACCTCGATAGCGTTGAGGTCTGAACGTTGCAGGTTCTCCACCAGCGACATCTGCGCGGTATGCATATCATCGGCGGTACGCACATAGGCGGCGATTTCGGGAAGCCCGAGCAGTTTGGATGCACGAAGACGCCGCTCTCCGGAAATCAGCTGGTATTTGCCGTTCTCTATAGGACGTACCGTAATCGGCTGAATCAGACCGTCTTCTTTTATCGACTGTGCCAGTTCCTGCAACTCTTTCTCGTCAAAGTGCTTTCGTGGCTGAAACGGGTTCAATTCAATAGAATCTATCTTGATCAGGCTGTTGTTGCCTGCGGAAACATGGCTTTTAGGGTTGTTGATGGCTGATATGTCCATTGTGCCGAGAATGGCGCCCAGCCCTTTTCCTAAAGAGGGTTTGTCGTTTTTTGTCATAATGCTTTCACCTTATATTTAAATCGTATAACCATTCTTCATCAGAAACTCCTTGGCCAGGTTCAAGTAGTTGGTATGTCCTCGCGACTGCACGTCATAAAGCACTATGGGCTTCCCGAAGCTCGGGGCCTCGCTGAGGCGGACATTACGCGAAATGACCGTATCGAACACCAAGTCGCGGCAATGAAGCCTCACGTCTTCCACCACTGCATTCGAGGATTTGTAGCGGGAGGTGTACATCGTAAGCAATATGCCTTCGATGTTCAAGTCTGTGTTCATGTTCGACTGTATCAGATTGATGGTATTGAGCAGTTTGCCAAGACCTTCGAGGGCGAAATACTCGCACTGCACGGGTATGAGCACAGAATCGGCAGCAACCAACGAGTTCACCGTGATAAGGCCCAACGAGGGGGCACAGTCAATGAAAATAAAATCGTAGTCATTCTTGAGGGCATAAATGGCATCCTTCATCCTGTATTCCCGCCGGTCGAACGAAATCATCTCAATTTCGGCGCCGACCAGGTCCACGGTGGCCGGCAACAGGTCCATGTTCGGGACGGTTGTAGAGACGATCGTCTCCTGCACCATTTTGTTGCCGATCATACAGTCGTAAATGCTGCACGCGTTCTCGTCGGGCTCGTACCCCACCCCACTGGAAGCATTGGCCTGCGGGTCTGCGTCTATCAGCAGGATCTTGAAATCCAATACCGCAAGCGAAGCAGCAAGGTTGACGGCGGTAGTCGTTTTCCCCACGCCGCCTTTTTGGTTCACGATTGCTACGATCTTGCCCATTATATGTTCAGGTCTAAATCGTCAAAGTCAACATCAATGTTATGTCCCGGCGTATCCTCAATCTCCGGATTGAACATGTTGTCCTCGGGGACTTTCCCGGTATTGATGAAATCAATCACGCCGTTCAGGGCATTCTGGAACTTCTCGAAATCCTCCTTGTAAAGGAAAACCTTGTGTTTCTCGTAAAAGAAAGTGTCCGTGTCCTGGTTGTACTTGCGCTTGCTTTCCGTAATGGTCAAGTAAAGCTCGTCAGTCCTCGTGCTTTTCACGTCGAAGAAATAGGTTCTTTTCCCTGCCTTTATCGAACGTGATAAAACTTCATTCTTGTCTTGATTTTCCATCGCTTATTATTTTAAGTTCTAAGTCTTTATTTTTTCTGGTTCTTCTGTTGTCCTTTGAGCATCTGAGCCTGTTGTTTCTGCAATGCCTCCATCTTGAGTTGCCAACGTGACTTCTTGACGGGCTTTTTCATATTGGCCTGCATCTTGGCGCGCAGTTTGTTCTCGTTGACCGCCATCCGGAAGATGAACATCTGGGCAAATGTGAAAAGGTTGAAGAGCAAATAGTAATAGGTCAATGCCGAAGAGAAGTTGTTGAACATGAACAGGAACATCACAGGCATCATATACATCATTATGTTCATCATACGCTGCTGGTCCTTGTTGCCCTGCGTGGTATTCATCAGTTTGTTGTTAAGCCAAGTATAGACTAAAGTGGCAATTGTCATCAGTATGGTGAAAAGGCTCATGTGGTCGCCGTAAAGCGGGATATGGCGGCCGAAGTCCCAGATGGAATCGTATGTGGAGAGGTCTTCGGCCCAAAGGAACGACTTCTGCCGCAGTTCGTATGCCGAAGGGAAGAAACGGTACATGGCGATGAGGATCGGCATCTGCAGGAGCATGGGGAGGCATCCGCCGGCGGGCTTCACGCCCGCGCTCCGGTACAGGGTCATCGTGGCCTGCTGTTTCTTCATCATGTCATCGTCTTTAGGGTAACGTGCGTTGATGGCCTCGATTTCAGGCTTGAGCGCGCGCATTTTTGCCGAAGACATATAGGTCTTGTAACTTACCGGCAGCAACACTACCTTCAGGATGATGGTCAAGACAAGGATGATGAGACCGTAACTGAGACCGTATGCCTCCAGCCAGTTGAAGACCGGAATGATGGCGAAACGGTTAACCCAATGCAGCAGGAAGAATCCCCAGCCGAGCGGCACCTGACGCTCCAGCTTGAGCCCGTATCCCTTGAGTTGTTTGTACTGGTTGGGGCCAAGATAGACCGACATGCCGAAATCGCCGGTGTTAAGGTCCTCGACATTGAAGTCGAGTTCGGCAGAACAGCTTTTGAGCACTGAGGTTTCAGACTTGTCGGGCAATGACACAGACAGCGTGCCGGACTGGAACGGCTGGTCTTCCACAATCAGGCAAGTCGTGAAGAACTGCTGCTTGAACGAGACCCATTTGAGCGGGGAGGTGAACTCTTTGCGGTCGTCCTTGCGTTCATCGAGGTGGTCCACATCGTCCATATTGTCCATATAATAGACGGAAGTGATGTTCTTCTCGTTCTCGTAGTTCTTCTCCACCAGACGCGGACGGGCATTCCATTCCAGCGTATATGTGTTCTTGTTCGGATAGAGGTACTCTTCCATATTGACGAAGCGCAGTTTGAAGCCGAAACGGTATTCATCTGCATCGAACGTATAAAGATATTCGATATAGGAGGCGTTGTCGAGCATTCCGCACTCTACGGAATCTCCTTTATAGTTGGGGTAAAGGCGCAGCGATAGCGACTTTTGGCCCTCTTTCACGGAGAGTGTGTCCTGCACGTCAGACAGGAACCAGCAGTCGCGGGTGTTCACTTCGGCCTGGTCATAGAGCATCAGCCCGATACTCATCATGTCGGTGCCGCCCTCAAAAAGCTCGAGCATCTGTTTGGCCGAGTCTTTGGGGGTATAGCGGTAAATGTCCTTAAGGTAAGCGTTTTTCAGATAGCCGCCTTTCTTGCTGAACACATAGATGGCCTTGTTTGTTTCCACGACATAATCGCTGGTGGAGGCCACCTGCGGGTTTGAGAAGACCTGTGCGGGCGAGAGTTTCTTGTCTGCCGCAACGGCAGCGGCGGTGTCAGGCGTAGAAGCTGACAATGAGAGGTCAACCGTGTCTTCCGGATGCTGCTCCGCCTCCATTGCCCTCGCAGCGGCCTGCTCTTCTGCAAGTTTTTTGTTCTTGTTGGTCTGATAGAAGCTGAAGCCTATGAACAGTCCAAAAATCAAAAGCAACCCAATAACTGTATTCTTATCCATTTTTGATTTTTAAATTGGCGGCAAAGATACAAAAAAAACATTACCTCTGACCGGCCTTTTTCCGGTACACAGCAGCGGCCTGCTCGTCACCCATTTGGTGATAGGCTTCGCCTAATGCTTTATATATGGCCGATTTATCGTTGTTCAAAAAAGCACATGACAAAGCCTGCTTCAGGTATTCCTCCGCCCTGTCGGGTTCATTGACTTCCAGATAGGCTTTCCCAAGGCTATAGAGCACCTTGCTGTTCTGCGGGAAGAGTTCTTGGATTTCCTGTTCATGATTGAGCAGGTTCTTCCATTGGTGTAAGGAGTCTAACACGAAGAAATAGTCTGACCAGACGGAAAATGCAGTGTTGTCGTACTGCAGTGCTTTCTCATACAGTGGCAGGGCGTCCGCAAAGTTGCGGCGGATAAAGCAGATGCGGGCCTTGCACAGATAACCTTCTGAGAAAACAGGATTAACCCGTATCAGCACATCGGCAAGCTCCTCTGCTCGAGACACCTCCTCATCAGAGGCATCGGGTTTTGCGGCAGATGCCATAAACAATCGGATGCTCTGCTTTTTCACGTCCGTGTCCACATCAGGGTTTTCAAACACTTTCTTTAGTGCTGCCATCATCTTGTCGGGCTGGTTCTGTTTTTCCCAATAGGCGGAAAGAACAAGGTTCAGTTCCGGGTCGTCCGGCGTGAGTTCCTGTGCCTTTGCAAAGTAAGGATAGGCCTTGTCCAACATGTCATTGCTTTGGTAGATGAAGCCGGCTTTCACATAGAACTCGGCGTTATGGGGATAGCGCTTTATGAGTTTTTCGTACTCGTTCACCGCCTCATTCACCTTGTTCATATAGAGCCACAGCGATGCCTTCACGCGGGTGAGTTCGTCATTGCTGCCCATGATCTTCTCCATCCGGTCGTAGGTCTTAATGGTCTTTTCAGTTTTGTTCAGGCTCATGTAACATTCTGCCAGTGCGTAGAGGTAGTACTCGTTGTTGTCTTTCTCTTTGCATACCTGTTCCCACAGTTTAGCAGCGTAGGCATAGTCTTCGGTCAACGCATAGAGTTTGGCCATTTCAATCTTATACCACACATTGTTCTTGTCGATCTTGATCGCTTTCTGCAGCGCATTGATGGCGTCAGCATACTCTTTGCGGTCTTTGTCGATTTTGGCGAGCATAAACCAGGCGGCGTCATGGTTGGGGTTGTCGAGCAAAATGCCGTTGAACACGCTGAGGGCTTCAGACGTGTTGCCGGTATAATAGGCTTTGAGGCCCTCGGTGAACTTGACGGAGAGTTTGCGTGCGCTGACGGCAGATTCGGAAGTCTCGGCCACGTTGCGTGTCTTCTTGGTGTTCTGTGCTGTGGTTGGCAGGGGCAACGAGGCGGCAAAGGCAATCATTGCCAGGAGGGAAAGCCTTTTCATCGTATTCATGTCATTTAGTTCCGCTATGGCCGAAGCCGCCGGCGCCGCGTTCCGTATCCGACAGGTCTTCGAGGCTATGTACCGCTACCGGCTGCACCTGCACAATGGGCGAGACCACCATCTGGGCAATGCGTTCCCCATGCCGGATCTCAAACGGCTCTTGCGACAAGTTGACGAGCAGCACCTTAAGCTCTCCCCGGTAGTCAGGGTCAACGGTGCCGGGGCTGTTGAGCACCGTAATGCCGTGTTTGAGGGCGAGTCCGCTGCGGGGCCGCACCTGCGCTTCGCAATGTGGCGGCAATTCAATGTAGAGGCCGGTGGGCACCAAAACACGTTCGCCGGGACGCAGCACCAGGTTTTCTGACAGGTTCGCCCTCAGGTCCATGCCTGCCGCCTGCTCCGATTCGTAAGCAGGAAGGTCGTTTCCGGAGGCGTTATAGACTTTGCAAGTGTATTGTTCCATATCTTCAAAAAAAACGTGCAAACATACACAAAATTCAGGTATGGCGCAATGTTGCATTGATGGTTTTGGAGAAAAAAGAACTCACGTTCATATTCTACATTAGCCACTGGTAAACCACCCGGGAAACAATTGTATCTTCTTGTTTCAAGGCACCGCAGGGGATGGTCTGCATTCTGCACAGCCTGACCTGCGCATTTTCACAGCATCACCTCTTCGTAGTCTTTTTTGAACCAGGTCAACTGCCTTTTGGCATAGCGGCGCGTGTGCGTCTTTATGTCCTCAACCGCCTTCCCGAGGGTGCACTTCCCTTCCATAAAGGCAAACAACTCTTTGTAACCCACAGTATTGAGTGCGTTCAGGGTGCGGTAGGGGTACAAGGCCCGCGCCTCTTCTAACAATCCCGCCTCCATCATCCTGTCAACGCGCTGCCCGATGCGGTCAAACAACACCGGGCGCGGCCGGTTCAAATAGCGTTTCACGATGTGGAAGCTGCGCTGCTGCACAGTCTGCCGCAAACACGACGAGTAAGGCTTCCCGACTTGCAGACTTACCTCCACCGCCCGCATCATCCGTTTGTGGTCGTTGTGGTTCACCCTTCCGTAAAAAACAGGGTCAAGCACCGAGAGTTGGGCGCGCAGGGCTTCGATTCCGCTTTGCAAGAACAGACGAGTCACATACTGACGTATCGCCGGGTCCGGGTCGGGCAGTTCGTCAATGCCGCTGCAAACGGCCTCGATGTACTGCGGACTGCCGCCGGTCATGACGACCACCGGGTGCTGCAAAAAAAGCGTCTCCAAGAGTTCGAGCGCCTGGCTCTCGAACATAGAGACGTTGTAATAGTCGTGGATGGAAAGGTTTCCGATGAAATAGTGCGGCACGCGTGCAAGTTCTTCAGCGGCAGGGGCGGCCGTGCCTATTTTCATCTCCCGGAACATCTGGCGCGAGTCGGCTGACAATATCGGCGCTCCCAGCTTCTCCGCCAGGCTGATTGTGTAATCCGTTTTGCCTACTGCGGTGGGGCCGGTGATCACCAAAAGCGTCCTGTCAGTATTCGCCGGGCGCAAAGTCATTCAGATTCTCAAAATCCTCGTCGTTGTAACCCCCGTCGCAATAGTCGTCATCGTCATCTTCGATGTCATCCTCAAAATCAGGGTCTTCGGGGTTGGGAAAGTCCGAGGCTTTCAACTGCTCCGGTATTTCCATAGCCTTGTACGTGCAACGCGGGAACAACGACGCATCGTCAGCCTGAAGCACTTTCTGAAGCTCGAGATAGAAAACTTTAGGGTTCATAAAGTCGTATTCGTACAAGATGTGCTGATGGGGGTCGGTGATGAAGCTCTTCAGTACGGCATTTCTCATGACAAACTTGGGCAAATGGCTCTTCATGCTGAAAGAGTCCTCCTCGTCGTACTCGGGCGTCTCCACGTCCTCCTCCTCCGAGGTGTCCATAAGCGTTATCTCTTTCTGCTTGTTCCACTTAGGATCACAGATGGCAAATGAAGCGAACTCATTGCCTTTCAGTCCGATACATTCATAAAGGATCTTGTGCAAAGACTCGAAATTGTCGTTGGCGAGTATCTCAACATCCCGCACGAAGTCTTCGACTGCATCGTAATAAACACGGAACTTGTAGTAATACATAATGTTTGGTGTGTTTGCAATTAAAAACCTGATCAGTTACCCTACTCTTCAGCCGCTTCGGGTTCTTCCATATTATGGTAGACATTGGTGACATCCTCGTCCTCGTTGATCTTGTCGAGGAGTTTGTTCACCTCAGCGCGCTGTTCGTCGTTGAGCGTCTTCAGTTCTTTTGGAATACGGTCGAAGCGGAAACTCTTGATTTCGAATTTATTGTCTTCCAAATACTTCTGTATTGCTCCAAACGACTGGAATTCGGCCATCACGATAACTTCCTCGTCGTCGGCGTCCACTTCGGCGTCAAAGTCCATCATGGCCAGTTCAAACTCTTCCATATCGAGTTCAGGGGTGCGTGCTATTGTAAAGATGCTTTTATGGTCAAACAGGAAGTCGAGCATGCCGGAGGTGCCCAGCGATCCGCCAAGTTTGTTGAAATAGCTTCTGATGTTGGCGACGGTACGCTGGTTGTTGTCGGTAGCGGCCTCGATCATAATGGCGATGCCGTGAGGCCCGCGTCCTTCGTAAACCATCTCTTTGTAGTCAGAGGTGTCTTTCTCGAATGCACGCTTGATGGCACGGTCCACATTGTCCTTCGGCATGTTCTCGTTTTTGGCTGTCTGTATCAGCAGGCGCAATTTAGAGTTCTGGTCCGGGTCGGGGCCGCCGGCCTTTGCTGCCATCGTGATTTCCTTCCCAAGGCGGGTGAATGTACGTGCCAAGTATGCGTTACGTTTGAAGATTCTTGCTTTGCGGTATTCAAATGCTCTTCCCATATTAGTAATTGTTATGCATGTTGTTTTTTAATAATTGTCTGTTTTGTTCCCGGACGTGTCCGGAAGATTGCCGTAAGGCATCCGCACCATACGAGTTGTCGGCGGCAAAAGTACTAAAAAAAGATGTTGGGGAGAACAAGGGAAGTCCGAAAAAAGGATACTTTTGCGCCGTTTTTTAAAACAGCCTGAAAAATAATTGGATATGTTCTACGTGAGCGACAAGATGACAACGCCTCCGGCGGTTTTCGAGAACCCTCTGCAAGAAAAGGTTTACAAACTGTTTGAGGAGCTGCAAGTTCCGTTTGAGCGTGTGGACACCGACCCGGGGATAACGATGGAGGACTGCCTCAGCATCGACAAAGGGATTGGCGGCAAAGTCGTAAAGTCCATATTCTTGTGCAACAGGCAGCAGACGCTTTTCTATCTGTATGTCACCCGGGGAGACAAGCCGTTTGTCACCAAAGAGTTCGGTCAGGCCTTAGGCATTCCGCGCGTATCTTTCGCACCGGCTGGCAAACTGTTGGAGATTGCCGGCACGGAACACGGCGCCGCCACGGTGCTGAGCGCATGCCTTGAGTCTGCCCGTGACGTAACATTTGTCATGGACCGCGACATTGTCGGAAACGAACACTACTGCTGCTCTGACGGCACCGTCAACTGTTTCATCAAAATCAAGACGGCCGACCTGCTCAATCGTTTCCTGCCGGCGTGCGGCCACGAACTGATTGTCATTTAGGCAAAACGTATCCCTACCGTACTATCCTTTTCTCATTGTCGAGGATAAACGACTTCCAGCTGCTGGACTTGCGGCTGCATCCTGTCTTGAGCATGGGGCTGCATTGCAGATGGTGGCACACGGCCGCGGCAAGCGCGTCGGTAGCATCCAGAAAAACCGGAAGGTCGTCAAGCGGGTACATGTGACCGAGCATCGCCGCAACCTGCTCTTTGGCTGCATTGCCGTTGCCCGTAATCGACATCTTTATCTTGCGCGGCTCATATTCAAACACCTCCATCCCGGCATGCAGGCATACGGCTATCACTATGCCCTGCGCCCGTCCTAATTTGAGCATCGACTGTACATTTTTTCCGTAAAAAGGAGCCTCAATGGCCAATATGTCGGGCTGATACTGCTCTATAAGGGCGGAAGTACGCTCAAAAACATGCTTCAGCTTGGCATAATGATCCGCAAGGCCTTTCATCTGCACCACGCCGACAGCCTCCACCTCCGACTTGTTTAGTTTAGTGTTGAGCACGGCATACCCCATCACGGCAGTTCCGGGGTCAATGCCGAGAATCTTGTGCGCTATTGTCACCTCCTCTTTCTCCATCTCTTTCACCATTGTCATTCCTCAAAGCTGAACAGATTAAGCCTGAAATCGATAACGGCATGGTGGCGCACCAGGAAATCGCTGCCCAGAATCATCTGCACAGGCTTTCGGCGCAGGCGACGGTATGCCTCATTGATATAGGTAAAGTCAACCAACGCAACATTCTCATAGCAGGGAAGCGAAAACCTGCCGATACGGAAACCGGGGACATCGGCGGTAAACACGGAAAAGTCATCGCCTCCGATGCCAGCCGTGATGCCGTCGTGCCTTTGGGGCTGAACTGCAGGCATTGCCTGTTCAAGGAAAGCCTTGTCGAGGCAGCTGCGCGAGGCCCCGGTGTCGAGCACTATGCGTATAGGCTGTCCGCACGCCTTGCCACGTATGAGCGCATGATAGTTGCCTTTTTCAAGTTGCATCAGCTTGACGTTCGTTTTATACACCATATCAGCAGACCGTTGTTCAGATTACAGCCAATGTTTCTTGATAAAAAAGAGAACAAGGATCAAGACAATCACGGCGCAGAAGCCGGTAACTATCAGAAACGCATAGGGGGAATCTGCCAGCGGAAGATGCATATTCATGCCGTACAGTCCGCTGATGAAAGTCAACGGCAGCACAATAGTGGATATGATGGTAAGCATCCGCATAATCTCATTCGTCTTGTTCGTCTGCAACGAATCGAACGTATTGGAAAGCCCCTCCACCAATTCGCCGTAGTCGTCAATCATGTCCCACATTTTCTGGTAAAAGTCGAGGATGTTGCCCCAGTATTCCTCCATGTCGTCGGCAAATCCCTTGATTTCGCCTGACTCGAACTTGTTGAAAAGCCTCAGCTGGGGGCGGAACATCGTGTTTATCTGGATGATGTTTTTACGGAAACGGGAAATCTGTTCGATGATCTTCTCCGACTTGCTGCTGAACAGTTCGCGGCTGATGTAATCGATTTCGGTGCCCATACGTTCCACCAGCAGGAACGTCTCCTTCATCATCCGGTAAAGGATATGGTAGAGCGTCGCGTCGCTGGTGCCGCTTATGTCGTCCTCGTCTTCGGGTTCCGGGTTGATTTTGCAATAGTTGAACAGTTCTTGCACCACATAGTGGGAGTTGCCTACGGTAATCAGGTAGTCTTGGCCCCAGAAAATCTTCGTCTCTTCGGTTTTCACCAGCCGTGTCCGTTTGTCCTGCATCGGGAAATGGAGCACCAGGAAATAATAGTCGTCATATTCGTCGATTTTAGGACGTTGAACAAAACTGGAACAGTCCTCGATGTCCAGCGGATGGAAATGGAAGTTGTCTCGCAGGAAATCCAGGTCCTCGACCGTTGGATTGGTGACATGATGCCACTTAAAGGTGCCGAAATCAATCGTGTCAACCATACTTATAACCTCCTTTCTTCTACCGGATTAACAATTAAAAGACTACATTGTGCTATAGATTAACGAAGCGGTTGCAAAAATACAAAAAAGACAGAAACCCGCAAGGTCAGAATCCCTGCTCTTTCAGAGCCTCGGCCAGCACTGTCGAGAAAAACTCGTTGTCTTTCTTGACATAGCGTTTTTTTGTGAAGATCTGGGCAAGGTTTGGCAGTTTGTTCTCCTCAAGCAGCCTTTCAGTCTCTGCGGAGCTCTCGATCTCGCGATAGGCTTCGTCGATGCGTTCGCGGTCATAGTCGCGGTAAACCTCGCGGTGCACCAGCGTCTGCACGGGCAGTTTGCGGGTAAGCGCAGGCTTATATGCAGGGTATCCCATCGTAACGCAGGCTACCGGGATGACATGCTTGGGAAGTTTCAGGATCCGTATGAAATCCTTGACATTGAACGTGACCGTGCCGAGCCAGCAAAGGCCGAGCCCGAAGGCTTCAGCGGCAACGCAGGCGTTCTGTGCAGCGATGAGCGCGTCGGTGACAGCCCATTGGTAGCCTTGCAGGTTGCCGTAAGAGTCCGTTTCTGCCTCGCGGAACTCGCAATAGCGGTCAAAGCGGTGGAAGTCGGCGCAGAAAGTAAGCATCAGCGGCGCCTTCGTAGCCATCGGCTGGTTGAAATGATATGGGGCAAGCTGCTGTTTCATAGCCTCGTCCTCCGTCACGATGATGCTGAAAAGCTGCATGTTTCCCATCGTAGATCCGCTGCAGGCGGCTTTGAGTATGCAGTCGAGGGTCTCTTTCTCCACCTTGCGGTCTTCATATTCGCGGACGCTCACATGGCTGTACAGCGTCTCTAATGTTTCATTCATGTTCTGCATTGCGGTATCCGGTTGTTTATTATACAAATTATGTATGCGCCGGGACAGTACCTTGAGCATCAGCCCGACGGCGGCAAAAATACAAAAAACACACTTGTTTTTTTGCTATCTTTGCTGCCGATTTTAAACAGGCTTAAAAGCCGCATCACTGAAACGGAATCAACAAAATCAATTTCAATACATTTCTTAAAAACAACCTTTCATGAAAGACCTTAAAGAACAGCTGGAAAAACTCGGGATTTCCAATCCTGTAGAGATTTATCACAATTTGTCTTACGACGAATTGTACTTGCACGAAACCAACCCGGGACTGACAGGATACGAGAAGGCATACCTGACAAAGTCGGGCGCGCTATCCGTTGACACGGGCATATTCACCGGACGTTCGCCGAAAGACAAATACATTGTAAAAGACGAGAACACCAAAGACAACGTATGGTGGGCAGAGCCCGGCAAGAAAGGCTCCGACAACAAGCCTATCGACCAGAAGACCTGGGAGCGTCTCAAGGCTATCACCCAGAAGCAGCTTGCCGGCAAGAAAGTGTATGTCATGGACGGCTTTTGCGGCGCCAACGAGAACTCGCGCATGAAGGTCCGCTTCGTGTCAGAGGTGGCGTGGCAAGCCCATTTCGTGAAGAACATGTTCATCCGTCCTTCCGAAGAAGAGCTGAAAGACTTCGACCCGGACTTTGTCGTGCTGAATGCCGGCAAGACCACCAACCCCGACTGGAAAGAGATGGGGCTGCACAGTGAAGTGTATGTCGCCTTCAACCTCACCGAAAAGATGGCGCTCATCGGCGGCACCTGGTACGGCGGCGAGATGAAGAAAGGCATCTTCTCCGTCATGAACTATTTCTTGCCGCTGAAAGGCATGGCTGCCATGCATTGTTCTGCCAACCAAGGGAAAGACGGCGACACCGCCATCTTCTTCGGGCTCTCCGGCACAGGCAAGACAACCTTGTCGACGGACCCGAACCGCGCGCTCATCGGTGACGACGAGCACGGCTGGGACGACGACGGCATATTCAACTTCGAAGGGGGCTGCTATGCCAAGTGCATCAACCTGAGCGAAGCCAAAGAACCCGACATTTTCCATGCCATCAAGCGCGACGCCCTGTTGGAGAACCTTGTGGTGGATGCCGAAGGCAATATCGACTTTGACTCTGCCGCCAAGACCGAGAACACACGCGTCTCCTACCCCATCTACCACATCAGCAACATCGTGAAGCCCGTTTCGCGCGGCACGCACCCGAGCAAGATCATCTTCCTGTCGGCCGACGCTTTCGGCGTGCTTCCGCCCGTAGCCATTCTGAACCGCGAGCAGACCATGTACTATTACCTGAGCGGCTACACCGCCAAACTGGCCGGCACCGAACGCGGCATCGTCACGCCGCAGCCTACATTCTCGTCGTGCTTCGGAGCAGCATTCCTGCTGCTGCACCCCACAAAGTACGCTGAAGAACTGGCCCGGAAACTCGACCAGCACCACGCAACCGCCTATCTGGTGAACACGGGCTGGACCGGCGGCGGCTATGGAGTCGGAGAACGCATCTCCCTGAAAGCCACCCGCTCCATCATCACGGCTATCCTTAACGGCGAACTGCTGAACTGCGAAACCGAAATCGTGAGACCTTTCAACCTCAGCATTCCTAAACATGTCACCGGGGTCGACGACAGCATCCTCAACCCCGAGAACAGCTGGAGCGACAAGAAAGCCTACGCTGAAAACGCCAAGACCCTCGCCGCCTCTTTCATCTCGAATTTCGAGAACTTCAGCGACACCAAACAGGGCAAAGAACTCATCCCTTACGGACCGCAACTCTAATCGCGCTATCATAACAGCCGGGCTCCCTCTCAGCAGGGGAAACCCGGCTGTTTTTTTGTCATCTTTTTTTTCTAAATGAAAAGAGTTTTCCTGCATAAAAACAAAGAAAAATCCCTGTCGCGCTTTCATCCGTGGATATTCTCCGGTGCGATAGACCGAACTGAACACGGCATCAGCAACGGCGACATTGTGGAAGTGTGCGACGCAGAGGGCAACTTCATGGCGACGGGACACTTCCACAACAGTTCAATCGCCATTCGCATATTCAGTTTTGAGCCCTGCGTACCAGACTACAATTTCTGGAAACAGAAAGCGGGACAGGCTCTGCAGCTCCGCACCGCACTTGGACTTGCCGGCAGCAAGGAGACCACTATGTTCCGGCTCGTGAACGGCGAGGGCGACGGACTGCCCGGACTGGTCATCGACCTATACGGGGCACATGCCGTGCTGCAGTTCCACTCCATCGGCATGAGCCGGCTGAAAGAGACGTTCACACAAATCATAAAGGAACTGTTTCCCGACATACAGTCCATATTCAGCAAAAGCAGCCTTACCCTTGCCGACGGCGGCGGCGAGTGCTGCGACGAGCTTCTGTACGGCACAACAGAACCGACAATAGCCCTTGAAAACGGCATCCCCTTCCACATTGACATTGCCGGCGGACAGAAAACCGGCTTTTTCCTGGACCAGCGCGACAGCCGTGCCTTGGTCGGCAAATATGCGCACGGCCGCACCATGCTCAACATGTTCTGCTATTCGGGCGGCTTCTCCGCTTACGCGCTGCGTGGCGGAGCGCACCGGGTTGATTCCGTTGACATATCGAGGAAAGCCATCGACCTCACCAACCAGAACATCGCCCTCTTAGGCAAAAACGCCGAAAGCCGCCACGCCTCCTACTGCGAAGATGTGTTCTCCTTTTTGGACCGGATGCCGCAAAGAAGATACGACCTCATCGTGCTTGACCCTCCCGCATTCGCCAAGCATCAGCGCATCAAGGAACAGGGGCTGAAAGGATACCGCAACATCAACCGAAAGGCTCTCGAAAAAATATGTCCCGGAGGTCTGCTGTTCACCTTTTCATGCTCGCAGGCCGTCAGTATGGACGACTTCAAGACCGTCGTTTTCTCTGCGGCCGCCATAGAACGCAAGAACATACGGGTACTCCACCACCTGCAACATGCCCCCGACCACGCTTACAGCATCTTCCACCCTGAAGGCAACTATCTGAAAGGGTTGCTGCTGTATGTGGAATGAGCCGGCTGACAATAATGCAGGTAAACGAAAAATTTATATTTTTGCCGCCGCTGAAATGGCAGCGGCAATAGGAACACAAACCCAAAAGAAACAATTTTTTTATTCAAAATAGAATTATGAAAAGAGATCAGCAGATTTTTGATTTAATCCAGCAGGAGCGTCAGCGCCAGACCAACGGCATTGAACTCATAGCCTCTGAAAACTTCGTAAGCGACCAAGTGATGGAAGCCATGGGCTCGGTCATGACCAACAAATACGCCGAGGGTCTTCCCACCAAACGCTACTACGGCGGTTGCCAGATTGTAGACCAGAGCGAACAGATCGCCATCGACCGCGTCAAACAGCTCTTCGGATGCGAATGGGCAAACGTGCAGCCGCACTCCGGCGCACAGGCCAACATGGCCGTGCTGCTGGCATGCCTCAAGCCCGGCGACACCTTCATGGGACTTGACTTGAACCACGGCGGGCACCTTTCACATGGGTCACCGGTCAACTCTTCCGGAATCCTCTATCGCCCCGTAGCCTATCAGGTGGACGAAGAGACCGGCTGCATCAACTATGACACCATGGAAGAGGTCGCGCTCCGCGAGCGTCCGAAATTGATCATCGGCGGCGCCTCGGCATACAGCCGCGACTGGGACTGGGAGCGTATGCGCAAAATCGCCGACGAGGTTGGCGCCATCCTGATGGCAGACATCTCCCACCCTGCAGGACTTATTGCTAAAGGACTGCTTAACAACGCTGTGGCTCACTGCCACATTGTCACCACCACCACACACAAGACCCTCCGAGGACCCCGCGGCGGACTTATTATGCTGGGCAAGGACTTCGAAAACCCTTGGGGCAAAACTACTCCCAAAGGCGTCGTGAAGATGATGTCGCAACTTCTGGATTCTGCCGTATTCCCGGGCGTGCAAGGCGGACCGCTTGAGCACGTGATCGCAGCCAAGGCTGTGGCTTTCGGAGAAGCGCTCACCGACGAGTACGCACAGTATGTCAAACAGGTCAAACTGAACGCCGCAGCCATGGCTGACGCTTTCATCAAGAGAGGATACAAAATCATCTCCAACGGCACAGACAACCACCTGATGCTGATTGACCTCCGCACCAAATTCCCCGAAATGACCGGAAAAGTCGCCGAAAACACGCTCGTCAAGGCCGACATCACCATCAACAAGAATATGGTCCCGTTTGACACCCGCTCTGCTTTCCAAACCTCCGGCCTTAGAGTTGGAACCCCGGCCATCACCACACGCGGACTGAAAGAGAACGACATGGACGGCATTGTTGCCATGATTGACAACATTCTCTGCGACGTTGAAAATGAAGAACTCATCGCAAAGACACGCAAACAAGTCAACGACATGATGCACGACCGGCCGTTGTTTGCTTGGTAACAGACCTCAGCTACAATAGGTTTGGCCGTTATGACGAAAACCATAATACTTTAAATCTTTTTATTGGTGAAACATCCCCGGCGCGCCGGGGATGTTTCTTTTATTCTTTCAACCCTAATCTCAGACATTAGAACAATCTTAAGCATCGTCAGAGTTTTTTTTTCACAGACAAAGAGGCAGTGCGAAAAAAATGTATCTTTGCCGCCGTTATCGAAAAAGAGACAGAGCATGAACAGTCCGACCCTTGAACAGAAAGTGATTTCCATCATCGACCAAATCCGTCCATACCTTCAGCAGGATGGCGGCGACATCGAATTCATAGAGCTCACGCCTGAAAACGTGGTCAAAGTCAAACTTCAAGGTGCTTGCGGCTCTTGCCCCCACGCTAAAATGACCCTCAAAAGCGGTGTGGAACAAACCATCAAAAACTATCTTCCCGAAATCGACCATGTGGAAGACATCATTTTAGGATTCTAAATCAGTAAAGAGGATGGGACTGAAGTGCGGCATAACGGGACTGACCAACTCTGGCAAGACTACCATATTCAATTGTATTTCGAACACGAAGGCAGCCGTCACGGAATTTGCCTACAGTACGAACAAGTCGAATATCGGTGTCTGCTCTGTGCCAGACAACCGGTTGACGCACATCAACACATTCATCCATGCCGACAAACTGGTATATGCCACGCTTGACCTTGTAGACATCCCTGGTCTGGCCAAAGGCGCCAGCCACGGCGAAGGCATCGGCAACGCATTCCTGGCCGACATCCGCCTGTGCGACGCGCTCATCCATGTGCTCCGTTGTTTTGACAACCCCGCCTTGCCCCATGTGGAAGGCTCTGTCAACCCTGTCCGCGACATCGAGATCGTAGATTTTGAACTGCAGTGCAAAGACCTTGAACAGATAGACCGGAAAATACAAAAAGTTGAAAAAGCAGCCAAAATCGGAGAGAAAGCAGCCAAGCACGACTATGAAGTGCTGAAGAAATACAAAGAACATCTGGAGAGCTTCCAGAATGTCAGAACCCTTGAGGTGACAGATGACGAGCAGTCTGTGGTTGCAGACATGATGCTGCTGACGGCAAAGCCGGTACTTTATGTTTGTAACGTGAACGACAAGGATGCCGTTACGGGCAACGCCTATTCTGAAAGTGTGAAGAAATATGTAGAAGAAAACGGCGGGGAAATGCTTGTGATAGCGGCAAAGATTGAATCTGAAATTGCAGAACTTGACAACGAAGATGACCGAAAGGTTTTTCTGGAAGATGTCGGTCTTGCGGAACCCGGTGTCAACAAAGTAATACGCGCAGCGTACAAGATGTTGGACCTGATATCGTTCTTCACCGTCGGCGGAAAAGAGAACCGGGCATGGACCATAAGGCGAGGCATGTTTGCCCCGCAGGCAGCCGGTGTCATACACAGCGACCTTGAGCGCGGCTTCATCCGTGCAGAGGTGATAAAATACGATGATCTTGTAAACCTCGGCTCCGAATTGAAATGCAAAGAGGCCGGCAAATTGTTTGTGGAAGGCAAAAACTATGTGGTTCAGGATGGCGACATCCTCCACATCAGATTTAATGTATAGAATAATGCGGTAGTAGCTCAGTTGGCAGAGCGGCGGCTTCCCAAGCCGCAGGTCGCGGGTTCGAACCCCGTCTACCGCTCCAAAAGTAAAAGAGCAGCAGTCTTGAGACACAGATTGCTGCTCTTTGTTTATGAGTTGTCGGGTTACGTCAAATTGGATCTGTCTCGAAGGCTCTTTCCGGGCAGTCTCCTACGTATGTCTTTATCACTATGCCACTTGAATCTATGACTGCATACAACACGTCAGACGTTATTCTGCAAGTTTCCGACCATAATGGCCACGTTGATGGCGAACATCTTGACAGCAATGGCCAAGAGGATGACACCAAAGAACTTACGCACGATAAACAACAGGTCGTTGCCCAATATGTTCCTGATCTTGTCAACAGACACAATCACAATAAAATCGAGCAGGATATTCAGCACTAATGCTATCATGATATTGACTACCGCGTATTCCGCACGAAGGGAGAGCAGGGCGGTCAATGCGCCGGGACCGGCAATCAGGGGAAAAGCCACGGGCACGATGGAGGCTTTCGTCTTCCCGCCCTCGTTCTTGATAATCTCAACGCCGAGAATCATTTCGAGGGCAAGGACAAATATCACAAATGAGCCAGCCACGGCAAACGAGGCCGTATCTACACCGAACATTTTCAAAAGCGCGTCTCCAGCGAAGAAGAAAAGCACAAAAAGAAACAAGGCAACCGTACACGACTTCCATGCGGTGATGTCCTCCTTCCGCTGACGGATATTAAGGAAAATGGGTATTGAGCCTATGATGTCAATTACGGCAAACATCACAATAAATGCACTGGCGATCTCAAGAAAACTGATATGATGAAACATAATGTTGATAATAAGGTTGAGGGTTCACGTTTAAAGAAAAAAAGAGGATAAGGAGACCGGAGTCTTCCTTATCCTCCTATAGGTGATGTCAAAGACTATTGCTGCCAGATTTCTTCGTCTGACGGCATGTGGATTCTCGTTGAGAGAGGGGCCACACGCGTGATGTTAAGCAGATGTCTGTATGTAAAGTTCTCGGAAATGGAGTTGTGTCCCCAGCTGCCGCAACCCAGCGTATTGGTCACAGGCAGTCCGTTCTGAATAGAACCGCCGGCAGTCGTTGCACAGATGGCATTGACGATGACGCGGGAAACAGACAGTTCGGAACCGGCCTTTACGATGTTGGCCTGGCTGTTGGAGTGGATGCCGGCCGTGTGACCGTTACCCTCGAACGAAAGGTTGGTCTGGGCGATCTCGATGGCCTGGTCGAAGTATTTGTAAGGGAAAGCACCCATAACCGGGCACATTTTTTCCTTGCTGATGGGATCTCCTTCACCAAACTTGCCGTTGGACTCTACCACAATGATGCGGGTGCCTTCAGGAACGGAAATGCCAGCCTTGTCGGCAATCATCTTGGCAGACTGGCCTACAACATCGCGTGCGGTATGGCCGTCTTGGAAGATAGCGTTGAGAATCTTCTCGCGTTCTTCTTTGGTTGCGATGTATGCTCCGTGCTGACGGAATGCTGCCATCACGGCGTCGCGGTCTTCTTCGGGATAGATGAAGCTCTGTTCGCCGGAGCAGATGATACCGTTGTCGAAAGAACGGCCGGTGACAATTTTCCCGGCAGCCAGATCGTATTCAATGTTGCGGTCAAGGATGACCTGTACATTGCCGGCACCCACACCGAACGAGGGTCTTCCGGAAGAATAAGCGGACTTCACCATTGACATGCCGCCGGTAGCCACCGTGACATCACAAAGTTCCATCAAGGCCTTCGTCTTCTCGATAGAAGGCTCTTCAACGATCTGCACCATTCCCTCGGGCACATCCATACACTTGATGGCATCGAGAATCGTCTGCACGGCAAGGGTGGAACACTTCACAGCCTTAGGGTGCGGCGAGATGATAATGGCATTCTTGGTCTTGAGCGCGAAAGCAATCTTTGACATCGGCGTGACGATTGGGTTCGTCATCGGCGTGACACCGGCCACGACACCGATCGGCTTCGCAATCTCGATAAGACCGGTCATATCGTTGATGCTCAAGATACCCATAGACTTTTTGTATCTGAGGTCTAACCAAACACCCTTGGCCTTGTTTCTGTTCTTCGAAACCTTGTCTTCATAGACGCCCATTTTTGTTTCGTCGATGGCGGCGCGGGCGAGCGATTCTGCATTGTTGTAAATCGAGTGTGTTAATAGTTTGACGGTAGTGTCAACGTCTTCCTGATCAAAATGCGATGCATACAAAGCCTGCGCCGCTCTGGCTTTTTCAACCATTTTCTGGATTTCCTCGAAAACTTCCATAAAAATTAAAATAACAATGAATAAATGCTTTTTATCTCTTCTACTGACATCGGAACATAATTGTTCTTCAGCAGTCTCTGTTGCGTTTCAACAACACTGTGGGCGAAACTCTCCTTTTCCGGCTCTTTCATCCCGAACTCGTGGAGCGGGCGTTTGGAAACCAGGTTGTCGAGCAGTTCGGCAAGTTTGGTGTATATCACCTCGTACGATGCATCTTCCGGCAATTGCAGTTCATTGGCCAGCAATGCATTGAGTTCCTTTATGCAGCCGTCAGGGTTGCGTTTGTTGTAAAACCTGAACACTTCTGTAAAGAACTGGTAGTTAGCCTCTCCGTGGGGCACATGGTAATTTGCCCCGAGCGGATAAGACATGGCATGCACGGCGCCTACGCCGGCGTTGCCGAATGCGATGCCTGCAAAATTCGCGGCCACTAACATATCGTCAAAACGCTGCATGCGGTAATCTTCGCCGTTTTTTACGATGCCGCTGAACACATCGAGGATGATGTGGATGGCCTCGCGCGAGAAGAGACGCGTGTAAGCGCTTGCCTTAGGCGAAACATAAGATTCTGTGGCATGGATCAAGGCATCGATGGCACTGAATGCATAGAACTTGAATGGAAGACCCTTCAGCAGTTCGGGGATCAGGACAGCGTCATCAGCGATGATGGCGTCGTCTGCAAGTCCCATCTTGGTGTGCTTTGCGCGGATCTCTGCAATCGAGATGTTGGTAACCTCGCTGCCGGTGCCGCAAGTGGTGGGTACTATCAGAAGGGCTTTATCCTTGACAATCGGGATCTTGCGTTCGAAAGCATCTGTAACGTTGTCAACGCCTTTCAAGGCAAAGACCTTCGAGATGTCGATGACCGTGCCGCCGCCGATGGCTATGACCCTCTTGAAGTCAAAATCCTTCACATCTTTGAGAATGGCGTTCATCATCTCGTCAGAGGGCTCGCCGCTGCCGTATTTGTCCTGCATCACAAAACGGCAAGGCAACCCGAGATTCTTCATGAAAGGGTCATACAGGAACGACTGCGTGACTACCAAATCGTTGACATCGAGATTGTATTCCTTTGCAAAATCGGCAAATGTGTCGCATTTCCCAATTCTTGTCTTCAAATCAAATACTTTCATATTTTAAATCTTTTTTTCAGTTCTTCATTCAGTTCCTCGCGGAAGTCCGGGTGAGCGATTTCGACCAGGCTTTTGGCGCGCTGCCTGAGCGTGCGGCCTTTGAGTTTTGCCACACCGTACTCGGTAACAACATAGTCAACCTCGTTGCGGGAGGTGGTGACGGCTGCGCCTTGGTCAAGCATCGGCACAATGCGTGAAATCTTTCCGTGTCCGGCAGTAGAGGGCATAGCCATAATAGAAATGCCGCCTTTTGACAAGGAAGCGCCGCGTACATAGTCAACCTGTCCTCCGGTGCCGCTGTATTGCTTCTGCCCGATGGTTTCAGAGGCCACCTGTCCGGCAAAGTCAACAGAGAGACAAGAGTTGATGGATACCATATTGTCATTCTTGCCGATAACCCACGGGTCGTTCACATAATCGACAGGATACAGTTCAACCATAGGATTGTTGTTCACAAAGTCATACAGTTTCTGAGTGCCCATCAAAAACGTGGCGACAAGTTTGCCCGGATGGAGGGTTTTCTTGACGCAGTTGACGACGCCGGCTTCTACAAGGTCAACCACGCTGTCGGAGAACATCTCCGTATGGATGCCGAGGTCTTTCTTGTCTTTCAAGAACATAGCCACAGCGTCGGGGATGGCGCCGATGCCGAGTTGCAGCGTAGCCCCGTCCTTGATGAGGGAAGCGCAGTTGCGTCCGATGTTCTTCTCAACGTCTGTAATGTTAGGACGTGGGATCTCAGGGGTTTTGTAGGAGCAAGGCACCATATAGGTGATCCGGGAGGCGTGAATCCTGTTCTCCAGACCGCAAGTGCGCGGCAGCTGGTCGTTCATCTCCGCAATCACGACCTTAGCCTTCAGGGCAGCAGGGCGCGCATAGTCGCAGGAGACGCCGAAACTGCAGTAGCCCTCGCTGTCCGGGGGCGTCACCGTGACGACGGCAACGTCAACCGGGAAAGCTTCACCGAGCAACTTGGGGACCTCATGGAAGAAGCACGGGAAAAAGTCTGCTGCCCCGTCCACGATAGCCTGGCGCGAGTTGGCTCCGGCAAAGTTGGTGATGTGCCTGAAATGACCATAGCACTCCGGCTTCATATAGTCGCCGTCGCCCAAGGCCAGCATGTGATAAATCTTGACACCGTTGTAATCTTCACGGTGTTCGGCAAGGGTTTTCGCCACATGCAGCGGGATGCCGGCCGTTTCCGAGAAAACGACAAAGTCGCCGTCCTTGATTGCCTTGATGGCAGTCTCGGCCGAGGTGACTTTGTCTTTATAAATTTCTTTCCAATCCATATAAATAATGATTTAAATGCATTTC
The DNA here is from genome assembly GCA_963603365.1 of Oscillospiraceae bacterium. GTDB lineage: Bacteria > Bacteroidota > Bacteroidia > Bacteroidales > WCHB1-69 > F23-D06. The sequence goes on from CAVCMI010000036.1 coordinate 42,928, forward strand.
AGGGAAGTGCAATCGAGCATTACTTGTTCTGCGACTCGTCGATATGGGCAATCACTTTGGCCAATGCTTTCTTGCCTTCGATATTTCCTTGTCTGGAAATCATGATGCGCTGGGCTTGAGGGGAACCTGCACCGTGCATGGACTCTGTCCTGTAACCGACGGCGGCAGTGCCGAGGGTCAGGTTCTCGATGAGACGGAGGATGCGCATGCGGTTTTCGGTTGAGACACTGTTGACGCCCTTGAAGTACTTCTCCACGTACTTTTTGGTTTCATCGCCGCGGAGGTCATACTGCGACGGCATCGTCACCATAAGTCCACCAGCAATATCTTCGGCGAGGCGGGCGATTTCGTAAGGCATGCGCGTCACATTCTGTTTGCAGACATTGGCGAGCAGCAGGTTGATCTGGTAGTTGCCGGCGGGCATCTTGACACCCTCGGCAGAACAGGCGATACCGCAAGCATACAATGTCTCGTTCAGGTGGGTCATCTCAATGAGTTTGTCCTTGATGTGGCTTGCTTTCTGCACACCGTTGTATTCTGCGGCAAGCGCTGCTGCACCGATGAGCACGTCACCGACACCAACCTTGCAGCCGCCGTACGACTGGCGGTGATAGCCGGCGAAACGTTCCACCATCATGCCGGCAAAGTCGTATTCGCCGCAAAGGAACACTCTGCTCCAAGGCACAAACACGTTGTCGAACACGACAAGAGCCTCGTGGCCGCCGAACTGCGAGTTGCCCAGGTCAATGTCAACATCGGGCTCCAGTTTGCGGGTGTCGCATGACTGGCGACCGTAGATCATAAGCACACCCTCTGCATCAGAAGGGACGGCAAATGAAACGGCGTATTTCTTGTCCTCTTCGCGCATAGCGACTGTAGGCATGATAAGATGCTCGTGAGAGTTGACTGCGCCGGTCTGGTGAGCCTTGGCTCCGCGCACAATGATGCCGTCTTCGCGTTCTTCAACGATGTGGAGGTACATGTCGGGGTCTGCCTGCTGCGACGGGGAAAGAGAACGGTCGCCCTTGGGGTCTGTCATAGCGCCGTCAACGGTAAGGTCGTTGTCCTGAACGTATTTCAGATACTCGACAAAACGGGCATGGTATTCAGTGCCGTATTTCTTGTCAATCTCATACGTGGTGGAATAGATGGCATTGAAAGCATCCATGCCGACGCAACGCTGGAAACATGCGGCAGTCTTCTGTCCGACCAGACGCTGCATCTTGACTTTCTTGACCAGATCGTCAGTGCTGCCGTGGAGATGGCAGAAACGGTTGACCGTCTTGCCCGTGAGAGCTGACGTGGCTGTCATAAGATCCTTGTATTCCTCTTTTTCGGCGAGTTCGTAGGTCATGGCGACGGAGTTCAGTGACGGACGAATCATCGGGTGGTCAACTGGATTGTCAATTCTCTTTCCCATCAGGTAAACCTTCAGGTTCAATTTTCTCAAACTTTCGATGTACTCATTTTTGGTCATCATAGCAATTAGATATTTTAAGTTTAACAATAAAGCGATAAAGCGTTTATTGCTGACCGGCAATTGCTTCTGCAGCCTTGCCGTTTCCCGTCAAAGAAGGTGGCCGAATTGACCTATCCGGCATTAGTCGCCAGAAACCGGATTTCAAGTCCCGAATCAGCCCGCAAATTGCACGCAACTGCCCTTATTGTTTTTATTATCAACTCTTTAACGGCTGCAATAAACAAAGAACCTTAACGCGGCAAATATACATTTTTTCAATATCGATAAACGCTGAAAACGTTTTTTTTACCAATTTTCAGAAAAAAATGACCGCATCAACGACAAATGCATATCTAACACGCTTATTTTAAACATTTTGCAAACGATAAAAAAATATCTAATTGCAAGAAAAGATGCTCCGGCAAGACAATCTGCACGTTACCCGCAGGCAACAAATAAACGGATGCCTTTCTTCTCATTCTGAAGCAAAAAAAGCATCCGTTAAAAATAAACAATAAAGGGCAAAATTATTTCCCGTCTTTTTTGAGCACAATCAACACTGTGTATATCAATATTTTAACATCCATTTGCAAAGACATGTTCTCGATATAGAGCAAATCCCAGCGCAAGCGTTCAATCATCTCATCCACATTCTCAGCATAACCGAACTTAACCTGCCCCCAGGAGGTGATGCCGGGTTTAATGCCTTGCAGCAGGTAATAATAGGGAGCGCGCTCAACGATTTTATCGATATAATACTGTCGTTCGGGGCGTGGCCCTACCAGCGACATGTTGCCGACAAGCACGTTAAAGAACTGCGGCGTCTCATCGAGGTGGTGTTCGCGCAGGAACTTGCCGAAAGGCGTGATGCGTGTATCTTCGCGAGACGAGAGCCTTGGGCCGGCCGCTTCCGCATCCACATACATTGTACGGAACTTGATGATGTGGAAAGGCTTGCCGTGGCAGCCGATGCGCTCTTGCTTGTAAAAGACGGGGCCGGGCGAGGACCTTTTGACCCCAATGGCCAGAATGAGGTATAGCGGAGACAGCAGCGCCAGGGCGAACAGCGACCCCACAATGTCTGCCGCCCGCTTTATGAACTTTTGCCAATAAGGAAGATATTCGGGCGTTATCGAAAGCATTGGCTCGTTCATTACCGAGGAGGTCTTCACCTTGCCGAAAAGCACGTCTTGCGTTTGAGGCGGAATGCTGAATGTGAGGTTCCGGTTTTCCCTTGCCAACGCAATCACCTGCTCTATGCAATGCGACTGCGTGTTCTGCATGGCTATGATGATGACCTCGACATGCTGTTCTTTCACAATGTCTGCCATTTGCCCCGTTGTGCCCAAGTACGGCAATTTGCCGTCAAGCCGGTCGTTTTTTGTCCCTGCTTCGTCTGACACATAACCTAACAGGAAATAGCCGGGCTTAGGGTGTTGGCGTATGATGCTTTCGTATGTTTGCAGTGCCTTGTCGTCATTGCCAAACAGTATGGTGTTGTATCCGATTGCGCCACGGTGTATTTTCCGGTTTACACATGTGGTGATGAAGACGCGCGGAATATAGGTTGACAGGAATTGCACAATGAAAAGGCACAGCAGGTATTTCACATAGTCGTACGGTCCGGTGACGATGTCGTCGAATATAAAGACGAAAAAGAAGACGAGAGACCCGAACAGCGTTATTGTGAAGGTGGTGAACAGTTCGTTGAGGCGCGATTTGCCGTAGATTCTATTGTAATAGCCTGTAAAAGCATGCAAGAACACCCAATAGAGCGGACAGAGGAATATCCCGGCGATGGCTTTGGGGTCGTTGAAGAATGTGGTTGAAAATTCGCCGCATATCAATTGTTCGCCTAAATGTTTGCGGTAGCAGTATAATGCAATCCACGCAATGACGGCAGCGAGAATGTCAAAAAAGAGATATAAAACAGTAAGCCTGGTCTTGTTCATGCAGAGATCATACGCTGGGTTCGTAAATGACTTTTATGTTGTCGATGAAAAAACGGGTGTCTTTTCCTTTGTCACCTACACCCGTGAGCACTATACGGCCGATGGCATTGGTATAGGAATAGTTATGGTTGTTGCTGATAACATTCCCGAGGTACATGTACACCGTTTTCCATTCGCCGTCGGTGGCATAAACGCCGCCCACTTGCTCTACCTTGTTTGAGTAGGTGGCTGTGGAGAGTTTGAATCCCACATCAATGCTGGCTTCCGTCTTGTAGGTCATTTCAAGATACACATAATAATTGGTGGCCGGAATGGTGATGTCGGTAGATATGACATCGAAGCTCAGCCCGTTTGCGTCATTCAGAGTGATCATCCCGGCCGTTATTCCGTCTTCCACGACCGGCGCGAAAGTGAGGTGGTTTGTGGCCGTGTCGTTTGGCGAAAAGGACGAACTGTTGGAGAACGTTTCAAGGAACGGGATTTTGGCATAAGAACTGTATTTGTAGGTGGGCGGATTGTCGGAGACGTCATAGGTCTGCCCGGGCTTAAGCAATACTTTCTGTTTTAGTACATTGAAGAAAGGATAGCCCTGCACGGTGCGCGCCATGCCGGAATGGTTGAACGCAGGAAGCAGGATAAGCGATGCCGAGTCGACGCCATTCATGTCAAGGACGGGCACTTTGCAAGGCACTTTCCAGCATCCGAGGTTGTTTCCGTTCACATAGACGTTAACATGGGTGAAATTATGCTGCTGAAAAGCGCTCAACTGCTCTTCGTCGTAATTCAGTTCGTGGTCTGCATTGAAGGTGCTGACGTCAACGCAGTTGTTGATGTCTTCATAATTGACCTGTATGTATGCAGGTGTGAGATCCGGCTGTTTGCACGAAGAGACGGCAAAGACGAGGAATGCCAGCAGAGATGCGATTGTTTTATGCCCCATAAAAAATGATTTGTTTACGTTAACGCAAAAAAGGGTGTATTATTGCTGTTTGGAACAACGGACAGAGTCTGTAGTTTTCAACAAAAAAATGCAGGCAGCAGTGCCTTCCGCTCCTTAGCCGAAGTTCCTTCTGCCTGCAATGGGTCCGGGGTTGCCGGTGTGCTTTTAGTCGCCCAGCGTGGCAACCATGACGGCCTTGATTGTATGCATACGGTTTTCGGCTTCGTCGAAAACGATAGAGTTCTCGGATTCGAAGACATCTTCTGTAACCTCGATGCCGTCAAGCCCGAATTGCTTGTTCACATCGCGGCCCACCTGGGTCTCCAGGTTGTGGTATGCCGGCAGGCAGTGCATGAATTTGCATTTGGGGTTGCCTGTCATTTCCATCATGGCCTTGTTCACCTGATAAGGTTTGAGCAGGTTGATGCGTTCGGCCCACACTTCAGCGGGTTCGCCCATAGAAACCCACACGTCCGTATAGAGGAAGTCACAACCTTGCACGCCCTTCTTCACATCGTCGGTCACGGTTACGGTTGCGCCGGTTTCTTTAGCGATCTCCATGCAAGTGTCAATCAGTTTCTTGTCCGGCTGCAGTGCCTTGGGGGCAACGATGCGGACATCCATGCCCATTTTGGCGCCGCCAACCATCAAAGAGTTGCCCATGTTGTAACGGGCGTCTCCGAGGTAGGCGTAAGAGACCTTGTTAAGGGGTTTGTCCACATGCTCGCTCATCGTCAGGAAGTCGGCGAGAATCTGTGTCGGGTGGAACTCGTTGGTCAATCCGTTCCATACGGGCACGCCGGCGAATTTGGCCAGTTCTTCGACCGTATCTTGCTTAAATCCGCGGTATTCGATGCCGTCGAACATGCGTCCGAGCACGCGGGCCGTGTCAGCCATTGATTCCTTGATGCCGATTTGAGAGCCTGAAGGCCCGAGGTAAGTGACATGTGCGCCTTGGTCGTAAGCGGCAACCTCGAATGCGCAACGGGTACGGGTTGAGGTTTTCTCGAAGATCAGCGCGATGTTCTTGCCTTTGAGGCGGGGCTGTTCGGTGCCGGCATATTTGGCACGTTTGAGGTCGCGGGCCAAGTCCAACATATATTGGATTTCTTTCGGGGTGAAATCCAGCAGTTTCAAAAAGTTCCTGTTTCTTAAATTGAATGCCATAATTGTATTATTTAATTGTTAATGATTAAGTATCGTTTACTTTACGATGCGTGTGCCGCATTGCGGGTCGCCAAGTTTGCCGGCCTCCGTGATGATGCATGTATTCCCGGTCTGTTCAACGAACATGATGGCCGCACGTATTTTCGGCGCCATGGAGCCTTCTGTGAACTGTCCCTCCAGCAGGTACTGTTTGGCTTGAGCAACTGTAATGGTATCAAGCGCTTTCTCGTCAGGTTTCCTGAAATTCACGTACACTTTCGGCACATCCGTCAAGATATAGAACTCATCGGCCTGGATCTGAATGGCCGTGATAGCGGTTGCCAGATCCTTGTCGATGACCGCCTCGACACCTTTGAGGTAGCCGTCCTTCAAGGCTACGGGGATGCCGCCGCCGCCGACGGCAATGACAACGATGCCCTCTTCAGCGAGCCTGCGCAGCAGTTTGATGTTCTGGATACGCAAGGGTTTTGGCGAAGCAACCACCTTCCTCCAGCCGTTTCCTTTGGGGTCTTCTCTGTAGATGTCGCCGGTGGCTTTATGATACTGTTCGGCTTCTTCTTTCGTGCAGTATGGACCCACGGGCTTGGTCGGGTTTTGGAACAGCGGGTCATTGGCGTCCACCTCCACATGGGTAAGCAACGTCACGGTATCGCGGTCCCAGCCCTCCTCGGCGAAGATGTGCCGGAGCCCCTCTTCAATCAAAGCGCCTATTGAGCCTTGCGTCTCTGCCACACAGAAATTGAGCGGCATCTGTTCTACGTCATACATAGCCTTTCCGGCCTTGTGCTGGAGCATCACGTTGCCCACTTGAGGTCCGTTTCCATGTCCGATGACCATCTTGTAGCCAGACTTGAGCATAGGCATCAGGCAGCGGCAAGTTTCGGTCACATTTTCAATCTGTTCATTATAAGAGCCTTTTTGATGGCTTTTCAACAAAGCATTGCCGCCAAAGGCAATAACGGCGAGTTTTTGCATCATATAAATAAATGTTTGTATCGGTTATTTTAAAGATAAAAAAGCCGGTATCTGAAAAATGGATGTTATGTTTGTTCTTACCAGATTTTGGCGCGTTTTTCCGGGGCAAGCCACATCGGTTCACCCTCTTTGATGTCGAAAGCCTTGTAGAAAGCGTCGATATGGGGCAGTGTGCCGTTTACCCGCCAGCGTCCCAACGAGTGGGGGTCCTCTTTCGTGCGGCGGAGGATTTCCTCCGGGCGGATATTGGCAGCCCACACGTTAGCGTATGCCAAGAAAAACCGCTGGTCTGGGGTGAAGCCGTCCATTTTCTCCTTGATGCTGCTGCCTTGCATGGCTTTCTGCATTGCGGTGTATGACACGTTCAGGCCTCCGTTGTCGGCAATGTTCTCTCCCAAAGTAAAGGAACCGTTGGCCTGCACGCCGGGAGCCACCTCGATGGCGTTGAAATGGTCAACCAGCACTTGGGCGCGTTCCGTGAAGGCTTCCGCATCGGCCTCTGTCCACCAGTCGGCCAGATTTCCTTTGAGGTCATAGTTCCTGCCCTGGTCATCGAAGCCGTGCGTCATCTCATGGCCGATCACAACACCGATGGCGCCATAGTTGGCGGCATCGTCGGCATTCATGTCGAAGAACGGCGGTTGCAGGATGCCGGCCGGGAAGCAGATTTCGTTAGTGGTGGGGTCATAGTAGGCGTTCACCGTCTGCGGGGTCATCTGCCATTCGTCAGGATCAACGGGCTTGTCGATCTTGGAAAGGGCGTATGCCATCTCAAAGCGGCGGGCACGGACGATATTGGCATAGTAACTGTCTTTTTGTATGTCCAATGCAGAATAGTCTCTCCACTTGTCCGGGTAGCCGATCTTTATTCTGAAAGCGTTGAGTTTTTCGATGGCGGCTTTTTGCGTCTGGGCGGTCATCCATGTTGAACTTTTTATCCTTTCGCCGAGCGCCCACTGCAGGTTGCGCACCAACTGGTTCATACGTGCCTTGGCCTCTTCCGGGAAATACTGCTTTACATACATCTGCCCGAGGGCTTCACCCAGGCAGCCGTCAATGGTGTTCACCACCCTTTTCCAACGCGCGCTGTTCTCCACCCTGCCCGACAATGTCTTGCCGTAGAACCGGAAGTCAGCATCTACAAAGCGGCTGCTCAGATACGGAGCTGCTGCATTGACAACATTCCAGGCCAGATAGGCCTTTATGACTTCCATATCCGCAACGGCAATCAGGTTGCTCACTGCCTTGAAGTAGTCAGGCTGCCCCACATTGACCGTAGTGGGATTCACGCCCAAGGTTTTAAGGTAAAGCGTGATGTCTATTGCCGGCACTGTCGTCTGAAATTCGGCGGGCGTGCATTTATGGATTGTCTTGTAAGGGTCACGCATCGTAGTCTTGTCCATCGAAGCAAGCGCCAACTGCGTTTCCAGGGCGAGCACACGTTCGGCCATCTCTGCTTCGCGGCCCGCAAAGCCGGCCAAAGCGCTGTAGCCGGACATGTTGAACATTTCAGCCATCAGTTTCACGTACTCTTTCCTGATAGGTTGTTGCTCGTCTTCAAGGTAATAGTCGCGGTCGCCTATGCCGAGGCCGCCTTGCCAGAAATAGCCCATCGTCATAGTGCTGTTGTCCGGGTCTGCCGAGCCGAAGAATCCGAAAAACGGGGAGCAGCCCTCCAGCATCATGTCTGCAAGTTTACGGGAAAGCCCTTCACGCTGCAACGAAGCGATAGACTTGAGTTCAGGCTGAATGGGCGCGGCGTCATGTTTTTCAATGGCAACGGTATCCATGCCGACGAGGTAAAGGTCTCCCACTTTCTGTTCCACCGTTCCGGCAGCGTGCTTCTTGGCCGACAATGCTGTCACGAGTTCTTTAAGCTGTTTCTGGTTGTTCTCCGCCAACTGGTCGAAACTGCCGTATCTGGCATATTCCGCAGGGAGCGGATTGTTCTTCATCCATCCGCCGCAGGCATATTGGTAAAAGTCGGCAGAAGGCTTAACAGAAAGGTCTAAATTTGTCATTTCAACTCCAGATTTTGATTTTTTTGATTTTGGTTTGCCCGGCATCACCTTGGAAGAGGTGAGCAGAAAAAAGCAGAACAGAGGCAACACAGCCAAAATGCAAATTCTTTTCATATCTTACAATAATATTGACAATCAGTAAATTAAAACAAAAAACACCCCTTACAGAGGGGGAGCGCAAATATACATTATTTTCATTACATCGACAAAAACGCACGCGGCGTGAGGAAATATCATCTGATGAATAAGGACAACGACAGATTAAGGCTGCAATCTCACCATGACAGCACAGGACGCATTTCGAGAATAACCTTATGCGAGATATTTGCTATCTTTGCGCCACAATTATAAGGTTGTTGAAAACCCTAACAAAAAGAAATATGAAAGGAATAGTATTGGCCGGCGGTTCCGGCACCCGTCTGTACCCGATTACGATGGCCATGAGCAAGCAACTCATGCCTATCTATGACAAACCGATGATCTATTACCCCATCGCCACGTTGCTGCAGGCACACATCCGCGAGATTCTGGTCATCTCCACCCCGCAAGACCTGCCGAATTTCGAGAAGCTGCTCGGCGACGGGTCGCGCATAGGCTGCCGTTTCGAGTACAAGGTGCAGGAAGTCCCTGACGGCCTGGCCCGCGCTTTCGTCCTCGGCGAGGACTTCATCCGCGACGACAAGGTGGCGCTTGTTTTGGGCGACAACATTTTCTACGGCGGCGGTTTTGAACAACACCTTATGGAAAACAATGACCCTGACGGCGGCGTGATCTTCGCCTACCATGTCTCAGACCCGCAGCGCTATGGCGTGGTTGAATTTGACAGCCAGATGAAAGCCGTCTCCATTGAAGAAAAACCTGCCTGCCCCAAGTCAAACTATGCAGTCCCCGGACTTTATTTCTACGACAACAGCGTGGTAGAGGTTGCCAAGAGCATCAAGCCCAGTGCCCGCGGAGAGTATGAAATCACCGATGTCAACAGACATTTCCTGAATGAGGGGAAACTTAAAGTCTGCAAGATGGACAGAGGCACCGCCTGGCTCGACACCGGCACGTTCAACTCGCTGATTGAAGCCACACAGTTCGTGCAGGTCATCGAAGCACGCCAAGGCCTGAAAGTCGGCTGTATCGAGGAGATTGCCTATCGCCAAGGATTCATCGACAGCGACAAGCTGCGCAGAATTGCAGAGCCGCTGATGAAAAGCGGCTACGGCGACTATCTGGTCAAGCTGATCGGGCAAAACTGAACCACAGCCAGGTTTTGTTCCCCGTTGGTGAACATTCGTTGCCAATGCGCATAAAGCGTATCAATGCTTTGTGCCAGAATCGATGTCAACCTGAAGAGCATTGCAAAAAGGACAATTGTCATTTCAAGCCTTCCCAACATTATATATATAGTGTATGGTCATGACAACGCTATCAGTATAGCATGCGGAGCGTTTCATTCAGAAGCCGCACAATGCCCGGGCAGGCGGAAAGAGAGGCGTTTTCAGACGTGTCGTCGGGCTGGTGGCACGTGCCTGTCCTGCCTCCGAGTGTATAGACGAACACGGCCGGGACTCCTTTGCGCGAGAAAGGATAGTGGTCGCTGTTAGGGGCGTTTTTCCTGGGGTTTACTTTTGGGAGCAGAGAATACTTTCTGTTCAACGAATCGAGAGTTCTGAAGAACCGGGCGGTTTCTGTTTCATAAACATTCTCGACAGTGATGCCTTCGTCGCCGCCGCAGAGGAGGTCGAGGTTGAGCATCAGGGCTATGCGGGAGAAGTCAAGCAGAGAATCCTGCACAAAGCGTGACGAGCCCAAGAGCCCGGCTTCCTCGCCGCTGAAGAGGGTCAGCAGCACCGTATAGCGGAGCGGGTTCTGCTTAAAGCCGGCGGCCATGTCCAGCAATGTTGCCACGCCGGAGGCGTTGTCGTGGCATCCCGGGAACAGCACATCATCGCCCATCTGTCCCAAATGGTCATAATGGGCGCCGATGACCACGAAACTGTCCGGCTCTTGGGTTCCCTGAATCTGTGCGCAGATGTTCTGAGTGGCATACGCCGGGATCCAACGATTGTTGTACGAAAGAAACAGTTCCCGTGGGTTTTCCGTCATCATACCGGCACGGACATAGCACAACACATAGTCATAAAACAGTTTCGGGAAAGAAAACGACCAGGCAGGAATTTCAGGGACACCAAGCAGCATCCCCTGAAACGGCATGCGGGCACGGTCTGTCTTGCGGAAAAGACTGTAGCAAAACGCATATACGGACTTGACCGTTGCTTCGTCAGCGCAATGTGACACATCAACATAAAGCAAGGCGTTGCCGATCATCTTTTCATTGTTAGCACAAAAAGAGGCAAGGGCGGCAGAATCTGTCAAAATCTGGGGCGTTATGGGCAGAATCCGGAAAGTGCCGTGAGCAGAACGCGAAAAAGGGGAAATGGCGAAGTCTTTCCACCCCTCGAGTCTCTGTCGGTCCAATATGGCATCGACCTCCCCTTCCATAGCGTATGAGGGAAACGAATATCGTTCGTAATAATCCGGATAATAAAACGGTGCAATATCCAACCGGCGGAACTGCTCTCGCAAATAATCTGCGGCGATGCTGTCTCCACGGTAAGCATAACCTCGCCCGTACATGGACGGGGCGCTCAAATCTCGGATGTATTGACGGATCTGCACCGTGTCCTGAGCAGAAACATAGCCGTAAAAGCATAAAAAGGACAGGACTGCGAGGAAAGACCTTGCGATTATCCTCTTCATTAAAACAAAAAAACGAAAGAAAACCATAATCCGACTATATACATCAACTGTTTGGAACAACTGAACATCTATGATAAAAATGTACAATTATTCGCACGACGGCGATGACAAACCATTGCATAGCGTGTTTCCCGGGCGGCAGCCGCACCACAAAAATCAATACTCGTCGTCGTTGAAGAAGAAATCCTCTTTAGAGGGATAGTCTGGCCAAAGCTCCTCTATAGAATCATATTGTTGACCTTCGTCCTCAATTTCCTGAAGATTCTCTATAACCTCCATCGGTGCACCTGACCTTATGGCATAGTCGAGCAGTTCCTCCTTGGTGGCAGGCCATGGTGCGTCTTCAAGTTTCGTAGCCAATTCTAATGTCCAATACATAATACTATTCCATATTTTGTTTTAAATTATGGGCGGCAAAAGTAAAACAAAAAAACAAAAAAAACAACTATTGTACCATATTTTATCTCACTGACTACCAAAAAGTTTCGTTGACATTCATTTTTTCATGATAAAATCTTGCCAGGACAAAGAAATAGTCGGACAGTCTGTTCAGCAATATGAGTGCGGGTTCGTAAGCCGGGTTGCGGTCTGTCAGCGGCACGGCGGCACGTTCTGCACGGCGGCAGACGGTTCTGCACACATGAGCCTGTGCGATAGCCATATTGCCTTGCGGCAAAATGAACCCTTTGAACGGGGGCAACTGTTCAGACAGTTCGTCAATCTTCATTTCGAGGCGTTCGGTGAATGCCGGAATGTCCGATTTTCTTCGGAAACTCTCCCATTTCTCGCAAGGTGTAGCCAACATTCCGCCAACCGAGAAGAGAGTCCGTTGCACCTCGGTTAAAAAAGCATCGGGAGCAACTGCCATCAGAACTCCGATTTGAGAATTGAGTTCATCAACTGTGCCATAAGCATTTATAAGCGTATCAGCCTTGCTGAGGCGAGTGCCGTCAGAGAGCGAAGTCATACCCTTGTCTCCCGTCTTCGTGTAAATTTTCATCTTTTAATTTTTTTCTGCAAAGGTATCAAAAAAAATGTATCTTTGCCGCCGCAAAAGCAACTGCAAAAAGTCTCAGTAGCTCAGCTGGTAGAGCAATTGACTCTTAATCAATGGGTCCAGGGTTCGAATCCCTGCTGGGACACACGGAAAGTCAGAGGGTTACGGATTGTCTTCCGCAACCCTCTTTCCTTTTAGGGAATGAATCGGACGCGAGTCTCTATCCGTCAGCACTTTCTTTATCTCTCTTCCGCGCCTTGCCCTTGCTTTCTCTTTCCGACACCATGCCAATTCAGGCGCCAACTCCTCCCTCTTCCTGTCCTCTTCCTCGATTTCCGGATTGAGTCCGGACACCTTTCACTGCTGTCCGCTGGAAACTAAACAAATTGAGTTTACGCACTATTTCAGAATGAACCGCACACCGGCATACCCCATAATGCCCGTTATAGGCGCATATATGACGGTCGCGTCGAAGAACTCTCCGAACGGATTGTCAGAGGATATGATCGGGTCCTTCTGTTTGTAGTTCAAAAGGTTTTCTCCTCCAATATAGAGTTCCCATCTTCTGAATTTTTTGGAAATCTGTGCATTCATAATGCAGTAAGTCTTTGAATACTCCGCTCTGCAGTACATTTCCGGACTGTTTTTGGTGTCGGGCAGCCGCTGCGGTCCGTTGACATGCAAGGTGAGGTTGAAACTCCAGCGGTCGTAGCGGGTGCTGTAATGGATATTGAAGATCCCTTTGTGGGGACTGGTGAGCACCTTCTCGCGCATAACGCCGCCCGACATGTAACGCACGTCGTTGTAGCGGTAGGCAAACAGCAGTTCCAGCCTGGGCAGAGGCTTAAGCGTAAGTTCCATCTGCACAGAATGGGAGCGCGACCGGTTGCCTGTTCCATTGAAAACGCCGTTGAGGTTATATACATTGATGGCGTGTACGTCGCGGTCAAGGTCAACGATCACCTGGTTCATGAAGGCGGTATAGAAATAGTCGGCAGACAGGGAGCCTTTGCCGCCGGGCATGTTGAAACGTTGAACCAGGCTGATGCCGGCATTGACAGCCTCTTCGGGCTGCAGGTCTTCCGTCATATTGCAGCTGCGGCTGGAGGCGAGCAGGGAGAGGTTCTCGGCCAACACGTAGGCAGTGCGGTAGCCTTTGCCGGCCGACAAGCGGAGCGAGAAATTGTCCGTGGCTTGCCATTTCAGGTGCAGACGGGGCGTCCATAGCAATTTGCGGTACAGCAGGTCATAGTCGAACCGCAGGCCCGCCATCACTACGAGTTTCGGTTCTATGATGTAGCAATACTCGCCGAAGAGTCCCGGCACGGTCTGATGTGTCATAGTGCGGAAGAGGCTGTCGGAGTTTGCAACACGTGTCACCCGTTCCGCATACCCGTCATACGAAAGGCCTGTTCCGGCGGTAAGTTTGTGCCGTTTGAGTGCGCCGTATTTGTTGGAATACAAAACATTGGCATAAAAACTATGTTGTGTGGCGTCAAAAAGGCGCTTGCCGAACTGCGCTTGTGTGAAACCGGCAGAATAAGAGAGTATTGTGCCTATGCTTTCGTCCTCGCCTTTGAGCAGGAAACCGTTTTTGGTGATGAAATCGACTTTTTTGTTGTCAATGCGGATGCCGTAGATGCTGTCCGGTAACGTTTCGGAACGGAAACTGTTTTCCGTTTGCCCGCCGGCACGGTCGTCCCAGACAAAACCTGCGATTGTGCGGTTGACATACTTGCCCGGCACTTTCACATCCCAACGGTTCATCACGTTGAGTTGTCTGTTGAGCGGTGCGTCGAGGAAGCCGTCGCCGTTCATGTCCATTTTCGCGAACTGGTCACCCAAGGAGAGGAACAGCATTGTAGCGGCATTGTCCTCGTCTTTGCGTCCCACCTTGAGACGGGTGTTGAAATTGAGTTCGCCCTTGCCCATCGAGTTGCCGTAAAGGTTGAGGAATACCCTTTCGTTGTTGGTTTCCGGTTTCTTGTAGTCCACATTCACCTGTCCTGTAATAGCCTCGTAGCCGTTGGTCACGGAGGCCACGCCTTTGGAGACACTGATAGACTCCATCCAGCTGCCGGGCACAAAGCCGAGACCGAACTGCTGGGTAAGCAGACGGATATAGGGTACATTCTCGAGCAGTATCTGGCTATAGATGCCGGCGAGACCGAGCATCGAAATCTGTTTGGCTCCGGTCACGGCGTCAGAATACTCCATGTCCACCGCCACGGTGCTCTCAAAGCTTTCAGCCAAGTTGCAACATGCTGCACGGCGCAGTCCTTGCTGCGTGATGACCGTGGTGAGAATAGGTTGTGTGGAGATAAACGATCCGTCGCGCGCCACCACCTGCACTTCAGACAAGGAATGGATATGCGACAGACAGATGGTAATGTCCTGCCGGGTTGAGGCAACGATCAGGGTCTCTGTTTCGTAAGAGGGGAATGATACCAGGAGCGTGTCCGTTTTGGCGCGGGGAATGGAAAAGTCTCCGTTGGCATCGGTATAGGTGCCGGTTGCTGTATGCAGCCACTGCAACGCCGCTGCCGCCACTGCGCTGGTGTCTCCCCGTTCGTTGATTTCGCATACCCTTCCGTGTAAATCTTGCGAATATGCTACTGAAAAGCAAGTTATTGTCAGTATTAAAAGGCAGAAAAAATTCTTCATCTCGTTTTTTCAACAGTGCGGCAAAAGTACGAAAAAGAACGCACTGTGCACTACTCTTCCCAGATGACGGTATCCGTTTTGGAGGCGTAGCCGCACCACGCCCCTAACACATCATCTCCCTCGATGTTGGAGACAACCGGGGCGGGATTCATAAACGGGTTGCTTCCCATCACGGCCTCATATCCGCCCGTGGACAAGAACCGGTATGTGGCATAGTCTATCCGGCTGTGCTTCACAAACACCGTGTCGCCGGGCCTGAACGAAAGCCGGCGGAAATAACGGGCTTCGTCTTCAGACATGTTCGCCGACAAGATGGGAGACACTCCATAACGTTCCAGTTCATAATTGAAAGTGAGTCCGTTGAAAGTGCGGTCATCGAATGCCGGCGGCAGCGTGCTCGCCCACAGACGGTCGCGGAAGCGGGCGCAGTTCACTTTAACCTGAAATCGGTAGTAGTCTGTCGTGGCGGCATCATCGGTAAGCAGCACACGCAACGTCCTCATGGTGTCGGCATTCACAAGATCAGACGGACAGTCGAACCACAGCGAATCGATGTCAAAGGTCTGCGGTATGGAAGTCTTGGCCGTATAGGTCTTGCCTCCGTATTTCACCGTAAGCATGTATGAAGTGTTCTCCTTGCCGAGAATATGGCTTCCTTTGTACGCAAAATAAAGCGGAGAGTCGTTGCAGTACTGAAACGACAGCCTTTCGCTTTCGCCGTCTGAAGTGGCGATCGAGACCTCGGCATCCATCACCAGCACACTGTCTTTAAGGTACTGCAAGTCCATTTCTGTGAAATAGGGAATGCTTTTGGTGATGAGCACCGTTGCCGGCTCTCCATTCTCAATGCTGCCCTCAATTACCAGTTTCGGGAGATAGTCTGGCAACTCGACTTCAATTTCAGTCTGACATCCCGAAAGAGACAAACAGACCAGTGAAACAAACAAAAGGAACGTCTTTTTTATTGAAGATTTGAGATTCATAATGTCATGGCATTTATGCTGTATTAGAATTTGAACCACCATAATACGGAAGGAATGATCGGGAAGAGGCTCATCTGATAGGCTTTTGTCTGAATGGAGAAATCGGGATTTGCCGGCGACATGTCGAGAACTGCACTGGTCTCGAAGAAGATGAACAGCGGGTTTTTGCGGTTATAGACGTTATAGACGGAGAAGTTCAGTCCTGTCTCAAATCGTCGTGTCTTTTTCACTGTCCAGTTCACGGCCAAGTCGAGGCGATGATATGGCGGCAGGCGGTAGGCGTTGCGGTCGCTGTATTCGGTGATATAGGAGCCCATATAGAAATAGTAGCCGAGGGGAATGGTCATCGTGTTGCCCGAAGCATAGACCCACAAAGCCGAAACGCTCAGTTTGTTGCGCAGTATCTCGTACGAGAGGCTGATGGACACGTCGTGGCGGCGGTCATATTTTGCCCAAAAAGGCTTTCCGTTATTCAGGTCATCAAACTGCCGACGGGTGAAGCCCAGCGTATAGCCCACAAAGCCCGTGAAACGTCCCCGTGTCTTCTTCACGAAGAATTCCGCCCCGCACGACCAGCCTTTCCCATAGACATAGAGTTGGTCGGGGTTGACGATGACAGAGGAGAGTTCCAAACCGTCACGGTACTCGGCAAGATGGTACATCTGCTTGTAATATAAGTCAATGTACGTTTCAAACATATTGTGTCTGAAGTTGCGGAACAGTCCTAAGGAGGTTTGCAGCACCGTCTGCGGCTTCAGCAGGTCGGTTGAGGGCATCCAAACGTCAGTAGGCAGCGATATGGAAGCCATCGAGATCTGGTGCATGAACTGGTTGTTGATTGTGGCTGAAAGTTTGAGCGAGGTGGCGCTGTCAATCAGGAATCGCAGCGAGAAACGCGGTTCCAAGCGGTTGTAGTTGCTCACCGGTTTGCCGGCTTTGTACAACACGGAATCCTGCACACTGCCCTTCTCGTCAAGTATATAGCGCGTGAAAGGCCCCACGTGGCCGAAATTGGTATAGCGCAGTCCTATGCTGAGTTTCCATCTGCGCGACACATCCCACTCGTCGTGCGCATAGAGGCTGAACTCGTTGGCCAGATAAGGGGTCACCTTGGGAAGGCTGAAGTCGTACCCCTCGCCGGCCTGCACAGAATATTGTCCGGGATAGCAGACGTGAAAGATGTTGTGCACGCCGAGGCGGATGTTGTGTTTCGGTGTCGGCAGCCATGTCAACTCGCTCTTGAAGGCATAGTCGCGCACCCCCGACTTGAGCGCGAACGAATAGACATCCATCCCCATATCTGTGGAAAAATCGTAGTAGCTGAACGTGGCGGAAGTGTTAAGGAACAGGCCCGCATTGAAGATGCAGTTCCAGCGGGCAGAAGCCGCGGCATTGCTCCAATTGAACTTGAAAGTGGTAAGGTTAGAAGTCGATTTGAAACCATAGTTGTCTTTGCCGTAATAGGCTCCGAAATAGAGGCGGTTGCGGTCGTTGACGATGACGTTGAACTTGGCGTTAAGGTCGTAGAAATAGAAATCCATGCCTTTCATCGGCGAGGTCTGCTTGAGTAAAGGCTGGACAAGCGCATCGATGTAAGTACGCCGTCCCGAGATGATGAACGAAGCCTTGTCTTTTTTCATAGGGCCCTGCACGGCAAGGTGAGAGAATATGAGCCCGATTCCGCCCTCTGTCTCAAAGCGTTTCATATTGCCGTCTTTCTGATAGACATTCAGCACCGAGGCGGCGCGGCCTCCGTAGTAGGCGGGCATGCCCGATTTTACCATATCTATGCTTTTCACGGCGTTGGCATTAAACACAGAAAAGAACCCGAACAGGTGAGATGCGTTATATATGGTGGCGTCATCAAGGAGGATGAGGTTCTGGTCGGTGCCGCTGCCGCGCACATAATAGCCGCTGTTGCCCTCTCCGCCCGACTGTACGCCGGGGAGCAGTTGCACAGACTTCAGGATGTCCGCCTCGCCCAGCAGTGCCGGCAGTGCCTTGATGGTTTCCATTTTCAGTTCCATACGTCCCACGTCGGCTCCGGCGATGTTGCGGTCGTCACGCTCGCCCGACACCACAACCTCGTCGCCCGTGATGACGGCGGCCGACAGGTTGAAATTACGTGTCATGGTCTTTGACATACGCATTGTCTCCTCAACCGGAACATACGCCATGTGCTTCACCGACAGCCGGTAAACGCCCGCTGGCACTGTCACTGAATAAAAACCTGCCGAATTGGTGATGCACCCCTGCGGTTCCTGAAGACCGGCCGTGTCGGTAAGGATGACATAAACACCGGCCAGCGATTCTCCGTTGGACGCATCCTTAACAATGCCCGACATGGTGACCCGTTGCGCCATGGCCCCTGTCGGCAAGAGCAAGGACAGCAAGACCACACAAAGCCAGACTTGCAATGAGAATGGTTCCTTTTCTTTCAAAAACATAGCGAAAAGTAACGTTCAAATGAAACCGTTATTATACATTTTTTCAGTTTTTTTGTCAGACGTGCCGTTTTCATTTTCGCTATCTTTGCGCCTTGTTTCATTGCACAACAAAACATTGTTAGATGTATAGGAAGAAATACGATTTTGATGAAATAATACCCCGGCGGGGCACCTCCAGTGTCAAACACGACATGCTCAAGGCCGTATTCGGAACAGATGATATCTTGCCGATGTGGGTGGCAGACATGGACTTCAGGACACCCGACTTCATTGTGGATGCGGTCAGGAAAAGATGCGACCACGAGGTTTTCGCCTACACTTTCGCCCCGGAGCATTATAAAATGTCGTCCATCAACTGGATGCAGAAGCACTACCGCATCCGCGCTTCCTGGAAAGAGGTCCATTTTGTCCCGGGCATCGTGCAAGGCATCGCCTTTGCCCTGCAGGCCTTTACGGTTCCGGGAGACAAAGTGCTCATAACCACGCCCGTTTATCCGCCGTTCATCAACGTGCCGCACCGCAGCGGACGCATATTCGTAAGCAGTCCGCTCAATATCGAGAATGGGCGTTTCAAATTCAACTTCCACGACTTGGAAGAGAAAGCCAAAGGCTGCAAGCTGTTGATCCTTGCCAACCCGCACAATCCTGGCGGCACCGTTTGGACTCCGGAAGAGCTCAAGCAGGTAGCAGACATCTGTCAACGGAAGCACGTGTTGGTGCTTGCCGACGAAATACATGCCGACCTCACCCTGCCCGGCCATCACCACACCTCTTTCTCTACCGTATCAGAAGCGGCATTCAACAACTCCGTCACATTCATTGCGCCGAGCAAAACCTTCAACATGGCAGGGCTTGCCTCTTCGTTGTGTTATGTGCCCAATGCGGAAATCAGGAAACAGTTCTTCGGCTTCCTGGACGCCAACGAGTTGTCGCTCGGATCCCTGTTCGCATACGTTGCCGCCGATGCCGCATTCTCAAACGGCGAGGAGTGGCTGCGGCAACTGCTGGAATACCTGCAGCACAACGTCGGCTTTGCCGAACAGTATATCAACCGGAACATTCCGGAAATCAAGATGATGAAACCGGAGGCCTCATTCCTGCTCTGGCTTGACTTCAGGAATCTGCATCTGAGCCAGAAAGAACTTGTCAACCTGCTGGTTCGCGATGCCAAAGTAGGACTGAACAACGGCATCGACTACGGGCCGGAGGGCGAAGGGTTTATGCGAATGAACATCGGGACACCGCTATCTGTCGTGAACGAGGCCCTTGACCGCATTGCGGAAAGCGTGAAGCGACTTCGTCAATAAAGGATAGGATTTCCGGAGACACGACACGTCATCGGGCCTTGCGTCAGGCCCGAACAGCAAAAACGCCATGGCCAGACGGTGGTCTTGGCAGGTGCGGAACAGCCAAGGCGGCGGCGGGAAACCGGCATGCGGCTTCCCTTTGATGCAAAACGTGTCCTCTTCATTTGCTATATGCTCCGCAAAAGGGAACAACTGATTGTACAAGTTTGCTGTGCGGTCTGATTCTTTGTACTGTAAATTGCGGGTGTGCAAGAAGCGGAACTCTGCCGCCAAAAGAGCGGCCACCGCCGCCAAGACAGGAAAAAGATCCGGACTGTCAGACAAGTCAAAGTCAAGGCGCAGCCCTGTCTGCGGCCGGGCAGCGTTGACAAGCACGCCGGCTGGCTTCTCCGTGCTGACCACCCCCATAGCGGCAAACCATTTTGCCGCTACCGCATCACCTTGAACAGAATCTATCGACAGGTTTTTCAGGAGGAAAGTCTCTTGAGGATAGAGCAGTGCCATCGCATACCAAAAGGCCGCCGCGCTCCAATCGCCTGTTCTGCCTAAAGGCGTATGTTTGTACGGAAACTCAGGAATCGTCACGGGGCTCGGCAGGCAGGCCTGAGTCATGGTTAAATACGGCAACGAGGCGGCGCCGGCGGAGATATGGAGTTCCTTGAGACTGAGCAGCGGCGCCGACAGCAACAGTGCCGAAGCAAACTGCGACGAGCGTGAGCAATCAACCGAAAGAGAGGATGCCTCAAGCCGTTTGCCTTCAATTCGCCAGCCCGGCAGGACCCTCTCGACAGACGCACCGGCATTGCATAGCACCCGAACCAATTCCTCGACAGGACGCCGCAGCAGTCTTTCGGTTCCGGTAAGAATCCACCGGCCAGGCGTGGCCGACAGCAAAGGCATCATAAAACGGTATGCGGCGCCGCAGTCTTGAACATCAATGACAGCCTCCGGAAGGGCAAGCGTATTGGCTTGCTGCAAGGCCGACAACGCTTCGTTTACAGTTTCCACATCCGAACAATGAACGCCGCGGCAAAGCGGCAGAGGCTGCCCCGTCTGCACAAAATGCACAAACTGCTTTCTGATGACTATGCTTTTGCAGTCCGGAAGGGAAATCTCATGAATCATAGCGGCAAAAATACAACTATTCGGGAATACGATAAAAATGCTACCTTTGCCGCTTGTACCAAACATCGTTTTTGCAAAACTGCAAAGCAGTGGTTGTCAAAGACATACAATCAATAAAACAATAGTTTCAAAACAAAGACATGACATTCGAAAACATCCTTGCCAAGGCTCTGCAGAATACATTAAAGGAACTCTACTCCATTGACGCGGAAATAGAAACCGCCGCCATACAGCCCACACGGAAAGAATTCGAGGGCGACTTCACCATAGTCGTCTTCCCGTTCGTGAAAGCCGCCCGGAAGTCGCCCGACAAAGTGGCGGAAGAGATCGGCGCGCACCTGCAAGAACAGATCGTCTTCATCAGCAGTTACAATGTAGTGAAGGGATTTCTCAACCTTTCCGTTGCTGACAGTTCATGGACCGGATTCATGCAGGAGCACCGCAACGACAAGCGGTTCGGACACCGCAAGCCCGTTGACGAAGCCCCTGTGCTCATCGAGTACTCATCGCCCAACACCAACAAGCCACTTCATCTCGGACACGTCCGCAACAACCTGCTCGGCTACTCGGTTTCCCGGATACTGGCCGCCTGCGGGCATCCTGTGATACAAGTAAACCTTGTGAACGACAGAGGCATACACATCTGCAAATCTATGGTGGCATGGCTTCGTTACGGCAATGGCGAAACGCCGGAGACAGCCGGCATCAAAGGCGACCATCTTGTGGGCAAGTATTATGTGCTTTTTGACAAGCATTACAAAGAAGATCTGCAAAGACTCCGCGAAAAAGGCATGACGGAGGAAGAGGCTGCGCAGCAAGCTCCGATAATGCTCGAAGCCCGTGCCATGCTGCAGAAATGGGAAGAGGGCGACGAAGAGGTAAGACACCTTTGGAAAATGATGAACCGGTGGGTTTACAAAGGCTTCGACATCACATACGAGAGACTCGGCATCAGATTTGACAAGACCTATTACGAATCGGAGACCTACCTTTTCGGCAAGGAGCTGGTCGAAGAGGGACTTGCGTCGAACGCATTCTACCGTCATCCTGACGGTTCTGTGCGTGTGGACCTTACCGGAGAGGGGCTGGACGAGAAAATCCTGCTCCGTAAAGACGGCACATCGGTGTATATGACGCAAGACCTTGGCACCGCCCGGCTCCGCTATGAAGAGTTTCATCCCCAAAAGATGATCTATGTCGTCGGGAACGAACAGAACTACCACTTCGACGTATTGAAGCTGATCCTGGCGAAAAAGCTCGGCAAGGAATTCGGCAACAGC
Source organism: Oscillospiraceae bacterium (assembly GCA_963603365.1). Classification (GTDB taxonomy): domain Bacteria; phylum Bacteroidota; class Bacteroidia; order Bacteroidales; family WCHB1-69; genus F23-D06. The sequence goes on from CAVCMI010000036.1 coordinate 64,996, forward strand.
ATCCACCACCTCTCCTACGGTATGGTTGAGTTGCCTGACGGCAAGATGAAATCGCGCGAAGGTACCGTGGTAGATGCCGATGACCTTATGGACCGCATGTACCAAGAGGCCAAGTCAAGCACCGAAGCCTTAGGCAAGTTCAACTTCAACGATGAAGAGGCGGATGCCCTGTACGAGATGATCGGGCTCGGGGCATTGAAGTACTTCATCCTGAAAGTGGACCCTTCCAAGAACATGCTCTTCAACCCGGCAGAATCCATTGACTTCAACGGGAATACCGCGCCGTTCATACAATACACGCACGCACGCATCCGCTCACTGCTGCGCAAGGCCGAAGCGGAACATATAGACGTGGAGACTGCGCTGCCGTCAGACATCTCCCTCGGCAAAGAGGAAAAGGGCATCTTGAAATGGCTGTACCAATATCCGCAGACACTCTTTTCTGCCGGTGAGAACTACAGTCCCGCCTTGATTGCCAACTACATCTATGAACTGTCAAAACTGTTCAACCGTTTCTACCAGGAAACGCCTATCATGAAAGAGACGGACAAGAGCCTCCGCATATTCAGGCTGCAGCTGTCGCGGTTCACGGGCGACACCCTCCGCAACGGCATGGCGCTGCTCGGCATTGACGTTCCAGAAAAGATGTAACGAAAAAGAGCGCCCGTGCACAAGCAGATTCTCCGGCTGGCCATTCCCAGCATCATCACAAACATCACCGTCCCGCTGCTCGGGATGGTAGATGTAGCCATTGTCGGACACATCGGCAATGCCGACTATATCGCAGCCATCGCTTTGGCCACAATGGTATTCAACCTTATCTATTGGAATTTCGGATTCCTGCGTATGGGCACGGGCGGGCTTACCGCACAGGCCTGCGGCACCGGCGACCGCCAAGCATGCGCCGCCATACTGGTACGGGGCATTGCTATGGCGCTTGGCATCGCCGCATTGCTGCTGTTGCTGCAAGGCCCCATTGCCTTCTGCTGCAAAAAACTGATAGACAGCAGCAGTGAAACCCTCGACCTGATGCTCTCCTATTTCTTCATCCGCATCTGGGCCGCACCCGCCACCTTGGGGCTCTACGTGCTCAAAGGATGGTTCATCGGCATGCAGAATGCCCGAAGCCCTATGGTCATCGCCATCGTCCTGAACATCGTCAACATCCTGTTCAGCCTGCTCTTTGTCATCGTCTTCCAACTGGGCATCGAAGGCGTGGCTTGGGGCACCGTCATCGCACAATACAGCGGACTTGCCCTCGCCGTGCTCCTGTGGTTCTGCCGCTACGGCGAACTAAAGCACTTCTTCCACATTAAGGAGAGCCTAAAGATCAGAGAGATGTTACACTTCTTCAAAATCAACACCGACCTGTTCCTGCGCTCGCTCTGTCTGATTGCCGTCTTCACGTTCATCCCTTACATCTCCGCCAAGATGGGCAACACCATTCTGGCTGCCAACACCCTGCTCATGCAACTGTTTACGTTGCAGTCATACATCCTCGACGGATTCGCCTACGCCGGCGAGGCTCTGACGGGCAACTGCATCGGCGCCCGTGACACGAAAAGCCTGCACCGCATTGTCAGACAGTTACTTCTTTGGGGCATAATCTTCGCCGCCGCCTTCACCCTGCTCTATGCCTTCTTCGGCAACGGCATCTTCCGCATCCTCACAAACGACCCCGTCGTCATCGGGGCGGCCATGGACTATCTGACATGGGCGCTGCTGGTGCCCGTGTGCGGATTCGCCGCTTTCATCTTCGACGGCGTTTATGTGGGCGCCACCGCCTCCAAAGAGATGCGCAACATCATGTGCATAGCCACCGCCGCTTTTTTCATCCTCTACGCTCTGCTCGTCAACATAATGGGAAACAACGCCATCTGGTTCGCCTTCATCGTCTTCTTGCTCACGCGCAGCCTGCTGATGCTTTTCAGGAACGGCGAAGTCGTTGACACGGCACTCGAAAAAACAGCCTCATGACAGCGGCATCCTGTTTGCATCAACAATAATCATCCATAACCCTTACCGTCCGCCATGCGATTAGACAAATACCTTTTAGAACACCATTACTTCACCTCGCGCGAAAAAGCGCAGACCGCCATCAAACACCGCACCGTTAAGGTAAACGGAGACGTGGCAGAAAAGGCCTCCATGAACATCACCGGTGATATGGAAGTGGAAGTCATCGACATCTTCAACCGCTTTGTCAGCATGGGCGGTCTGAAACTCGAAAAGGCTGTCCGCGACTTCAGTCTCGACTTTGCAGGGAAAACCGTACTGGACATCGGCGCCTCTACCGGCGGCTTCACCGACTGCGCCCTTCAGTACGGAGCAACGCATGTGGTGGCCGTGGATGTCGGCAGCAGCCAGATGACGCCAAGCCTCCGCACAAACCCTCGCGTCACCTCCATCGAGAACAAAGACTTCAGGCTGCTCACCCCTGAAGAGACCGGCATCAGTCAGTTCGACTTCATCGTGTCCGACGTGTCGTTCATCTCCCTCACATTGATACTGCCCCATTGCCTCCCGTTTTTGAAACCCGACAGCAAAATGGTTCTGCTCATCAAACCGCAGTTTGAAGCCGGCCCCTCGTTCCTGAACCGCAGCGGCATCGTCACCGACCCTAAAGGCTACAAAATCGCCATACAAAAAGTGATGAACGAAGCCCTGAACCAACACCTTTTTCTCCATGGTCTTGAGGTGTCTACCCTGTTTGAACTGCACAAAAACGTTGAATTCCTCGCCCTACTGTCTCTCTCCGAGTCTTCATACCAACTGAATATCAACGAGATATGTGAAAAAGTGAAAATTATGAAAAAATCACTCTGAAAAAAGCGGCCTCTTGTCTGAAAAAATGTATTTTTGCACCCGAAAACGAAAACAGTGCAAAAGTGAAACGCATACATACGAACGAGTTCAGACAAGAGATAATAGATGCCGCCATTGTCATGTTCCGGAGGCATGGCTACGAGAAGACCACCATGGAAGACATTGCGCGACAGGCCCACAAGGCAAAGCGTTCGCTTTACAATCATTTCAAGAGCAAAGAAGAAGTATTCGGGGCTGCATTAAAAGACGAATTGACTGGCATTCAAACTGTCCTGTCCCCAATATTCGAGGACGGCTCGTTATACATTCTCGAAAAGTTGAACGCATACCTGCTGAAGCGGGCACAGTTGTTTTCTGAAGCGGTTCTTTGGCAACAGGTACTGAAAGGCGAAGTTTCAGACCAAAGCCGCGGACATTCAGAAGCAGGAGCGGAAGCAGTCGCCGAATTTGAGCGATGGGAACACGACTTGTTTGTCAGCGTCTGGAATTGCCGTCCCCATCCGGACAACGTCAAGATTGTCATTGCAGAATCCGTAGCCTTTGCCGATATGACACAGATGGCTCTGAAAGGCCTCAATTACCTTTTTTTTGTACAGAACAAATACGATCAGTACAAGGATTCATATGCATTCCTCATCAACCTGCTTCTCAAAAGCGTAATGCAGAATTGCAACAACAATAATTCATCAATACAATGACAATCAAAAGATTCTTGTTTTTTTTATGTGCTGTCGGCCTGCTTTCTTCCTGCAGCAAAGGGGTCAAGTCTATTGCAGGCGACTACAGTTACAAGGTTTCGGGGGAGGTTCAGCTGATTACGCCGCGGCTGATTGACAGTTCGCGTTTCGACACCACCTACCAGATAGTGACACAGCGCGGTCAGATGGCCGTGCGCATAGACAAACAGCAGAAAGATTCGAGGGTCATCGTGACGCTCAACGAAAGCGGCGGCGGCATCCACACTCTTTACGCCACTGTTTCTGGCGATTCCATTCTTTTTGACCCTGCGGTTCTTTCTATGTCCATACATCTGCTTTCGCAAAGCAGCCAGAGTTCTTCCAACACCCTCACCACGGCTTATCAGGTTGACGTTGAAGGATACGGCATTGCCAATGACGACATGCTGCTGATACGGCAGTCGTGGAACGGGCGGCGCGCCAGCGACAGCACCGCCACCTTGTATGCTCCAAAAATGACATTGATTGCTGAAAAGAACTGACATGACTTCCGGAAAAGCCCTTATCATAACTGCCGCCTTTCTTGCTTTAGGCGGCGCTGCGTGCCGGCAGAAAGCAGCGTTGCCGGAGAAAGAACCTATAAAGGTTTCTGTTGCCGTCATCGATTCTGTTTCCGGCGGCATGACCCGCACCTACGTAGGCGAAGTGCAGGAGGACATGTCGATGTCGCTCAGTTTCCCGGCAGGCGGGAAAGTGACCTCGGTATATGTCAAGGACGGCGACCACGTCACGGCAGGACAGCTGCTGGCCACCATTGACAACAGCAATGCGCAAAATGCCTACAAGAACGCCGCAGCCACCCTGAAGCAGGCGGAAGACGGATACAAGCGGCTCAAAAAAGTGTACGAACAGGGCAGCCTGCCCGAAGTGAAATGGGTAGAGATGCTGACAGACCTTGAGAAATCGCGCGCAATGGAACAGCTGGCGAAAAAGCAGGTTGAAGAGTGCAGCATGTATGCGCCCTTGTCCGGCATTGTAAACAAATGCCACCTGAACGCCGGAGCGAGGATGCTGCCGGGAGAGCCTGCCATGACCATTCTGGACATGAAAAGCGTTTCGGTAGTGTTCTCGGTGCCCGAGAGCGACATAGCCTCCATAGCCATCGGGAGCCAAGCCCTGTTGACTGTGCCTGCACTGCAAGACAAAGCCATTCCCTGCACTGTCACCGACAAGGGCATTGTATCCAACAGCATATCACACAGTTACCAAGTCAAGATCAAACTTGCCAATGCCGACGGAAGCCTTATGCCCGGCATGGTCTGCAAGGTGTCGCTCACGTGCGACCGCAGCGGCGGCATTGTGGTGCCGGCACGGGCCGTGCAGACGCGTCCAGACGGGACCAGCGTTTGGGTTGTCCGCAACGGGCATGCTGAAATCCGCTATATCCAGTCGGCAGGCTTTACCGCAGGCGGCGTATCCGTTGCCGGCGGCCTTACTTACGGCGACACCGTCATCACTGCCGGTTACCAGAAACTCTACACCAACGCGCCCGTATCCGTCTCCTCATCACGATAGCAACCTGCCTGAGACATGTCTTTAAATAAGAAAAAGTCAAATCACATACAGAGTGCGATGCATCACCACAGCATCGTCTTCCTGATCGTCGGGGTGCTGGTGGTTTTCGGGTTCTCAACGCTTCCGAAACTCAACAAAGACGAGTTTCCGCAGTTCACCATACGGCAAGGCATTGTTGCGGCCGTCTATCCCGGAGCCTCCGCGCAAGAAATTGAAGAACAGGTGACCAAACCTTTGGAAAACTTTCTCTTCACTTATCCCGAAGTGGACAAAGAGAAAACCTACTCCGTGACGGAGAACGGCATCGTATATGTCTATGTGGAACTCCGGCTTTCGGTAAAGGATAAAGACGTCGCGTGGTCGAAGATACGGCACGGGCTGCAGCTTTTCAAGAAGACTTCGCTGCCGGCAGGCGTGCTGGAGACCGTTGTTGTGGATGACTTCGGCAACACCTCCTCCATGCTGCTCGCAATAGAGGCCCATGACCGGACACCGCGCGAACTGGAGAAATATGCCGAGAAACTGTGTGACAACCTGCGTACCATCCCATCGATGGGAAACCTCAAAATCTTAGGCAAGCAGAACGAAGAAATCGCACTGATCATAGACCAGGACAAACTTGCCGCCTACGGCATCAGCCAGCGTGCCTTGCTGATTGAACTCTCCACACAAGGATTCCGTACAGTGAGCGGCAGCATTGACGACGGTGCGGAAAAGTCGATGGTCCACCTCTCCATCCCCTACCAGTCGGAATACGAACTCGGCGAGCAGATCATCTATGCCGACCCCTCGGGGCAGGTGGTGCATCTGCGCGACATTGCCCAAATTGAGCGGCGTTATGCTGCGCCCAAGAATTTCATCCAATACAACGGTGCACCCACCGTGCTGGTATCTATGGAGATGACTCCGGGCAACAACATCGTCGCTTTTGGCGAGGAGGTGAACCGGATGATCGGGAAAACAGGCACGCAGATCCCGCCGGACATCCACATCCACAAAATCACCAACCAGCCTGAAGTTGTTCAGGACTCCGTTATGTCATTCCTGCGCGACCTTGTCATATCCATCATTGTAGTCATTGCCGTGATGCTGACGTTGTTCCCGCTGCGTACGGCCGTCGTGTCGGGCACAAGCCTTCCCGTATGCACCGCTGTCACTTTAGGGCTGATGTACCTGTTCGGCATTGAACTGAACACCGTCACGTTGGCGGCGCTCATCGTTGTGTTAGGGCTCATCGTCGATGATTCCATCATTGTCATCGACGGCTATGTTGACCTGCTGCACAGCGGCCACTCCCGATGGTACTCGGCAGTAAACAGCACGCGCCAGCTGTTCGTCCCGATGTCGCTCGCCACGCTGGCCATCTCCGGCATGTTCTTCCCCTTGACGCGAATCATCACCGGCCCTGTCGGAGACTTCGTACAGCTCTTCCCATGGACCATCGCCTTTGCCCTCGTGAGTTCCATCTTCTATGCCATCTATGTCATCCCCTACCTCTCGGCCCGTTTCATCAAAAACAACAGGCCCGAAGACCTCAACCGGGTAGAGCGTATGCAAAACCGCTTCTTCGCCTGGCTGCAGGACTTCTACAACAAGACCTTAGTGAAATGTTTCCGTCATCCCGGCCGGGTCATCGGCATCACTGTCGGGGCAGTAGCCGTTGGCGTGCTGTTGCTGGCGCGGCTCAACATTGTAATGTTCCCCAAAGCCGACCGCAACTGCTTTGTCGTGGAGATCCATCTTGCCGAGGGCAGCAACCTCAGCCAAACCAAAGCCATAGCCGACAGCCTCGAGCACATCCTGCGCCAAGACGACAAGGTAGTCTCCATAACCTCATTCATCGGCACCTCCTCGCCCCGGTTCCACGCCACCTACGCCCCGCAAATGGCTCACGACAACTATGCACAGTTCATCGTCAACACCGTAAATGAGAAAGCCACCCTTAAACTGCTGAAAGAATACGGGCCTAAATACGAGAACTATTTCCCCGATGCCTATCTCCGCTTTAAGCAGATTGACTATCAGGCTGTCAACAACCCCATTGAGGTACGTTTTTCCGGCGATGACCTCAATGCCCTCAAATCGTGCGCTGACACGCTGAAAGCCTTTATAAACACCCTGCCAACTGTCACTTGGGTGCATTCTGATGCCGACGAGACCTGCCACAACATCAAAGTTGAGCTGAAGAACGACGAAGCCACCCGTTTAGGCATCACACAAGGCTCTCTGTCCATCTATCTCTCCTCCGTGTTAGGAGGGCAGCAGATGACAGCAATTTGGGAAGACGACTACAAGATCCCCGTCGCCGTCTATTCTCTCGAAGAGAAAGACAGTTCGCAGTACGAACGTCTGAAGAACTTGCAGATCCCGACCTCCATTCCGGGCGTATGGGTGCCTTTGCGGCAAATTGCCGACGTGGGTCCCGAGTGGCAAGACGCAGTCATCTGCCACCGCAACAGTATTCGTACCGTCACGGTAGGCGCCGACCTGCGTTTCGGGTGCAGCCATCCGGAGACGATGAAGAAAATCGAAAAATACATCGACAAAGAGATGAAACCTTGCCTCCCCGAAGGCATAGAAATCTCTTACGGCGGCATGTCGAGCGCCAACAAGACCATCATGCCCGAAATCATACTGAGCGTGTTGGCGGCGCTGCTGGTGCTCTTCGTATTCCTTCTCTACCACTTCACCAACATCCGGCTGGTGCTGCTCACCATTTCCGCCAGTGCGATAGCCATCTTCGGAGCTTGTTTAGGGCTGACCGTCTTCGGGCTCGACTTCAGCATAACGGCCACGTTAGGATTAGTGAGCCTTATCGGCATCATCGTGCGCAACGGAATCATCATGTACGAATATGCGGAGAGCCTGCGGACTGAGCATCACCTCTCCGCCAAGGAGGCCGGCTTCGAGGCGGGGCAGCGGCGTATGCGCCCCATCTTCCTCACGGCAGCCGCCGCTGCCTTAGGCGTTGTGCCTATGATCATTGCCCATACTTCTCTCTGGATGCCCATGGGAGTGGTCATCTGCTTCGGCACCATATTCTCTTTCCCCTTCGTGGTAACGCTGCTCCCCGTCGCCTATTGGCAAATACTGAAAGGAAGCGACAAAAAACGCAAAAACCTGCCATCTATCGTAAAACAAGACAATGAAACACTATAACATATTCATCTTTCTTCTCTTGATGTCCTATGCGACAGTCTGCGCTGTCGGACAGCCTCTGCCGCTGGACACCTGCCTCGACCGTGCCTTGCGAAACAATGCGGCCGTGCTGAACACCGAACTCGACATAGCGCACGCCAAGTTGTTGAAAAGCGATGCTATGAGCAACTATTTCCCGAAAGTCAGCGGTTCCGTCATCGGCTACTATGCCTACAACCCCTTGATTGAATATACCATTGACGACATCGACAACGCTTACGCCCGCGAATGGCTGCACAACTTCTATGCCGAGACCGGCTATGCTTTAGGTCTCCCGGATGCCGTCACATTGGCGGAGAATGGGTTCTCCGTAGGAGTCACCGCCGTGCAGCCCCTCTTCATGGGCGGCAAAATCATAAACGGGAACCGCCTCGCCGCCCAAGGCGTAAAAGCGGCTGAACTGCAGCATGCCCTGTCGCGCCAACAGCTTTTGCTGCAGACGGAGCAGAACTATTGGCTTGCTTTCTCCCTCGTTGAGAAGAAAAAGACCGTTCGGCAAGCGCTCGAACTGCTGGACACGCTCTACCGCGATGTGGACATAGCCGTGCAGTCAGGGCTCGCCACCCCCAACGACCTGCTGAAAGTAACCCTCAAACGCAACGAACTGCTCTCTGACCGGCTGCGCCTCGACAACGGCATCCTTCTGGCCATGCAGGCCTTGTGCCAAATGTCAGGCATCCCCTACTCCGACTCCCTGACACTGGCAGACACGCTGCCCGACAATATGCCGCTGCCTGAAACACTCTACCGCAACACTGACGAGGCGGTGCAGGACCGCAACGAGAGCCGACTGCTCGACATCAGCGTCCGGGCCGAACAGCTCAAGCGCAAGATGACCATTGCCGAGGCGCTGCCCCAACTGATGGTCGGCGTAAACGCCTCGGCCGGCAACCTGATATTCGACAATTTCAAATTCAACGCCGTAGGATTCCTTTGGCTCAAAGTACCGATTACCGACTGGTGGTCAAAGGGCTGCAAAATGCGACAGAACAGCCTCGACATACAGAAAGCCGAAAACACGCGCCGCGACCTTGCCGAAAAGATGTCGTTAGAGACGCAACAGGCCTGGAACGGACTGCAAGAAGCGCGCCAGCAACTGCAGATCGCATTGGAAACTGTGGATTATGCCCGACAAAACCTTGCCTCCGTGCAAGTCAACTATGAGGCCGGCATCGTAGCGATACACGACTTGCTGGAAGCGCAGACCCTGTTGCGCCAAGCCTTCGACAAAGAGACGGAAGCTCGCATCGCTTACCGTATGCAGCAGCGCAAATATGCCATCCTGACCGGACAATAGCCCGTTTCTTCCCGTCCCCATCCGTTTTTTTTCGTTTTAACATATCGTTCAGAAGATTTTTATTCTATCTTTGCTTGCATTTTTCATTCTTTCAAGAACATCGGAAGAATGAGGGAAAACTATTGTTACACCTTAAAACTGAACCTGCATGTACAAGATTGAGCAGCATCCCATTCTCGAGGTGCGCGAGGCTAAAAAGCACCCCTTTTCATTCAACGGAACTACAATCGAAGCCGACGAGAACCTCACCATTGCAGCGGCACTGCACCGGGCAGGTTTACGCGTACACAGCCACAGCCTTACCGGCCGATGCCGCAGCGTAGCATGCGGCATCGGCAAATGCGGCGCCTGCGAGATGCTCGTTGACGGCTCCGTCAAGAGAATCTGCATCACCAAAGTCGAGGGCATCAAGGAAGTAAAGGAGATTCCGCCGGGCTACATTCCCAAGACCGCACCGCACTGCGTGGCAACGCACAAGGTTTACCGCACCGACGTGGCCATTGTCGGGGCAGGGCCGGCGGGACTGTCGGCGCGTGAGGAACTCAACCGCCACGGCATCGACAACCTGGTCATCGACAGCAACAGCGAGATCGGCGGGCAGTTCCTGATGCAGACCCACCGGTTCTTCTTCTTTGAAAAGGAACAACGCTTCGGCGGCATGCGGGGCTTTGAAATCTGCCACGCCCTGACCGGCAACGACGAGAGCGGCATTATGCTCAACTCGACCGTATGGGACATCCTGGAAGGGAACCGGCTTGCCGTCAAGAACACCGAAACCGGTGAAATCTGCTTTGTGGACGCCCGTTCCATGATTGTAGCAGCAGGCGCAGTGCCGTTTATGCCCGCTTTTGAAAACGACGACCTGCCTGGCGTCTATACCGCCGCTGTCATCCAGAAAATGATGAACCGGGAGTTCACGCTGCTGGGAAAGAATGTGCTCACTGTAGGTGCGGGCAACATAGGATACCTCACCTCCTACCAACTCAAACAAGCCGGCGCCCATGTGAAAGCAATTCTGGAAGCAATGCCTTCTGAAGGAGGCTTCCCTGTGCAAGCCAACCGCGTGCGCCGCCTCGGCATCCCTATACTTACTTCTCACCTCCTGCTCAAAGCAGTACCCAATGCGGACGGCACCGCAATCGCCGGCGCCGTCATTGCCAAGTGCGACCGCTTCAAACCTGTCCCGGGCACAGAACAACTTGTTGAGGGCATTGATGCCATCAACATCTGCACAGGACTGATACCTGACAGCCAACTGCTGGAAAAAGGACGTGCCATTTTCGGAGACCTCTGCTTCGGGGCGGGCGATGCTCTACGGATCGGCGAAGGCACCTCGGCGGTGCTGCGCGGACGGCAGGCCGCCTTTGACGCAATGAAGGCCTTAGGGCGGAATGTCCCCTACGAGGAGTATCTCTCCCTTTCCAAAGCATACATAGAATCGCAACAGCATCCCGTGCGCCGCCTCGACCGGCCGCATCTGCCTGATGCCGGAAGAATGGGGTCGCAAGGTTTCGTAACCATCGAATGTCTGTACGGCTTTGCCTGCAACCCCTGCTCCTTTGCCTGTCCGCAGCATGCCATCACCAAATCGGACGCCGCCGCCGTCCCGGACATAGACTTCACGAAATGTGTCGGCTGCATGGAGTGCATATCCCGCTGCCCCGGACTTGCCATCTTCGGCTACGACATCCGCAAAGACCGCCTGTTCCTCCCCGTAGAATATGCCGCCAACGAAAAAGACGAGGTGTTCCTTGTGGACAACAACGGCGCCGTTTTGGGAGAAGGCATCATCGAGAAAATAATGCACAAAGCGGGCAAGACGAACGTTTGCCGCATAAAAGCAATTGACCTGCACCGCAATGAGATTCTGGCCGTCAAAGGGTTCATTGTAAAAGAAGAATACCCTGAGCCGTTGCAGACCGGACCAATGGACAACGACGCGATTAAGGAAGGCGTATCATTCCTGTGCCACTGTGAAGACGTGGACGGCAAAGCATTACTGGAAGCCGTCGGCGAGCGCACCTGCATTTCCATTGACGAGTTGAAGCATACTTCCCGTATCGGCATGGGGCCTTGCCGCGGCAAACGCTGCATACCGCGCGCCAAGCAGTTTCTGCGTGCCCGCGGCATAACAGTGGTTGACACAACAGCACAACGCGCCCCATTGTCAAACCCTCTGACATTGAGCGATGTCCTGCCCGGCAACGCCCCAGACAGAGTCATACTTGCCACCAGGCGCACCATACGGCACGAGAAAGTCAAGGCTTTCATCGCCGGCGGCGGCATGGCCGGCTCCGCCCTCTTCCGCTATATGGCAGAAGCCGGCTTCAACCCCGTGATGGCCAACAACGAAAGAGGAAGCACCTGGCGTTGCATCGCCGGCGGCAGACCCGCCTTCAGTCACCCTGCTATCGCCGACATTGCCAAACACAACCTCGCAATCTTCAAAGAACTGCAGTCGATGGCCAACATCGACTTCAAACCCACGCGCTATGTGACCTTCGCCCACGACGAGGCCACCTTTCTCAACCTGGAACGGTCTTCACAATGGTCAGATGCCCGGATGATCGAAAAGAAAGACTTCCGGAAGGAGATCTCCGAGCACCTCAACCCCAACCTGAACCACTATTCGCACGCATCCATCTCGCAGAACTGCTGGCAAGCCACACCGGGAAAGGTTCTCAAACTGCTCCGCGACATTGCCGTAGCACATGGCGGCGTCCTGCTCGAAAACGCAGAAGTTCTTGACGTGGAAAGATGCGGCAACGAATACCGCATCTTAGTTACCGCCCCCGACGGCGGATACATTGAATACCTGTCCGAACTTTTCGTGAACGCCATGGGAGGAGCAGCCGGCAAGTTTGCCTCAAGGCTGGGCATCGAAACCGGACTCTACCCCGTAAGGCATCAGGCCTTTATCACCAGACGCATGCCGCTGATAGGCAAGAACGGTGACAGCCTCGACATGCTCATCGACCGCCGACATCACCGCGGCTTTTCTGCCGTGTACGGGCAACAGATGAAAGAGACCGGACAGATCATCGGCTGCGCCTCGCCTGCCCACGACCCACAAGAGGCTGGAAAATGCCTGAAAACCAATACAAAAGACTTTCTTAACGTCGTTGCGGAGGTGTTCTGCGACTGGATACCCTCCCTGAAGGACATTGGCATACAAGCCGTCTGGGCAGGCTATTATACCGAACCGCGATACATGGTGGACCCTGAACTGGGACTTCTTGCCGGACTGCGCGGCCACGGCTTCATGCTCGGGCAATATCTGGCAAAACTGTACCTCGATGCGCTGCTGGGCAAGCCTGTGCCTGACTACTTCAAGGAGTTGTCGCTGTCCGGGAAAGGGCTCGACGAGTCGGCGTTCAAATAAGCAAAAAAGCAGGGTTTAAGCCCTGCTTTTTCATGTATCTTACTCATTCCACCACCACCTTGCTGACCGCCGAGGCATGACCTTTGCCAGCTTTGAGCAGATAAACCCCTTTGGGGAGATCAGACACATCGATGGTGTGCGTGCCGTCGGAGTTGGCCATATAGACCTTACGTCCCGTCAAGTCAAACAATTCAAGTGTACTTGCACCGGACGACACCACCGTGACAGCATTGCGGGCGGGCACGGGATAGACAGAAAGAACCGGATCGGAAGGCATCTCAGCAAGGCCCGTTCCGGCAGAGGAATATTCAAAAAGGTAATTGCAGAAATGCTGCAGCACGCCGGCATCGTCAATCGTCCAGAATGTGTCAACCGCTACGGCATGATAGGTAGTGTTGAACACCGGCCACTCCTCTTCGGGGTTGGCGTGTGGGTACACCTGCGACTGCAGCAGCGATTCGTCGTATTGATACAGATGCTTGGAGGTCACGATGTTGCCCAGCCGCGAAATCTCGCCTGTTACATTGTTGAACGCATCCCGGTAATAAATCGTGTTGTCAGCCTCTTCCATCTCTTCAGTGTCGGCGTTGCGGTACCAGTTCGTTTTCTCAACGAGGTAGCCGTCAGCGTTGTAGGTATATTCAATGCGCCACGACTGGTTGTAGCCGCCGTTGAAATCACTTTCATAGCCTATTTCAAGCGTGACGTTGTTGTTGGCGTCAAATTCGCGGTCGCACTTCTGGTAAATGCCAAACGTGCCGAAGTCGAGTTCCCAATGGTTCTGGTTGCCGTTGGCATCGTATGAATAGTAGTATGTGCCGCCGAGCGTGAACGTGCCGCCGAAGTTGTTGTAGTTCTGGCGGGTAAGTCGCCGGCCGAGTTCATTGTAGGTATAGTCGCAGTAATTGGCATAGAGCCAGGAGCCGTCAGACATCTGCTGGTAAACCGAGAGACGCGACACATTGCCGGCAGCGTCATAGTGCAGGCTGTCGCACACCGTGAGACCGCCTCCCGTGTTGTTTTGCGAAAAAGTGGAGACAAGCCGTCCGGCATCATCGTAGGAAAAGTCTTTGGTCTCGTATAGATCGTGAGAATAGGCTCTTGTCAGACGGTGCGAGAATGAGGCCGGTGAGGGTTGTGCAAAAGCGGTGCAAAGCAGGGCCATTGCGGCAATCGTAAAGGTAAACTTTTTCATAATGATTGGTTTTGTTTGAATTTGGGTTAATGAAGGTGCAAAGGTAGTCTTTTTTTTTAAGGAAGTGATCAACAAGGAAAATAATCCCACGGCGACAAGTTCAACCTGAAAAGTTTTAAATAAAAACAGGAGCAAAGCACATGAAATTATTGTATGTTTGCTCCTGCTCAAAAGCCAGTGTCCATTTTGAAGAAGATGATAGAGATAGCAACAAACAAGAACGACATCATTTTCGATCCGTTTATGGGCGTAGGCTCTACTGGCGTAGCTGCCATTGAACTTGAAAGACGGTTTATTGGCGTAGAACTGGATAAGTATATTACTCCCTATTATTCGAACCAGTGCATTAGTCAAACAAAAAATTAGTAACTTTGCACACAAATGGGAAAAACTACAAGACGTAAACACACAGCCGAGTTTAAGGCCAAGGCGGCAATTGAAGCACTTCGCGAGCAATCGACTCTGAGTGAGCTGTCCTCGAAGTATGAATTGTCACAGGCTCAAATCAGCCATTGGAAAAACGAGTTTATCAAGAATGCGGCATGAATGAAAAAATTGTCTGAAGCAATGACGGCCATCCGTGAAATATTCGTAACTTTGCAGCACCCAAGAAAGGATGACGGTGAAACATTACGCTGTTGTCTAAGGGATGGCCTGGGCATCGAGCCCCGCCAATTCCTACCCAAGAAAGGACTCAGGCTCACATTGTCTGTTGTCGGTCTTGAGGGAACAAGCGGCAGGTGTCATTGCCTAAGCATATGGAATAACTGGTCTGAAATTGGGGAGTATTATACCCAATAAGTAAATTATGAAACACGCTGAATTTAAGGCTATAGCCAGACAACATCAAATAGATTTCAAGGTCAATGACCCAGAGATTAACATTGCCGCTGATAGATTCCCTATCCGTACTATTCGAAAAAATGGCAAGGAATATAAGATTGAGGTAAGGAGTTCTTTAACTTGGAAGGACTGCCGTGATGAGAATAACCTCTATCGAATTTTCTTTAGCGGATTCCGAAGAGAGATAACGGAAGAAGTAAACAGAGAAGCCTCTTTGACAAAAGGGCAAATGGTTACAAATCTTTTGCGCAGCGAACACATCCCATACAACGTATTTCTTCCTATGCGATATGACTTGGATGGAACAGCCCGATTGTTCAATCGTATTCTCGGAGAGGAGCGAATCGCTGCCATCAGCAAGATAAATATTGAATATAACCCGAAAGGTCTTGCCGATGGCACATCATTTGACGTTTATATCGAATACACTCCAATGGGAACAAATTCCAATGAGAAGGGCGGTATTGGCATTGAAGTGAAATATACGGAAAAGGAATATCCCATCAAACGTGGTACAAAGGAATGGGAAGAAACACACAACGCTTCCGGTATTCATCTTGCCAGCAATTACAGTAACCCAAGTAATACTTGTGGCTGGTTCAAACCGGAGTTTATAGCAGATGTCCCCTTTGAAAATAAGGAGAGAATGGTGGTCCATGTCGCAGCCAACCGCTATCGTCAGATATGGCGCAACCATATTCTTGGCGCATCCATGGTGCTCGGATTGAGTGAAAAGCCAGATGATAAACTTACCGAGTTTACAAGCCTCACGGTTTACCCAGAGGACAACGGGCATTTTTCAGAAGTCTGGAACGAATATGAATCCAAACTGACACCAGACGGATTGAATACATTCAAGCACATCACATACGAAGAACTATTTCCTTTGATGCAGGAGTTCCTGAGTAAAACCGGAATTCCCCATCTCAACGAGTGGATAGATTACCTTAACAGAAGATACATCATAAAATGAAAATCTTACATCTTTCAGATACCCATGGTTGCCATCATCGGCTATATAACCTACCCGAAGCGGACATTCTGGTTCATTCGGGTGATTTCACCATGGCAGGAAGCGAGAATGAAGCCCTTGACTTCCTGAATTGGTTTTGCGACCTCCCATATCCGCACAAGATATTCATTTGTGGCAACCATGATGAATGTTTGTATGGAGCTAACATCAATGGTCTTGACAACAATGTCCATTACCTATGCAATTCCGGGATAGAAATTGAAGGTTTAAAGTTCTATGGTGTGCCAATGTTTATGGGCGACTGTATCAGTGACCGACAAAGCCGGAATTATACCAAGATTCCGCCCGACACAGATGTCTTGATAACGCATTGTCCGGCATACGGCATATTGGACTTTGACGATAACATCAACTACGGCTCGGAAGATTTGTTGCAACGGATAAAACAGATTCACCCACGACTACACCTGTTTGGACATATCCATATACAGCATGGAATTACCCATAATGGCGCAATCACATTTTCCAACGGTGCCATTATGAACGTAGATTATTCTCAACTCAATGATGCTAATCTAATAGAGATATAGTTTCCCAAATATCCCAAACAACTCCGACCTACGCCTCACGGCGGAAGTCGGAGTGTAACATATATAAAAGGAACTTATGCTGATGCCCTTGCTTCTAAGAAACGATGTGCATTGTCATTCCAGACTTCGACAATGCGCTACCCTTTTTCGCGCGCACGTACACGAGCGTTGAATCTCAGCCACTCAGCCATTGCCGAGAATGCTTTCGATGTCGAATAGCTGCTTGATTTTATTATGGGCAGGCGTAAGCAGTAGTGTCTGCTGCATGAATGTCCCATTGGTCGGAAGATTTATCCGTACGGTTGCGATGGTCTTGGCTATTCTCAGTACTGCATCCACACTTAAATCTATGTTTGCGACGCGTATAGTGCGTTCCAGTTCCTTATAAACCTTGTAAGCCATGAAACATATACAGATGTGTGCCTCAATGCGTTTTTCAGTAAAGTGAAAAATAGGTCTTGCCTCAAGAGTCCCCTTGGTTACACGGAAAGCCCGTTCCACCACCCAAAGCT
>CAVCMI010000037.1:0-70548 GCA_963603365.1 Oscillospiraceae bacterium
CGGCAACGACCCGTCGGGCAACAACGCCGCGGGCTTCTCGGCCCTCCCTGCGGGCGGCTACTACGGCAGCTACTACTACTTCGGCGACAACGCGTACTTCTGGAGCTCTACCGAGAGCTACAGCTACGGCGCGTACAGCCGCAACCTCAACTACTACAACGCCAACGTGAACCGCTACAACGACAACAAGTACTCCGGGCGGTCAGTCCGTTGCCTCAGGAACTAAAAAAAGACAGCCTCAAACATTTCCCTTGCCGCAGGCGGGGGAAATGTTTACCTTGAAAAGGATTTCGATTTCGGGTGGGTGCCCTGCTTTCAAGCGGGCACCCACCCGAAATCGAGGGGCTGTTTGACAATTAGGAATTGTTGAATTAGGAATTAGGAATTAGGAATTGAGTTTTCCGCTAAGGCAATTATTATGACAGTCAAGGATATTGTGAAACTGGAGGAGGCGAATGCAGACACTGACCGTATCATTCTGGTGCAGGACGGTAACTTTTGGCGCGCGTATGAGCATTCAGCCCAACGCTTTTCCCAAAAGATTGCCCCTTCGTTTCAGGTGAGGGCAAAGCACTACAAGAACGAAAACTGTACCCTCTGCTTTGTCGGCTTCCCTAAGGCCAACACGCTGCAGATACTCAAGAAGGCCGGCGTGTCAGAGTCGCTGTATTCTCAACCGAAAAAAGGAATAGCCTACATTGACGGTTTGGCCGCGGAGGACGATTTTACGGTGTGGAAACAACTTAAGGTGAATGCTTTTGATTTGCCCGCGCATGAGAAACGCGATGTGTTGATGCATCCCGACAGAACCCAAAAGCATCTTTCGTGGCTGCAGATCTATAAGGCCTGCTATGACCTTGCCGTGGAACTGCACAAGTATTCCGCCCTCGTGAAAAGGGAGTACAAATATACCATAGGCGAGCGTATATGCAATGCCTCCATAGACCTTGCCCTGTCTGCATACGCTGTGGCCAACGGCACCTCATCCGCAGAGAAAGAACTCCCGGTCATGCGCAGCAACGTGGATGCTGTCCGTATGATGCTCCGCCTTTTGGTGGATCTCAAACACATGTCGGTGAAGTCTTTTTCTTGCCTCAACGAGAAAATAGAGTATATCTATCTTGAGATAAAATGAACCCTTTGTTGCCCGTCTGTAAAACAGTATAAGTATGGATTTGTTTTCAACAGCCCATGGTTTGACACGAGACCTTTTCAAGGCGTATTACGATGCCCGCAAGAACAAGCGCAACACCCATAACGCGCTGCAGTTTGAGATGGCTTTCGAGTCGAATGTCCTGCGGCTGTCAAAAGAGATTGCGGAAGGCACCTACCGGCTGTCGCCCTGCATCTGCTTTATTGTGAACAGTCCCGTGAAACGGGAGATCTTTGCGGCGCATTTCCGCGACAGGGTGGTGCACCATTATGTCATAAACAAGCTGAACAGAATTTTCGAGAACCAGTTTATATACGACAGCTACTCGTGCCGCAAAGGAAAGGGCACACATTTCGGCATCAGCAGGCTGAAACGCTTTATGCGCAGCTGCAGCGGCAATTATACCAAGGAGGCATACGTGCTGAAACTTGACATCCAGGGCTTCTTTATGAATATCAACAAGAAACTGCTCTGCGAACGCATCTGCCGAATGGTAAACCGCAAGTACGAGGGCGACGACAAGCAGGTTTTGCTGAGCCTGGTGGAAACCATCATACTTAACGACCCTACCCGCAATTGCATTGTCAAGGGGAGCAAGGAAGACTGGGAAGGCCTGCCCGACAACAAAAGCCTCTTCACAACCCCCGACGGCTGCGGCATGCCGATAGGCAACCTCACCAGCCAGGTGTTCGCCAACATCTATATGAACGGTTTTGACCATTATGTGAAACAAAAACTGAAATGCAGGTACTACGGACGCTATGTGGATGATTTTTTCATCGTGCATCGCGACAAGGAATACCTGAAATCGCTGATACCACGGCTCCGCAAGTACCTGCAACGCAATTCTGGCCTTGTGCTGCACCCCAAGAAGATTTATCTGCAACCCGTAAGAAACGGAGTGGCATACCTCGGCGCAATAGTGAAGCCCTACCGAACCTATATGGGCAAACGGGCCAAGAGCAACTCTTTTTCGGCTGTGCAGACCTGTCAGAACAAGGATATGTCGGTGTATGAGAATGCCCGACATCTGGTGATGACCATGAACTCGTACTTCGGGTTCTGTATGCATCATAAATCATACGGCATAAGACAGAAGATATTGGAGAAGATGCCGATGGAGTGGATGCAGTACAGTTTTGCCACGAACGGCATAAGCAGAAAGGAGGCCGCGAAACGAACAAGGAACCACAGGAAACAATTGGTCAGAAATGCTCGGGCCGGAGAGATACGTCAATCCGGGAATGCAGAATTGAAAGTTTAGTTCGGCAAGATGCTGAAGGCTTCAGGACCTGTTTGTCCCCGACTTCAGCAATGACAGATGGTGCGGTACATCAATTACGAAGCGAGAACGGAGAACATTACTCTGTTTCCCCGTTTCCATTCGTTCAGGAACGCAACCACAACCAGAAAACTGACAATGGGAGATGTATGATCCCCCGTTTCCGGTTTTTGACAATTCTTGCCAAAAGCAGAGTGTCCCTGCGGGCAACTACAACGGCAACTACAACAACTTCGGCAACAACGCGAACTTCTGGAGCTCTACCGAGAACAACAGCAACAACGCGTACAACCGCAACCTCAACTACAACAACGCCAACGTGAACCGCAACAACAACAACAAGAACAACGGGCAATCAGTCCGTTGCCTCAGGAACTAAACGTTATGCTGACAACTGATGAGACAGGAGAACTAAGAGTTTAGAACTTAGAGTTTAGAGTTTAGAGGGGAGGCCGGGAGGGTGATTTCAGTTTTTTCAGCGCAAAAAAAAGGATACCAATTTATGGTATCCTTTTTTTGTTGGAAGGGTATCCTATGTTTTACGGATTATCTTTTGGTGATTTTCTTGACGACTGTGGCGTTTTTGCCTGTGATGCGAACAAAGTAGATGCCGGCAGGGGCGTCAGTCAGGTCGATGGTGTTCAGGCTGGAGGTGCAGTCTGCGGTGCGGACAAGCTGGCCGGCTACGGTATAGACGTTGATGCGCTCCACTTGCATGTTGCCGCAGCTGACGGTTACGATGCCGGCGCTGGGGTTGGGGTAGAGGCATACTTGCTCGGCGGCGGTCTCCTCAATGCCGGTAGGTCTGGTGGTGGCCACCGTGCTGTTCGCCATGCCCTCTTTGGCAGCCATGGCCTTGACGGTAACGCCGCTGCCAACCATCACCAAGTCGGTATAGACGGCTGACTCCGTTGAAGGTTCAGTGCCGTCGGTGGTATAATGGATGGTGGCGCCTTCCGTTTCGCAAGTGATGGAGACGGAATACATGTCGTTGGTGAGCGGGTTGACGGTGATGACGGGTTGGGCTACGGTGTCGAGGACGGTGATGATCTCTTCAATGTCGCTGTTGGCACGCGGGGCGATCTGGAAGTTGTCGTTGTAGCGGAGCACAAAGCCGGTGACGTTGGCATTAAAGCCGGCGTTGATGTCCATCTCCAGCGTTTTGAACTGGTTGCGGCACTGCATGGTGTCTTGTCCTTGTGTTATGTTGATGTTGGTGGCTGACGCAGTGGTGTAGCTGGCGGTGTCGGCAAAGGTGACGTCCGTGAGGGTTATGAGTCTCGATTCGTATTGGGCATACATGCTCTTCACGGAGGCGATGTCGGCCAAAACGGGGGCTACGGTGCCGGTGTTTCCGGAGGCGGCGCCGAGGTTGCGGGTGGGCACCAGTTCGGTGAGGCCGCGGTAGATCGTGCAGGTGCCATATACGCCGCCGCTGATGACGTCGCCCTCGGTGTAGGTGCCGTCAAGGATGTTGCTTTGGTCATATACCAACAGACCGCCCGTGGCGTCCTGGATGTAGAAGTTCTTGCCGTTTCTGAACACAAAGGTCACGTCGCCCGTGATTTTGTAAACGGTGGTGTTGGTTTCGGTGTTGGCGGCCTTGAAAGCGGCGATGTCAGCCACGGTGACCGGGAAGGTGTAGGAAGCCTCTGTGACGTCGCTGGCGAAACTGCCTGTCTTGTAGGCAATGGCCTTGACGGTGGCGTTGGCGGTCAGGGCAAAGGGTGCCGTATAGCGTGTGCCGGCGCTGTCGGGCTGTGTGCCGTCGAGGGTGTAGAAGATGACGGCGTCCTGCGTGGCGCAGGTGATGCTGACGTTGACGGTGTCGTAATAGAAACCGGCTGCCGGTGCGATGACAGGGTTTGCCACTGCGTCGGAAATGCCGCTCACGACGGCGATGTCGTCAATCTCCCAGGCGGCAGCGCTTGCCGAGTCGCAAGTATAAACAAAGGCGATGTGCAACGGTGCGGTGGCGTTGATGTTGACGGCTCCCGAGGGAGTCCAGGTGAAGTTGCCCGTTGACCATGCTGCCGCGGCGGTGAGGTCAGTCCAGGTGGCGGCGGCGGGGTTGCCGGCGCCGCTGTAGTCGGTGGAGTATTTCAGCTGAACGGCAGGGCCGTTGTATCTGGTGGCAGAACGGAACGAGAGCGAAATGCCGCCGTCAGCCGACTGCGGCGTGATTTGCGGGGTGATGAGCCAGTCTTCATTCACGCCTTTGTTGTAACCGTTGGCGTAAGCGTAGTGGTTTCCGCTGTAAGAAGCCACATTCCAAAGCTGGATCGTGTCGTTGACGCTGTAGGTGGTCATTGTGCCGAAGGTGTCAGCCTCAAAATCCTGGAAGAAGAGGATGGTGTCGTTGGAGAAGACGAGGCTTTTGGCGGTGACGCTGCTGTTGGCAAGGCCGCTCTTGATGCCGACGGCTTTCACGGTGGCGTTGGCCGATAGGGTGAATGGCGCCGTGTAGAGGGTGGCGGAGTCTGACGGGTTGCTGCCGTCAAGGGTGTAATAGATGGCGGCGCTGTCGGTGGTGGTGCTGATGCTGACCGTGGCTGTACCGTAGTAGGTGCCGTTGACGGATCTGCCCGCAACCGTGATGACCGGGGCGGCCACCTCGGTGGCGGTTGCCGGGACAACCGTGATGGCGACGTTGTCGATGACCAGGTGCCCGTCGGCAGCAACGGTGCTTTTCAGAGAGAAGATGAACTCTGCGTCAGCGGCGGTATGAGTAGCCGTAACCGTGTCGGTGATGCACTGGTAGGCGGCAGAGTTGATGCTATGGTATTCGTTGTAGTCAGAATAGCCGCCGCCGCTCCTGCCGTCATACAGCGCCGTTCTGATGTCGCCGTGCCCTTTGACGTAGTAAGTGATGAGATACTGCACGCTGGAGTCAACGGCAATGGCCTGCGTGGTGAAACGTTTGTGCCCGGTTCCGGTGTTCGCCAGCTGGCAGGCGTAGCTCCCTTGATAGGCAGCGGTGCTCTGCTGGATGTTGGATGCCGACAAATTTGTTTTGGAGCCTTTCCAGCCGTCGGGCAGGCTGTTGGTCCATGTCTCAAATCCCCCGTTGAGGTTGATCTGTGCAAATCCCGGGAGAGAGATGCTCAACAGCATCATCATCGATGCTGCTTTTTTACAGAAAGTGTGAATCTTTTTCATTTTTTTTGTTGTTGAAATGTTTATGTATGAAATATTACGCAAAATGACTGTCCTTTTGTTTTACCTGCTGCTTTCCTTGTAGCTGAGCACGGCGCCGGTGTTGATGATGACGGCCATGACCGCCAACACGACCGTCTCTTTCTGCACGCTGGCGAACTCGCTGCCTTTGAGGATGATTTTCTTGATGACTTCAATATAGAACGACATAGGGTTGAGGTAATTGATGCGGTGCGCCCATTCGGGCATTCCTTCAGAAGGGGTGAACACGCCGCTGAGCAGCACGAACACGATGAACAGGAAGAGCACGATGAACATCGACTGCAACTGATTCTCGGAAACGCTGGAGATGAAGAAGCCAAGCCCTAACATGACAAGCAGGTAGATGGCGGTGATGCCCAGCAGCAAAGGGATGCTCCCCTGCACCGAGATGCCGAACACGAACTTCATGATGACCAGCCCGGCGACGAACTCCAACATGCCCAAGAGCCAGAACGGGATCATCTTGCCCGTCAGGAACTGCCACCGTTTGATGGGGGTGACATTGACCTGCTCGATGGTGCCGATTTCCTTTTCGCGTACAAGGTTGAGCGCCGTGACGTAGCAGCCTATCAGCGTGACCAGGATGACGAGTATGCCCGGGACAATCAGGTTCTTGTAGTTCATCTGCTCGTTGTACCAGTATATGTTGGAGATGTTGACGTTGGCCGGCACCTGCTTGATGTTGCCCGAAGCATAGTCGGCGACGAACTCCTGTATGTGGCGGCCGATGATTTCCTGCACATAGCCGGTGCCGATGCCCGCCTTTACGCTGTTGATGGCATTGGCGGTGATCGCAATCCGCGTGGGCTCGTTGCTGAACAGGCTCTTCTCGAGGTCGGCCGGAAACTCTACCAAAAGGTCAATCTTGTCGTGCCTCATCAGCTCGTCGGCTTCGTCCTTGCAGTTGATCAGGCCGTGCGAGATGAAGAGGTCGGAAGCGTTGAAACTGTTGATGATGTCGCCCGATATGCCTGAACGGTCGTTGTCGATGAAGGCGATGTCCAGCACTTTGATCTCATAGTCGGCGCAGAACGGGAAAAGCATGAACTCCGCCATCGGGGCAATTACCAAGATGCTGAGCAGCAGGGGATTCCTGAAGACCTGCAAAAACTCTTTCTTGATGAGGATAAGGATGATTCTCATAGTCTTAGTTCCTTTTGTCCAATCGTTTGATGCTGAAAAGAATGAATGCCACGGCCATGGCGAAAAGGATGAGCAGGTACATCCAGATGTCGGTGAAGCCGGACCCTTTGATCATGACGTCCTTGATGGACAGGATGAACCATTTGGCGGGGAACAGGTTTGCGATGACCTGAAAGAACAGAGGCATGCTGTTCAACGGGAACAGGAATCCGGAGAGCAGCACGGTAGGAAGAAACAGCCCCATCATGGTAATCATCATGGCATCCACCTGCGTGCGGCTGATGGAGGAGATGAGCATGCCGAACGAGGCGGCGGTAAGCATAAAGATGATGCAGAGCGCGAACAGCATGACCAAGTCGCCGTTTACAGGCATCTTGAAGACGGTGACGCTGATGACGATGATGGTGACGGTGCTGAGCAGCGATATGAGCATATACGGGATCACTTTCCCGATGATGATGTGGATTTTCTTCACCGGCGTGATGAGGAGCATCTGCATGGTGCCGGTCTCTTTCTCGCGTGCCAGGGTGATGGAACTCATCAGCGCGGTCACCAGCACCATGATGAGGGTGATGATGCCGGGCACGAACATATAGACGCTGTTCAACTCGGGGTTGTAGAGCATTTTTGCGGTGACTTGAAAGTCAGAGCTTTCGATGTCGCTGTTGTATTGCTCCGTGAAGCTGTAAACCACCGAACGCACGTAGTTGTTGAGGATGGAGGCCACGTTGAGGTCTGACACGTCGTTGATGACCTGAAGGGTGGCGTCGCGCTCTTTGGAGAGCGATTCCTCAAAGCGGGAGGGTATGATGATGGCCAGCTTGATGCCTTTGTTTTTGAAGTCATTGTCAATTTCCGCCTCGTTCTCGGGGTAAGAGACGATCTGGAAATAGCCGGAGGCGGAGAGGTCGTTGACCAGGATTTTTGACTGCGAGTCTTTGGCGAGGTCGAGCACCGATATTTTGGCGTTGCGGATGTCGGTGCTGATGGTGAAGCCGAAGAGCAGCACCAGCGCCACAGGCATGGCCAGCACCAGTGCGAGTGTGATCTTGTCACGGATGATGTGGATGAACTCTTTCTTCAATATGATTCGCAGTTCTTTCATCAGTTTGGCTTATCGTTTCACGAATTTGACAAAGACATCGTTGATGGTTTCGGCGCCGGTTCGGGCTTTGATCTCGTCAGGGGTGCCGATGATCTTGATCTGGCCGTCGGTCATGATGGAGATGCGGTTGCAGTATTCCGCCTCGTCCATATAGTGGGTGGTCACCAGGATGGTGACGCCGCGGGAGGCGGCCTGGTAGATGAGTTTCCAGAACTCGCGGCGCACGATAGGGTCCACGCCCGAGGTGGGCTCGTCGAGGAAGACGATGTGGGGCCGGTGCAGGATGGCGGTGGCAAATGCCAGCTTTTGTTTCCAGCCCAGCGGGATGGCGTTCACAAGGGTGTTGGCCTGCTTGTCCATGTTGAGTTCGGCAAGGCTGCCCATGATCCGTTCCTTCAGTTCTTTGCGCGGGATGCGGTAGATGGTGCCGAACAGCTGCATGTTCTCGAATACGGTCAAATCGCCATAGAGCGAGAAGCGCTGGCTCATGTAGCCGATGTTGCGCTTGATGAGTTTCGACTGCGTGAGGATGTCATAGCCCGCGATGGTCGCGGTGCCGGAGGTGGGCTGCAGCAGCCCGCTCATCATCTTGATGGCCGTGGTCTTGCCGGCGCCGTTGGCTCCGAGAAAGCCGAAGATCTCACCTTTTTTCACCTGAAAGGAGATGTGGTCAACAGCGGTGAAATTGCCGAATTGCTTGGTGAGCCGGTTCGCCTCGATGCTGTACATGTCCTATTTCATTTTTACGATTTCAATGAAGCAGTCTTCTACGGAGGGACTGATGGCGACAAGCTCTTCGTGGCGCAGCCCGTTGTCCTGCAGGAACCGTTCAAAGGTGGGCAGCGCAGTGTCAAGGCTGTCGTAAAAGGCAATGTGGCAGTTGTCGCCGTAGGGGTAATAGTTGCAGTTGAGCGGACAGCGCTCCATGGCGGAAAGCAGCGCGAAGATGTTGTCGCAACGGAAGGTGAACAATTTCCCCTTGAAGTTCCGGATGAATGTGCCGGGCGGGTTGATGCCGATGATCCTCCCGTCCTGCACCAGCGCGATGCGGTCACAACGGGTGGCTTCGTCCATATAAGGCGTGGACACCATTACGGTGATGCCTTCGTGCCGTATGGATTTCAAGATGTCCCAGAACTCTTTGCGCGACACGGGGTCCACGCCGGTGGTGGGCTCGTCGAGGAAAAGGATCCGCGGACGGTGTATCAAGGCACAGCACAAGGCCAGCTTCTGCTTCATGCCGCCGGAGAGTTTCCCCGCCTTGCGGCCCTTGAATGGCGACAGCTGGTTCCAGATGGGACGAATCAGGTCCATGTTCTCCTCGATGCCGCTTTTGTACATCACGGCAAAGAAGGTCAGGTTCTCCTCCACGCTGAGGTCAGGGTAGAGCGAGAAGGTGCCCGGCAGGTAGCCGATGACCTGCCGCACCGCCTTGTAGTCGCGGATCACGTCCATGCCGAAGACGGAAAGCGTGCCGCTGTCTGGCAGCAGCAGGGTGGTGAGGATATTGAAGAGGGTTGACTTGCCCGCACCGTCGGGGCCCACCAGCCCGAACACCTCCCCCTCGGCCACTTCAAGGCTGACGTTGTCCAGCGCGACAGTCTTGCCTTCGTATGTCTTGTTTACGGCCTGGATGGAGATAGCGTTCATTTTTTCGGCATTCGTAAGTGTGTTCTGCTATTTGAAAAGTACATCGCCCGGCATGCCGATCTTGGCTGAACCGTCGTTCTTGAAACTCACCTTGACGGCATAGACCAGATTGGCGCGCTCGTCTTTGGTCTGTATCATCTTGGGGGTGAACTCTGCCTTGGGCGAAATCCAGGATATGGTGCCCGGCAGCCTTATCTCTTCGCCGGCTTTGTTGTCAAGCCGCACCACGGCGCTTTGCCCGAGTTTTACGGTTGAGAGGGCATCTTCGGTGATGTAGACCTTGATGAACATGTTGGTGAGGTCGGCGATTTTGAAAAGCGGCTTGCCTTGGTAGGCCAGTTCGTTCTCTTCAATGTACTTGTTGATGATGGTGCCCGTGATGGGGGCTTTGATGCGGCAGTTTGCCAGCGCATGCTCCAGTTGCTTGAGCTGGAAGCGCATGGCTTCAACCTCCTCCGACAGCGAATGGTTCTGGGTGGCGATGTTCGACTTGGCGGCGGCTATCTGGCTCTCGGTGATAATGATCTCGGCCTGAATGTCGTCAAGCTGTTTTGTGGAGGCGGCGTTGGCCTCGATCAGCTTGCTGACTCGCTGCTTCTCTTTGTTGAGCGTCGAGAGCTTGTCTTCCAGCACGCGGGTCTGCGATGACTCGTCAGGACGGCGGGCAAGCGTGGCGTTGATGGACGACTCAAGCTGCTTGATCTGTAAGTATGTCTGGAATGTGTCAATGCAGCCCAGTACAGTGCCGGCCTCGTAGGTCTCACCCTCTTTGATGTTGAAAGAGAGCATCTTGCCGTTCCCCTCCGACGACACGATGATTTCTGTGGCTTCACAGACGCCGTAGGCATCGGCGTCGTCTTTGTTTTTTTTGCATCCGGCCAGTAGAAGTACGCATACCATCGCAGCCAAAACGGCAGTCTTGGAAAACCTGAACACGCAGACTGTGTTTTTCATAATCGTCCCTGTAACGTTGTTGATATTATAACTCATTATGTTTTAAATGTTTAGTTGAAACTGGCAATTGCATTTACAACCACTTTAAAACGAGTGCAAAGGTATTCTTTTTTTCGGAACGGCAGCGGTTGCAGATTCGGGCGTCCCGGCAGCCGATGCCCATGCATGTCAATGACAAAGGAAAGCCCCGCCGCGGCGGGGCTTTCCTGGACATTTAAACTTCAAAAATTATGAAAAATGACAAATTGCAGTCTTATTGTTCACCTTTATAGAACGGCATTTTCACGGTCACGGCCTTAAGGAGGCGTTCGCGGACCTTGATGAAGATCTCAGTGCCCGACTTGGCGAATTCTTTCTTGATGAGGGCGGTGCCGATGCCTTTGTTGACAGACGGGCCGAAAGTACCGGAACGGACTTCGCCGATTGTATTCCCTTCGGCGTCGCATACTTCGTAGCCGTTTCTCGGAATGCCGCGGTCGATCATTTCAAACCCCGTGATTCTGCGGGTGAGGCCGTTGGCTTTGAGGTCTTCCATGAATTTGCGGTCGATGAAGTCTTTGCCGTCCACGAATTTGGTGATCCAGCCCAGACCGGCTTCAATGGGGGAGATGGTGTCGTCTATCTCGTGGCCATAGAGGCAGAATCCCATCTCAAGACGCAGCGTGTCGCGTGCGCCAAGGCCGATCGGCTTGATGTCGAACTCTTTGCCGGCCTCAAACACGGCGTCCCAAATTTTGAGGGCCACCTCGTTGGGGAAGTAGATCTCGCATCCGCCCGACCCCGTGTATCCCGTTGTGGAGAAGAGGATGTTGTCGATGCCGGCGAAGGTGATGATCTTGTTGGTGTAGTATTCCATGTCAACGACGTTGGCGTCCGTGAGTTTCTGCATGGCTTTCAGCGCCAGCGGGCCTTGCACGGCCAGTTGGGATATGCTGTCGGAGATGTTGGCGATCTCGGCCCCGAATGCCTTGTTCTGCTCTACTACCCAAGCCCAGTCTTTGTCGATGTTGGCTGCATTCACCACGAGCAGGTAGTCTTCATCATGCAGGTTATAGACCAGCAGGTCGTCAACCACGCCGCCTTTGCCGTTGGGGAAGCAGGAGTACTGCACTTTGCCGGGATAGAGGGCGGCCACATCATTGGTGGTGATGTGCTGCAGGAAAGGAAGAGCCTTGGGTCCCTTGACGGTGAACTCGCCCATGTGCGACACGTCGAAGACGCCGACTTTGGTTCTTACTTGAATGTGCTCTTCGGGGATGCTGCCGTATTGGATGGGCATGTAGTATCCGGCAAATTCCATCATTTTGGCACCTGATTTCTCGTGCGTGGCTCTGAATATGGTTTCTTTCATAAAGCGTATGGTTATGTGTTGTAATTAGATTCTGTTCCGGAACAGTGCAGTTGCATTTGACGGCTGCAAAGATACAATTTTATGGCAAGCACGGGAAATGATATTTCGGATAATCCTTTCGCCAATAAGTATGCCTAAAAGAACATGCAGACGCGCCCCCGATGGGTTAAGGCTCGAGAAATAGAGTCGTCCATTTGCTTTGCCGTCCGGGCCTGCCTGTTTCTATTTCTGTGTCATGATGTCGAGCACCAGGTTGTCGGTGGCTGCCATTCCCTTGATGCCGATGT
Source organism: Oscillospiraceae bacterium (assembly GCA_963603365.1). GTDB lineage: Bacteria > Bacteroidota > Bacteroidia > Bacteroidales > WCHB1-69 > F23-D06. The sequence continues at coordinate 12,124 of CAVCMI010000037.1, forward strand.
TGGCCATGTTGAGCACGCATTTGTCCACGCTGTCGTCGATGATGCCCTCCACAGAGGAGACGGTCTTGTCCTCGATGGCCAGCATTGCCGAAAGCACGGCAGTGGACACGCCGGTGGCGACTTTGAGCGAGCAGCTCGGCTTGGCCCCGTCGCAGATCATGCCCGTGATGTTCGCAATCATGTTTTTTACGGCGTAGGAGACCTCCCGGTAGCCTCCGCCCATCAGGTAGGTGAGCCCGCAGGCGGACCCGGTGGCGGCCACCACACAGCCGCAGAGCGGCGAGAGCCTTCCGAAACTCTGCTTGATGTAGATGACCGCAAGATGACTGAGCGTCAGGGCGCGGATGAGTTTCTCTTCCGACTTCAGCCGCTCCTCGGCAAACACCCAGACGGGCAGCGTGGCCGCTATGCCTTGGTTGCCGCTGCCGGAGTTGCTCATGACCGGGATCTTGGCGCCGGCCATCCGCGCGTCGCACGCCGCCGAGGTGTAGGTGAGGATCTTGGCATAGATGCCGTTGCCGAAGAACAGCTGCGCCTCTGGCTGTATGAAGATGGTTTTGCCAAGCCCGTGGCCGTAGTCGCCCGTCAGCGCCAGCTCGGCGGCTTTCCGGTTCATGTCGGCAGTCGCCAGTATGAAACGGATGTCCTCGACAGGCGTTTCCATCGCAAAGTCATAGACGTCGCGCAAGGTCAGCGCCGGAACTTCCTCATTGCCTTTTTCTTCTTTGACCCGGCTGTCGTCGAGCAGCACCTCGCCGTTCCTGGAGATGTGACTGAAGTGGGTGTGCTCGCCGCTGATGACCACCTTTGCCTTGTCGTCGCCGTTGTGGCTCACTACTTCAATGTACAGCTTTTCGTCGGTGTCTTTCTTCCGGGCAATCTGTATGCGCTGCTGGCGGATGAATTCCTTGCCTTGCTCCACGCTCTCCGGGGTGATGTCTTTCAGCACCTCAAGCCGGTATTCCGATTTCCCGACCAGCGCCCCGAGCGCAACGGCTATGGGCAACCCGACCATCCCCGTGCCCGGGATGCCGACGCCCATGGCGTTCTTCAGCATATTGGCGCTCAGCGACACGATGATCTGTTTGGGCGTTCCGCCCAGCACCTCCTTGGATTTGGCGACGGCTAACGCCACCGCCATGGGTTCTGTGCAACCGATGGCGGGCACTACCTCGTGCTTTATCAGGGCAATTATCTGTTTCTGAAGTTCAGGTGTCATTTTCTGCGTAAAGAATAGGTTTTCCGAAAGGGAGCCATTATTCTGAATCCCGGTTCTCGTGTGCCATTACGGGTAGAGGCTGGTCGATGACCTCGTGCCAGGGCAAGCCGTAGGCGCCGATTTCGGCCATAAACGGGTCTGGGTCGAACTGCTCCACGTTGAACACGCCGGTGCCTTTCCAGGTGCCGGTCAGTACCATCTTGGCGCAGAGCATGGCGGGCACCCCTGTGGTATAAGAAACGGCCTGCGCGCCGATTTCCCGGTAGCAGGCGGCGTGGTCGCAGTTGTTGTAGATATAATAGGTGCGGGGCTTGCCGTCCTTGACGCCGCTGATCTGGCAGCCGATGGAGGTTTGGCCATGGTAGCCTTCGCCGAGAGACGAGGGCTCGGGCAGCACGGCTTTCAGGAACTGCAGCGGCACGATTTCCATGCCTTGATAGACAATCGGCTTGATGCTGGTCATGCCGACCTCCTGCAACACGTTAAGCACGGTGAGGTATTTCTGGCCGAATGTCATCCAGAAGCGGGCACGCTTGATGGTCGGGAAGCTCTTCACCAGCGATTCGAGCTCTTCATGATAGAGCAGGTACGACTCTCTTTCGCCGATGTCGGGATAGTTGACAGGGCGGTGCACCGACATGGGGTCAATCTCGACCCATTGGCCGTTTTCCCAGTATTTGCCGCGCTGGGTGATTTCGCGGATGTTGATCTCGGGGTTGAAGTTCGTGGCGAAAGCTTTGCCGTGGTCGCCGGCGTTGCAGTCAACGATGTCGAGACAGTGCATCTCGTCAAAATGGTGTTTGGCAGCGTATGCCGTGTAGATGCTGGTGACGCCGGGGTCGAAGCCGCATCCCAGCAGCGCCATGATGCCGGCCTCTTTGAAACGGTCATGGTATGCCCACTGCCAGCTGTACTCGAACTTGGCCTTGTCGCGCGGCTCGTAGTTGGCCGTGTCCATGTAGTTGGTCCCGGTGGCCAGACAGGCGTCCATCAACGGGAGATCCTGATAGGGGAGCGCCACGTTGATCAGCAGGTCGGGGCGGCAACTTTCGATAAGCCGTACCGTCTCCTCGACATTGTCGGCGTCAACCCGGGCGGTTTTCACGTTCGCGTTCCCGGTCCGGGCGGCTATCTCGTCGCATTTTGACTTGGTGCGGGATGCAATCACGATTTCAGAGAACACTTCCGGCACGGAAGCGCACTTTTGTGCCACTACGGCCCCTACGCCTCCGGCACCTATGATAAGAACTTTTGCCATAACAATGTATTTCTCGTTTTTTTGTTTGAAAGCGGCAAAAATACGATATTATCCTGAATGCGCCCTCATCAGAATCGTTTTTTTAGCCCCGATGGCTTACGCCGTGGCGTCATGCCCCCTAATATTTCACAAAGCCGCACAAGGCATTGCGCATTTTCAGATTTTTTGTTATCTTTGCCGCTCTAAATCACATACGGGCAATAACAACTAACATGAACTGATATGATAAAGATGCAGCTGGACATGGAAGACGTCCATGTCGAAAACACAGGGAACATAGCCGGAACGATGGACAAGCAAATCATACTTACGCCTCCGGAGATGTTCGGAATGGCAAAGATGTTCGCAAAGATCACCCTTAAGCCCGGCAGCATGATCAAGGAGCATGCCCATACGGACGATGCGGAAGCCTATTATATCCTGCAGGGCGAAGCCGTGGTCAACGACGGCGGCGAGCCTCGGGAGCTCCGGGCTGGCGACGCCGTCTTTACGGGGCACGGCAACGCGCACAGCATCGAGAACAAAACGGAAGAAGATGTCGTTTTTCTGGCCGTGATCTTCAAATAAGAATACAAACGCATGACAGTCAATACAATCGCTTGTCCGGGAAATATGGCATGGATGCCGCCAATGGCGTCGTCTCCGCCTGTGTCTCCGGATGCCGGTGGCTTTGTGCAAGACTCAACCGTATCCTGACTAATCATTTAAGAATACAACTATGGGCTTTTCATTGGAACTTTTGCTGCTGGTCATTTCCATACTCTTCTTCGCCAGCATTATCATCAGCAAGGCAGGCAGCCGGTTCGGCGTGCCCGCCCTTTTGCTTTTCTTGGGGGTCGGCATGCTGTTCGGCAGCGACGGCCTCGGCATCCATTTCGAGAACATCCGCATCGCTCACGTGGTAGGCACCATTTCCCTCTGCATCATCCTCTTCTCCGGCGGCATGGATACGAAAATCAGCGACATAAAGCCGATTCTGGCGCAAGGCGTGATTTTGGCCACGGTCGGCGTGCTGCTGACAGCGCTTTCCACAGGGCTGCTCATCTGGTTCATATTGGGCAAGACGATGGCCTCGGCCGGGGTGGGGCTGCTCACCTCGCTGCTGCTCGCCGCCACGATGTCGTCAACCGACTCGGCCTCGGTGTTTTCGATCCTGCGCTCGCGCGGACTCAACCTCAAGCATAACCTCCAGCCGACGCTGGAACTTGAGAGCGGCAGCAACGACCCTATGGCTTACGTGCTGACCATCACGCTCATCGGAATCATCAAGCAGGGCACCGCCCCCAATTACGGCATGGCTGTGCTGATGGTGTTCGTACAACTGGTAGTCGGCGCCGCCGCAGGCATCTTGCTTGGGAAAGGAATTGTGTTTATCATCAATAAATTGCGTATCGGTAACGCTTCTCTGCACCCGATACTGGTGTTGAGCGCCTGTGTCTTCATCTTCGCCTCTACCTATTTTATAAAAGGGAACAGCTACTTGGCGGTCTATATTGGCGGCCTGGTGGTGGGCAACGCCAAGTTTGTGCACAAACGCTCTACGCGCAATTTCTTCGACGGTCTGACATGGCTTTGCCAGCTGCTGATGTTCTTGACGCTTGGCTTGCTGGTGAATCCAAAGGAACTGGGCGACATTGCCGTGCCAGCTCTGCTGATCAGCGTGTGCATGATTTTCATAACCCGGCCGCTGAGTGTCTTCCTCTCGCTGCTGCCGTTCCGCAAGATGTCTCTCGCCGACAAGACTTTCATCTCGTGGGTCGGGCTACGCGGCGCCGTGCCGATCATCTTCGCTATCATGACCCTCTCCGAGGGCGTGCCCCAAGCGCGGCTCATTTTCAACATCGTGTTCTTCTGCACGCTGGTGTCGCTGGTCGTGCAAGGCACAACGCTTCCGCTGATGGCACGCTGGCTCGGGGTGTCCGAAAAACCGAAGCAGTCCGGCGGCCTCCAGAATTTCGACGTGGAATTTCAAGAGGAGATCAAGTCCGCCACCTCCGAGTTTGAGATTACCGACGAGGTGCTGCGTCACGGCAATACGCTGATGGACTTGGCCATGCCCGAAAAGACTCTCGTGATTATGGTGAAACGGGGCGATAATTTCTTCGTGCCTACGGGAAAGACCCTGCTGAAAAAAGGCGACCGCCTTATGGTGCTCTCCGACAATACGGATGCCCTGCGCCAAACTTACGAGAAACTTGAGGTGGCTGTGCCGGAAAATGAAGAGAAACAGCCCCTGCTCGACAAGCTTTTCTTCGGCAAGGACAAGATGAAGGCCTGAAAAAAAAGAAAAAAAACGAAGACGAGCCGTGGACTTGATTATTTATGTATTTTTGAGCCCTCAAATGAATTTATTAAACAAACCAGATTTATTATGAAAAAATTATCCTTGCTTTTAGTTGCCTTCGCGCTTTCTTTCTGCGCAAAAGCACAATTGGACGACTACTCCATCGCTCCCGACTTCTCGCTCTATGAGATTGACAAGACAAACGGGAACATCATCTCCACCAATCCTTACACGGTTTACCAATATACGGATGCCGGGAAGTGTGTGTTCCTCGATTTCTTTGCGACATGGTGCGGACCATGCTGGAGTTACCATAATACCGGGGCTTTTGAGAGCCTTTATTCCCAATACGGTCCGGACGGCACCAACGAAGTGATGGTGTTCGGCATTGAAGGCTCATACGGAAACTATGCAAGTTTGAGCGGCACCGGAGCGGACGCCGCAGGGAGCCAGACCCAGGGCAACTGGCTTCAAGGTGTTGAATATCCTATCCTTCCTACCCGAATGAGCCCCAACACAAGTGCTGCGGTTTCGGCTTACAGTATCGGCTATTTCCCGACCATTTATATGGTTTGCCCCAATCGCACGGTGTTTGAAGTCGGGCAGAAATCTGCAGCAAACCTCTATGCCGCCACCACTTCGGTGTGCCCGCAGTACGATATGACATTAGACAACAACGCCATGCTGCTGAAAGTGGAAGGCCTCAATCCGATGTATTACGCCGCCTCCGTTACGGAAACTCCTGTCGTCACTTTGCAGAACGTGGGCAACAATGCCCTCACATCCGCTGATTTCACTATCACGTTAGACGGCCAAACCACCCAGTACTCCTGGACCGGAAACCTCGCCAAATATGCAACTGCACTGGTTACGCTTCCGCAGGTGAGCACGTCTTCCAACGGTGAACACGCTTACAGCGTTACATTGGTTAACGTGAACGGCCAGGCAGATGCCGATACCGCAAACGGTACGTTCGCCACATCTTTCCTGATACAGAATGTCGGCACAACCGCTGATATTGATGAGGCTTTCTCTAACGGGATTCCCGGCGATTGGTATTCCGAGTATGGGATTATGGGCCTGTATGACGGCGCACTCTATTTCTTCGGATATGGTTTGTCGGCAGGAGAAAAAGAGAATCTATACATGCCGCTGATGGATCTTACCCGCTTCCAGCACCCCGTCCTGAAATTCGACTTGGCTTACAAAATGTACAATGCAAGTGCCAAGGAGAGACTGAAAGTCCAAGGTTCTACCAATTTAGGCACGACCTATGCGACACTCTACAACAAGAGCGGCGCAGATTTGGCTACCGTTTCGGGCTACACTACTTCACAATACATTCCTGAGGCTAACGACTGGCGTACCGAGACTGTTGACCTGATGGAACTTGCATCGGGCGGAGATGTCTCTACCCTTAACAGCGTCCTTTTGAGATTTGCCTTCGTCAGCGGATACGGAAACATCGTATGGATCGACAATGTGCGGGTGGTTGAAGGCGTAGGCATCGATGATGCTGAACTGGCAAGCCTCGAAATCTATCCGAATCCTACTTCCGGCCTGCTGAACATCAACAGCCCCGAAGAGATTGACCAGGTCCAGATCCTCAACTTGCAGGGCCAGCAGATCCGTTCAGAGAACGGTAACGTCAGAACACTCTCTCTGACAGACCTCTCCAGCGGAGTATATATGCTGAAAGTCATCACCAAGAGCGGCGCTTCTTCTATGCAGAAAATCGTGAAAGAGTAATGATAATGAACTTTTTTGCTGTGCCTGCTTAAACCTTCCGGCAAAACAGACATCTGCAATGTGTTTTTATTATTAATCACTAAAATTAAAGAATTACGATGAAAAGATTATTTGTATTGTTCAGCCTCTGTGCTGTTCTGGCTGCAGGCTCTTCTGTACAGGCACAATGCACAAAAGATGCTAACAAATGCCAAAAGGAAAACAATGAGTGTGGAAAAAAATGCCATCCCAGCCTGATGACTCCCGCCACCGTGGATCTTCTCAAGGAAGCTTACTTGAAAGAGAACCTCAAACTTAACGACAATCAAAAGGACGCTTTCTGGAAATCCTACAACAAATACGGCGAAGCCCAAAAGCAAGCGGCAGAGAACAAGAAACAGGCAATGTTGAAAGCCGGCTTCTCCGGAGCTTGCTGCAAAATGGACACGGTGAAGCCTACTGACGAGAAAATCGTGGCTTGCCACAACATCAAGTTGGAATACCAACAGGCATTGCTCAAGGCTGAACAGACTTTCTTCAACGAGATTTCAAAGAACCTCTCAAAAGAACAGATTGCCCAATACATCCGTCTTGAAAAGGGCTTTGAAATGGAGATGAAAGGGCTGATGAAGAAAGACTGCTGCAAAAAGGGAGAGAACAGCCCCGCTCAACAAAAGCACGGCGGCTGCCACGGCAGATAGTCCTCTCAAACCTTAATCCCCAAAAGGCTGTACGGAAACATCTCCTTACAGCCTTTTTTATAAGAACAACGTCAACGAGACCATGGCGCATTGTCTGTCACTGAATGCAATCGTGCGGTTTTCCACGTGTTTTTCCATCAAAATCTCATTTAAAGGTCAGCAATGAAAAAAAATGTATATTTGCAGCCTGATATAAACTATAACCAATAATATATTATGAAAAGAAATTCTTTAGCGGTCAGTTTAGTTGGGATTTTCATCCTTTTGTTTTGCGTTACAGCAAGTTATGCACAATGTGACGGTTCTGGGAGCAGCCATCTTTATGTTAAAGGGAAACAGAACAACGCCTGTAAGTCAGGTTTTGCATTGGTGAAAGCCGACTCTAACGGCCAGCACACGACTCCTACGGCAGCCCTGACACTTCCCACATTCAAGGGCGGGAACAAGGAAATGTGCCGCTATATCAACAAGGAAAAAGTGTATCCGGCCAACCTGAAAAGCCAACGTGTCTCCGGCACTGCCACAGTGCAGGCTGTTGTGAAAGCCGACAGCACCCTTTCCGACATTCAGGTGGTGAAGAGTTCCGGCTATCAGGAATTTGACGACGAGGCAATCCGCATTGTGAAGTCTTTCCCGAAAATGAGACCGGCAACCCAGAGCTGCGAGAGCCAAGACATGACCGTGCAATTCCCGGTGATTTTCAATATAGAGGAAGAAGATGCACGCGACAAGAAAAAGGCTGAAATGGCTGAAACGAAAGCGCTTCAAGACGAGATTGACAAGGTTTCTCCCATAGCGCTTTATTTTGACAACGACCAACCGGACCCGGGTACCGTAAAGGAAACGACCAACAAGGATTTCATGGCTCTCTATGATAACTATAAGGGCAAGAAAGATGTCTATGCCCAGAAGTCCGGCAACAATGCCCAGGCCAAGTCTGCCATCGCCTCGTTTTTTGACAATGAAGTGGCAGGCGGCAAAGACAGACTCGTTAAGGTGACAAGATACATTGCTGACGCGCTTTCAAAGGGCAAGACGGTTTCGTTCAACATCAGCGGATACGCCAGTCCGCTGAGCGGCAAGGATTACAACAAGCATCTTTCCGCCCGCCGCATCGAAAGCATCCTCAATTACATGAAAACAGCAGAAGGCGGTGTGCTCGAACCTTACATCACCGGTCAGAAGCCAGGACTCAGCATCTATAAGAACGCTTGCGGCTCAACCACAGCCAAAGGCGACAATTCAGCTGTAAAGGGCGTTTATGGCCTCGAAGCCGCCAAGGACAGAAGAATTGTCATCGACAACATCGTGGTCCGCTAAACGGACAGAGATTTGAACGCCTGACTGTATATCAGAAAATAAGCCCTGTTATGGGCTTTTTTTTGTATTTTTGCAGCCTTTATTTGACAATATGGCATCTATTGATAGCAACGATTTTATGGAAGCGGAATATTTAGCCCGCAAGTTCAAACAGGCCGTTGACGCCAACAAGCCCGTTTTCCTGGATAGCGAAGAAGTGCAGACGGTGGTTGACTACTATATGAACATCGCCCCCGACAATATCGATTATGCCTCAAAAGCTATCGTATATGGACTGAAGCATTACCCGGTTGACCCTTACCTGCGACTCTGCCGGTTCAGATTGTTCCTGTACAATTACAATTTCGAAGAAGCAGAAAAGGAACTGGACTACGTGGCCGCCCACTGCGAACTGGTGCCCGATTTTTATATGGAAAAGGCCCGTCTTGCCCGCATCCGCTGCGAGGCGGACAAAACGATTCCGCTCCTCAAGAAATCACTTGCCATGGATGATGCCAATTCGGAAGCCCATTTTATGCTTGCACAAGAGTATGTGCTGATCGGGAAAAAGGATGAAGCCGTCGCACATACCGTTAAGGCTATTGAGGTCGATAAACTGTCTGAAGACGAACTGAAAGATATTATCCCTAACTTTTTGGGACAAATCCAAGACGACTTGAATCCGATTTACTACGATGCTTTTGTGGAGTACTTCAAAGATATGACTGAAATCATGCCTCTGGTCAGCTCCTTTTGGGAAGGCCTCGGCAGAGCATACCTGATCCGCGGAGACTTTAAACTCTGTTACGATGATTATGCGAACGCCCTTGCGTCGTTTCAGTATCAACAGTCTTTGGATGAGGACAGTGCGACGGTTGTTCCCTACATTGCCGATGCTTATTTCGGCATGAAGGAGTACCGCAAGGCTATAAGTTGCTACGAAGTGGCCGTCAAAGCCAATCCGGACCTTGATCTTGACTTTGACTTAGGCCGTTGCTACCTTGGTTTGAATGAATATACAACGGCTTTACACTATTTTCTCAAGGCATTGCACCAAGATACGGGTCCAGTTCTCACCATACTCATCATCGAGTATGTTGTCGATATTCTGACAACCTTGGACAAGTATGACGAAGCGCGCGCATTTCTTCGCAAATGTCTCGCCACTTTAAAGGATGGCACTCCGGTCACCATTAGAGAACTTATTACCCTGTTGAAACCTGCCGCCGATTATGAAGAACTCCATGAACTCTGCCTTAAAGCAATAGAGTTGTCTCTTGAAACAGACAATGACCTTCATTTTTTCTTCACATTCATAGTTGTGTACTGCTATGAAGAGGATTGTCCTGACTTGGGACTCGAACTGTGCACACGCCATTCCGACCATGCGTCGCTGCAGCACAGCATCCACTATTTCCAGTCCTTGCTATACTTGAAGAAAGGGTGCTTTTCAGAAGCGTTCCGCCATCTTGAGACGGCTCTTTCGTTTGACAATACCCGTATGGGCGTCGACTTTCTCGACGTGGATGAAAACTTGAGGAATATTCCCGAAGTAATAAGGTTAATGAAGCAGTATGAGGCCGACAAGTACATTGATTTCCGCTAAACAAACAAACTGATGATAAAAAAAGCATTATGCCTCTCTTTTTTGCTTTTGATTGCTGGTTTTTGCGCAATGGGCAAAGATACCGCAGTCTCTGAAACAGAGGTTCAAACACCGACGGATTCTTCCATCACCGACCGGGTGATCAGTTGGTACAACCAGCATCTCAACTATGGAACGATTACCTTGCTGATGACGATAGAGAGTTCGTTCATACCTTTCCCATCCGAAGTTGTGGTTCCGCCTGCCGCCTATCAGGCCTGCAACGAGGACAATCCCGCATTATACAAGACGGATTCCAAAATCATAAATGTCCTGTTTGTCGTTCTCTTTTCCACACTCGGCGCACTGTCAGGCGCCTTAGTCAACTATTTCCTGGCCTTGTTCTTAGGACGTCCCATCATTTACTGGTTCGCAGACAGCAAGGTGGGACATCTGTTGATGCTTGACAGCGAGAAGATAAAAAAGGCGGAGGCCTATTTTGTGAAACATGGCAAGAGCTCGACGCTGATAGGACGCCTTATTCCGGCCATCAGGCAGTTGATTTCAATACCTGCCGGACTTGCCCGCATGAACCTCGGCGTGTTCGTGCTGTTCACGGCTTTGGGTGCGACACTATGGAATATCATCCTTGCACTTCTGGGCTATCTGGCACATGGTCAGCAAGACTTGATAGACAAATACAACGGCGAACTGAAGGTAGTTTTGTGGGGTCTGTGTATAGCGTTTGTGGCCTATCTGGTCTATAAGGGCGTGAAATCATCGCGTTCCGCCAAGAAGTCTGCCGACGACACTGCCGCCCAAGCATGACAAGGCAGTTCGGACTGGTCGGCAAAACATTGTCTCACAGTTTTTCTAAACTTTTTTTTGAAGACAAATTCACGGAAATCGGACTTGACGGTTCATACAGTCTCTTTGAATTGCCGGAAATAGCATTAGTGCCTTGTTTTCTTGATGCGCACCCCCAATTAGAGGGTTTTAATGTGACCATACCGTACAAGCAGACGATAGTGCCCTATTTAGACGCACTTTCTGACGAGGCGGCAGCAATAGGGGCTGTGAACACGGTATTGGTAGAAAGGAGCGGCACGGCACGAAAACTGGTTGGTTTCAATACGGATGCAGAGGGATTTGCCGCGTCCCTGCAAGGGCAGCCGATTCCGGCAGCAGCGTTAGTGTTAGGAACCGGCGGCGCAGCGGCAGCCGTGTCGTATGCCTTGAAGCGCATGCTTGTGCCGCACCGGTTTGTGTCGCGTTCAGAACGCTCGGAACTGCTGACATATCGCCAGTTGTCTGACGAAACCTTGCAGGCGTTTCCCTTTGTCATCAATTGCACGCCGCTTGGAACGGCTCACGGTCTGGAAGACAAAATGCCCCCCTTGCCGTACGGCAGCCTTTCTGAAAACAATTTCCTATATGACCTGGTTTACAACCCGCCAGTCACCCGTTTTTTGCAGGAAGGCAAACATTATGGCGCTCGCATTCAAAACGGCTTGCAGATGTTGCACTTGCAAGCCGATGCCTCGTGGAGGATATGGAACGGCCTATAAGAATACGATGTCTTTGATCACCTGAAATTGGTAGTCTGCGTTAATCTTGTCAATGACCAACTTTTTCTGGGCATTCAGTTCAAATCGGAGAGCCGCGTTGGTGACCTTGACTTTCAGGATGCCGTTCGTGATGGCGAGACATTTGGTCTTGGGGGCGAAGAAAGCGCCGACATAGTCGGGCCAACGTTCCAGCACGGTACGTTCTGCAAAAAGCTGCTGTTTGCCCATCGTGCCGATGTACTGTAAAGCCATGTCTTTCAGGAGATGTTCGTTGCGGTCGTTATTCATAGTTGTAATTAGTTTCTTGCCAGTTCAAAGTCCATCTGCTTCTTCATGAGGTCAACGGCTACGACTTTCACCTTGATGCTGTCGCCGAAGCGGAGCGAGTGTCCGTGGTGCAGTCCCACCAGCGTGTAGTTTTCTTCGTCGATATAGTAAAAGTCGTCGTCAAAACTCCTCATCGGAATCATTCCTTCGCATTTGGACTCGGTAAGTTCTGCATAAACGCCCCATTTAGAGATGCCGGAAACGGTAGCGTCGAATACCTGTCCGATCTTGTCTGCCAGATATTCGGCCTGCTTGTACTTGACGGAGTCTCGTTCTGCCTGCGTGGCCTGTTGTTCCATTTGGGAGCAGTGTTTGCAGTATTCCTCATACTCGTCTTTTTTGACAGGTTCCTTGTGTGCCAGGTAGCGGTCGAGAAGGCGGTGTACCATAAGGTCGGGGTATCGGCGGATCGGGGATGTGAAATGAGTATAATAGGGGAATGCGAGCCCGTAGTGGCCGATGTTGTCGGTAGAGTAGCAGGCACGCGCCATTATACGGATGGAGAGTTTGCTGAGCATGTTATAGTCGGCTTTCCCTTTTTGGTCGGCGAGCATGGCATTCAGCGACTTGTTGAAGGCTTTCCTGGAAGTGGTTTTCAGGTCGAACCCAAGTTTCTTGACGAAGTTGCGGAAGGTGGTCAGTTTCTCGTCGAGGGGTTTGTCGTGGATACGATAGACGAAAGTGTCGGGTTCTTTCTTCAAGGAGCGTCTGCGTCCTACCTTTTCAGCCACTTTCTTGTTGGCGAGCAGCATAAATTCTTCAATCAACCAGTTGGCTTCTTTCTGCACTTTGAGGTAAACGCCGACAGGGTGCCCGTTTTCGTCGAGGTTGAATTTCACCTCTTCGGTTTCAAAGTTGACGGCGTTGTTTTCGAAGCGGCGTTTGCGCAGCAGTTGGGCGAGATTGTTGAGCACGCCGATCTCTCCGGCAAAGTCGCCTTCGCCCGTTTCGATGATTGTCTGAGCCTCATCGTAATTGAAACGGCGGTTAGAGTGGATGACGGTGTGTCCGAACCATTCTTTGTGGACTTTGGCATCGGAGTCCATGTCAAAAACGGCGCTGTAGCAGAGTTTGTCTTCATCAGGGCGGAGGGAGCATAGGTTGTTGCAGAGCGTTTCAGGAAGCATCGGGATGGTTCTGTCCACCAGATACACAGAGGTGCCGCGCAGGTAGGCCTCACGGTCAAGGTCGGTGCCGGGATGCACATAATGTGACACGTCGGCGATGTGTATGCCGATGCGGAACATGCCGTTATCCAGTTTTTCGAACGAGAGTGCGTCGTCAAAGTCTTTGGCGTCTGACGGGTCGATGGTGAAGGTTACGGCCCCGCGGAAATCGCGGCGGCGTGCAATCTCCTCTTGGGGGATGTCTGTCGGGATGGCGGCGGCCTCCTCCTCGACATTGTCGGGGAACTTGAGCGGGAAGTCGTTTTCTGCCAGTATCGAGAGCATCTCGACATTGTTGTTTCCGGGCTTGCCCAGCACATGCTTCACTTCGCCTAACGGGCTTCGTGTGCCGCTGGGCCAGTCCACAATCTGCACCACCACTTTCTCCCCGTTGTGGGCTTTCCTCAGAAGGCGGGCGGGTATGATGATGTCGCGCCTGTAATAGGCATTGTCGGGGATGAAATAGGCGATGCCTTTCTTGATGGAGACAATGCCGACCAGCTGTTTCTTGCTGCGTTCAAGCACCTCCACCACTTGACCCTCAGGGCGTTTTCCTTTGCGGGTGGGGAAAACAGCCACCTTGACGAGGTCGTTGTTGAGGGCGTTCCCCAAGTTGCCGTCCGCAATGAAAACGTCTTGGGAGAGCGATTCGTCTGTTGTCTCTTCGCTGTCGTTCTGCGGTATGACAAAGGCCATTCCGCTGCGTTTCATCTCAACGCGTCCGGTCATGAAGTTGCGCCCGGTCTCTTTACGGTTTATCTTCTTGTAATTGAGGCGGTACTTGCCGCGTCCTGTTTTCAGCAGCAGGTTAGACTCTGTCAGCCTGTCAATCTGTTCCTTGACCTCATCACGGCCTTTTTTGTCATAAATGCCGACTTTGGCGGCAATCTGCTTGTAGTTGAATTGCTCGTTCTTGCCCGTCAGCAGGGCTTCTATGATTCTCTTGCCTAATTCGTGCATATTTGGGGGTTAATGATTTGACTTGATGTGTGTTGTTTTGAATTTTCCCTTTTCGTCATAGATAAAATAGGCTTCCAGCCCGGGGGTTTGCCGGATGATTCTTTCCGCTTTGTTCATGCCGAGCACCATAAAGGCGGTGGCGTAAGCATCTGCTGTCATGCAGTCGGGGGCTATCACGGAGACGCTCAGCAGGTTGGTCTGCTCCGGCCGTCCTGTGGTGGGGTCGAGGATGTGGGTATAACGTACGCCGTTCTCCTCGAAATAGTTGCGGTAGTTGCCGGATGTGGCTACAGCCTTGTCCTGCAGTTTGAAGTGACGCATGCTTTCCACGGAGCCGTCTGCCGTTTCGGTGGGTGTCTGGATGCCTACTTTCCAGGCCTTGCCGTGTTTGTTGCCACATGCGACAATCTCCCCGCCAATCTCCACAATGTGGTCTTTGTATCCGTTGGCTTTCAAGAAATTGGAAACCCGGTCTGCTGCATAACCTTTGGCTATGGCGTTGAAATTGAGTTGGATTCGAGAGTCCGCCTTGACGAGGCTGTCGCCTTGCAGGGAGACGAGCCGGTAGCCGGTATGTTGCTTTACCGAGTCAATGGAGGCTTGCGGCACCGTTTCCCGGACGTTGTTTTTTCCGAACCCCCACAGTTCTACCAGCGGCTGGCAGGTGCAGTCGAACGCGCCGCCGGTCTTTTGGGAGAGATCCAGCGACGTCTGCAGCACGGTGATGAAGTCGCGGTTGAGTTCGGCCTGTTCCCCGCGGTTAAGGCGATAGAGCAGGGAAGTGGTGTCAAAGATTGAAAAGGTGGCGTTCAGTTCGGCGAGTATGGAGTCCGTTTGTCGGCGAAGCACAGGGATCTCTTTATTCGGCCCGAAGTAGTAGATATGGTAAAGCGTGCCGAAAGCAGCACCCTCAAAATGCTGTTCAGGTTCTCTGTTGCATGAACATAACAATGAAAATATCAGCAAGTTAAGAAAGATTATTGAAGCAATGTTCTTTTTCATGTTGTGTCATTGGTATCCGCTGAAAAACGGACACGCAAAAGTAATGAAAAACAACGTAGGGCGGACGGGCCTGAAAAGAGGGAACTGCAATGTCACCAAAACTTAACGGGAAACATAAAGGCAAGAGCAGAATGCCGTAAAACAATTTGCAGCATTCTGTTCCTTTTGTGTCTTAACAGCGGCTAAGTCAGCGTTTCCAGTACATCGTCCTCGTCGTAGGCATTGCCGGTGTCATCGCCTGGAGTGTCGGTAAAGGAGAGGAAAAGTTTCAAGAAAGCGCTTTCCCCGGAGAAGCAATTGGGGTTTTCTTCCATCTTTTCCAGCATAAAGGAGAACCCGAAATTGGCATACTGCTCCATTTTGTCTATCAGCAGGTCCACGACTTTCCGTTCTGTGATCTCGCCCTTGTCCAGTGCGATGAAGTCGATGTCGGTGCGGGCGATGAGGGCGGCAAAAAGGTATTCCCGGATTTGCCCGTAGGCAGTGCGCCCGAATCGGTTTTCCTGATTTCCCCAATATTGTATGGGCTGTCCGCAGACTTTCCGTTTCGCCTTGTCCTCGGTCAGCGGGATGGTCTTGTTGGAATACAGTCCGATGAAGAAGGCCAGGATGAAGACCTCATAGCCTGCCCCGAAAATCTTTCCCCTCGATTCTTGGTATGGTGTGGAACCGCGCCCGAAGTCGGAAAAAATGTCCATGATGGATTCTTGATAGCGCGTTTCCCATTGTGGGTTTCTTTTGCCCCAAAGGGTATATAAGGATTCCATAATTATTTTATTTTTTCGATTGTTGTACGTATTGTTGCCATGTTCCGCTCGTCAAAGTCCGGGGCTTTTTTGAGACGATAGACGCTGCAAGTCAGCGCGTCGATGTCGTTAAGGCGCAGTTGCCCCTTGGTGATGAAGTCTTTGGTTACGATGATGCACTGTTTCTCGAGTTTGTCGATTACGTTGTAGAACTGTTCTTCTTTGGAGTCACCGAACGAGGAGGTGGCGGCATCGAAGATGAGGGGATAGGCTTCATCTCGCTTTTGGTTGGTGAAGTCCGAGATGGCAAAAAGCACTGACATATACATTACGGTCTTCTGCGATCCTGAAGGGCTCTTGATTTCGGTTCCATTGGAACTGAAAAGGTCAATTCTTGTGGATTCGTCAGCGGTTTGCCGCAATCGGATCTCTCCGTGAAAGTCGTTGGCGCTCAGCTTGTCCAGGTATTTGTTGGCGCAATCTTCCAACTCTCCGAGAAAACGGCGCAGGTTTTCGCTCTTGGCATGCTGAAACGCTTTGGCAATGGCCTCAAGCGTGCGGTGTATCTCCCGGTATACTTTGGCTTGGCTGCTCTGAGGGTCTAATTGGTCAAATGCCTTCTGCAGATTTGCTCTATCTTCGGAGAGCTTTTTGTGTTCGTGTTGCAGTTCCGCCAGACACAACTCCGCTCTTTCCTTTTGTTCGAACATCCCTTTGTAGTCTGTAAACTGTTTCTTGAGAAGATCTTCCGGGATGTTCGCCTGAATGAGCAAACGCGCCTTTTCGTCTTGCATTTCTTGGATTTTCCTTTTTTCTTCTTCGATTTCCTTCCTCAGTTTCGCCTCAAGGTCAAGGCGGTCGGTTATTTCTTCCTTTATGCCGGATATCTCTTTTTCTCTGTTCCCGCTCAGCTGCACGCTGAGATTATGGATCTTTTCAATGTGATTTGTCGTGAACAGTTCCTTCTTTTCCAGTTTTTCCAGTTCGCTTTCTTTCTCTTTCCGGCTGGCGACTTGTGCTTTGTACTCTTCGAGTTTGTCAACCATAAAGCGGTAGGCTTCCGAATCTTCAGGAGCGGGGCGTCCGCAGACCTTGCAGACATGGTCGTGGATCATTTCTTCCATGGTTTCCTCGTCAGGCAGATACCAGGGGAGTTTTGTCGCTCCGTTTTCAAACGTCCCGCAAAGTTCTTTTATGGCTTCGAGTTTCCCTTTCTCCATTGCTTTCTGTTTGATGAAGTCCTCATTCTGCCTGCGTCTCTCTTTGCTGAAAGCCGCGCTCTTTGCTTTGAATTCTTTCAGGATGGGCGGAAATGCGCAAAGTATCCAGAGTTTGTCAAAAAGTGCCGTGTTCTTGTCCACGGATTTAACAGTGCCCTCTTTCTTGGCTTTCTTCTCTTTCAGGTTCTCAAGACGGTCGCATACCGCTTTGTACCGTTCTGAGGTCTCTTGATGCTGTTCTATGTCAGCAAGACTGGAGGAGTATTTGGAGACGCTTTCCTCTTTCTTGCTTATTTCCTTTTCTTTGTTGTCGATGTCATTGTCCAACTGCTCTATTCTTGATTTCAGCTCCTTGGCCGCTTCTGCAATTTGTTTGTCAGAGGTGCACTCTTTCACATAGGCCTTGTTTGACTTTTTCTCCATTTCGGAAGAGATGTTCACGAGCTCGTCAAACTTCCGGATGTCGGAGAACTTTTCGACGAGCTGTTTGAGCGCAGATTTGTCGTTGAAGACATCCAGTGTGGATTCCCCTTTGAACATGCTGAACCGTTAGATGAAGGCATCGAAGCAGCGGTTGATGAGGTTTTTCCCGTCAACGGTCAGCCGTTCTGCCCCTTGCTCCTCAAAACCCCGGAATGTGGCCGGCTTGGACAAGAATCTGCCCTCGTGGTTCTTTTCAAAGGTGAACCGTTTTTCAATGAGCTTCTCTCCGTCGTGGTCAAACAGCATGGCCACTTTAACTTCATCGCTCTCACCGAAACTCATTTCAGACTTGCGCATCTCTGACACGTTGTCGATGCTGTTGCTGGTGTTGACGACGTCGAACAGCCATTGCAGTGCTTCAAAGAACGTGGTTTTCCCGTCGCCGTTGTCGCCGATGAGGAGCGTCAGCCCGTTGGAGAACTCAAAACGGTTTTCGCCATAGTAACTGCGGAAGTTTTTGATGGTGATTTCCTTGATTGTCATAGGTTCATACGTTTTTGTTTAAATAGTCGGTTATCTCTTTGTATATTTCTTTTTCCGTGGCGCCTTCTGAAGCGCGCTTGATAATTTGCGCCACGGTGCAGATTACGGTGTTGTCTGAACACAGGGCCAGAAGCAGAGGGGGAATTTCAGCGCAACTGTATTTCCCGAACGCCATGAGTTCAGGATTGCTCAGCACGGCTTCAAGCATTTTGTCGTTGTTTGTTTGATAGGCCATAGTTATAGGATTGATAAATTGTAATATGTCAAGGTTTCGTCAAGTTCTTCGAGGGCGGCGTTCGCATTTTCCGACAGCAAGGCGAAGTCACTGACGCGCTTGAGTTCGCCCATTAGCATTTTGCGCTCCATAGCGTATGATTCTGCCGTCGGGTCAATGACAGGCACTACAATCAGGTCGTGGATGACAGCATGGTATTTGCCATTGCAGGTGCGCAGAATGCGGCCCCTGCGTTGGATGAACTGCCTGGGGTTGCCTGTGCTGGCACAGAATATGGCCATTTCGCTGCGGGGCACATCGACGCCTTCGTCCAGACATTTCATCGAGGTGAGCACTTCGATGTCGCCGCTCGCGAATCCGGACAGCAACTGCTTCCGCTCTCTGCTGTCGGCGGTGAATTTGCGCACAGTAGTGGTTTTGCTGACCTCTTGCACTATTTTGGTGTATCGGTCGATGAGCCGCTCGGTCTCCTCGTCCGGGTCAAGGGTCTCTTTAGTGTCGTAGAGGTCGGCCTCATAGTCGGGACGGTTGCCCTCGGGCACATAGACGAGCGTGTATTTCAGATTTCCCTTTTCACGGTATCGCTCCTCAAGGATGCTCCGGAATATTTCCGTTTTGTTGGCGGCTTTCTGTATGATGCGCTTGCGCTTGATGAGCTGCATCTTTACTATCTCATTTTTTTCAGGGAACGGGGACTTGCCGTCCTCATTGATGAAGAACCCTTTCAGTTTGTCGCTTATTTCGATGTATTCTGTCATCTCGGCTTCGTTAAGGTAAACCAAGTGAGGATAGTAGTAATAACGGCACAGAAAACCGTTGTCGATGGCATCTTTCATGCTGTATTCAAAGGTGTAATGCTCTTCGATGCCGAAAAAGTCGTTCAGTATGTTGTTTCCGGTTTCGTCAAATGGCCGGTCTGGAGTGGCAGAGAGTCCTATTCGCCGTTTGAAACGGATGTACCCCAAGAGGTCGAGAATCCTGCTGGCGCCCATATTGTGCGCTTCGTCTGCAATGAGAAGGGATTTCTTGCCCAATTGGTTCAGCGTTGCGAATACATTTTGGCGGGCAAAGGAGGCGTATGTCGAAATGATGATGAACGATTGCGGCGTCTCAGAAATGCCGAGTCTCTCTTTAATGAGGATGTTGTCAATTTCCTGCTCCCAAGTCCGGTTTTGTGAATAGATGTTGCAGATGTGCCCGAAATTGAATTTCTTGCACTCTTCGTCCCATTGCTCCACAAGGGTCTGGGTGGGCACCAATATTAGGGCGCGGTAGTAGCCGCATTGTTTGTATATCTCCAACAGGCAGTTGAGGGCGGTCAAGGTTTTGCCCGTGCCGGTAGCCATGGCAAAAAGCCCATTCTGTTTGTTTTTCCAGTTGTCGAAAGCTTGTCTCTGGTAGCCTCTCGGTCCGGAAGGGTACGGGAATTGCGGCTCGTGCAATGGCGCCGCGGATGCGTCTTCTGGCTCCCGGGTCCTGTCGATGGCGGCTTCCACTTTTTCACGGGCTCTGACAAGACACCTTTTCACCGTCGCCGACATTGCGGTTGACGTGTGGCTCGAAACCAGTTCCTGCTCCTCTTTGAGCAGTTCGTGGACGTTTTTCTGTCCGAAGGCGTCCGTGATACGGGTTCTGATGTCTTGCGGGGCAATGTAGGCGACGTTCCCGTCTCTCTGTTCAAAGGTGCGGTTGAAGTCCTCTGCGATATCTTTGATTTTGTAGATGTCGTTGCCGCCGTCCCAGTCGCAGAATGCGGTGATGCTTTCGATGTTGTCGAGGAGCGCAGTTCGCGAAAAGTTGCATGACCCGTCAAAGGCCACCCGGTTTATGCCGTCGCTGAAGAGCCCGCACTTGGTGTGGGCGATGCCGTGGCTGCCGACGGGAGCGATGACCTTTATGGCGATGCGGTCGTGGCGTATCAGAAAGGCAAGGCAGTTGAAGAAATGCCGGTCGCGGGCGGAAAGAGTGTTCTTTAACGATTCTATGTCGTTGAGGTTGAAGGCGGGCAGCGGGTTGCCGGACAGCCCCTCGTTGATCGACTGCTTGTCCTGCTCTGACAGGATGTCGTTGATGATCAAGCGCATTCTTCCGCCGTTGTAGATGAAGCACGCAAACCCGTCGCAAAGCACGTTGATGGCAGAAGATGAGAAGAATCCCAGTTTCAGGTCGAATGTGGTGGCATTGCAGAGGCCTTCGGAGAAAAAACCGATCGGTTCCCACTCGCTCTGCGACTGGAAGCGTCTGCTTTTGGGCCATATCACGTTTGTCTTCAGCATTTTTATATGAAACAGTTTGAACATAGGATGTCGTCGCCGAAAAGGTCGGCGAGGGTGGTTCCTTTTTGTTTGGCTTTGTTCTCTTCCTGCCGTTTGATGACATCCAGTTTTATTTTGCGTACCCGTTCCGGCTTTATCAGGTCGGCAAGGCTCTCGCCCTGGTTCCAGGTGTAGCCGTCTTTTTCAAAGGCCATAGCCTTTTTGTAAAGGTCAGGGTGCTGTTCGTAAAGCCAAATCCATTCTATTTTTTGCTGGAAGAAGCAGAAATAGCAGCCGGAGCGGCTGCGGCAGTAGGTGCCCCTTTTGCCGTCCACCTCAAATGGAATCTCTTCGTAATAGGCGGGGACGCCGACACCGCTTTCCCGTAGCAGTCTGAATATGTCTTCTTTTACCAGCACGTCATCGTTGTCCACCAATGCAAAAGTGTCGAGTTTGCCTATAGGGTAGTCGGTTGTTTTCAGAAACTCAAACACGAGTCGGTTGAATGCTTTAATGTCGATGTCAAGCAACGCGTTCAGTTTTTTGGAATAATAGAACTGTTTGGAGAGCGGACGTTTCAGCATTTTCAGCATCTCCTCCTGCTTGCTGCCGGAGCAGAGCCTCGTGCAGAGGTCTATCATCTGTTCTTGCCGGTTGTTGTGCAGCACTTTGTTTATTACATCGAGACTCCAGATGTTGCGCCTGAACGGGAATACGGCCTGTATGTTCGGTTTGGAGGAGATGTACCCGTCTCGCTCTTCGTCGCCCCGGATGCCCACGTATGACACGGCATAGTCGTTACCTACATATCGTTCAAACTCGGCGAGTTTCATTTTTTTTGTGCACCAGCGCGACTGCGGGGAGGGCAAGTATCCGCCTGCCGCTTTCAGGAAATGCTCGAACGGCGTGGCCTCTGGACTGCCTTCTGCCGCCCTCAGGCGCTTGATGGTGCCAAGATAGGCGGCAAGCCGGTCAATGAGCAGTTCGGTCTCCGCCAACTCGCAGCCCGTGTCTGAATTGTAGTACTCAATCTTGAGTTGCGGGTATTTCTGTTTCAGGTAGATGGCCAGCGCAGCGCTGTCTTTGCCGCCGGAAATGCCTAAGATATGTCTGACTGCGCTCATTGCATTTTCTTCTTTAATAGGTTCATAAGGGTGTAGATGTCGAGGTTGGCATTGCCTGTCAGGACGGCGTCTATTTGATGTTCAAGTGTTTCTGATTTCTTCTTGTCGTTTTCTGTGATTCGGTAGTCCATGGCTTCCGACAATACGCAACATTTTTCGCACTCTTTGAAAAGGAAAACGATGTTGTCAGCCAGTTGCTCTTCCTGCTCATCACGCAGCCGTTCCAGGGGCTGGTCGAGGGCCGCATAGCTGATGCTCTGGAACCATTCTGTCCGGTCGTCGAAGGTTGTCATGGCATGGCGGTAAAAGTCGAGCTGCTTGTCTGAAAGCAGTTGCTCTTTGATGTGGGAGAGGCGTTCCCTGATTTCCACGATGTATTCGGCATAATGCTGCGATTGGAGGCCGAGACGGTCCACGAGTTGCCGTTCCAGCCGGTTGATGAGTTCGGCATAGCAAGAGCGCAGTTCCCGCACGGCTTGCTGTATGAGGGCGCAATAGCCGGCCACAAACGTTTCGTCGTTCAGGGTCTCTTTCCGGTATCCGAGCGCTTGCGGCAGGTCTTCAAAGAAAGTCTTTTCCGGATCCTTGGCATCGGCAAGCACGTCCCTGAAGCGCAGGGTTGTGCTGTGGTCAAATTTGCGCGTATGCCGGGCATAGTCGTTCAGGCGGCTGTAAAAGAAAAAGAACGGCCGGATAGTTTCAATGAATTTGTCTCCCTTGATTCCGCTCTCCGTACCGGCATGGATGAATTTGCGGTATTGGTTGAAGAAGGCCGTCTTTATGCCGTCTTCGGAATAGGCTTTAATGCTGAATGAGTCGGGATGTTTCTTCAGCAGGTCGAAGAATTCCATGTTGATGTTGGGGATGTAAGCCCCATTGCCCCCGAAAAGGCTGTAGTCCAGTCTTTTTATGAACAGGTAGGTGGGGATCCAGAAATCAAGCACGCCGGCTTTGAGTTTGAAAGGCCGGGCGGAAAGGATGGCGATGAGTTCAGAGATTTTCCGCCTCCGTTCACAAGTGCTGCGCAGGAAATCCTCGCTGGCTTTCCACAAGGTCATGATTTCACCGTTGCATGGTGCATCGGCGAAAGTGCCGTTTACATGTATGCCGGTTGTTTTCAGCAGGGTGCAATAGATGGTTTTCTCCGGCGGATACTTGTCTTTCTCAAAGCCGAGGTCTTCAACTTCGCTCCGTTCAACCAGGGCCTGAAGGTATTTTGACTTTGCCGCCGAGATGCTGCTGCTCAGTTTGTGGCGGTTGATGAGCTCGTTGTTGATGACAGGGGTGTCCGGATAAACATCGTCACAGATTTCAGACAGCAGCGCGTTGAAACCGCGAAGGCTTCTGATGCTCTTTTCTTCCCCTTTGTAAAACCAGACAACATCTCCGCTGTAGTTGAAAAGGTTCTCTTTTACAAGTTTGTTGAGAAGTGTCTGTTCGTATGACTTGAGCCTTTCCACCTCCTGAATGGCTACACGGTCTGACTTGTCTATGAGTACTTTGTTGAGGATATAGTCATAGATGCTGATTCTGTGGAGATGCCGGATGATGTTGTCGGCATGGATGAAAACGGCAAACAGTACCGCATGGGTGCAGCCGGCGCTGAAATGCTTGACACATTCCGGCATTGTTGCGCTGTTCTGCGAGAACACGAGTTCTATGAATCCGTCTATGTCTCCCGACGGGGACATGTCGAGAGGCGTGTCCAGAAGGATATACTCGAAAAAGCGAGGTGTGCCCCGGTGGTAATAGCAGGCTTTTGCCGGGGCTACCATGCCGTTGAAGTTGGCGCGAAGCTCGTCCACGGGATTTGCCGGAGCCGGCACGGCGGCGGCAGCCTTGGCTATCTCCTCGTCAATGTTGAAGTCAGTGCCCTCAAAAAGGATGTGGCGGCCTTTGTACTCTGCATAGCGGATAATTTTCAGCTGTTTCAGTCTGTCGATGACGGTTTCTGCCGCTCTGCAGTCCATAGCCCTTGACGAATATCCGGAAAGTTGGGCGCACGACATCTTGAAGCCGGCATTGCCGAACAGGTTGAGCAAGCCGACGGCCTTGACAATCTTCAGGGCCTCTTGCAGGATGTTCTCATCTTGCCAGTCTGCCGTTTCAATGCGCTCTATGGCCGAGCGGATGGCTCTCCATCCGGTCGAGTCGGCATGGGGTTCGTTGAGGTATGCGTGGAAAGTGTTGACAAGGTAATCGTAAACGTCAGAGAGACTGTATGTTTTGTTTTCGGAACTGTGGAAGCGCCTGATCGAATGTTCCCCATCGGCGGCGAGGAAAGAGAAGAGAGAGCGCTCGTTCTGCCCATACCGCTGTATGGCTTTCGTGAGAACGGCGGCTGAAAAGGCATCAAGCGGCCAGAGACGGCAAACGGTTTCTGAAGTGAGCGACGGCGAGATGAACCTGCTCTCTTGGGCAATCTTGAAGATTTCGCCGGAACAGCCTTTTGCGCTGTGCCCGTTCCGCTCGGCAGCCAGAAAAAGCAGTTGCTCTACGGGCTCTGAAAAAACCACTTCATGGAACCGGCCTTTCACCTTTGTCCATTCGTTTTTCTGTGACAAGGAGAGCCGAGAGGCGTAAGCGCTGAAGTTCTGGTGAAGCGTGGTGAGCAGCAGGATATCGCGTCGGGGCACGTTGGCAAATTCGGCCAGCTGCTGCAGGAAATAGAGTTCCTCTTCGGGGTTGTTGGCGGCAGCATGCTCTAACGTCTTCCCGAACTCATCAATGACGAGGACGAACATTTTGCCTTGGCTTTTGAGCTGGTCGTAGCGCAGCTTCAGTGTCGTCATCACCGAGTCTCCGGTGCATCCCAGCCTGTCGGCCAGGAGGCTTTTCAGCGGTTTGTATTGTCCTACGATGTTGAGGATGTCGAAGCCCGAAGCCCATGTCAGCGACTTTGGGTCTTTGAGCAGAAGCCGGCGCTTCGTCAGTCCGAGCAGGTCGTTCTCCAGATTGACGAGGAAACAGGATTTCCCGGTGCCGTAGGTCCCGATGATAGTGAATGAATGAATGCCAATATGGTATTGGTTCACAATTTCCGCCAAGGCTTCCTGTACGTTCGGGGTGACAATGTAGGTGTCGTTGCCGGAGACCCCGGTTTCAATGTTTGCTGAAAGGTTAAATTGTCTCATTGTCTTGAATAGTAGTGGTCGAGTGCCGTGTCGGGGCTGATGATGTTGGTGAATTGCAGTTGCCTCAGTCCGGCGGTGTCTGAGTACCGGATGTGGTCAGGGTACTGTTCCTGAAGCGCGGCCAGCGCGGCCACGGTTTCCATATCGTTCATGCAGAACACGAGCCCGATGTCCTGCAGGGTGTCGTATTCCACGCTGTTGTCGTTGCCTTTCTCTTTGAGGATGGCATAGAGGAGAATGTCCGGCGGTATCGGTCTTTTGCCTTCTATGTTGAAGAGGAAAGTCCTGCCGTTGGATGTGCGAATGAGGTCCAGGTCGATGAGCAGGGCTGAATACTCGTCGGTGTTGTTTGAGTTTTGCGGAAGAACGTAGTTGGAAAGCATGACACGGATGTCCTTTTTGACGGTGTTTTCGTTGAATGATTTCAGTTTGCCGTCTTCGGCCATGGCGCGTTTTGCCAAAGCGAGCAGATGTTGCCGGTCAAAAGAGAGCCGTTCTTTCTGCAGCCGTGTGAACAGCAGGTGATAGAGGGTCGCCTCCTTGGCAGATACCAGCAGATAGTGTAGCAGCCATAGGGTGCCGAGGTCTTCCAGATAGGGGTCGTATCCCGTTTCGGTGTCAAGGAGTTGCCGGGCGATGTTAGTGAGCCGGTCGTTGCAGGTCATCCCGAAAGCCTTCATCCAGTAGCGGATGGAGGATACCATGTTTTTGCCTACGCCGAGATGCACCACGGCATCTGGGACATTGAAGTTATATCCGTCTTTGATGAAATCGTAGCCTTTTTTCAGCCATAACGTTTTGCAGGCGAAAGATTCGTGTCCTGAGAAGGTGTATTTTGCGGTCGGTTGCATGCCTTGATGCGGTCGTTCGGGTCTGTTCCGGATACACTTCCCTTCTCTCCGGGCGTTCGTCGTTCGTTTTCGCTTGTACAGAATGAAAAAAGCGTGGGAAATCTTGCCTGTTGCCCATCTGTCTGCTCGGGGCCTTAGCATTGCCCAAATCGTCAAGACGGACAACGCAAAAGCCCACGCGTGGCATATATCAATCCTGCGTTCCGGGCAGCCGCAGCACCCGCAGACGGAGGGCAGCGACAAACCGCGGCAGGGAAAGACATACCTACCGTGAACATTCATCGTTGTCTTGTCCTTTGACGATTTTTCGACAGTTGCTAAGTTTCGAGCAGCCAAAGACAAGCGTCAGATAAACGCTCAATTCAAAAAGTAGCATCAGCAAGTTTGACCCTCTCGGGCTTCCGCTTGAAGATGCGCGCAAAGATATGTTTTTTTTGAAAGAATGATAATATGACAGAAAAACAATTGGGGCAATCGAAAGAATCTCTGATTAGTTTTTGTTATATTTGCCGCGCTGGTCTCTTTGGATTATGTCCTGCCTGTCGGCGGCCTTCACAAGGTTCAGAGAACCAGCGCGAAAAGGTTAAAGACAGAAGTCCACATAAAGTTATGAAGCCATGAAATCGGCATGCAATACATTATTTTTGACATCCAACATCCAATGGCTTGGAAAGAATAACCACGCACAGTGACCCCCATACGACGGTTCCGTGTTTTCAGTCGTATGGGGACTACAAATCATCCCAATGTTGCCCAAAGCACGCCTTGCAGAACATTGATCAGGTGCAACGGGATTCTATATTTATTATTTCAAACAAAAAAACAGATTAAAATGAAAAAGATTATTATATGGGTGCTTTCATTTGTGGCATTGTTTTGTGCATGTGACAAAACGGATGGCATTTCAGACAGCCTTGATGCCGCCAAGGTGTCGCTTAAACCCGAAAATCCGAGAACTTGTTGTTGTCCGTATGAGACTCAGATAAAAGAGGAAAGCAATAGTTATTGCTGTGAAAAAGGGAAAGGCTGTGCGCCATGTGTGGTGATAACACCTGTTCAGTCCGGCGACGGTGAGTTCAGCAGTTCGAATCATCTGACAATGGCAACTGATTTGTTGGGAGAAGAACCGGCAGAAGTGGCTGCGTTTTTTTCAAATAAATCGTATTTCGATGACATTTTCCCTCTCCTCTATGGCACAGAAATACACAGCAAATTGTGTACGGGCGACTATGTCATGAGCGACATTGTACAGGCATACCGGTCCAACAATCGCGTGTTTTTGTTTACGAACATTAAGGATAATTCCAAAGTTGCCGTGCCGTATGCAGAAGAATAGTCACTTTATCAACTGTGCAAAGGCAGGTGCATGTCTTTGCACAGTTGTTTCCTTGTTTGTCGCACTGATTTCTCAGTCTGCCTCCTGCTCTCGCAAGCAGATGACGCTGCATTACGTTGACACATTGTCCATACCCCACGACATCGGAATGTACTATTCATTTTACTCCCCTTTTGAGGGCGATCTTATAAATACGTACTATTATACGACAGACAGCGGATACGCTGTTTTGAATTACTGCAAAGGATCAATTTTCCCCGCCACACAATTCAAGCACAGGAATTATATCCAGAACTGCATTATAGAGAACGACTCAAGCCTCATTATCCAGTTCCCTAAAGACAGTTTCCTGCTTAGAATTGACAACCGGGGTTTTGTGAAAGACACGTTGTCAAGCAACATGAGATATGTGAAAGATGAAAAGTTCATTATGAACACGTTCTTTAAACACTATTATTTACCTGTAAAGGCCGATTCGGGGATTTTATATTGCGACTGTTTTATTCTCAATGAACTTGATTATGTAACCAACTATAATTCCCGGAAAAGCATGTTCTCAAGGCCTGTTTTTTCACAATGTATCGTCGGGGGAAAACAGATAGACCAGACCGCCTCAGGAATCGGCAGATTTCCCTATACTCATTTGCAGAAAGACACTTCCAGGTATTTTTTCAGCGTCATGTCAACCATGAACAAAGACACGTCCATTGTGGCAGTATATGCATTTGTGGATTCTGTTTTTGTGATACACCTTGACGGTTCTCAAGAGAGCCACTATTTCCGCAGCAAATACCAGAAACATGAGAACGAAATGCTCGATGTTTCCGTCTATGACTATGTGGGATTAGAGAAACTCAGCTGTTCGCAAACGAAATATTCGGGCATACTGTACGACCCCTACAGGAATTATTACTATGTCGTTGTGACAAAACCTATGAATCCCGAAAATGAAGATGGGACAAAAAACTCCTCAGATGAAAGGCCATGGTCGCTGATTGTTTTGGATTCCGGATTCAGGCAGCTTGCAGAAATTGACATGCCTGACAATTTTGGAGCCTTTGACTGTATGGTGACTCGCGAAGGACTTGCAGTTATGGATTATTCGTTAACAGAAAGCAACAATAATGTTTTTGTGATATGCGATATATATTGAAACCAAGTAACGTTACGACCATGGCGTTTGCAACAATGATACTGTTGATGTCATGCACGGCAAAGAATGCAGCAACGGAACAAGAGAACGACTTACAGAAACGGAGCCGTTTTTTCAATTCCTATATGGCAGAAGCCTTCCCCTCCTTCACAATAACGGACGGAGAATACTTGTTCATCCTGCCTAACGGGTGTACAAACTGCACGGAATCTACATGTTCCATGTTGTCGGTAAGCCCGGCACTCGTAAAAGGGAAATACAACGCCATCCTGATTTCAAAAGCCACATTAGACAGACTCTCCTATGAGTTTTTTTCGGAAGCCGACAATGTTTTGATAGACTCCACCAACAAGCTGGACAAAATGGCTTTTGACATTGCAGGCATTGCCGTAATGAAAATAGAAAACAGACAGATTGTGGCAAAAAAAAGCATGACCGCCAAAGATTTTCAGAACAACCCGGAAGCGTTTTTCAGCCCGATGTAAAGCGTCTCAAGTTCTGCCCTGCCGCAGCCCAGCGATGAAGACCTCTACATGACTTTGACAAGTCAGAATATCTTTCTCATTTCTAAACTCTAAATTCTATAATCCCGCCTCCGATGAGGTCGTCGCCTTCGTAGAAGACTGCACTCTGTCCCGGCGTGACTGATTCGACAGGGGTGTTGAACTCTACACGCACGCCATCGCCGCTGTGATAAAGGCGCGCGCCGGCACCGGCACTACGGTAGCGCACTCGGCATTCTATAGGCATGCCGTCTTCAAAGTCGTCATATTTTGTCAGTTTATAGTCTTGCAGGAAGAGTGAAGCGGAGGCAAGGTCTTCTTTGGAGCCCAGCACCACGTTGTTGTGTGCTTTGTCGAGCGCCACCACGTATGCGGGTACGCCCAATGCGACGCCCAGGCCTTTGCGCTGGCCGATGGTATAATGGTACAAGCCTTGATGCCGGCCAAGTATGGTGCCGTCTTTGGCGACAAAGTTGCCCGCCGGCGACAGACTCTTTAAGTCCGGCACTTCGATGTGCAGGAAGTTGCGGTAGTCGTTGTCGGTGACGAAACATATCTCTTCGCTCTCTTTTTTCTGTGAGAGTTGCATAAAGCCATGTTCTGCGGCTATGTTGCGCACTTCCGGCTTGGTGAGTTCGCCGAGTGGGAAGATCGTCTTTTGCAGCTGTTCGGAGGACAGTCTCCACAGGAAATAGGTCTGGTCTTTTCCGAGGTCTTTGCCTTTGCGCAGGAATGTGCGGCCGTTGAGTGTGCCGATGCGGGCATAATGGCCGGTGGCGAGCAGGTCGCAGTGCATTTCGTCGGCAAATTCGAGCAGCCTTCCCCATTTGATGACGGGGTTGCAAAGCACACAAGGGTTCGGGGTACGGCAGTTGAGGTATTCGTCGATGAAATTCCGGATGACGGTTTCCCGGAACAGGTCGCGGGCATCTACGATGTGGTGCTCAAAGCCGAGGCGCTGCGCCAGGTGGCGGGCTTCAGCGATGGAGTCCATCGAGCAGCACCCCTTTTCGCGTGCCATGCAGCTTTCCGAGATGGAATCAAAAGTCCTGAATGTGGCTCCGATGAGTTCGTATCCCTGTTCTTGCAGCAAAATGGCGGCCACGCTGCTGTCAATGCCGCCGCTCATGGCTATCAATACTCTTTTCTTCGTCATCCTGCTGTCGTCGTGTTAGGTTTCTCTCCGGTGGTGTCCAACGGTGTTTCAGACGGCGGCACAGGGGCAGTGACATCTGCCGAAATGTCAACCTGTTGGGTGACGGTGTCCTGCAAGGCCATTTCCTTTTTCTTTTTCATGATAAGGGTTGAGGCCTCTGACAGGAGTTTTTCGGCATCCTCTTCGTCGCCCATATAGTATTCGACGGATCGGTTGAACTGTTCGCGCGTGACGCTGTACCGGTCAAAGAGGTCTTTGTAGTATTCTTTGGTGCTCCTGAAGCGGTCCAAGGTGTCTTCAGGGTTCATTCCTACGACGCTTTCAATAAGGTAGCTTTCGGCTATAAGTTTAACCATAGTGCTTCGCCCGATCAGGTTTTCGGGCTTTTCTTGCACCTGTTTCTTGTGGCAGCCGGCAAAGAGCAGCATTGACAGGATCAGCGGCAGAAAGGCAATGTTACGTTTCATAAGGATAAGGGCGTTAGCGGTTTATTCGGTTATTCTGGGGTGTTGACAACGGTCAATCCTAATTTTTCTCCCTCGACGACCATCTGTTTCAAGGCATTTTCACGGGTGTTTTCAATTGCGCCGTCGAGGATGGCGTTGCATACAGCCTCTTTTATGATGCCGATTTCGCGGCAGGGCCTGATGCCGAAAGCATGCATGATGTCTTCGCCCGTGAATGGCGGCCTCCAGTTCCGCACTTTGTCTTTTTCCTCTATCTCGGCAAGCTTTTCACGCACATGGGCAAAATTCCGGAAGCATTTCTGGATTTTGGCCGAGTTTTTGGAGGTCACATCCGCTTCGCAGAGCATCATCAGGTCGTCAATGTCATCGCCGGCCTCGAACAGCAGCCGCCTGACGGCAGAATCTGTGATGGTGTCTTCTACAAGGGCGATGGGGCGCAGGTGCAGCCCGACAAGTTTCTGCACGTATTTCAGTTTTTCGTTGTTGGGCAGATGCAGCCGCCGGAAGATGTCGGCTGCCATACGTGCGCCTACGGCGTCGTGTCCGTGAAAGGTCCAGCCAACCGCCGGCACAAACCGTTTGGTGACAGGCTTGGCGATGTCGTGGAGCAGCGCTGCCCATACCAGCCAGACGTTGGGCGAAGTCATCGCGATGTTGTCCACAACTTCAAGTGTGTGCAGGTAGTTGTCTTTATGACCTTTGCCGTTGATGGTCTGTACACCTTTCAAGGCGGTGAGTTCAGGAATGAAACGCTCCAGCAGCCCGCAATCGTCCAACAGTCTGATGCCGGTGGAGGGTCGCAGACAATGCAGTATCTTGTTGAACTCTTCCATGATGCGCTCTTTGGAGATGATGTCCAAACGGGCGGCGTTGCGCCGGATAGACTCTTGTGTTCCGGGGCAGATGTTGAAATTGAGCTGCGTGGCGAAACGTATGGCTCGCATCATCCTCAAAGGGTCGTCCGAAAAGGTCTTGTCTGGGTCGCAAGGGGTACGGATAAGTTTGCTTTTGATGTCTCCGATGCCGTTGAACGGGTCAATCAGTGTGTGGGCGCTGTTGCCGTTCAGGGAGATGGCCATGGCGTTTATGGTGAAGTCGCGGCGCAGCTGGTCGTCTTCCAGCGTGCCGTCCTCCACGACGGGCTTGCGGGAGTCGTGGCTGTATGACTCGCGGCGCGCCCCGACAAACTCTATGACGTAGCCGTCGTAGTTGAATTGTGCCGTGCCGAAGTTGCGATAGACGTTCACGTGCAAGTCGGGGGATATGAGTTCGGCGCTTTTCCGGGCAAGCTGGATGCCACTGCCCACGGTGACGATGTCGATGTCGGTGTTGTGCCGGTGCATGATGATGTCGCGCACGACGCCGCCGACAACGTATGCTTCGAGCCCGAGCATGTCTGCGGCTTTCGCCACAATGCCGTAAATGGGGTGTGCCAATGCTTTTTCGTAGTTCGTAGAGTTCATGGTAGCGTCTTGCTGATGAGTAAAAAGTCGGCGGAGACCATGGCGGCCATGGCTTCCACTACGGGAAGCACGCGCGGGGCGACACAAAGGTCGTTCCGGTCAGAGCCTGCGCAAACGGCCGGTTTCCCGTCAAAGCCGATGCTCTGCTGGCTGAAACGCAGGGTAGGGACGGGCTTGAACGCCACGGTGAAATAGACCTCTTCGCCGTTGGTGATGCCGGCCTGAATGCCGCCGTCGTGGTTGGTTTTGTATGAGAAGTCGCAGTTCTGCACGTCATTGTATTGGCTTCCGCACATTTGCGCCGCCTGATAGCCTAATCCTATTTCAAAGCCTTTGGCGGCATTGATGGACAATGCGGCGTAGGCAAGCCGTGCCGAGAATTTGTCGTAGACCGGTTCGCCGAGCCCGGCGGGAAGTCCTTTGATGTGGCATCCGACGACAGTTCCTACGCTGTCTCCCTCGCGTAAGGCCTTGCCCCGGCGCAGCACTTCCGAGTTGATTGTGATGCCGTGCCCTCTCAGGAAGGTTTTGGCAAACACGCCGCCAACGACGCGGCAAGCCGTCTCGCGCGCCGAAGACCTGCCGCAAAGCTCGTTGTCCTTGAATCCGTATTTCCTGAAATAGGTGTAGGAGGCATGAGACGGGCGGATGACGTGGCGGTTGGCCTCGTTGATTATCACGTCTTTGTTCGGGATGAAGAAGTGAATCGGGTCTCCGGTCGTGACGTCGCTGGAGTCCAAGCCGGAAAGGAATGTGACCGGGTCTCTTTCTTTCCGCTGTGTGGAGGAGACAGAAGCGTCAGGGGCGCGCCGTGCCATTTCCTCGGCAAGGAATGTCCTGTCAAGGACAAGCCCCCGGGGACAGCCCTCGACCAGTCCCTCGATGCGGTCGCCGTGGGTGTCTCCCCAATCAGAGAACTTGAATATTTTCCCGAAGCTGTCTGTCATCAATGTTGACCTTTACATGGCTTTTATCTTGCGTGCGATGTATGCGCAAAGTCCAGGGAAGAAGCGTTTGATGTAAACCATGACCAGTTCTCCGCTGCCCACTAATACTTCGCGTTTCTGTTTGGCGATGGCGCGCACAATCTTGTCGGCAGCCTTTTCGGGCGATATCCCGTTGGCCTGTCCGGCATCCATCTTGCCATGTTTCCCTCCGTCTTTTTCCAGGGCATTGATGGAGATGTTTGTCCGTACCCGGCCCGGGGTCACGACAGTGACATGGATGTTGTCGGATGCGTTTTCGGCTGCAATGGTCTCGAAAAAGCCGTAAAGGGCATGTTTCGCCGACGAGTAGGCACACCGTAGCGGAAAGCCGAACAGCCCGTTTATGCTGGTGGTTACGGCCAGCTGGCCTCCGCCGCGTGCAATCATCTTTGGCAAGATGCTTTTGGT
Organism: Oscillospiraceae bacterium; assembly: GCA_963603365.1. Taxonomy (GTDB): domain Bacteria; phylum Bacteroidota; class Bacteroidia; order Bacteroidales; family WCHB1-69; genus F23-D06. Next base: position 45,224 of record CAVCMI010000037.1, read on the forward strand.
AAGGATGACCGGTGCGTAAAAGTCAATGTCCATGACTTTGCGGATGACTGCCATGTCGGTTTCGACGGCGGTGCCGCGTTGGCTGATGCCCGCGTTGTTGTACAGGATGTCGATGCGTCCGAATGCGTCCCAGGCTTTTTCGGCCAGGCAGGTCAGTTCGTCGGTTTCGGAAAGGTCGAAAGGCAGAATCGCCGCGTCGGGTGCGCCGGCGTCAAGACACGCTTTCTGTACATCTTGCAGCAGGTCTTCTTCCAATGCGGTCAGCACAAGGGTGGCTTTTTCTTGGGCGAAGCGAATTGCTGTTGCACGTCCTATGCCGGAGGAGGCTCCTGTTATCCAGATTACCTTGTCGGAGAAAGTCATGCTATATATTGTTGTCTATTAAGTTCTTGAAGAAACGGGCTCTTGCCGCGCCCTCGCCTGTGTTCAGGAGGACGGTTTCGCCGTCATGGATTTGGCCGGACTCGAGGGCCTTGTAGAAGCCGGCGAGGCACACAATGGAGGCGGGTCCGAGGTAGATGCCGCGCTCCTGCTTTACGGCGCGCCCGATCTTTACGAGGTCGCTTTCCAAGACTTGCAGGAATGTTCCGCCGCTTTTCCGGACGATGGGGGCGAGGACCGGAAACATGCCCGGGTTGCCGGTGGAGAGGATCGACACGATGGTCTTCGGGTCAGCAATTACGGGAAAGTTGTTCTCGTAGCCCTCCGGGAAGCCGGCGGCAACGGCATTGTTCCATCCTTGCACCATAGGGTCGCAGGTGTCTTGCTGTATCAGGATCATTCGCGGCAGCGGCGTCTCGGGGAATGTAGCGCGCATTTCCCGCACGCCCTTGTCGAGGGCTATGGGGCCGGTGCCGCCTGCCACGGCCTGCACATAGACATCGGGCATCTTGCCCAACTGGCGCAGGAATTCGAACACCATGGTCTTCTTGGCCTCTACCCGGATGGGGTCGATGTTGCCGGCTGACATGAGCACGCGGTTCTGCTCGTGGAAGTCGGCGGCCTCTTTCTTGGCGGCGGCGTAGTTGCCTTTGCTGATGACAACGTTTTGGCCGTACGAAAGGATGGCTTCAACGGTGTCGGGGCAGACGTCGTTCGGCACGAATACGGTGAACCGGATGCCGGCGGCGGCCAGATAACGGCTGTATGCCGTGGCGGTGTTGCCTGTGGAGGCGACGCAGAACTCTTTGACACCGTTCTCTTTGAACAGCGATGCGGCCAACGAGGCTGCGATGTCTTTGAAGGTGTTGGTGCCGCCGTTAAGGTCGTTGCGGTAAACCATCACTTGGCAACGGATGCCGTATTGCTGCAGGGCGTACCGCTCCAGAAAGCCCCACTCTTCAATCGGGATGGCCCCTTCGCCGAAAGAGACGATGTTCTGCTTGTCAAGCAACGGAAGAAAGTCGAAATAGTGGTAGAAGCTTTCGGGCGAATGATACTTTGCTGTGGCTTGCGTCAGGGTGCTGTAGTCGGAATGGTAGGTCACTTCGGCGCGTTTGCAGCCGCAGGTGCATTGCTGGTCCATGCTGAACCATGTGCCGAAATCGGGGATTGTGTTGCCGCATTTCGTGCACGTCAGTGTATATTTTGATTGTTTGTACATCGTGTGGAGATTCTTGCAGTTAAATAGTCGGTTGATTAACGGGCGATCAGTTCTTTGACGGCATTTTCCAGTGCGGAGCCCCTGAGGTCTTTGGCCACAATGCGCCCTTCACGGTCCAGAAGGAAGGTGGAAGGGATGGAACGCACGCCGTATATGGCGGCGCCTTCCGACTGCCATTGCTTGAGGTCGCTGACATGGTTTGGCCACACCAGACCGTCGTCTGCAATGGCCTTTTTCCAGTTTGCGGCGTCGCGGTCAAGGGATACGCTGTAGATCTCGAAACCCTGGTCGTGGTATTTGGCGTAGATGTTCCGCACGTTAGGGTTCTCGCGTCTGCACGGCCCGCACCACGATGCCCAGAAGTCGATGAGTACGATTTTGCCCTTGAGGTCAGAGAGTTTCCGGACGTTACCGTCAGGGTCTTTGAACGCCAGCTCCGGCGCCATGGCTCCGATTGCGGTCTTGTTGGCCGGTGAGTTCATGATCTTCCACCGCTCTTTGACGATGGGATGCTCAGGGTATTTCTCGTGCAGCGCTGTGATGACGGCCTTGTGCAGTTCGGCATTCTGCTCTTTCGGGTAAAGGTCGAGAAACATCATGACGGCAATGTCGCTTTTGTTGTCCATGATGTATTGCTTGTTCTGTCCGTTCAGGCTGTTCTCGGCATCGTTGTAGGCGGTCTGGTACCTGTTGACGATGGCCTTTACGTTCTGCTGTGCTTCCGAAACGATGGTGTTGCCGGCGGCTTTCTGTAGGGCAGCGCTGGTGGCGAAAGAGGAATGTGCGCCGGCGGCGGTCTTCAACAGGGGGGCGAGACGGTTCACCGCGTCCGTACACCATGCCGTTTTGTTGCCCTTTTTGTCAAAGAGGTTGGAATAGCTCAGGCTGTCTTTTCTGTCGAGGAGTTCCGTGACGGCGGACATGCAGTTGCCCAGTGTTTTCTCCGCCGCGCTGTACCGGCTTTCGGCTTCGGCTACATAATTGTCAAGCATGGCAAAGTACTCGTCATGCCCTTCGGAACGCCCGCTCTGGGTGTAGTAGGCGAACATCTCCGAGTTCTCACGGTACGACGAGAACGGACGGTAGTTGTTCTCCATCTCTTTCATGAATTTGGAGACGGAGGAGACAAATACGTCGGCGTTTCCGCTTTTCACCTTCCCGCCGGGCGCGTATTCGCGGAACAGGCTGTTCAGGGAGTCGACACTGGCGTATGCGGCCAGAACGTAGTTGTCGGTCTCTTGGCAGGCCTGCTTGAAGTTGGTGACCTCTTGCGTGAGTTTGCTCCAGTAGCGTTGCTCGTGGTCTGTCTGCAAAGAGGAGTTGAGACTGTCGATGATCTCGCTCTTCCGCCTGTCGTTGTCGATGATGTCCTGAACGAACGACATGGAGGGGGAGTTGGTGACGCTGACGATCTGCAGCAGGTCTTGGGCATCTATGGTAAGTTCCATGTTTTCTCCCGGCGTGATGACGACGAGGAAATAGTTTTCGTCGCCGAAATCAAAACGGTAGATGTCGTTCGGGATGTTCAATTTCAGGGTGAATGTGTTGTCCTTGATGTCTGTGGAGGCGTAGACCTTACGTTCGTTGCCGTAGGCGTTGACCAGGTCTGCATGGGAGAACCCGTTGTTTTGCAGAGTAACCTTGACAGTCGAGGCGTTGTTCTGCGCATACGAGCAAAGGCTTGCTGCCAGGACAAATAAAAGCAGGATGTTTTTCTTCATTTTTGAAAGATACAGATTTCGTGTAAAAAGTTGGCAAAAGTACAAAAAAAGCGGCAGAAACGTATGTGGTTTTTTTTGTATGTTTGCACGCTTTTTTATCTGAAATTATCTGACAGGATTATGAAATTCACAATTATAGGAAGCGGCAACTCCGGGCTTATCCATGCCGCCAAGCTGATAGAGAACGGTTTCGGGGAGGTCGGCATCCTGAAGACTTCCAATGCGGGGAACAACGATTTCTTTGACGTGATCAGGCAGGAGGGCGGCTATAACGTGAAGGACGAGACGAACGGAGGGCGCCGTTTCTTTGTGCGTCCGCGCTTCATCACGAAGGACGTGCAGCTCGCCGTGGAGCATGCCGACGTGCTAATGGTGACCACGACGACGATCCAGCACGATAATGTGGCCCGCCTCATCGCCCCTTACGTCAAAGACGGCCAGGTCATCATCCTTTGCCCGGGCTATATGGGCAGCCTTATTTTCAGGAAGCATATCCGCAAGGATGTGGTTTACAGCGAATGGGAGACTACCGCCTACAACGGTCGCATCGTGGACTCGATGTATGTGCGCATCACGTTCTACAATCCCCGGAATGCCATATCGGTTTCGCCCGTGTCAAGACTGGATACGGTGCTCGAACTGCTTTCGCATTGCTTTGCCAATACGCACTATTCGCGTCGCCACATCCTCGAATCTGCCATGCACAACCCGAATATGATTGTACATCCCATCGGGCTGCTTTTCTCTGCCGCCCGCATCGAATACAGCAAAGGGGAGTTCTGGATGTACAAGGAGGCTTTCACCGATTCGGTGCTGCGTGTCATCAATGCCTTCGATCTGCAGAAGAACCGCATCCTGGAAGCTTTCGGCTGCGACCCGCTCAACTATTTCGAGGCCGCAAAGTGGCGCAACGAGGAGAACCTCAACATTGACGCCATGGACGTTTTCCGGTCTTTCGCGGAATCTTCAAACAAGGGGCCCTCTTTCATCGACCACCGTTACCTGAACGAGGATGTGCCTGTCGGACTCGGCCTGTTTATATCTATCGGCAAGATCGTCGGCGTTGAAACCGCTATACCGGAGTCTGTCACTACACTGGCTTCTGCTTTGGTGGGCAGAGACTTGTCGGCTCAGGCACGTACAATACAGAGCCTTTTGCAGAAAGAATCCGTGAGTATCGACGACATAAAAGAGGCCATAAGGTAGGGACGGTTACAGCAGTTCTGCCGTCCTGGTCATTTTGCGGTAGGTTTGGTTGAATATGTTGATGTCGTGCTTGTAACGGAAGCCGATGGATTCATACAGGCGCTGCGCTTGGGGCTTCAGGGGGCTGACCACCAACGAAACGGTCGGGATGTTGAGTCCGGCGGCATGCGATATGCCGGCTTTCAGCATCTTGGAGGCGATGCCGTGTTTGCGGATCTCCGGCAAGACGGCCATCGAGTCGAGGTAGAACTCGCCGGGTTCTGTCTCCATGTCCATGTCGCGGAAGTCTTCGCCGGAATAGCGGGCAATCAGGATCATGGTGGTTCTGCGCAGGGCGGCATAGTCTTCCCCTCTGTAGCAGGTGAGGCTGCCGACGGGGCGTTCACCCAGTACCGCGACAATGCTGTTTTTCCAACTGTACAGCACATCGGTGCGGCTGCATAGCAAACGCGACATACGCAGCATCTCTTCGGTGGGGCTTTCGATGCCGGCAGCGGTCATCACGGCCCAAGAGATGAAAGGCACGTCCTCTGCGGTGGCGGGCCTGAGCCGGGTCGGGATATCAGAAATCTCGGCTTGGATGTCTTTCGGTTTTTTCAATCTTTGAGGTTTTTATTCGTTGATGATTTCAAAGTCAGGGCTCTCTAAGATTTTCTTTGCGAAAGCGGTATTGGCGAAGTGACCGGGGCGGTTGGCGGTGATTTCAGCGCACAGAGGACATCCCAGCAGGTAGAGGTCGCCGATGAGGTCAAGCAGCTTGTGGCGAGCCGGCTCGTTCTCGTGGCGTAACGACACGTTGTTCAAGATATGGTCGGGGGTGACGGTGATGTTGTCTTTGTCGAAGAAGCGGGCGAGTTGGTGCAGCACTTTCGGCTCCGGCACTTTGTCAACGAAGACGATGGCATTGTCGAGGTCGCCTCCTTTCACGAGCTGGTTCTGTATGAGGAACTGAAGTTCGTTCAGGAACACGAATGTCCGGCAGTCGTAGATTTCCGGGTAGAAGTTTGCCATGTCGTCGAGCATGGCTTGTTGCGCGGCCAGCACTTTGGTGCCGTAGTCCACGTTGACGGTCATTTTGAAGTGGGCTGCCGGCTTTATGGTCAGCGTCACTTGCTGTTCGGGGATGTCAAGGGATATCTCTTTCTTGACGATGCCGGTGCGGCGGGGCGCGTCAAGTCTCTGCAGTCCTGCGCTTTTGAGCATTTCGATGTATATCTGCGCGCTTCCGTCGAGGATTGGGGTTTCGGGGCCCGCGGTCTTGACGAGCACGTTGTCGATTCCGAGACCTGCCAATGCGGCCATAAGGTGCTCAATGGTGTGCACTTCAGCTTTGCCGTCGCGGACGGATGTGCCGCGCGAGGTGTCGAACACGTTCTGCGGAACGGCCCTGACTTCAGGAACCCCTGGCAAGTCAATGCGCGAGAAGCGTATCCCGAAGCCGGCGGGCGCCGGCTCAAACGACACCGTGACCTGTTTCCCGGTATGCAAACCCTTTCCCGATATCGAAATCGGCGTCAAGATGGTGGTCTGAAAATTCATTGGATGTTAAATAAATGTTTCAAGTTGACAGGACTTCTGTTCTTTTTCCGTAGTCTTAGCAAAAAACCCTGTGCCGTGAAGTCCGTTAAACGGAATGCGGGTGCTTTGCCGGATGCGATGGGCATTTTCTGTTTTGTTTCTTTCAGGAAGAGGGCAGGGCATCTACCGCGGAAACTATTCTTTGTTGCCGTTTTTGCCGAGGTCGTTCACTTGCCGGAACAGTTCGGGCAGTTTGCGGCGATATACGATCAGGCGTCTTTCCTCGCTGAGCGGCACGGCAGGGTTCCCGAGATACATGCCCTGTTTCAGCGAATGGGACACGCCGGCCTGCGCGCCGACAACCACGCCGTCGTCAAGGCTGATGTGGCCGGCAATGCCGACTTGCCCGGCCAAGATGCAGTGCTTGCCCACTTTTGACGAACCGGCAATGCCGACTTGGGCTGCCATGCCGGTGCCTTCGCCGACGCTGACGTTGTGCGCTATCTGTACAAGGTTGTCAATCTTGACATTGTCTTCGATGCGGGTCGAACCCATCGTGGCACGGTCAATGCAGGTGTTGGCCCCGATCTCCACATTGTTTCCGATTTCCACATTGCCGACCTGCGGAATTTTGAGGTACTGCCCGTCTTGTGCGGCAAATCCGAAGCCGTCGGCCCCGATGACGCTGCCCGCGTGCAAGATGCAGTCCATGCCGATGACACAGCCGGCATATACCTTGACGCCCGAGTTCAGGACGGTGCGGTCTCCGATTTTCACGTTGTCTCCTAAGCAGACTTGCGGATACAGCCGCACACCGTTCCCGACTGTCACGTTTTCTCCGATGCTGACAAATTCGCCGATATAGACATTTTCGCCGATGTGGGCGGTGGGGGAAATGCATGCCTTGTCAGAGATGCCGGTTTTCTGGTTCTGCTGCATTGTCTCCTGATAAAAGCTGAGCAGTTTGGCGAATGCCAAATAGGAATTGTCAACCTTTATCAAGGTGCAGGGCACAGGATGCTCCGGTACGAAGCCTTGATTGACGATGACCGCAGTGGCCTTCGTGTCGTATATGTAATGTGTGTATTTCGGGTTCGAGAGGAATGAAAGCCCGCCGGGCATTCCTTCCTCAATCTTGCAGACTGTTGTGATGATTCCGTCCGGATTTCCTGCAATTTCAGCCGAAAGCAGTTCGGCTATTTGAGAAACGGTATATTTCATTGCATTTTTTGAATTAGCGCGCAAAAATACAAAAAAATGCTGTCCGATATGATTCCTTCAGAGGGTGTCCAGGGCTTGTGCCTTTGCCGTAAAACAAACGTGGTCTGAACGTTTGCTCGTTCAGACCACGTTATCCCAAAAACTTTTCCGATGCTTTATTGAATGCAAATAAAGCCCGTAGAGGGTTACACCTCCCAAGTGTCGCCGCTGTTCAGCAGGTCGTCCACGCAGGAGTAGGTTGCTTTGGACTTCACCTCTTCCATCTGTTTTTCAAACAGTTCGGTGTAGATCGGTTTTTTGACGGAACGGATGACGCCGAGAGCCACGGGCATATCGCCTTTCATGCGGGCCAGCATCATGTGGATGCCCGTATCTTCGGTGGTCTCGTCATGCACGAGCAGGTCTTTCTCGGTGATGCCGTTTTCGCCCAGCTTGACCACTTCGAGTGCGGTGCCGTTAAAGCGGATGCCCTTGTCGCGGTTCTTGCCGAAGATCATAGGCTTTCCGTGTTCAAGCACGATGGTGCGGTCTTCCCTCCATTCGCGGTTGGTGACGGCGTCGTGCGTCTTGTCGTTGAAGATTACGCAGTTCTGCAGCACTTCCACGACAGAGGTGCCGAAATGGTCTGCGGCCTGTTCCATGATGTCAGAAATGAGTTTCGGGTTCACGTCGATGGCGCGGGCGAAGAATGTGCCCTGGGCGCCCATGATCAGTTCGCCGGGAATGAAAGGGTACTCGATGGTTCCGTAAGGGGATGTCTTTGTAATCTTCCCGAACTTTGTGGTAGGGGAGTACTGGCCTTTGGTGAGGCCGTAGATCTCGTTGTTGAAAAGCGTGATGTTCACGTCAAGGTTGCGGCGCACGATGTGGATGAGGTGGTTGCCGCCGATGGCCATAGAGTCGCCGTCGCCCATGTTGATCCAGACGCTCAGCGACGGGTTGGCGATTTTCATGCCCGTGGCAATGGCGCAGGCGCGGCCGTGGATGCCGTGGAAGCCGTAAGTCTCAACATAATACGGGATACGCGACGAACAGCCGATGCCGGAAACCATGACGATATTCTCTTTCTTGTGGCGTGTCTTAGGGAATGTCTGCTGCAACGAGGCGAGGATGGCATGGTTGCCGCATCCGGGACACCATTTCACCATCTGGTCGTTGAGGAAATCTGCTTTTACTAAATCTACGTCCGTTTCAGGAACATAATGTCTTTCCATCTGTTTCATCGCTTATTCTCCTAATATTTCGTTAAACTTTTCTTTTAATTCATGTATCTCGAACGGCAGCCCCATGACTTTGTTGTACTGGTGCATAGGATACTGCGGGAATTTGCTTCTCAGATAGCCGAGGAATTGTCCGCAGTTGAGTTCGCAAACCACGATTTTCTTGTATTTCTTCAGGATGTCCTCGGTATTTCTGGGCAGCGGGGAGATGTAGTTGAAGTGGGCGTATGCCACTTTCTTGCCTTCGGCGTTCATTTCGTTCACGGCCAAGGTCAGGGCGCCGGCAGTGCCGCCCCATCCGATCACCAGCAAGTCGCCGTCCGGGTCGCCTTTCACTTCCTGTTCCGGAATGCAGTTGGCGACACGGTTCACTTTCTCCTGTCTGCAGTAAACCATCGTTGCGTGGTTCTCCGGGTCTGTGGATAGGTTGCCTTTACCGTTCTCCTTCTCCAGGCCGCCAACACGGTGACGCAGACCTGCCATGCCGGGGATTGCCCATTGGCGAGCCAATGTTTCCGGGTCGCGGCGGTAAGGCTGGAAGTCAGGGTCGTTTTCTTTTGCGAACGGCGGATGTATTTCAGGGAGGTCGGCCACTTTGGGGATTCTGAACAGTTGGGAGCCGTTGCCGAGGTAGCCGTCAGAGAGCAGGATGGCAGGGGTCATGTGCTCCAAGGAGAGTTTGGCAGCCATGTATGCCCAATAGAAGCAGTTGGCCGAGGAGGAAGCGGCTACCACGATGCATGGCGCTTCGCCGTTCCTGCCGTACAGGGCCTGGGCAAGGTCAGACTGCTCTGTCTTGGTGGGAAGGCCGGTAGATGGTCCGCCGCGCTGCACGTCGATGACCACAAGCGGCAGCTCGGTCATGACGGCCAGGCCGAGGGCTTCGCTCTTCAGAGAGAGCCCGGGGCCGGAAGTGGATGTGCAGGCAAGCGCGCCGGCATAGGAGGCGCCAATGGCCGAACAGATGCCGGCAATCTCGTCTTCGGCCTGGAAGACACGCGCGCCGAGCGGTTTGTGCTTGGCCAGTTCCACCATGATGTCCGTGGCCGGCGTGATAGGATATGATCCCAAAAACAAGGTGAGCCCCGCTCTCTCGGCAGCAGCCAAAAGACCCCACGCCGTGGCTACGTTGCCCGTGATGTTGCGGTATCGGCCTTTCTGCATGTGCGTGTGCGAAATCTCAACTACACGAGGACGGATGAGCTCGAGCTTCTCGGCAAATTCAAATCCCTCGTTCAGTACGGCCTTGTTCAACGCGATGATTTCAGGCTTCTTTGCGAACTTCCTCTCCAGATAGGCCTCGGTCTGCTTGAGCGTCTTGTGCGTCAAGAAGAAGACGATGCCCAATGCAAACATGTTGCGGCATTTCTCCGAAGTCTTCAGGTCTGCACCCATGTCCTTGCCTATCCGTTTGGTGAATGAGGTGATCGGGGCTTTCACAATCAGATATTCGCGCTCCAGCTCATCGGTGAACGGCGACTCGGTGTAGCCCGCTTTCTCAAGGGCTTCGGAAGTGAAGGTGTCGATGTCAACAATGACTGTCGAGCCTTTCTTCGCCCATTTGAGGTTTGACTTGAATGAGGCCGGGTTCATCGCCACTAAAAAGTCGCACTTGTCGCCAGAACTGTAGATGTGTGAGCCGACGTGGACCTGATATCCGGAAACGCCGGCAATGGTGTTGTGCGGCGCGCGGATCTCGGCAGGATAGTCAGGAAACGTGGCTATGTCGTTGCCTGTCAACGCTGCAGTATCCGAAAACAGCGTGCCGGAAAGCTGCATTCCGTCACCAGAGTCTCCAACAAACTTGACGACAATGTCGTCTCTGTTTTGAATGTTCGTGTCTGTTGCCATAAATTTTTTTGGTTTATGTATTTAATTATTTGATTGTCTGTAATTTAAAATAAAAATGTTCCCTGTTTTAAAACGCCGCAAAAGTAATTATTTCTTTTAATAAAACAAAGACTTGTCTTTTAAGTGATTTTTGGCATATTTCAGGAAAAATGAAGATGCAAAAAGACCACAAGACGTTTTTTTGTGATATCTTTGCATTCCCGAATTATGCCAGTCAATGATACGATAACAATTGCCTCCGGCAGTGCCGGAAACATACAGCGCTGCACGATGCTTTTGCTGCGTTCCGATGAGAGTTTCCTGAAGTTTATGCTGCGGCTGGAGCATTTGCTGGATGTGGACATCTCCTTTCTGAAGTTCGTCCCTGAACTTGGCCCCGAAGAGACCGCTTTCCCGGCGTCTTGGGCTTTCACCCTCTCTGCCGGCAAGTTCAAGAATGTGACGGCGAAGATGGCTGTGATGGCCAACAAGACCACGCTGGACGGTGACGCCGCCGCCGACGGGGCCGGCGTGTGGAGCCTGTTCGATGAGCTGCAGTTTTTCATCAACAGCAACGGCAGGAGGTTTTATACCGCCGCCCACACGGATTACGATTACCTTATTATGCTTTATGGCGGCAAGTCCGATTTTGCGGAAAAAGCGAAAACGGCGCTTTCGCGGCATAAGGATTTTGACCTGCATGACTTGTCTGTCAACAATTACGAAGACATTATGCCAAGCAAGACCTCATTGCCTCCGATCACGGATTGGGTTGACTATATGGAACAGTGCATCGATGAGGCATTGGAGGGGGTTACAAGGCTGAAAACCCGCGATAGGCAAATACCTAAATGCAACAGAATGTATGACCGCGATTTCCCTGTCAGCCAGACGATAACAAGTCCGTTGCTTTACCGCGAGGATGTCTGAGATGCGTTTCCGCGATGGAATGCCCGTTATTTCCGCTTCCCGTCAGCCGGGACAACGCGCAAGGTGAGGCTGCTGAAGCCGTAGTTGTCGTATTTCTCGGATTTCCGGTAGAAACTGATGCGGTAGTTGCCCGGCTGGTTGAGCCTTTTCCTTGGGAATGCCACCAAAGTGCGGGAACATCCGCTGCCTTTGTGCTCCGTCGGGATGACAACCCCGCGCTCGGGCGCCCTGAGGTCGATGAGACTGGACACGTAAGTCTTCATGCTGTCCGGATAGACTAACGTGATGGAGACGGGGATCTCGGAAAGCACAGCTACGGCGCTGTCGTATGCAAGCGTGAACTCAATGCGGTAGTCTTTTGACGTGTCTGTTATGGTGAAGGGAAAATCGATGACTTGTTCGGGGTATGACCAGTTCTGTTGCTTGAAGGTGTGTGTCACCTCGATGTCTTCCTGCTTCTGGGAAGAATGGCAGGCGGACAGCAACAAGAGCGGGGCGGCAATCAGCGCAATTGTTGTTTTTATTATGTTTTTCATATCTGAATTTTAAAAAATAATTTTATTTTTGCATCCATTTTGGCGACTGGGCGAAAAGAGCCGCAAAAATACGAAATTAACGAAAGATGACAGAAAAGAAAAAATACTATGTGGTTTGGGACGGTTTAAAGACCGGTGTTTTCGACAATTGGCCGGAGTGCCGGAAGCAGGTTTTCAAATACAATCACGCTAAATACAAGTCGTTCGACAAGATCGAGGATGCGAAGTCCGCATTCAGCGAGGGGTATGAGGTCTATTACCGGAATCACCCCTCTCCTGCGAGCGGCATTCCTGTGCGAATGCTGCACGAGGGCGACGCCAAGCCGGTATTGGACAGCCTATGCGTGGATGCGGCATGCAACATGGTGACCAAGGTGATGGAATACCGGGGGGTATATGCGGCAACCCGTGAAGTGTGGTTCCACAAAGGCCCTTTCGTCAATGCCTCCAACAATATCGGCGAGTTTTTGGCGCTGGTGCACGGCCTCGCCTTGTTGAAACAGAAGAATCTCAGCATCCCGGTCTATACCGACAGCATTACGGCCATTTCGTGGGTCCGGCACAAGAAGCACAAGTCAATCGTGTTGCCTACCGCAGAGAACGCCTTGCTTTTCGACTTGCTGGAGCGCGCCGAGAACTGGCTGAAGAACAATACGTTCACTAATCCTATTTATAAGTGGAACACCCCCCTTTGGGGCGAAATCCCCGCCGACTTCGGGCGGAAGTAGGCCTGTCGTTGTTCCGGGCTTTTTTTTCAGGGAAAAAACAACTGTGTTGCCTGCGCCGTTCCTCAAGGCTGTGTGCCGTATGCACCGGCTTGCCGGTATAGGGGTCGTAGCCAAGATAATAGACCGCTGTCGAGAATGTCATAGGGGTTGGGGTGAAGGCTTGCACATGGTCGGTGACCAGTCGGTATTTGCGGGCGGTCTTGCTCAAGGCAGCCATCTTCTGCACGGTGCAGCCGGGGTGCGAGGAGATGAAGTAAGGTATTAACTGCTGCCTTTTGCCGCATTTCCGGTTCTCTTCGTTGAATCTGTCCAGGAAATCGACAAAGGCTTCAAATGCGGGCTTGCGCATTAAGGTCAGAACCTCATCGTCGGTGTGCTCGGGCGCGACTTTCAGCCTCCCCGAAACGTGTCTGCCCACCACTTGGTGCAGGTATTCGCCGGTCCCGTTCTGCCGTTCGTTGTCGCTGCCGTGCCCGAGCAGCATTTCGTAGCGTATGCCGCTGCCGATGGTGACATGCCGCACCCCGTCCAACTGTTCAACCTTTTGGTACAGCCGGGTGAGCGGATGGTGGTCCGTCTGCAGATTCGGGCAGATGCGCGGCGTCAGGCAGGACGGACGAGGGCATCTGTTGCACTTTCCGGTGTCTTTGCCTCCCATCCGGAACATGTTGGCAGAGGGCCCGCCAAGGTCGCTGATGTGCCCCTTAAAGTAGTCTCTTCGGATGAGGTCCGCGACTTCGGCGAGGATTGACTCTTCGGAGCGTGACGATATCTGCTTGCCCTGATGTGCGGCGATGGCACAGAACCCGCATCCGCCGAAACATCCACGGTGTATGGTGACGGAGTTCTTGATCATCTCGAAAGCAGGGATGTCCCCGCGCTTGAGGTATTTGGGATGCGGCGCATTCATCATGCGGTCAAACAGGGCGAAACGGTCCATCTCCTCTTCGGTGGCGGGAGGGTAGGGCGGGTTCACGATGATGTAGCGGCCGTTGCAAGGCTGTATGATCATTCGTTGCTCCCGTTTGTTGGATTCTGTTTCAAAACGCACGAAATCCTCGCCGTACTTATGTTTGTCCAGCAGTTCTTCCTCGTAGGCGTGAAGCAGGACGGGATTGTCCCCGGCGTAAGGCTCAAGGTTTGTGTCAAGGAAGGCGATCTGCGGGCAGCGGTGCAGGTTCTGCCGCCAGTCAGGGTGGCGCAGCATCCGGGCAAGTTCAACTATTGGGCGCTCGCCCATGCCGTAAACCAGGATGTCGGCCCGGCTGTCTGACAATACCGACGGCTTGAGGCTGTCGCTCCAATAGTCGTAATGGGAGAGCCGCCTCATGGAAGCCTCAATCCCGCCGATCACGACGGGCACGTCGGGGAACAGTTCCTTCAGGATGCGCGAATAGACGGTGACGGCATAGTCGGGGCGGAACCCCGCCGCGCCGCCTGCCGTGTAGGCGTCGTCGCTGCGCAGACGCTTGTCGGCTGTGTAGTGGTTGACCATCGAATCCATATTGCCGGAGGTGACGCCGAAGAAAAGTCTTGGCTTGCCCAGCTTCTTGAAGTCGCGGAGGTCGTCTTGCCAGTTGGGTTGCGGCAGGATGGCCACACGCAGCCCCTCCCGTTCCAGGGTGCGCCCGATGACGGCGGCGGCGAATGAGGGGTGGTCAACGTAAGCGTCGCCGCTGACTATGACAACGTCAACATAGTCCCAGCCGAGATAGTCGAGCTCTTTTTTGGTGATAGGGAGGAAATGTTTGCGTTCCGGCATGTTTGTTTGCGGGTGTTTGTGGAGAAAAAACAAGAGGGTAACGCCCCTTCCGGGGGTACCCTCTGTGCAATGATACGGCTGCGGCTTTTATTCAAAGGAGAGTATGGCATCCTTGATCCGGCCGATGGCTTCGCGCAGCTCTTCTTCGGTGATGACCAACGGCGGGGCGAAGCGGATGATGTGCTGGTGGGTAGGTTTGGCAAGCACGCCGAGCTCTTTCATCTTCACGCACACGTCCCATGCCTCCTTGCCGTTTGTGGGTTGGATGATGACGGCGTTGAGCAGACCTTTGCCGCGCACCTGCTTGATGAGCGGGCTGTTGATTTTGCCCATCTCTTCGCGGAAGATCTTGCCGAGGTATTCGGCGCGCTCGGCGAGTTTCTCTTCTTTCACGACTTCCAGGGCGGCGATGCCTACACGGCAGGCAACGGGGTTGCCTCCGAAAGTGGAGCCGTGTTCGCCGGGCTTGATGTTCAGCATGATGTCGTCGTCGGCCAGAACGGCAGATACCGGCATTGTGCCTCCGGAGAGCGCTTTCCCTAAAATCAGGATGTCCGGACGAACGCCCTCATGGTCGCAAGCGAGCATCTTTCCCGTGCGGGCGATGCCGGTCTGTACCTCGTCGGCCATGAAAAGCACGTTGTGTGCCTTGCAGAGGTCGTAGCACTTCTTGAGGTATCCCTCGTCGGGCACATAGACGCCGGCCTCTCCTTGTATGGGTTCAACCAGGAAACCGCACACCATCGGGTCTTCCAGCGCTTTGGCGAGTGCGTCCACATCGTTGTAAGGTATCTTGACGAATCCCGGCGTGAATGGGCCGAAACCGGCATAGGCGTCCGGATCCACAGAGAGGGAGATGATGGTGATGGTGCGTCCGTGGAAGTTGCCTTCGCATACGATGATCTTGGCTTGGTTCTCGGGAATGCCTTTCTTGTCGTATCCCCATCTGCGCGCAAGCTTCAGTGCGGTCTCGTCGGCTTCTGCGCCGGAGTTCATCGGCAGAACCTTGTCGTAGCCGAAAGTCTCGGTCATGTATTTCTCGTAAGGTCCAAGGCAGTCGTTGTAAAATGCGCGCGAAGTCAGGCATACCTTCTGGGCCTGGTCAATCATTGCCCCCACAATCTTCGGGTGGCAATGCCCTTGGTTGACTGCGGAGTAGGCGGAAAGGAAATCGAAATACTTCTTCCCTTCCACATCCCATACGAAAGGTCCTTGACCGCGTGCAATGACCACGTCGAGCGGGTGGTAATTGTGAGCGCCGTACTTTGCTTCCATTTCGATGGCTTGCTGGCTGGATGTAATTTTTTCTACCATAATTGCTGAATTTTATAAATGACTATTTCTTGTTTGCCTTATGTAAGCAGGGCGCAAATATAGAATTTTTTTCATAAATGCCGCGAACGTTTTTTTTCCGTATGTTTGTCGCCATTATGGAAAACGACGAGAATTGCTTTTTTATAGCGAAAACATACGCCGGCCTGGAAACCTTGTTGGCCAGGGAACTGGCTTCGCTTGGCGCCCGGAATTGCCGTCCCTTGAGCCGCTCGGTGAGCTTTGAGGGGGACCTGGAACTGATGTACCGGGCCAATTACTGCAGCCGTCTTGCCTTGCGCATCCTCTGGCGGCAGAAAACGTTCACTTTCATGAACAACCGCCAGTTCTATGAACAGCTGTTCGAATTCCCCGCCGAAAGATTCCTCCGCGACGAGGGCACGATGGCGGTTAACACCACTAACGTCGATTCGATTTTCTCTACGCCGCTGTTCGCTTCCGTACTGGCGAAAGACGCGGTATGCGACCGTTTCAGGGACATGTGCGGCCGCCGCCCTTCTGTGGACAAGGACAACCCTGATGTGCGTTTCTGCCTCCATATTTATAAAAATGAGGCGCAGCTTTTCCTGGACAGTTCCGGCGACTCGCTGCACAGGCGAGGCTACCGGGTGCGCAACCATCCCGCCCCCGTCAGCGAGGTGACCGCCGCCGCCATGATCGAACTCAGCGGCTGGAACGGCGAGTGTGATTTCATCGACCCTATGTGCGGAAGCGGCACCCTGCTGATAGAAGCCGCCATGAAAGCGCTGCAGATACCCGCCGGCTTCTACCGCCGCGAGTTCGGCTTCTTCCGTTGGAAGGATTTCGACTCCCGGCTGTGGACCAAGGTCAGGCACGATGCCGACATCAAGGAGGATGTGCCCGTGAACTTCTACGGCTCCGACATCAATGCCGCCTTCCTGAACATGGCGCAGGCCAACATTGACCGTGCGCGCCTCTCCGACTTTGTCTCGCTCAAGAAAATGGACTTCCGCCAGATGCGGCCGCCACGCTTGCCCGCAGTCGCCATGATGAACCCGCCCTACGGAGAACGCCTCGCATTGGATGACATTGCCGCTTTCTATGCCGACATGGGCGACACTTTCAAGGGCAACCTCCAAGGATGCCGCGCCTTTGTCATCAGTTCTGACATGGACGCGCTCAAGCATATAGGCCTCAAGCCATGTTTGAAAGCCACGGTGTTCAACGGCCCGCTGGAGTGCAGGTTCTTAGGATTTGAACTGTTCTCCGGGTCTCACAAGGATTTTGTCAGACATAAAAAAGAAGACGGGCAATGAAGACACGGAAGACAATTGCCGCGCTGCTGGCCATGTCGCTATGCTCGCTTGCAGGCCATGCGCAGAACAAATACAGCAACGAGTTCCTCTCTATAGGCGTCGGCGCACGCGGCCTTGCCCTGTCCGGGGCCTATTGCGCCATGACGGACGACGTGACATCTGCGTACTGGAATCCTGCCGGGCTTTCAAGGATGGACAAACGCTGCCAATTGTCGCTGATGCATGCGGAGTATTTCGCCGGCGCCGCCAAGTACGACTATGCCGCAATAGGCTATAAAATCGACAAGCGCTCTACCGTTGCGCTGACCTATGTCCGCTTCGGCGTGGACAATATCATGAACACGACAGAACTGATAGACGCACAGGGAAATGTGGATTATGACAGGATTTCGCTCTTCTCGGCTTCAGACAATGCCGTGCTCCTCGACTATGCTTATGCATTTGAACAGGCGCCCGGGCTCTCATTGGGCGGCGGCGCCAAGATCGTTTGCCGCAAGATCGGACAGTTCGCCAACGCCTGGGGCTTCGGGCTGGATGCCGGGCTGCAGTACGTGCGAAAGGGCTGGCAAGCCGGCCTGATGCTGCGCGACATGACATCCACTTTCAATGTTTGGAACTATCACCTCACCGACCAGGTGGCAGAGGTCTTCAGACAGACAGGGAACACTATACCGGAGAACGCCACGGAACTTACGCTGCCGTCGGTTCAACTCGGCGGCGCCAAACACGTCGACTTCGGCAAAGGCTTCAACGCTGCTTTCGCCGTTGGGTTCAACTGCACGTTTGACGGGAAAAGGAATGTGCTCATCCGCAGCAAGACGGCCAGCATAGATCCACATTTGGGAATGGAGTTCGGGTACAAGAAGATAGTGGCGCTGCGCATGGGCATAGGCAACCTGCAGCAGGAAACCGACTTTGACGGCTCCCGGAAGACAACCCTCCAGATCAACGCCGGCCTTGGCGTGTGCATCAAGAACATGGTTTCCATCGACTACGCCTTTACCGACCTCGGCAACCTTTCCATAGCACAATATTCACACATCTTTTCCCTGAAGGTCGGGATTGACCGTTTCCGAAAACAGACAAAAGAATAGATTCTCACGTGTCAATTATCAAACAGAGAATACAATGAAAGAATTGAAACATTATCCTTTGAGCGAACAGGAGTTGAAACAACGCATAGAATCGTATTTGCAAAAAGGGAATCCTTACATGGATGCGCAGGAGACGTACCGGTTCATCCTGAACAGTATAGACCTCACCTCGCTGGAGGGGTCTGACACGCCGGGCCGGATACGGGAACTGTGCCGCACGGCTGTCTCTTTCAGGAACGACGAGCATGGCGTGAAACCCGTGGCGGCGGTATGCGTATATCCGCCCTTTGTCGCTCTGGCCAAGGAAATTCTTGCCGGCACCGGCATCAAGGTGGCGTCCGTGGCCGGGGCTTTCCCTGCCGGACAGAGTCCCCTGCCGGTGAAACTCGCCGAGGTCGCTTATGCGCTTGAACAAGGGGCAGACGAGATTGACACGGTCATCTCACGCGGCAAGTTCCTCGACGGCCGCCACGAGGAGGTCCAAGACGAAATCCAAGCCATCCGCGACCTCTGCAAAGCGGCGACACTCAAGGTGATACTCGAGACCGGCGAACTCAAGACGCCAGACAACATCTACCGGGCATCGCAGCTTGCCATAGCCGCCGGCGCCGACTTCATCAAGACCTCCACGGGGAAGGCGGCCGTGAACGCGACACCCGAAGCCTTTGTCGTGATGATGGACGCCATAAAGGACCATTTTCTCGAAACAGGACAAAGAGTGGCCGTCAAAGCCGCCGGCGGAATATCCGGTCCCGACACGGCTTGCCAATATGTGGCGCTGCTGGCCAACGGGCTGGGCAAGGAGTGGCTCTGCAATGAACAATTCAGGTTCGGGGCCAGCCGTCTTGCAACCCGTATTCCCGAATTTATCAAATAAAAAAATGCAAGTGGTGGAAAGTGAACAAAATAATTGTATTTTTGCCGGCTGAAAATAAACATTATATTTTAAATTGTAAGAATTATGACAAAAGCAGAAATCGTAAACGAAATCGCGAGCAAAAACGGGCTTGAGAAAGGTCTTGTGCAGAGTGTCGTTGAGTCTTTTATGGAAACGGTACGTTCTTCTATGATCAAGGGCGATAATGTGTATCTGAGAGGTTTCGGAAGTTTCATTATCAAGCATAGAGCACAGAAAACAGCAAGAAACATCTCCAAGAAGGAGACCATCACCATCCCCGCTCACAATATCCCCTCATTCAAGCCTTGCAAGACCTTTGTGAACAGGGTGAAGAATTCCACGAAATAAGAATTAAACAATTATCAACACATTAAATACAATAAGATATGCCAAGTGGAAAAAAGCGCAAACGCGCCAAAATGAACACACACAAACGCAAAAAAAGACTGAGAAAGAACAGACACAAGAACAGATAACCTGTTGTGCGTTTGGCCAGATTGAAACTAAATGTCCGTTTTGACGGCGGATGTTTAGTTTCAGTTGTTTTATAACGTAATAGTTTTTATGAGTGAAACTGGAATAACAAAAGAACTTGTTATTACGTCCCATGACAATGAAGTCCAGGTGGCGCTGCTCGAAGACAAACGTCTTGTGGAAATCCACACGGAGAAGTTCTCGTCGCAGTTTTCCGTCGGAGACATCTATTTGGGGAAAGTCAAGAAAATAATGCCGGGGCTCAATGCGGCTTTCGTGGATGTAGGCAGCGAGAAAGACGCTTTCCTGCACTACCTTGACCTTGGCGTGCACGCCCGTACGGTCAATGCTTTCGTGAGCCAAGCCGTCACGACGGGGAAAAGGAGCATCAACCGCGTGCAGTATCTCGACGAGGTGCCCAAGAACGGCAAGATCAGCGATGTGATCACTTCCGGACAGCAGATCATGGTGCAAGTGGCAAAGGAGCCGATCTCAACAAAAGGTCCGCGCGTCACGACTGAAATCTCTTTTGCAGGCCGCTATTTGGTACTTGTCCCTTTTTGCGACAAGGTGTCGGTGTCTCAGAAAATCAGAAGCTCCGCAGAACGCAAACGGCTCCGCTCGCTGGTGCAGGGCATAAAGCCCCGCAACTTCGGTGTCATCATCCGCACCGTGGCGGAAAACAAGAAACTCGAAGACCTCTCTGCCGACCTCGACATGCTGCGCTACAAATGGGACACGGCAGTCGAGAACCTCTTCGCCTCCAAAGCCCCGATGCGCATTGTGCAAGAGTCAGACTGCATCATCTCCCTGATGCGTGACCTGCTGAACGATTCGTTCCATGCCATCTTTGTGGACTCGCGCGAAACGTTCAAGGAGGTGAAGAACTATATGCACCTCTACGCCCCGGAACAGGAGGATATTGTACGCCTGTATGACGAAAAACAGCCGATCTTCCAGAAATTCAACGTCTCGAAGCAGATCAAGGGCTCTTTCGGCAAGGTGGTCACGATAAAGAACGGCGTATATCTTATCATCGAGCATACCGAGGCCATGCACGTCATTGACGTCAACAGCGGCAACAGGGTCAAGTCGAACCAGACTCCCGAAGAGAACGCCTTGAACACGAACATGTTGGCGGCGGCAGAGATAGCCCGCCAGCTCAGGCTCCGCGACATGGGCGGCATCATCACCATCGATTTCGTGGACCTCCACGACGCCCGTAACAAGGTAGCCCTCAACAAAGCCATGACAGAGTTCATGAAGAACGACCGGGCACGGCACACGATACTTCCCCTTAACAAATTCTGCCTGATGCAGATAACCAGACAACGGGTGCGCCAGGCAACCGTAATCGAGACCACAGAGCAATGCCCTACCTGCAAGGGCACAGGCAAGATAAAACCGCCTGTGTTGATAGAGGACCTGCTCGCCAATACGCTCGATTTCCTTTTTGAAAAACAGCAGGAGTCCAAGATCACCATTATGCTGCACCCTTTTGTGTATGCCTATCTGCGGTACGGGTTCCCCTCTGTCCTGCTGAAATGGAAATTCAAATACAAGAAAAACATACGGCTGATAGCCAACCAGAACTATCATCTGTTCGAGTACAAGTTCTTCAACTCCCAAATGGACGAAATAGTGCTTTGGAACGAGCCGACCAGCGAATAGGGAAACATTATAAAGGCAAGCATGTCAGACTTACGCGAAATATTGGGCAAGATGGAACGCTATTGCGCCGGCCAGGAGCGTTGCGAACAGGACGTGCGCAGGAAACTTGCCCCTTTCGCGCTGCCGTCTGTGCAGCTTGAAGACATCATAGGGCGGCTCAAAGCGTCTGACTTCCTCAACGAGACCCGCTATACGGAACTCTTCGTGCGCAGCAAACTGAAAGACCAATGGGGGAAACTTAAAATACGGCAGGCTTTGTCTTTGAAAAGGATTGCGCCCGAAACGATTGACGGCATCATCGACGGCATAGACCCTGAACTATACCGCAAGATGTTGGATGACACAATCGCGAAATGGCTTCGGCTGCATCCGGAAGAACCTGTGAACGGGCGCGCGAAACTCATCCGCGCAATGCTCACCAAAGGATTTGCCATTGAAGAGGTGATGCCGGCAATAAGAGAACAGAACGGAACGGAAAGATGATTGCAGAAATAACTGTACAAACTGCTAAAATATAAATATGACAACGACAGAACAGATAAAAGAACTCCATAACAGGCTCGGTGAGCTAAGGAGGTATCTTTGACATTGACGCGAAGATTTCAGAAATAGAGGAAAAAGAAAAGGTAACGCAAACGGACGGCTTCTGGAACGACCCCAAGGAGGCGGAAAAGACGATGCGCGAAATCAGTGCAGTCAAGAATTGGGTGTCTGACTACGAGAAAGCCCGGGAACTCTGCGAGGAATTGTCCGTGCTCAACGAATTCTACGGAGAAGGACAAGCCACTGAAGAGGAACTGGACGCTTCTTACGCTGCAGCGCTGGACGCAACCGAAAAGCTGGAGTTCCGCAACATGATGCGTGCCGAAGAGGATTCGCTTAACGTAATCGTGAACATCAACTCCGGCGCCGGCGGCACCGAAAGCTGCGACTGGGCCGAGATGCTGCTTCGCATGTACACGCGCTGGGCCGAACGCAACAGCTATTCTGTGAAACTGCTTGACCGTCAGGAGGGCGATGTCGTGGGCATCAAGTCGGCCTCCATCGAACTTGACGGCCCCTTTGCCTACGGCTATCTCAAAAGCGAAATCGGCGTGCACCGGCTTGTGCGCCTCTCTCCGTTCGATTCTGCAAACCGCCGCCACACAACGTTCGCCTCCGTGTTCGCCTATCCTGTCATCAACGACGACATAGTCATCGATATCAACCCCGCCGACATCAGCTGGGACACCTACCGTTCGAGCGGACACGGCGGCCAGAACGTCAACAAGGTGGAAACCGCCGTGCGCCTTCACCATCATCCCTCGGGCATCATTGTCGAATGTCAGGTGACACGCTCTCAACTCCAAAACCGCGAGATGGCCATGCGTATGCTTAAATCACGGCTATATCAGCTGGAACTGGAAAAGAAACGCGAGAAACTGGCAGACATCGAAAGCACCAAGAAGAAGATAGAGTGGGGAAGCCAAATACGCAGCTATGTGCTCCAACCTTACAAAATGGTGAAAGACCTCAGAACCGGTTACGAAACATCGAACGTCAATGCTGTGCTTGACGGCGACCTGGACGGCTTCATCAAGGCATTTCTGATGGGACAGAAGCGATGAGATGCCAGATTGTTTATAATTGGTAATATCTTCAAGCAGAAAACAACATTTTTTTGTACTTACTTTGCAGAATTAACAACAAAAAACTCAACTTATTAAATTACAATAAATTATGAAGCACGACTACGTATTGGTTGCTGGCAGGTCGAACCCTGAATTGGCAAAACGCATCGCGGATTATCTGAACAAGCCTTTGTGTCCGGTTGATATTTTGCAGTTCAAGGACGGGGAAATCCAGGTTTATTACAACGACACCATCCGTGGCAAGGATGTTTTCATCATCCAGCCCACATTCTCCCCGGCTGACAACATCATCGAGTTGCTGATCTGCATTGATGCCGCCAAACGCGCCTCGGCACGCAACATCATTGCCGTGATGCCCTATTTCGGTTATGCCCGGCAAGACCGGAAAGACAAGCCCAGAACCTCCATCGGCGCAAAGCTGATGTGCAACCTGCTGACAACAGCCGGTGTGAGCCGTTTGATCACGATGGATCTCCATGCCGACCAGATACAAGGCTTCATCGAGGTCCCTGTCGACCATCTCTTCGCCTCTAACGTATTCATTCCTTATATCAAAAGCCTTAATCTCGACAACATCTGCATTGCCTCTCCGGACACGGGCGGCACAAAGAGGGCTTCCACCTACGCCAAGGCGCTCGACTGCGACTTGGCTACCGGTTTCAAACAGCGTGTTAAGCAGAACGAAGTGGCCTCGCTTCAGATCTTAGGTGACGTGAAAGGCAAGAACGTAATTCTGGTAGATGACATCATTGACACAGCCGGCACGCTCTGCAAGGCTGCCGAGAGCATCAAGGAAATGGGAGCCAAGAGCGTCCGCGCCATGTGCGCACACGGGCTCTTCTCCGGCGACGCCATCGATAGAATCAACGCTTCTGTTCTTGACGAGGTGTTCATCACGGATACGGTGCCATTGAGAAAACCTTGCGACAAAGTACGTGTCATTTCGGTTGCAAAGTTGCTCTCCGAAGTCATACAAAGCGTGGAAGACAACACCTCAATTGCTTCACACTATTACGTTTAGGCTGTTCCCTTTCGGGGAGGTTGACATATATCATCATTAAAAACGAAAGGGCTGTGCCCCTTTCGTTTTTTTCACATGGAGACTTCTGCCAAGGCTCCGTGAACGTCCTTGCCGCCCAAACGCACGTTGTAGGCATCGTCGCGCTTTCCGCATTGTCTGATCGCTCTCCTCCCACTTCACCCTTAACTCGTCCCTAAAATGCAAGCAATCCACATCAGTACATTAAGAAAAATCCTGTCCAGCCCCGAGCCCCTCGACCTCACTCTCTGGACCCGTTCCGGCGAGATCCAGCACTGGCACCGATGCATCTCCCTCCGCTACGACTTCTACAAAAACAGTGCAAACCGAAGGCAGAACATCAAGCAACTCTTGAATGTTTTGCTGAGGTGCCGCCTGTTTTATCAAAAGGCACGCGCCGAATGAAACTCCGCGACAGCAATGAAATCCGGCAATTAAGAGACGTGTGCATATTTGAGGTGAATGGGATGGAAGTGTTTTTGTAGGCGAATTTGCAAATTCTCAGTACACTAAGACAAATATTTCGTGGCTTTTGTAGGTTCAAATAAGAAATGCAACTTTTAGCGAGAAACGAACGGATAAAAAACAGGAAACGGAAAAGAAAGGAAAAACCTCTCTCTTCCGCCTGTGAATGACTATCTTTGTCCTCTGTCAAAAAAAAAAAAGATATGAGCCATTTAACACGAGAGCAAAGATATGCAATTTCCGCAATGTACAAGCAAGGCTGCAAGCAGAAAGATATAGCAGCTGCAATAGGAAAGGACAAATCGGTCATAAGTCGTGAATTGAGCCGTAATAGGAATGCCAAAGGCAAATATACCTTCGGGTGTGCTCAGGAAATGGCAGAAGCACGGAAATGCCGATTGCGACGGTGCAGTAAGTTCACAGGAGAAGTCCAAAACCGCATAGAGCGCGGAAAGAGCAGATGTCTCTAGAGCAGATTGTAGGCTATTGCAAAGTAAAAGGCTACAGCATGGTCTCAGTCGAACGCATATACCAATACGTCCGTGAGGACAAAAGCGAGGGCGGTGACTTATACAGGCACTGCCGCCATGCGCTCAAGCACAGGAAAAAGCCTGTCGGTCAGCACTTTCCCATAAAAGACCGCGTCAGCATCGATGAACGCCCCGTTTGCGCCAATGGGAAAAGGTTCGGGGATTGGGAAATGGACTTGATTGTCGGGGGCAATAACAAAGGTGCCATGGTCACGCTTGTAGAAAGGTCTACCGGGCATACGATGATCAGGAAATTGCCGAAGGGTAAGGACGCCAAGGGCGTTTGCGAAGCTGTTGTCGCAATGTTGTTGCCATACAAGAAACATGTACTGACAATCACTACTGACAACGGCCCTGAATTTGCGGAGCATAAGCTTTTGGCAAAGGCTCTTGATACTAATGTGTTTTTCGCACACCCTTACTGCTCATGGGAAAAGGGATTGATAGAGTACACGAACAAACTCTATCGGCAATATATCCCCAAGGGCGCAGATTTCAAAGATTTTAGCGAAAGCGACATCCAACAAATTCAATATAAAATAAACCGGAGGCCGAGGAAAAAGTTAGCATTCAAAACGCCGAAACAATGCTTTTATGAAGCTATACGAGCGTAGTTGCATTTTGGAGTTGAATCTTCCC